>NZ_JAILWT010000001.1:0-592500 GCF_025698805.1 Filomicrobium sp.
GGCAAGTTGCTGGCCCGGCTCGGGGCCGTGGTGTTCGTTGCGATTGCCTTGACAGTGACCGCAATCGACATGGCGCGGAAGGACGAGCCTTCCGCGCCACCCTCTGCGCCGGCCTTCCAGCCCCCGGCCGATCCGTTGGGCGAAACCCTGCGCCGTTGCCAGCAGCTCGGCGAGGCGGCGGCGAGCGACACCGATTGCCTCGCCGCATGGGCAGAATCTCGCGACCGTTTCCTCGGCCGTGACCGCAGCGAGGCGCGCTGACCATGGGCAACACGGGCGTCATCGACAATTTTCTCGGAGTCTTCACCTCCTACATCGACAGCGGTTTTGGACTGCTCGGCGGCGAGGTCGCGTTCATCGCCACCACCCTGATCGTCATCGACGTGACGCTTGCCGCGCTGTTTTGGGCGTGGGGCGCGGATGACGACGTCATCGCCCGGCTGGTCAAAAAGACGCTGTTCATCGGCGTCTTCGCCTACATCATCAGCAATTGGAACAACCTCGCCCGGATCGTCTTCGAGAGCTTCGCCGGCCTCGGCCTCATGGCGTCGGGCACCGGCTTTTCCGTCGCCGATCTGATGCGGCCGGGCCGCGTGGCGCAGACCGGCCTCGACGCCGGCCGTCCGCTTCTCGATTCCATTTCCGACCTGATGGGCTGGATCGCCTTCTTTGAAAATTTCATCCAGATCGCGTGCCTGTTGTTCGCATGGGCGCTGGTGGTGCTGGCCTTCTTCATCCTCGCCATCCAGCTTTTCGTGACGCTGATCGAGTTCAAGCTGACCACGCTCGCCGGCTTCGTCCTGATCCCCTTCGGCCTTTTCGGCAAGACCGCGTTCATGGCCGAGAAGGTGCTTGGCAACGTGGTATCGTCCGGCATCAAGGTTCTGGTGCTCGCCGTCATCATCGGCATCGGCAGCACCCTGTTTTCGCAATTCACGGCCGGTTTCGGCGGGGCGACCCCGAGCATCGACGACGCCATGGCGATTGTGCTCGCCGCGCTGTCGCTGCTCGGCCTCGGCATCTTCGGCCCCGGCATTGCCAACGGCATCGTCTCTGGCGGCCCGCAGCTCGGCGCGGGCGCAGCCGTGGGAACCGGGCTTGCCGTCGCAGGTGCAGGCGTCGCCGCTGGCGGTGCAACCTTGCTCGCCGCCAAGGGTGGGGCTGCTGCCTTATCCGGCGGGGCCGCGGCCGTCCGCGGCGGTGCGGCCACCGCGGGCGCAGCGACCGCCGCCTATAGCGTCGGCTCGCTCGGCCAATCCGGTGCGGCCGGTGTCGCCTCCGGCCTTGGCGGTGTTGCCCGTGCCGCTGGATCGGCCGCCATCTCGCCGCTCAAACGTGCCGCCACCCGCGCCAGCGAAAGCGTCAAATCCAGCTTTTCCGGTGGCGCACGCGCGGCTTTCGGTGTGACCGGCGGTTCATCCACCGCAGGCACGGTTGGCGGCGCAAACGCCGATCCTATCGCAGCTGCATCCGGCCCGACCGGCAGCCCGCCCGCATGGGCGCAGCGGATGCGTCGCTCGCAGGCCATGAACCACGGCACCACCATGGCAGCCCATGCGGTGCGCTCCGGCGACAGCCACGGCTCCGGTCCCTCCATCAACCTTTCCGAAAGTGACCGCTCATGAGCATCTTCAAACGACCAGCAACCCACTACGGCAAATCGCCGGAACCCGAGACGCCCTATCAGAAGGCCGCGCAGGCATGGGACGAGCGTATCGGCTCGGCCCGCGTGCAGGCTCGCAACTGGCGGCTCATGGCCTTCGGCTCCTTGATTCTTTCCGCAGGCTTCGCCTCGGCGCTGGTCTGGCAGTCGGCACGAGGGACCGTGGTGCCATGGGTGGTGCAGGTCGATAATCTCGGACAGGCGCAGACCGTCGCTCCGGCCGCCACCGACTATCGCCCGACTGACCCGCAGATCGCTTTCCATCTCGGCCGCTTCATTGAGCAGGTCCGGGCGATCCCGGCAGACGCCATCATTGTCCGCCAGAACTGGCTTCGCGCCTACGAGTTCACCACAGATCGCGGCGCGGCGGCCTTGAACGACTACGCTCGCGCCAACGACCCGTTCACGCGCGTCGGCCGTCAGCAGATCGCCGTCGAGGTCTCGAGCGTCATCCGGGCGTCGCCCGACAGCTTCCGCGTGGCGTGGACCGAACGCCATTTCGAGAACGGCCAGCTTTCCACGACCGAGCGATGGACCGCGATCCTGACCATCGTGATCCAGACGCCACGCGACGCCGAACGCCTGCGCGCCAATCCGCTCGGCATCTACGTCAATGCAATCTCGTGGTCGCGGGAGATGAGCCAATGAGGATGATCACCCGCACCCCGACAATCGCAGCCGTGCTGCTTTCAGCCACCATGCTCGCAGGCTGCGCCACCAATCGCACCCAGCAATGGAGCTATGACGCCGAGGTGCCGCCGCTGCCCACCGTGCAGGCGGCCGCCACCGACGACACGCCCCGGCCGTTGCATGTGCCCCCGGCATGGACCGTGGCGCGGGGCGGGCAGGCTGCTGGCACACCGACCGGCCGCGTCGAGAACGCCAACGCAGCCGCCCGCGTCGAGCCGCGCCGGGAAGGTTACTATAACGCCATCCAGATTTTTCCGTGGAGCGAAGGCGCGCTCTATCAAGTTTATGCCGCAGTCGGGCAGATCACCAGCATCGCCCTGGAGCCGGGCGAGAGCCTGACTGGTGCAGGGCCGATCGCGGCCGGCGACACCGCCCGCTGGATCATCGGCGACACCGAGAGCGGCAGCGGCGCAAACCGCCGCGTCCATATACTTGTCAAACCGACGCGCCCCGACATTTCCACCAACCTTGTCGTCACCACCGACCGCCGCACCTACATGATCGAGTTGCGCGCGCGGGAATCGCTTTACATGCCCGCCGTGGCTTGGGCCTATCCCGCAACGCCCGGCCAGCGTCACACCGTCCCGGCCGCGCCGATTATCCCGACCGAGACCGCGAGGAATTACCGCTACGCCTTGCAGGTGCAGGGCGACAGCCCGCCATGGCGGCCCATTTCCGTCTTCGACGATGGCCGCCGCGTCTATGTCATCTTCCCGGCCGGGATCGTGCAAGGCGAGATGCCGCCGATTTTCGTGCTCGGATCGAACGGCGAACCGCAGATCGTCAACAGCCGGGTCCACCAGAACATCCTGATCGTGGACCGCCTGTTCGGCGCTGCCGAGCTGCGCCTTGGCTCTGGCAACCGCCAACAGGTCGTCAGGATCGTCCGCATCAATCCGACGCAGGCCGCCGCCGTGCAGCCCGCCAGCGCGACCGGAGATTCCCCGTCATGACAGACAACACCATCACCGATACCGCCGCGCCCATGCGGCTGCGCGCCGAGCCGCCCCGCGTCACGCGCCTGTCCCGCAAGATGCTGGCAGGCGTCGGCGCTGTCGCGCTGCTCGGCATCGGCGGCGCGCTGATCTACGCGCTCCAGACCCGCGATGCGGGGCCGGGAGGCGAAGAACTCTATTCGACCGAGAACCGCCCCACGGCGGACGGCTTGTCCGGCCTGCCGCGCGACTATACTGGCCCCGTTCTTGGGCCGGCGCTGCCGGGCGACCTTGGCCGTCCGATCCTCGACGCGCAGAACAGGGGCCAGCCGGTCGCGCCGCCCGTCATGACGACGCCCGCCGTCGATCCCGCAGAAGAACGCCGCCGTGCCGAGGAAGAAGCCGCGCGCTTGAGCAACGTGTTCTTCCAGTCTGGCCCGCGCACGGCAGCCCCGGCAGGAACGGCCATGCCCGGCCTTGCCGGTCTCGATCTTGGAGGACAGGCCGGCACGCAGGACCGGCACGCGGCTTTCCTCAATGGACCCGTGGACCGGCAGACCGTCACGCCGGATCGGGTCACGCCGCCAGCTTCGCCCTACATCCTTCAGGCGGGGGCCGTGATCCCGGCCGCACTCATCACCGGCATCCGTTCCGACCTTCCGGGCCAGATCACGGCGCAGGTGACGGAAAACGTCTATGACAGCCCGACCGGCTCGCTGCTCCTGATCCCGCAGGGCACGCGCATCATCGGCCAATATGATGACGGCGTGACCTTCGGACAGCGCAGGGTTTTGCTTGTATGGAACCGGCTGATCCTGCCGGGCGGCCGATCCATTGTCCTTGAACGCCTGCCGGGCGCGGACGCCAGCGGCTATGCCGGCCTTGAGGATGGCGTCGATTATCATTGGTGGGATCTGATGAAGGCGGCCGGGCTGTCCACATTGCTCGCAGTCGGCACGGAGCTGGCGACCAGTGACGAGGACAGGCTGATCCGGGCTATCCGCGACGGGGCGCAGGATACCGTCAATCAGGCCGGCCAGCAGATCGTCCAGCGCCAGTTGCAGGTCGCGCCCACGCTGACCATCAGGCCCGGTTTCCCGGTCAGGATCATCGTGACCCGCGACCTTGTGTTCGAGCCGGCAGGAGGTTGACCATGACCAGGCTGAAACTCGGCCCGCTGCCCGACGATAAGCCGGTCAAGGTGACGGTGGAGCTACCTGCGCCACTTCACCGCGATCTGGTCGCCTATGCCGAGGTGCTGGCCCGCGAAACCGGCCAGCCCGCCGCCGATCCCGTCAGGCTGATCGTGCCCATGCTGGAGCGGTTTATCGCCACGGATCGCGGCTTCGCAAAGGCACGGCGAACTTAGATTCTCGCGCCTCGTGTTCTGCTAGAATGGTATCTCGTCCGAATCGTCCGCTGCCGGTGAAGGGGGAAGCGCACCCTTCGGCAGCGGCAGGTTCGTCACGATGAAAAGATTGAGTATATCTTCGCGGTCCATAAACATGACCTGCGAACGCTTAGTCGCGTCCAGCCGCTCACCTAGCCAGTTTTTCGCCTGCTTGGTTATCTCGCCCCCGGCAACGATGAATGCGTGATCGACCAGCACGCGCCTGTTCACCTCCGGGTCGAATATCTCGTGTCCGAGCATCATCGTTACTTGATTCAGTATCTCGCCAATGTTGTTCGACCCGCCCTTGCTCATGCCCGCCGAATCCAGCTTCCCTTTCTTAGCTTGGATGCCAAAGTAGAGGACATGGAGCGTCGGCAGCGTGAACTTCATCCATACGTCCTTGCCGTATTCTAGGGACTTATCCTTGTGGCCAACAGCAGTTACGCGATGGAATCCGAGTTGTCGGAATAGCGGTAGCAAAACCTCCTCAATCAACTCGTCCTCCGCGCACTTGTCGAGATATGCGGTTAGCAGCTCTTTGCGCTGTAGCTCTTGCGGAGTAAGCGGACGATGTGGGTTGGCAACCTCCGCGACCGTATTCGTTGCGATATGTCGAAGCTGACCGGTGCCGTGTTCATCATAGAACGCCTCCCAGCCTTCACGCGCGAGCACTATATTCAAGGCGGCGAGTGCCTTACTCCGGTCCTCGTCACCTTCTTCCGCCTCTCCCTTGTCGAGCACACGCCGGATGATCCGCACAAACGCGTCGGGCGGAACCGATGGGCGCGAATGAGGCATTGCAAGCACTTCTTCCAAGCGCGCAGCGGTCCAAGCCCAGCGCGTTGATCCATCGTGGGCATATTCAAGGTCGCAGTCCTCGAAGAACTCGGTGATGTAGCTGCTCGACCGATAAGGAAAGTGATCGACATTGCCACACACAATATCGGCCAACGCTCGGAGATTTCGATTCTTCCACTGCATGATTTGAACTTACGTTGAGCAAACCAGCACAGCAACGTCACTGCAAAAGTAAAAAGGGGGTGCCGCCAGCGCATAGGCACAAATGCGGCACGCTACAGGCCGCCGACTGCCCTCCATGGTTCGCTTAATTCCGGGGCCTTGATCGCCCCGGAATCCACCAGAACCAAGGAGGGTTCCATGTGCGCAGAGCGCCGCCGCGCCCGCAAAGGGCGACCGCGACAGCCGATCCCCGAAACGCTGCCCGAAGACCTCTACGACTATACCGACGAACCCACGCCAGACGGCCGGGAGCGCCGCAGGTCGCCGCTTCGCATCGTCGATGTGGAGTCGTTGCCGGTCTTCGACGACTGGCCCGAGAAGGTGCCGATCACCGAGGAAGAGCTGCAAATCTTCGAGCGGTATTTCGGCGACGTGCTCGACCGGCTGTTCGGCCCAATCGACGATCCCGCCAAACAGGGCTTGCCGCCATTAACAACTGATGGTAACGGTAAGCCATGAGCGAGGATCGTGACCCGAGCCTCGACACGCTACTGGACCTCGACGGACAGGTGCTCGTTGTCGATCCCGAGGGCGGCCATTGGGTGAAGTTCATCGTCACCCGCGTTCCGGCCTCGCCGGAAAAGCCGCATGGCCTCGATTATTCGCTCACGCTTCACGGGCCTTCGGGCGAACGGCTGGTTGGCTTCGATAACGCCCATCCGGTCGGCCGGGGCAGGCGCGGCGAGCCGATGGACCATCGGCACCGCCTCCAGACCGTGAAGCCCTACGCCTACGAGGACGCGGCCACGCTGCTGGCCGACTTCTGGCAGGCGGTGGACGCGGTGTTGAAGGAGCGAGGCGTAACATGACCACGTTGAAAGTCGGGATTGCCGACTATGAAGAAATGAAGGCCCGCACCATGCGGATCGCCAAGGGCGAGGAAAAGCCGGCGGCCGACGATCCGAAGGTGTGGTTCACGTCCACGGAATCCTTCGCGCAAATCCTGTCCAGTGGGAATCGCGAGTTGCTTCGTGTCATCGACGAGCAGTCGCCCGGCTCGCTGGAGGAATTGTCGCGGATCACCGGGCGGTCGAAGCCCAGCCTGTCCCGAACCCTCAAGACAATGGCGAACTACGGCCTTGTCCGCATGGACCCCGGCGAAGGCCAGAAGGTCGTGCCCAAGGTGCTGCATGATCGCGTGGCGCTGGAATTGCCGCTGATCGAGCGCCGTGCCGCGAAAGGAAGCGCGCTATGAATATGCAAAGTCCCCATGTCGCGCTGCGCGCCGCGCTCTACCTGCGCGTCTCCACGACGCGGCAGGCCGAGCATGACGTGTCGATCCCCGACCAGCGCAAGCAGGGTGAGGCTTATTGCGCCTCGCGCGGCTACCAGCTTGTCGAAACCTTCGTGGAAGCCGGCGCATCTGCGACCAACGACCGCCGGCCCGAGTTTCAACGGATGATCGAGGCAGGCACGTCCAAGCCCGCGCCCTTCGATGTTGTCGTGGTCCATTCGTTCAGCCGGTTCTTCCGCGATCACTTCGAGCTGGAGTTCAACGTCAGGAAACTCGCCAAGAACGGCGTCAAGCTGGTCTCCATCACGCAGGAAATGGGGGATGACCCCATGCACGTCATGATGCGGCAGATCATGGCGCTGTTCGATGAATACCAGTCCAAGGAGAACGGCAAGCACGTCATGCGGGCGTTGAAGGAGAACGCCCGGCAAGGCTTCTGGAACGGCTCGCTGCCGCCCATCGGTTACCGCGTCGTCGATGCAGAACAGCGCGGCGCAAAGATGAAGAAGAAGCTGGAGATCGACCCGCTTCATGCCGACACCGTGCGGCTGATTTTCCGCCTTGCGTCAGAGGGGAACGGCACGTCCGGCCCCATGGGCGTCAAGAACATCGTCAACCACCTGAACAAGCACCGCATGTTCACCCGCAACGGCGGGCGTTGGGGCATCGGCCAGCTTCACCGTGTTCTGACCCGGCGCACCTATATCGGCGAACATCGCTTCAATCGCCGCTCCAACAAGGGCGTGGTGAAGCCCGAGGAAGAAATCGTCACCGTCCCGGTGCCGGCCCTGATCGACCTTGAGATATTCGAGGCCGTGCAGAACCGCTTGAAGGTGAACAACCCGAAGGTGACGCCGCCGCGCGTCGTCAGTGGCCCGAACCTGCTGACCGGCATTTGCCATTGCGGCAATTGCGGAGGCGCGATGACGCTGCGCACCGGCAAGAACGGCCGCTATCGCTACTATGCCTGTTCGATCCGGGCGCGGCAGGGCGAAACCGGCTGCAAGGGCCGGGCGATCCCCATGGACAAGCTCGACCGCATTGTGGTCAGCCATATCGAGGAAAGGCTGCTCGACCCCGAGCGGATCGAAGACGTGCTCGCCTCGCTGCTGGATCGTCGGCAAGAGGGCGTCGAGCGGCGAAGCCAGCATATCGCGGAGCTGAACCATCGCGCGGCCGAGGCCGACAATCGCCTCAAGCGCCTCTACGACGCCATTGAAGCCGGTTCGCTCGACCCGGCCGAATCCTCGCTTGGCGAGCGCATCGCGGGCCTCACGGCACTTCGGGATCAAGCGCGCGCCGACGCCACGCGGATCGAAGCCATGCTCGCAAGCTCCACCCACCAGCGCCTCACAGGGGCAGCCGTGCGGGAACTGGCGAGCGAAGCACGCACGCGACTGCGGCTTGCAAAGGGCGGCTATCGGCGGGAACACGTCCGGGCCTTTGCCCAGCACGTCGAGGTCGCGGACGACGCGATCTACATCAAGGGCAGCAAAAACGTCCTGTTGCGGACGCTGGTAGCTACCAAGGGAGGGAAAACGGCGGGAATCGGCGTTCCCGGTTTTATACCGAAGTGGCGGAGGGAGAGGGATTCGAACCCTCGAGACGGTTGCCCGCCTACACGCGTTCCAGGCGTGCGCCTTCAACCACTCGGCCACCCCTCCAGACTGATCTCGCAAGAGAAGGCGCGCACTATAGCGAGATCGTGAGCGAGCGCAATACACTGATTGCCTCAATGATTTCAACGGAATTTAGAGGTTCGTCGAATCCGAATGTTCAGAGGCGACAGGGCGCAGGATGGCGAACTCTCGTGTTGAAGATAGCATTCGCCATTGTTGACCTTGCGCGCGCCGCATCTCCCCGCTAGCCAAGAGGAGACAAAACTGTCGGCAGGTGCCCGCCCAATGATGCTCATACGCCAGCTTGCTCACCTCATCTCGCGGATTTTGATGATCCCGGTGCATGTGGCGACGAATCTTGTGCGGCTCGTGGTGCGTTTCGCAACGCTGCTTGTACGCCTGATCGGCAACATTGGGCGTACCGCGCTGCGATTCCTCGCCTATGTTCTGCTGCTCGTCGCCGCTATCGCCTTCGTCGCGGACGCGACTCCTGCGCTGAGCGGCATCAGCGCGTTCCGCGGAACACCATTTTCGGAGCACATTGCCGAGCTTGCACCACAATCGCTGATCGCGGCCCAGAAGGCCGTGTCGGAAGCCACCTATCCGTGGGTCTGGGCCTACGGTGTAAACCTGCTTATCGGGCTTCCAACATTCCTGCTTTTCGGGCTCGCGGGAACATGGGCCGCTTATGCAGGCCGTCGACGCAAACAGATCGACGTTTACGCCAACTGAGCTTTCTCTTCTTGGAGCTTATCTGCCTGTCGAGGGTGGTGGCACGGTCGCGGGGCCAGACCAGATGCTGCCGAGCAAGGCTGCATGGCCGATATGGCTGTCATCCCGCTCAGACGCGATACCCAGGCCAACCAACAGTACCAAGCTGCCGACCATGATCGTCATCATGAGGTTATGGCGGGCATTGAGCGCTTTGATTTCTTCGGGCTCAATCGGCGCTACTTCGCGTCCCACAGCCATCAAACCAAGGAATTTCTTCATGGCCGACCGACGTACGTCGCCGCCGTCGATGATTTCCGCATCGGCTCGCGCGGCGATTTTCTCGCCGATCTCGGTGAACGGCAAGCAGGGGTCCACATTGGCTTCGTTGACATACCCGAGACGATAATAACTACCGTCCTTCAATCGAATGCGTGCGCCCTTCATCATAACGGGGGCCAAAGTACCACCGTAGACTTCGCGTCTGATTTCGATCGCGGCGATATCTTCATAGGGGATGTCACGGAGTTCATAGCTGAACGGCGACATGAGCCCCCGCCCCTGGGGCAAGCTCAGTCGGACCGTCTTCTCGCCGAACACCACGCGTGAACGGATCGAGAAGATCAGCTCTACGAAGATTAAATACATGATTGCCGTGAACGCGACGGCAAGTATGGCGAGACCGACAGTGCCTGCCCAATGCCCTTGGGACACACGCCAGAACAGCATAGGTCCGAGACTGACGAAGAAGGGTAAAAGGAGAAGGAAGATCAACGAGAAGGAGATCGTGCGCCCAGCGCCTGCCTGGAACCTCTCTCGCCCCTCGGTCAGAGCCCCTGTGGGTTTTGGGCGTGACGCCATGGCAGTCTCTTTCTGGGGCGCATTTTCCGCGCCGGATGTCGCCTCAACCATCACATCCCTCCTACACCGTTACCTCAAACGCCCCCTGACGACGCTGGTATGCCCCATATTTTCGGGGCATTTGCCCCGAGTTCGCGAAGTCGTGTTGTCCTACAGACTATTCTCACGCACGTTGACCTTCGCACGGTGGCCGGGCGGACTATATCATTGGAAAAGGCAATCTGAAGGTGATTTGCGATCATGTTTTCGTTCTCAAAGAAGATTGAAATGCCGCAGCCGTCGAAGGCTTTACCGGGTCGTCCCGACCCAATCCCAACAGCCGAAACCCACTACGTGCTCGGCACGAAGCTGCAAGAGCCCTATCCTACCGACACCGAGAAGGCCTTGTTCGGCATGGGGTGCTTTTGGGGCGCAGAACGGAAATTCTGGGAACTGGGCGAAGGGATTTACGCTACGGCGGTTGGTTATGCGGGCGGATTTACGCCGAATCCGACCTACCACGAAGTCTGTACGGGCCTGACCGGGCATAACGAGGTGGTGCTCGTTGTCTATCGGCCCGAGATCATTTCCTATGAACGTCTGCTGCAGACATTCTGGGAGAGCCACGATCCAACGCAGGGGATGCAACAAGGCAACGACGTTGGCACGCAATATCGCTCCGGCATCTACGCATTCACGCCAGCGCAGCGAGACGCGGCGGACTCCTCGAAGAAAATGTACGAAGCCGCGCTAAAGGCGAAGGGATACGGGCCGATTACAACCGAGATAAAGGACGCGCCTGCGTTCTACTTCGCCGAAGCTGACCACCAGCAATACTTAGCAAAAGTTCCGCACGGATACTGCGGACTGGGTGGCACGGGCGTCAGCTGTCCGATCGGCACAGGGGTGTCGCAGGGCGCATGAACCTGCGCTTCGCGCGGGCAAAAAACGACGGTCAACGCGTGGGGGATACGGCCGCAGCCCGTGACACCGGTTTCCGTGCGGGTGCCAGAACATGTTCGATCTGTTTTTTCGGGCTACCGGCCGATGCCGCGGTGAGAACATCCTCGCAAGCGTTCGGCAGATCCGTCAGCGTGACCTCGGGCTTGGGCTTCGACGGCTTCTTGGCCTCAGTCTTCGGCTTTGGCTTTTTCGGCTGTTCCAGCCACGCCTTTGTGTCGCGATACCATTTTTCGGCATGCGCACAGCTCGTGTGGGTTGGTGGCCCTTGTCCGGTACATCCGTCTGAATTTTCCGGGCATTTGATGCGAATGTGCATATGATAATGGTGCCCAGGCCAGCCTTGAATCTTTTGCAGCCAGGGCTTGTCTCCGCCTTCCGCCCGGCAGAGGGCGAGTTTTATGGCAGGGTTCACACCAATCCGCTCAACCTCGGGATAGGAAGCAGCACGTTGGATAAGTTTCACGTGCTTGGTTGTGAATACCTTGGGATCAACTGACAAGGTGTCGGCCAGCATTGATACGGCTGACGTCGTTTCGCGCTCCGCCCAGCTCAGTCGCCGATCCGGCATCGGTGTCAGCCAGATATCAGCATCAAGCCCAATCTGATGGCTCGCGTGACCCGACAGCATCGGTCCGCCGCGCGGCTGTGTTAGATCGCCCACAAGGAGGCCAGGCCAGTCGTCCTCCCGCTTGGCGTCCGTCGCCAACCTTTCAATGAGCTTGATGAGATTTGGATGGCCCCAATTGCGGTTGCGTGACAGACGCATCGCCTGCCACGCCGGCCCGTCAATCGGCAAGGCCTGACCGCCCGCTAAGCAACCGCGTGAGTAAAACCCAATGGCACGTGGCTTGAGGTCAGCGGGGCGATCCTTGGAACCAAACAGCTGTTTTGCCGGTGTCGGCTTCGGCACGGCTGGTTTAGGGGCCGGAGGCACAATCACGTCTGCAACGGCCGTCTGAGCGATGGCGGCAGGCGTAAATGCAGCCGTACCTGCTGCACAGGAAACGACGATCGCACCGGCTGCAACGAGCCGTGTCAATAGAAAAGCTCGCATTTCTCAGCCCCCGTAGGCCAATTTTGAACGAGGTTAGCAAATGCTAGTCTCTGGTGCGACGAAATTGAGGCAAGCCTTTTCTGTGGTCTCGTTCAGACACGTTTCACGTTGGGATTTGGCTGATCTTTGGGTGGTTCATGTCGGCGCGCAAGTGGCTTCCAGGGTAGTCTCAGGCTCCACCATAGCCGCGTCGGATCCTCGGTTTGATACTGCGAGAGACCAATGGTCATTCCTTCATGGCCGCCTTTCGGCTGTGCCACGTAAGTTCCGAACAACCGATCCCAGATCGACAAGTTGAAGCCGTAGTTGGAATCGTGTTCGCGATTCAGCACAGAGTGGTGGACTCGGTGCATGTCCGGTGTCACCAAAAACAGACGGAGAAACCCGTCAACCGAAGCGGGCAAACGTAGATTCGCATGGTTGAACATGGCGCATCCGTTGAGAATGACCTCGAATAGGATGACAGCCAGAGGCGCCGCGCCCAACGCCAGGACGCAAACGATTTTCCAAAGCATCGACAGGCCGATCTCGATGGGGTGAAATCGCAACGCCGTCGTGACATCTATGTCTCGGTCCGCGTGGTGCATGCGATGCAGGCGCCAGAACACGGGGATTTTGTGCGACATCAAGTGCTGGAACCAGATCGCCAGATCAAGCACCAGAAGGGCAATCACGATCTCAAGCCATCCCGGCAACGCAACCATGTTCAGGATGCCCCAGCCATGACTGGCCGCGAATATCGCCGCGGCAACCGCAACAAGCGGAACGGCCAAGGCTCCCATCGCGCGTACGACGAGGCTACCGAGAGCAACGATCGAGATATTGGTCAGCCAGCGCCGAGCCTTCGAGGCCACCAGCTTCCGGCGCGGCGCCCATAGCTCGCAAGCTGCCAGCACGACAAGGATCGAAATGAATGCCGAAAGGCGAAATATTGGTTCAGAAATGCCGGGAAAAACGTCCACTGGCTTTGCCTCGCTCGAATGAGTGTTGAGACTACACTGGCGCACCCCATTGCGCACATTCCCTCACGAAGCTTTGTGAAAAGCCTTTCGGGGATGGTGCGCGTGTCACTTCGGCCAACAGGAAATACCATGATCAATCTACTGACCTGTGCCCCGGAAAAATCGAGCAAGTCTCGTTCCGCACTGCCGCATCTATTACTGGCACACGGAGCGGGGCAAGGCATGGCAAGCCCGTTCTTCGAAACGCTCACTGGCCTGCTTGTGTCGCGCGGGGTCGGCGTTACCCGCTTCGAGTTTGCTTATATGGCGGCGCGCCAGCAGGATGGCAAACGACGACCGCCGCCCCGGATGCCGGTACTTCTGGATGAATACCGCGTCGCCGTAGCCACGTTGCGCGAGATCCTTGGTTCCAAGCCACACATCGTTATTGGCGGCAAGTCGATGGGTGGACGCGCCGCCTGCATGATCGCAGATGATCTTTTCACTAAGGGCGCCATCGCCGGCCTAGTGTGTATGGGCTATCCTTTTCACCCGCCGAAGAAGCCCGACACGCTGCGCACCGCTCACCTCGTACACTTACAAACGCCCGGACTCATTGTGCAGGGCGAGCGCGATCCATTCGGGACGCGTGAGGACGTCTCAAGCTATTCCCTATCGCCGGCGATCCAGATCGCGTGGATGGGCGACGGCGATCATGACCTCTCGCCCCGAGTCAAATCCGGGTTCACGCGAACAGGCAATCTGGAGACCGCCGCCGAAGCCATGCATTCGTTCCTAGCGTGTCTCAGCAAGTGAACCACGACCGGCCGGTTCACCTGTGTGCGACCAGACTAAACGTCACAGCGGCTGGTGGCGCGCAAGGGCTCCGCGTTCGATCGCGGATGTCGTTAGCTTGTCGAGATGCAGATGCTGACGGAGCAATTGCAGGAAGCGACGCTCCTCAATTACGACGTCGTCGGTTACAGCAACCTCGCATGCAAGCGCATACGCCGTTTCGCGAAGATGCTCGGGGAGCGCCGAAGCGATTGTTTCGAGTGTTGCGATCAACCCATCCGGGCCTGACATTAACTTGCCGCAGGCCTGAGCGTGCTCAATCAGGTTCGTCTCGTCGAAATCGCGGAAAACTGGCAACTCCTTGACGATCCAGCCGATGCGTCTCAATTCGGGGTCCGACATAAGATTATCCACCGCCGAGGTGGTAATCATCGTGTAGATCAATGCGGCTTGGGGCGAAATTTTTTGGCTCATGGTTATCCCTCTTGTTCCCCGACGGGCTCTATGTAGCTGACCGGCTCGTTATCGCAAAGAATGTCTAAAGTTGCATGGGCTGATGCTAGATGCGTTGACGAATACGATCGCTGGCAACTAGGGTCATTCCGCTTTTCGTTGAATGACGGAATGACCCTAGTTGTTTGTTTTTATCGTGCTTCTCATCGGAAAACCGGTTTCCACTTTTCCGGAAGCACTCTAGGTTGCCGCTGACTTCGTGTTCTTTCCGGTTCCGGCGAACGTTTCGGTGGCTTAATACCCTACGTATCAGACGTCTTGCGCGACAGCCCAGCGCGCCTCTTCACCCGGACCAAAACCTACCAGAGCGAACTATGAGCATCGACATTGACCCGGATCTGCTGGCAGCCGCCAGTACCGCTAAGGCGTGGCCATTTGAAGAAGCGCGCCGCCTGATCAAACGGCTTGAGCGGAATAAGGACGGGCAAGAAAAAACGGTCATCTTCGAGACCGGCTATGGTCCCTCGGGCCTGCCGCACATCGGCACGTTCGGTGAGGTTGCACGCACGTCCATGGTGCGGCATGCTTTCAACGTGCTGACAGAGGGGCGCCGCAAGACCCGCCTGATTTGCTTTTCGGACGACATGGACGGTTTGCGGAAGGTCCCCAGCAACGTGCCGAACCAGGAGATGCTGAAAGAGTATCTGGATAAGCCGTTGTCGCGTGTGCCCGATCCATTTTCGAGTGAGCATCCAAGCTTTGCCGCGCACAATAACGCGCGGCTCAGAGCCTTTCTCGACAGCTTCGGCTTTGACTACGAATTCTACTCTGCGACCGAATGCTACACGAGCGGCATGATGGATGCGACACTGCTGCGCATGCTCGCCGCCTATGACGACGTGATGAACATCATCCTGCCAACACTCGGGGCAGAACGTCGGGCAACGTACTCACCATTTCTGCCTGTGTGTCCTCGTACCGGAAAAGTCCTGCAGGTGCCGATGATCGCGCGCAACGTCGAAGCGGGCACAGTCACATACGTCGATCCCGAGACTGGGGAGAATGTTGAAACCAAGGTCACCGGCGGCGCGGTCAAGTGTCAGTGGAAGGCAGATTGGGCGATGCGATGGGTCGCGCTTGGCGTCGACTACGAAATGGCAGGGAAGGACCTCATCGACTCGGTCACGTTATCGTCCAAGATCGCACGCGCACTCGGTGGCACGCCGCCAGAGGGCTTCAACTACGAGCTGTTCCTGGACGAGAAGGGAGAGAAGATCTCCAAGTCCAAGGGGAATGGCCTGACGATTGATGAATGGCTTACTTACGCATCGCCAGCGAGTCTGGCGTTGTTCATGTTCCAGAAGCCGAAGACCGCAAAGCGGCTCTACTTCGATATCATTCCGAAGACAGTGGATGAGTATCTGCAGTTTCTCGCGTCCTACGAAGGACAGGACGCGAAGCAGAAACTTGAAAACCCGGTCTGGCACCTGCACGACGGGCATCCGCCAGCAGCAGAACTGCCGATCAGCTTCGCGCTGTTGCTCAATCTTGTGTCCGCTTCCAATGCCGAGGATAAACAGGTGCTCTGGGGATTTATCCGGCGGCGCGCCCCCGGGGCGACGGCTGAAAACCATCCTCTACTCGACGAGCTCGCGGACTATGCGCTCACCTACTATCGAGATTTTGTTGCGCCGACCAAGCAGTTCCGAGCGGCCAACGAGCAGGAACGGCAAGCGCTCAGTGCTCTCGATGCTGCGTTGGCAGCTGCCCCTGCCGATGCCAGCGGGGCCGATTTGCAAAATCTCGTTTACGAGGCGGGCAAATCAAACGGCTACACGAAGGAAACGCTGCGCGAGTGGTTCAAGGCGATCTATGAAGTCCTGCTGGGCTCATCACAGGGACCGCGCTTCGGTTCGTTTGTCGAACTCTACGGGATCGACAACACCCGTACTCTGATCGCGAAAGGCCTCAACGGCGAACTGATCAAATAAGATTTCAGGACAATGCCGTCCCCTTTACCTCACGAATTGTCCGAGGACGGTCTTGTGGTATCGGGCCGGTCTGCAGATGTCTGGGGGTCATGTTCAGCCGTGTCATCGCCCACGGCGGTGTCTTCATCGTATTCGGCATTCGCTTGAGGTAGACGTACACGTGCCGCACGGATGCGTTGGATCGACGGGCCACGCTCGGGGAGTTCTGGGATCGGTCCGTCAATCCGCCAAATTGTTTTGAACGCCTCCATCAATCGAATATGGCGCGCTTCAAGCGTCGCCCGCGTCCAATCCTCCAGACTGCGAAACTCTTCAGTCAGATGCAGTGCATGCGCCTCCGCGTCGGGGAAATAGATGTCATGCTTGGCCCTGAAGTCATGCTGGCGCGCATCGGCATTGCGGCTTTCCTCCATCAGGAGAAGGTTCCCAATGGACCAGGCGCATGCCTGACGATTTTCCGCACCCGGAAAAGCCTGATTCCAGCCACTCGCACGCGCCAAACGTTCGCCTTTCGGCAAGACATGCTCGACGGTGTACGCAGTGTTTTCGAGCAAGCCAAGATAATGCGAAATCGGCAGACCGCTGAAATGCGCATCAAGGCGTATCAGGATGGCCTTCGACGCACCATTGGCTGCATCCTTGAGTCTCAGAGCCGCGCGCCGCAAAAGCGCGGCTTGTTGATGGTCGTCCAGCGCAAACAGACTTTCGGGATCGCGGACGCTGTCGCTGGCATGCAGTTCTGCGATAATCCGCCGGTAAGACGCGCGTCGCTCACTCTGGATGGGGCGCAGCACGGAGAGCGCCAGGGCATAACGATCGAGGGCTTTCAGAAATGCGCATAGGGCCGTCTGATCCTCCTTGAAGCGGATCAATGCCAGCATTGCGACGGGGACCCATTCGTCATCGCAGAAACGCTCCAACACGCGCAGACGGCCCAACAATTCGCCAGCCTCGCGCATTGTATTATGTCCGTCCTCACGACCCCGGGTCACAACGTAGGCGTCGGCCATCGGCTCAAAGATTGACTGCGCGAAACGCTGCGGACCTCCAGCGCGCGCGACCGCTCGGCGCAACTGCGTGATCATGCGGTCGTTAGACCATTCCTGCGCGAGCCCTAGGTGTGTAAAGAACGTCTTGCCCTGACGACGACCAGCTTTGCGCGGTTCGCGATAACGCGACATCTGAGCGATGATTGGCTGATAGCGGCGGCGTTGCTCAGCATGGAGGGGCCCAATGACTTCCGCGAGGATGACATCCTCTTCGGTAAGCGGAAGGCCGGGTTTGTTGATGCTGAGGAATATCCCGTGCGCATAGTCAATATCGTGCGTCCAGAGAGTCAGAACTCTACAGCTTTCAAATAGAAACTCGGCGATGCCTGCACGTCGCTCAGCCGACATTGGCCGGATGCGCCGAACAAAGAAGCTGCGTATTTCCTCCATATTCGATTGCGCTTCATTGCCTGGCTCGAGGACGGGGCGTCCTCGCGGGCTGCGCGTTGCGCCCGGTCTTTGAATGGCGCGGCGGAAGAACGCTGCATCAGCCTCACGCGGCGTGACGTGGAACGTATCGGTCTGCAATCGCCCGACACCCGGGAGCAATGCAATGCGCCGGTGTAGTTCAGGCTGCTCTTCAAGCGGAGCAAAGTCTCGCAGGACCGCGATCAGGATCGTGAGTGTCAGCAAACGCTGTTGGCCATCAACGACGAGGCTCGTGCGCACAGACGCTTCCGGATCATCCGAGCCGACAAACAGCATGGTGCCAAGGAATAGCGGCAGCGCGGGTTGTACCTCCGCAGCATTTTCCGCAGCGGCGATGATGTCGTCGAGAAGCCGATCCGCTTGTTCCTCGCGCCAGGAATAATCGCGCTGGAAGGCGGGAATCTGAAAAGCAGAATGACCGCTCAGCAATCGGCCAATGGCCGTATCTTCTGACTTAAGCGTGTAGCTCATGCTTGGAGAATCGCAGTTCGCAGCCCCGCCATTCTGCATGGGTGCGGCGATGCATGCGATGTGTCAAGCATAACAGGTCAAAATGGGAGTTCCCAAGCTGTGAACAGTGTCGCTATCAGGCGCTCTGTGCGCGCATCAATCTCGGCAATCCGCCATTGCGCTTGCTCAGCCGCCTGGCGGGACAACGCGACGCGAGAGTTTGCCAGAACCGTCCGCTTCACGTCCCAATCCGACGAGCCCGCCTGCTGATTTTCATCGAATGTCAGCAGAGTGAGGTTTCCAAGCCTGTTCGTGTAAGCCTTTACGAATGCCCGCGAGCGAAAATCCTGATGCCACAGCCGATCCGGTGGCGGACTGAGTGGCAGGATGTGCTCTATCGTCAGCGTCTCATCGTTAGACAGCTCAACAATGTCGTCACCTAGTTCGACGCTGAGACGACGCAGCACGACGGGAGAAAATTTCTTAGCGCGGAAGCTCACGCTACGCAGAGCCTTGAGCGCCGGGTTCCGTAACCTCCCTTCAATATCCAATTCGCGCATCGCGGTCACATCGGCGACGGTATCTATCTGCCTGAGGAGGCGGATTATTCGATTTTCCTGCCGATCAGGATCGACGCCTGCCAGACGCATAACCCAGACGAGACGCTCAAGACGCCGGAAGAATAGTTCTGCCGCCGGATCATCAACGCCCCGTGTCGACATCCAATGTAACGCCGCCGGCACCCACACCTGATCATTGACCCACGACATCTTCGTAATCGCGGCAACGATTTTTGGCGCCAGGGCCTGCGCGGCCGCATTCGGCAGCCTTATCGCAGCAAGGCTACGTGCGTGCGGCAGGAACACATCTTCCATAAACGCCGCGCCTGCACGATTCAGCGCAAAGTTCCGGCAGATGTCGGTCTCCAGGGGCGCACTTGAGCGTTTGCGCATATGGAGCGTACGAACGTGACCCAGGAGCGCGTGTGTGTCAGCCGATCCAAGAATATGTTCGCATTCATCCCAAAGAACGCTGGAGCGCGTCCGCTGATCGGCCGGCATGACGCCAAGCAACGATGCTTTAGCGTATGCGGTTTCATTAAATGCGAGACGCGTCTCTTCCTCGACGCGGAGCATTTCCCAGGCTTGTTCTTCGCCATCGGTCGTGGAGACAACGACATAGCACTTGCTGGCTAGAAATCTTGCCAAGTCCCGCCGCTCAGCATCCGACACATCGCCTGAAGTCAATTCCGACCTCAGATGGTCTCGGTTTTCGACAACGTTCTGTTCGGTTTCGGAGAGGCTCATGCGGTCTTCTTCGGGCTCAACGGAGGTTGAGCCAGGACATTGGACATGAGCTTCCAGAAACTCAGACAACGCAGCCTGCGGCGCAAGCCGGTACGCCGGACGCGTCATATCCGCATCAGATATCGGATCGGCGATCAGAGCCTGCAGCCATTCTTGCTCGTTAGCATCGGCTTCAAGATCGCGGAGTACTGCAAACAAGATCGTCAGAGACAAGAGCCGTTGCTGACCGTCAACCAACGCGGTGTCGGTGCCCGTTCCGCTGGTCGCTAACATCACTTTGCCGAGCATGTAGTGGCTCGCCCCTCCACGCATTGCAGCGACGACGTTGGCTAGCAGACGGCTGATATGCTGCGTCTGCCATGCATAAGCGCGCTGAAACCAAGGCAGGCGAAATGTGTAGCGGCCCGACAGCAACTCGCTTACGGCCAGCAGCTCAACGCGCACGGGAGGGTCGCTCGATGCGGATCGTGGATGGGGGAACGGGTCGCTTAAAGCATCCGCCGGACCACTCGGCGTCGAACTCATCAATTTTTCCTTTTACCGTCACGCCATACAAGTAACGCGGGCCGACAGCACCCTAAAAGGGGCACGCGACAAAACACCAAATCACAATGTCAAGGTAGACAATTCCCTAACGGCGTAGCGACGCAGGTGGAGTATTCTGCCATATCAACATCGAACGAAAGCCTCCTGGCGATTAGGTCGTCCCCGTCCGAGGCAATTTCTCCGTAAGCCGGATCCCTTAGATCGGCGAGGTTCACGGACCGTTCCGTAATGTAGCATAGTGCCCCCTTTGATGGCCCCCAAATCTTTTGTCCTGACGTCCGCGATGTGCGAGTTTGAATATCCACGAAGGATTGCGGATTGGACACATCGGAATTGTGACGCCGGCGAGAACAAGAGGCAGAGACATGCAGTCGCACGATCATCAGCAGACCGACCCGGTTTACAAGATTGTCCGAGAGGATGACTGGGCAGCGGCATGCCGCGCCGGTGTCTATCTGGGATCCGCGGACGATAAGCGCGATGGGTTCATTCATCTTTCCGCAGCCCACCAATTGTCGGATACAGCCCGCAAGCACTTTAAGGATCAGCGTAATTTGATACTTGTGCGTTTCCAGGCCAGCGATCTCGGCACGGGATTGCGATGGGAAACGTCACGGGGCGGAGAATTGTTCCCGCATTTTTACGGCTCTCTGCCGACGGTTCTTGCGCGGGAGCAGAATGCATTGCCGCTCGATGCCGACGGCATCCCTGTTTTGCCGGAGGTCGTTGTATCATGATGGAAACTCTGTTCGGTGCCGGCCAGTCGCTTTTGCTGGCACTACCGCCTGAGGTCGCTCATGAAACGACGCTTCGGGCGTTGGAGATGGGGTGCTACCCCCGTCATGTCGCCCATGTGCATCCAAAACTGGAACAAACAGTTTGGGGAATGAAATTTCCCAACCCGTTGGGGATCGCCGCCGGATTCGACAAGGATGCCCGCGTCGTTGACGCCGTGTTGGCTATGGGCTGCGGTTTTGCGGAGGTGGGCACGGTAACTCCAAAACCACAGTCAGGAAATCCGACACCGCGATTGTTCAGGCTGCCGAGAGAAGGTGCCGTTATCAATCGCCTGGGTTTCAACAATGGCGGTCACGACGCGGCATTGAAGCGTCTGCAGCAACGGCGGGATGGCGGCATCGTTGGCGTAAACATCGGTGCCAACAAGGACACGAAGGACCGCGCCGAAGATTACGTCGCAGGAATTGAAAAATTCTATGATGTGGCGAGCTATTTCACGGTCAACATCTCGTCCCCCAACACGCCGGGCTTACGCGAATTGCAGGCCCCGGCGGCTCTCGACGACCTTGTCGGGCGCGTCATGGACATGCGGGCCAAGCTCATCGCTCAAGGAAAGCCGCGACGACCGGTGATTGTAAAAATCGCGCCAGACATCGCAGAAGAAGATATCGCCGGAATTTGCGATCAGCTTGTCCGACACCATGTGGATGGCATCGCCGTCTCCAACACCACGCTCGCAAGACCTGGCATTTCCGGTGCGATCGCGCGCCAGGGCGGGGGGCTTTCGGGGCGACCTCTTTTCGACCGGTCGACGGCTATGCTCGGGCGTGTCTACGTTGCGACTGAAGGCAAAATTCCGCTTATAGGAATCGGCGGAATCGACAGCGGAGAACGGGCTCTCACCAAGATACGTGCCGGCGCCACGCTCATTCAGCTCTACACCGGATTGATATTCAACGGCCCAGGACTGATCAAAAGCATCACGCAGCGGTTGGCGCGGGCGTGCGAGGCAGCGCAGGTCAGTTCGATCCAAGGGCTTGTTGGAATAGAGGCGGAAACGTGGGCTAACCGACCACTCGACGCTTAGCTTGGGATCGCTTGACGCGCCGCACGTTCGACGGGAAACGCATCGTCGACGAGGGACCGGTAACGCGCTGCTAGCGTAATCGCGCGCGTGACGTTCAAAATGATAAGCGCCAGCCATAGCCCGTCGTTGCCGAAGGCTGGATGCAATATCGCCCAAGCCGCCATGAACACGACGAGGCTGATTAAAGCCATGTTGCGCATATCGACAGAACGCGTGGCTCCGATAAAGATGCCGTCAAGCTGAAAACAGACGACACCGACGACCGGAACGAGCGCTGCCCAGTGCAGGTAAACCCGCGCCGCCGCACGTACGTCGGGACTGATCGTCAAGAGATCAATGAGCGTTCCGCCCAAAAGCATCAGAGCCGTGCCAAGAGCCAGACTGATCAGTCCGGCCCATAGGCTCGACAGCCTGACAGCAGCGTCGAACTGAGAGCGATTGCGCGCTCCGATCGCACGACCGACCAACGATTCCGCGGCAAAAGCGAAGCCATCCAGAAAGTAGGCCATAAAGCTCACGAACTGCATGAGTACGGCGTTCGCGGCGAGGACTACGTCACCAGACGCTGCGGACTGAAAGACAAACCAGGTGAACGCCGTCAGCAAGCAAAGCGTGCGGATCATGATGTCGGTGTTGACCGCAATCGCACGACGCAAGTGTTCTGGAGCCAACACAGCGGTGAAATCCGGAAATCCGCCAATACGTGCCAATACCCGCGTCGCGATGACCAATCCGACGACAGCCGCTGCGATTTCGGCGATGACCGTGCCCAGCGCAACGCCAGCTACATTCCAGCCAAGCCCGAGTACGAACCACGCGTCGAGGATGGCGTTGAGCCCGTTCAAGAGCACCTGAAGCAACAAAGCGATACGGGCGCGACCAAGGCCGATAAACCAACCAAGTAGCGCATAGTTTGCCAGGGCAGCCGGCGCGCTCCAGATGCGGATGGCGAAATAATTGTGGGCTTCGCCCTCTACGGCCTTGGACCCCTCCACCATCAGGAACGCGAACCAGGAAAGCGGCGCCTGAAGCAGGATCAGCGCGCTGCCCGCGACCGCAGCGATTAGCAGCGCGCGGCCTAAGGCTGCGCCTACCTCGACGGAATCGCCAGCACCATCAGCCTGAGCCGTCAGCCCCGTCGTGCCCATCCGCAGGAAACCGAACGCCCAGTACAGAAAAGTAAATATCGTTGAACTGAGTGCGACAGCACCGATGTAATGGGGCGCAGGAAGCTGACCGACGACGGCCGTATCGACGAGACCTATGAGCGGGGTCGAGACGTTGGACGCGATAATCGGCAGCGCAATCGCTAATACGCTGGTATGCGTTACGTTGATCGACGCTTGCGCCGCCTTAGGGGTTGCGGTCATCTGACGAGCGCGTACCCAGGAGGCCGAACACACGCGCAATCAGCCAGATCGGCACAACGACAAGCGCACCGAGGAGCAAGTAGCCCAGGATCCAGTCGATGGCGCCGAACCCGAGGTCATAAATGTGGCGGATCAATGCGTCGAGGCGCGCGAGAAAGTTCTGTGGGGTAATGCCCATGGCCGATAGGACAATGCCTACCACGATCGACAGTACAACGAGCCGGATGATGACACTGATCGGGTTGCCCCCGAAAAGCGTATTACGGTCCATGATCTTGGTCTCACTTCTCGATAAAACGGGTGCCTTATCAGACGAACAGGCTCAACGCAGCATCGGCTTCAGCTACCGGGCCGCCTCTAGCATACTTGTCCTGGTTAAGCGACTGCTTGGTTCTGGTCCACCGCCTTATAGTGATCAATGAACGACAAGCGGAAACCCAGCCGAGTTCTCAAGCGTTCTTCGAAGCCCCCGGCCCGCCGCGGACGAACACGCTGCGACGTCTCACTACCTCAAGTTTTTCAAACGTGGTTTAAGACACGCGGATGGACGCCCCGGCCCCATCAGCTCGCTCTACTCAAAAAGGCGCGCGCCCGTACTTCGACGCTCCTGATTGCCCCAACCGGCGCAGGCAAAACCCTGGCGGGCTTTCTGCCCAGCCTCGTCGAACTTTCCCAGCGGACACCGGAAGACGTGAAGGGTTCAGGGTTGCATACCCTTTACATCTCACCGCTCAAAGCGCTCGCCGTCGATATCGCGCGAAATCTCGGGACTCCCATTGCGGAAATGGGGCTCGACATTGTTGCTGAAACCCGCACAGGAGATACCCCAGCCAGCCGCCGCGCACGGCAGCGCAGCCGACCACCCAGCATTCTTTTGACGACACCTGAGCAAGTGGCTCTTTTGCTCGCGCACCCGGATGCTGGCTTTCTCTTTGCAGATCTGAAAACCGTCATACTGGATGAGTTGCACGCACTCTGCGGTTCCAAACGCGGGGATTTGCTCAGCCTTGATCTCGCGCGCCTGCGTTCGCTCGCTCCGGATCTTGTTGCCCTGGGGCTCTCAGCGACGGTAGCCAGGCCCAGTGAACTTAGAGCTTATCTAACGGGCCAGCATAAACCCGACGCGCGTCTAGAGCTTGCAGATCTCGTCGTCGCGGCAGGAGGCGCTGAACCGCAGATTGAAATTCTGGAACTCGAAACCCCGGTCCCCTGGTCGGGCCACACCACGCGCTATGCAATGACGGCTGTCTACGACGCGATTGCACAGCACCGGCTGACACTCGTGTTCGTCAACACGCGCATGCAGGCCGAACTCGTTTTCCAGGAACTCTGGCGGATCAACGAAGGCAACCTGCGCATCGCGCTCCACCATGGTTCGCTGGACGTCGGGCAACGGCGCAAGGTGGAAGCTGCGATGGCGGCAGGACGTCTCGATGCGGTTGTCGCGACCTCCACGCTCGATCTCGGCATCGACTGGGGCGATATTGATCTCGTTATCAACGTCGGCGCCCCCAAAGGAGCAAGTCGGCTAGCGCAGCGGATCGGACGCGCGAACCACCGGCTCGATGAACCTTCGCATGCGCTTCTGGTTCCCTCGAACCGGTTCGAGGTTCTCGAATGCCGCGCCGCGCTCGACGCCGCCCTGGCGGGGGAGCAGGATGTGGTTCTAGCGCGAACGGGAGGGCTGGATGTTCTGGCGCAGCACGTTCTGGGGATGGCCTGCCAGGCGCCCTTTGCCCCCGATGACCTCTATCGCGAAGTGCGGTCGGCATCTCCTTACAGCGGGCTCAAACGGGAGACCTTCGATCGCGTCCTCAGCTTCGTCTCAATGGGTGGCTACGCTCTGGCAGCCTACGAGCGTTTTGCAAAGTTGCGCCCAACGGGGGACGGCCGCTGGCGCATCGCCAACGGCCGCGTTGCGCAGGCCTACCGCCTCAACGTCGGCACCATCGTTGAAAGCCCACTGATAACAGTTCGCCTCGTTGGGCGCGGACGTACGCCCCGGGCTGGCAAAACCGGTCGGCCCGGCGGAGAGCGCGCCCTCATGGGCGGGCGCGTCCTCGGCGAGGTGGATGAAGACTTCATCGACCAGTTGAGCCCTGGCCAAACCTTCGTGTTCGCTGGCGAGATCGTGCGCTTTGAGGGACTGCGCGACACGGAAGCCTTCGTATCACGCGCCACCGCAACAGATGCCATGATACCCAGCTACCCTGGCGGTAAATTTCCACTTTCGACACACCTTGCGAAGCGCGTGCGTGCGATGCTCCATGACAGACGCGCGTGGGCTGACTTACCGCTTCCTGTAGCAGAATGGCTGGGCCTCCAGGATCTTCACTCCTTGATCCCCAGCCCCGATGAAGTGCTGGTCGAGACCTTTCCGCGCGGAAGCCGCCATTATCTCGTTGCCTACCCCTTC
This sequence comes from Filomicrobium sp., assembly GCF_025698805.1. NCBI lineage: Bacteria > Pseudomonadati > Pseudomonadota > Alphaproteobacteria > Hyphomicrobiales > Hyphomicrobiaceae > Filomicrobium > Filomicrobium sp. The sequence goes on from NZ_JAILWT010000001.1 coordinate 25,695, forward strand.
GAGGGACGACTGGCCCATCAGACGCTCGGCATGTTGCTCACACGGCGGCTCGAGCGTGCCGGTGCGCGTCCCCTTGGCTTTGTGGCGAACGACTACGGGTTAGCCGTATGGGGACTTGGCGAGCTTTCCCAAATGATTGAGGCCGGCAAGCTCAGCCTGGACCAGCTGTTTGAGCAAGACATGCTCGGAGATGATCTGGAGGCGTGGCTCGCAGAATCCAGTCTCATGAAGCGCACCTTCCGCATGTGCGCCGTGATTGCCGGACTTATCGAACGACACCATCCTGGACACAAAAAATCAGGACGACAAGTTACGATGTCGACCGATCTGATTTATGATGTTTTGCGCAAGTTCGAGCCTGGCCATGTTCTACTGGAAGCGGCATGGGCCGATGCCGCCTCAGGGCTTCTCGACATTGCGCGTCTCGGGGCTTTCCTGCAACGGGTACGCGGGCATATCGTCCATCGCTCGCTGGGGGGCGTGTCGCCGCTGTCCGTACCAATTCTTTTGGAAATCGGCCGGGAGCCTGCCGGACAAGCTGGACGGGAGGATATACTGCGCGATGCTGCGGAAGCCTTGATCCGCGAGGCGAAAGAAGGACCGGCCCGCGACTAGCCCGACCTCGCGATCCTCAATATCGCTTGAATTCAGGCGGCATTGCTTGGCAGCCTAACAGTATCGCGCGGACGAACTTAGTTTTGGAGGGGGAGCATGCCTGGGGTGGCGGCACGGAATGCAAGCGCGGATGCGTTCGGGAGGCAACCGATCGTGATCGGCAGTGAGACCTTGATCGCAGACCTTTCCGGGGCACTCTACTGGCCTGCTCGCCAAATACTTATTGTCGCCGACCTTCATTTTGAGAAAGGGTCGTCCTACGCCCGGCATGGCCAATTTCTGCCGCCCTACGACACTCGCGACACCCTTCAACGTCTAGCAGCTCTCCTTAAGCGCTACAACGACGCGCGCACGCTCATCGCCCTCGGCGATAGCTTACATGACCGTTCGGCACATCAACGTTTGGCCCCTGACGATCTCGCAATGCTGCGCGAATTGCAGGCCGTGTGCGACTGGATATGGGTGTGTGGAAACCACGACCCGGTCGTCGATATCAGCCTGGGCGGGCGGGTCACCGATGTTGTGGAGATCGGCGGACTGGTGCTCCGTCACGAACCCTCCCCAGCGCGTGATTTTTACGAAATCGCCGGGCATCTGCATCCTGCCGCGAGAATTGTACAGCATGGATGCTCGATCCGCCGCCCCTGCTTTGTCGGCGACCGATCGCGGCTTGTCCTTCCAGCTTTCGGCGCGTATACGGGTGGTCTCAACGTCCTCGATCCGGCGTTTCTACCGCTGTGGACCGAAGAGGCAGGCTTTAGCGTTTGGATGCTGGGTCAGGATGGGGTTTATCCCGTTCCGGTGGCCATGCTTCGCGAAGATTGATCGCGGTGCACCCGCCGATTGCCCCCTAGTGTGCACCTCCACGCCTCCGGAAGAATGCGGAAGCCGCTAAGCCGGCCGTCACCGCGAGGAAAACCGCAAACAAGCCGTATAGAAAAGGACGGTCAAAGGCGAACGAGTGCAGGAACGCTTCCATGCCCTCACGTTGCAGCGTTACATGCGCCTCGTAATCGGCCAGAAGGCTCCCATCGCGGAACAGATAAACCTTCGTGGTCAACGGTCCGACCGGCACGTTTGCCGGAAGATCGATACTCGTCCGGAAGAGCGCTTTTCCGATAAAGGCCACGCCATAGGGCTTCTTGATAAACAGGCCGTCGTCTTTCTTCAGGCGAATGACCGCATCCCGGAATTGCTCAAGCTCTTTCTCCTTGAGCTGCGATTTTGTGGTCGGATCCGGCATCATCGGCACGTGCGTGAAGCCGATCTGCTGGGTTCGCAAAACCCGCTCATCGGCGATCTCTTCGATCGGCCGTGTCGACGCAATTGCGTAGTAGCTCGGCACTCTCTCAAACTTCACCGACTCAGTGTTGATCCAGATACCGGCGACGTTGGATTTGCGACGTGCAACGAGTGGAACCTGGGTGCCTTCGACCACCACGACCACATCGTAGATGCCTGCCTCGGCCGTCTCTTGATGCGAGTCGTCAACTGCGCCGAACACCACGATTTCCGTGCCGGAGAAGTTCGAGGTAATCGATACCGACCGAGTCGAGACGTCAGCCTCAACCGTTTCACGCCCCACCGAAGTTCCACGACGGGCTGGCGCAGTTGCCAGCGGTGGCGTCGTCGTGATGGTACCGGGCTCGGATTTGGCTTTAGGTTGCGTTTCGGGTGCAGGCTGCGGTTTGGCAGGTGCCTTCGCCGCACTCTCACTTGGAGATTTAGGTTGGGGAGCTTTTTCGCTCTTGGGCCAGCTGAACGCAATGGCGAGAACGATCAAAACCGCGGCGACGGCCAGCGCGATATTACGTACTGTAAAAATGCGGCCGACCTCGCTTGCACGGACTTCCGTCCACCAAACGCGTACGCTCTCGTTCAGCTCCCTCAACCCCATCAGTGACTCCCTCCCGTGATGCCGCTAATGGAAAATAATTCGGTCGGCATCACGACAAGATCCCAGCCCATGCGCAGACAGACAAGTATGACAAGTCCCGCGAGCAGAAAGCGGAGCTGCTCGCCTTTGAGCTTCTCACCAGCCACTGCGCCAAACTGAGCTCCTATCACGCCTCCAACCATCAAAATTAAGGCAAGGACGATATCTACGTTATAGTTCTGCGTCGTTTGAAGAACGGTTGTGGCCGCTGTAACGAATAAAATTTGAAACAACGAAGTGCCAATGACAAGCCCGGTGCGCATACGCAGCAGGTAGATCATCGCGGGCACCATGATAAACCCGCCACCGACGCCCATAATAGCACCCAGCAGCCCCACGAAGGCGCCGATCATTACGGGCGGTATGGCGCTGATGTAAAGCCGCGAGCGATGAAAGCGCATCTTCAGCGGCAGCCCGTGAATCCAGTTGTGGTGGCTTCGCCTAATGGCCGTTGTGGCCTGGTTCGCACTAAATGAGCGACGGACAGCATTCAGGCTCTCGATCATCATCAAGGTGCCAATACTTCCGAGGAAGAACACGTAAGCCAGCGAAATGAACAGGTCGAACTGGCCAATCTGGCGTAGCAGCTTCACGACCTGCACACCGATGACTGCACCGACGATACCTCCCATAAGGAGGAGGAAGCCCATCTTCACGTCTACGTTATTACGGCGATATTGAGCGATCGCACCGGATACGGATGAGGCGACTGTCTGAGCAGCTCCTGTGCCAACCGCAACGGCTGACGGTATCCCGGAAAATATCAAGAGCGGTGTAATTAGGAACCCGCCGCCAACCCCAAACATCCCCGACAGGAACCCAACTGCGGCCCCCATGGCGAGAAATACGAATACGTTTACCGATAACTCGGCAATAGGCAGATAGAGATCCATTCCCGCCGATCGAGTTCGTTATTTTTGTTGAGCTAATTATGCTGGGCCGTCTGAATAAGACATCGCAACCGCGTTGGCTAGACGCATTCCCCGACTAAACGGTAGGAAGACGTGCGACCAATCGGAACAGGCAAATTTTTTGAGCACATCTTTTCGAATTTCTCGCATTAAAATTGAAGCGATGAGCGCAGCAAAAATCAGCGACGAAAATCGGCTAACCTGAATTTTCCAGGTTAACCCCCGTAGCCTACATCAGCACGTGATTTCCAATCTTCACCGGCCGCACGTGCATCATTGGCGAGACGATCCGTCGGCTTGCGGCGCCACGATTTCACCATCCCTTCAGCCACTTCCAATTGATCTGGCGAAAGTTGTGGGCGGAGTATCTCAAGACGGCGTTTCGCTTCTCCATCACCAGATTTTTCGGCTAGCGAGAAATAAAGATAGGCGAGACGCAAATCCTTTTCCGTCCCTAAGCCATTCTCATGCAAAACAGCGAGATTGTACTGACTATCAGAGAGACCACGTTCGGCCGCTTCAGAAAACCATTTGGCTGCCGTTTTGTAATCCGGCGTTCCTGTGTCCCCTCCGGTGCTCAAAACCGCTAGGTTGTGCATCGCCTTGATGTTGCCGGTCTCGGCGGCGCGCTGATACCAGATTTGGGCACGCGCCAGATCTTTCTTCATGCCGAGGCCGCGCTCATAGAACGTGCCCAAACGATATTGCGCCTGCGCGAAACCTTGCGCAGCGGAGCGCTGATACCAGCGGGCTGCTTCTTCGAAATTCTGATCGGTCCCGTTACCCTCGGCCAAACGAGCTCCGACCTCGAATTCGGCTGACGCATCGCCATTGGCTGCGGCCATCCGGAGAGACATCGGCCCAACGGTTGCCGGAGGCAGGTTCAGAGGCGTGCGCTTGACCATTCCGCCGGATGCATTTGCCGTTTGGGCTTTCGTAATCGGTGCCACGGCGGCGGTGCTCGTTCCCGAACCGGGAAAGAGCGCGGCCGGAACGGCGTGGGCGGCAGCTTCGCCAAGTTTGGTTGAGAGTTGCGCCATGGCTCGCTTTTCATCGAGCTGCGCCATCTGGTCTGGCGTCAAAGCGCGGGCCGAATTCTGGATTTTGATTCCGTGCAGGCTGGACGCGACAGGGCGGGCCGGATCAGCCGCGAGACCATCATATTCAAGCGGTGCCGTTTCGAGTTCGCCCGTTTGACCCGGCACTGAAGCGGGACTTTCCAGTTCATGCTGAGCGCGATCGGTTTCCAAATCGCTCTCGTTCAGAGCTGATGCTTCTGGAGCTGAAAAAAGCGCAGACCCCGTATTCTGCTCAATGCTCACAGCTGGAGCCTTAGGGGCATCGGTTTTCGTCGCGCGCAACATCATCAGCGCACCGGCCGTGGCAAATAGAATGATAACGGCGCCGACCAGAAGCTTGCGCCGCCGACCGAACAACGCTCCGCTAGCGGCAGCCGAGGCGGGCTTCTTGCTGCGCTTTACCGCCTTGGGAGCCGCGAGTTTGGCATTCGCTTCATGCTTATCGCCATCACCGCGCTTGATGCGAGCGTTGGCCGTTTTCTGAATCTTATCGACAATGCCCGCCATCGTCGACTTCGATGCCTGTTCGCTCGCCTGCTGCCGGGCGCGCTTTGCGTCCGCGATTAGTTCCTGACGAATACGATCGACAGGACTCACGTCAGAAGGAGCTGCATCACTGAACCTGGTGTCGTCCGCGTCTTCAAACGTGTGGGGACCCGACTGGGACGGCAGACGTTCCTGGGACGCTGAGGATGCCTGCTGCATTGGCACGTCGGTGAAGGACGAAGCTGCATGCAGCGAGTTGGCCGAATGCGATAGGTCGCTCTCCCGTTCGGGCATAGCGGCGTATGGATCCACCATGCCTGCCGCTTCGCCGTACTGTGCGTCTTCGTCGCCGTCCATAAGCTTATCGGGATAGGCGGGCAGAGGATCTTCGAATTCAGCAATTGTGTTCTGCAATTGAGCGAGCGCATCAACGCGATCAATCACGCCAATCATCGCCTGTTGCAACGTATCGAGAATCGTGACCGCCTCTTCGTCGTGACGGCGGCGCTCTTCGATCAGCAAATCAATAGACTGACGGATTTCCGCAAGCTCTTTGCTGTTGACATGACCGAGCCCCATGTCGGACAGGCGCGCGACAATGTTGTTCGCCGTCGCATCAGCAACGGCCTGGATATCAACGGGCTCGCTCGCTACCGCGCCTTCGTTGTCGAAGCGTTCATTGGCGAGACGATCCAATATGGCTTTGAGATTGCCTTCGATTGTGTCGAGCCGCGAAAGTTGGACGGTCGTGCGGTCCAAGTGATCCGCAACCGTTTCGAATTGTGCACTAGCTGGACGTAGGTGCTCGATATCAGATCGGGTCACTAGGCCTTCGAGGGCTTTGCAGATTCGAATTTCGAGATGCTCGAGCCGGCTGTCGAGATGTTCAACGGTCTTATTCTCATGCTCGTCCGCCAGCGAGCTTTCCAATTTTGCAGCGATGCCTGCAAAGCGTTCTTCCAACCAATCTCGCTTTGCGCGGTTGGTTTCGCTCGTCGTATCGCTTACCGCTGCGGGATGATTGGTTATGGCGTCACCGTGCGTAGCCGGTGCCCCGGCGAGTGCCGCGACTTCGTAGACGCGCGTCAGCGCTTCAGCCGTGGCTAGGTCCCACGGCTCGTCATCCGCCGAAGGTTCGGCAACTTTTGGGGCCACCTGTCGGTTGTCTTGCGCAAGCGGTTCGTCAAAGCCAGCGGTATCGGGCCCTGCGCCCGCAAACCGTTCGCTTAGTGCGCCAATTTCGTCCTGTATCCGGTCGATCGCCGACGAATGATCCCAGGCAGCGGGTGCGTGCGCCGCGCCTTCGGAGCCGCGCTCGTCTTTGTCTGACGGCGGAATTCGGCCTTCTGCGTCGCGCGCCTTGGCGTTCTGCGTTGCGATGAGCTTGAGGACCGCCGTCAGCTCTTCGGTCAAACCTGCTGGGTGCGTAGACGACCGGCCACCCTGCTGGTTCACAGGCGACGGGATTCGCTGTTCGCGGTTCGACATCTCACATCCATTCACTTGGCTAATCAAGAAGCGCTCGCGCGCCCGACTACTGCGGCGAATGGCCGATGGGTGCAGCCATCCTTCGATAATCTGCAAGGGGCGAGCGCGAGCCGGTCCAAAAATCGGCACAAGTTGGGAACCGTTCAGACTAAAATTCTCATCCCCCAGTAAATGTTCGGTTAAATATCGGATTAAACTTGGACATTGCTCTGGCGCACCATAAAATCGCAGCCGTTTCCGTACTCTCCGGGCGGAACGAGCGGGCATCTGCGCGAATTGCCATAAGTACGAACGCAGCCCGTGCTATCGCACCTAAAGGTGGGCATGACGGCCCACACGGCGGACCGGCGAAGGCCGTGCGTGAAAGCTCTTAGCCGCCGTTTTATTGTTGCTCTCACAAAGGAGGTTGGCCGTGCACAGAGCTATTCTTCGGGCAGGGGCCATATCCCTCGTCGCGCTTACCGCACCAGCGGTTTTCGCCCAATCGGATTCCACTCGTTACACTATGGCGCCGACAGACGACGGTTTTGTGCGCCTGGACACGGTTACGGGTGCCATGTCGCTCTGTTCAAAAGGAGATGCAGGCTGGTCCTGCAAGCCCATGGAGAACAGCGGCAAAGACCCGCAAAGCGACATCGATAAATTGAAATCGGAAAACGCTGAGCTTCGCGCAGAATTGCGGCGCCTGGAGGATGAATTCATCGACGGGAAACGCGGGCTCAGCGGCGCACCGAAGCCGGAATTTCAGCTCCCCAGCGAAGAGGAAGTCGATCAGGCCGTCGATTATCTAGAGGGCATGATCAAAAAGTTTCGGGAACGGTTCGAACACTTCGGTGACAAAACCCAACCAGACCATAGGCCCCCCAACTCTACGCCCGACACAACGCCGTCTCCAGATTCCACGCCGGCGCCGACACCTAACTCGCTCCCTGGCGCGAAGCCTGGCGGCACCCCGTTGTAAGAACAGCTTTAGAGCAGTCACGATGCTGGCAACCCAGGACACCGTTCGCCACCCGCTGTCGCAAGCCCACGGCCATATCGTTGTCGAAACGAATGGTGCGGGGTTTCAGGATGTGACCCGGCGCGTCGCGAACTGGCTCACGGAGATCGGGGCTGAGAACGGCTTATTGACGGCCTTCATACGGCACACCTCAGCCTCGTTGACGATCCAGGAAAACGCAGATCCCAACGTGCAAGTGGATCTGCTTCGATCGCTCGATCAACTAGCACCGCAGGGGCCCCACTACGTCCATGATACCGAAGGGCCTGATGACATGCCCGCCCACACCAAATCGATGTTGACGTCGACGTCACTCGGCATTCCCGTGGTGGGCGGCAGCATGGTCCTTGGCACGTGGCAAGGACTTTACGTCATTGAGCATCGATCGCGGCCTCATAGCCGCGAGATTGCTTTACATTATCTCGGAACGTTTTTCTCGGACGCGGGTGTTCAGTGACGCTTGCGTTCTTTCTGCTTCATGATCCGCATCTCGCGATCATAAAGTAGCTCTCCGCCCGGAACACGCAGGTCCAATACAAGCTCCATCACGTGACGAGACGGTGGCGTGGTCGTAAGCGAGACGACGACCATGGCGAGAACGCTAGAGGGCAGTGCGAAGACCGCAGCCAGGGCGCTGGACACAGAAATCAGCCCCGCTTCGCCCGCCAAAATAATCAACACGCCGACGGCGAAACCTGTGACGAGTCCGGCAAAGGCGCCGAACTCATTGATGCGCTTCCACCAGATCGACGCGATCAGAACCGGAAATGCGCTGGCTCCCGTTAGTGCGAGTGCCCACATCAAAAGCTTTAGAGCGTCGCTATTCGCAACAACCGCGACCACCCCGCCAAACGTCATGACCAAAGCCAACATGATGCGGCCCGCCCCAAGCCGAAAGGCATCGCCGGGCGGCTTCCAGCTGAGGCCGCTGACGATATCCTCCGACAGCAAGTTTGCCAGCGTTAGCGCTGTTGCTGTTGCGGCGGCGAATGCCGCAGCTACGATGCCCGCTGCAGCAAGATAGGCGAATACCATGGGCAAGCCGGCGGCCATCGGGAGGGCGAGAAGAATGCTGTCTCGATCGAAGTTGACGCTTGTCATGGCCAGTTGAGTGCCGCGCGTGCTGATTTCGGCAAAGCCTTCCGCACTCAACGTCCGCAACCATTCGGGCGGGCTCGCTAGCGACGCCCCGGTGACATCAAGGAGGTAGTGCCGCATGAATACGGCAATGGTCGCGCACGTCAGCATGATGGCGCCGAAGAAGAATGTCGCCCAGCCGAGAGATTTCCGCGCTTCGTAGACACCCGGCGCTGTTGCCATGCGCGGCAACAGCCACGGCGCCGCCGCGACGCCCGCCATCGTGGTCAGGGTTGCCAGCACGAACGCCAGCGGAGATATGGCTCCGAACGGCTCCGAAAATCGTTTTGCAATCGGCTGCATCGCATCGGGCGGAAGGTTCAGGGTCAAGAACGACTGAGCGACAATTGGCAGCCCCTGGATGGCCTCTACGCGCCCCACCCCTCGGATCACCGGCCCGTGACTCAACTGGGGTAAAGGCAGGTAGCCGAGCAACACGGCGATAATGGCCACAGGTACGAACAGCGCTGCGCCGGCCACAATGGCAGTCGCGACATTGCTCCAGGTGAGCGAACGCATACCTCCCAGCACGAGCCCGATAAAAACGGCGAGTACCATTACAAGCATCGCGAGAGTTTGGCCTCCCCCCGAAAGCCACGCGACGGCCCGCGATCCCATACTCAGTTCGGCAGCAAACATCAGGAGCGTCGGAACGGCCAACAGGGCCGCCGACACAATGCGCAACATGCGGCTGTCGAAGCGTCGACCGAGGTATGTGGGAATCGTGAAGGTACCGAACTTACGGAGAAACGGCGCCAACAGCACGGCGGTAACCACAAATCCCGCGATCGCCCCATTGATTATCCAGAGGCCATCGTACCCGATGATGAAAAGCACACCGGTCAAGCAGGCTATACCCGTTGCCCCGAACGTAGAGATCGCCAGACCAATTCCACAGTACACGGCCGGCACACGGCGTCCTGAAGCGAAATATTCCAAGGGATCGCGCGTAAAGCTGAGCAAACCGATGCCGACAACCATTGTCAGCATACCGAAGAGCAGCGCAGCTCGCGTCAATCCATCGTCGGCGCCAAGCTGCTCGAGCATCAGCAGCATCAGAACCAGAGCGGCAAAAGCGCTCGCGAAGATGGCGAAGTACGTCCCGAGGCGCGGGTTTATGAGGCGTGCGCGCGGTGTGAAGCTCATGGGCAACCCCGTGCGAAACTATAAAGTTGCTGCATCACCGCGCCGACGGCTGAATAAGGCTGCACGTCAGCTGTCCTCATGAGCGCCGTGCCAGTGGTCAATGGCGTCTTGTCGATTAACGAAGCTGGCAACAGTCACCAAAGCAATGACAACGAGCCCATGGGCTGTCAGGAAATATCCCAGTGGGAAACCAAGGAATTTGTTGTGATTGAGCCCCTCGGCGTAAAGTGGAAGCACGATGATCACGAACAGGAACGGAACCAGGCTAGCCAGCATCTGCCATTTGGTATGGCGCCAGTACGGCTTGCGTTCCTTACGTTCCATCATGGCTGTTCACCCCTCTCCCGTCTTTCAGTCATTAACCAGTCTACAGGAAAATCGAGGCAATGGACGCCCGGGGCCCGTCTATCGTGCGGCAGTCCCCACAAGATCGTTGCCTGATTTAACCCGTGCTTGCTTAAATAGCGGCATGTGTCAGATCTAAGACCAGAATGGAAACTTCAGTTTGATCAAAGGCCAAGGCTGGCGGCTAGACCAAATAGCTGACCCGCCGACGATTGGTGTTTGCTCAAAATCGCTGCAGGTAGTATTTGAAATCCGCATGTCAGCCTATAGCTTCATAATCGTTGACGATCATCCGCTGTTTCGGGGTGCGCTGCGCGAGTCGCTGAGCGCAGCCTTTAACTGTACAATCGACGAAGCGGGATCCCTCGACGAACTTAATATGCGCCTGATGCCCAATCGGGCGATCGACCTGATTTTGCTGGACCTTTCCATGCCTGGAGTTCAGGGGTTGTCCGGCCTTTTGTTCCTGAGGGCTCAATTCCCAGAGATACCGGTCGTTGTCTGTTCGGCCAGCGAAGAACCCACGACCATACGGCGCTGTATCGAGTTCGGTGCCTCGGGTTTCATTCCGAAATCACATTCGGCTGAAGCTATTCGCAAGGCCATCGGCCAAGTTTTGGGCGGTGAAATCTACATGCCCTCTGGCACAGATCTTTCCGTCGGGGCGGACGACGATACGTCAGAGCTTTCGGCGCGGCTTTCCACACTAACGCCGCAGCAGGTGCGCGTGTTGATGATGCTTGGGGAGGGACTGCTGAACAAGCAGATCGCTTATAAGCTTTCGGTGTCCGAAGCCACCATCAAGGCACACGTCTCGGCAATCCTGCAGAAACTTGGCGTGGACAGCCGCACTCAAGCAGTGATCGCGATCAACAAGATCGACGACGGTTGGCGCCAGCCGGCGACCCGATAGTTCGCCTTTCGCTCTCGGCTCTCTTACTGCGCCGCTGTTGGCGTCTGCATGAGCAGGCGAGTCATCAGTGCGCGCAGTGCCGCTGCTTTCAACGGCTTGCGCAGAATCGCGTGCCCCGCCTCGCGGACATGGCGTTCGACCTCTGCCGAGTGATCGGCAGTGATTATGACGGCTGGAATATCCACCTTCAGCTTGTCCCGCACGGCCGCGATCGCAGCCAAGCCCGTGCCAAGATCCAGATGGTAGTCGGCAAGGATCACGTCCGGCAAGGCCGGCATGGACGACGCGGCCTGAACAGATGTCGGGATGCTGGTCGCCGTGGTCACCTTGCACCCCCAACCTCCCAGCAGCGCTTCCATTCCTGCGAGGACCGCCGGCTCATTGTCGATGCACAGGACGTAACTTCCTTTAGGCGATCCCAGTTTGCGGGCTGGAACGACAGTCGTTCTCGTCTCTTTCACCGGCACCGCCAGCGGAACGACCACGGAGAACATTGACCCTTTGCCCGCTTCGGAATTCAGCTCCAACGGATGACCGAGCATCAAGCAGATGCGTTCGACGATGGACAGGCCCAACCCGAGACCATGCTCGCGGCTGCCCGCGCCCTCGATGCGCTGGAACTCGTGAAAAATCAGGCGGCGTTTGTCTTCCGGAATGCCCGGACCGGTATCGAGAACCTGCAAACTCACAACTTCACCACGCCGGCGCAGCCCCAAAACGACCTTACCCGTGCGCGTATATTTCACGGCGTTTGAAACGAGATTCTGCAGGACGCGCCGCAGCAGGCGCCGGTCGGAGCGGACCCAAACGTTGGTCGGTAAAACCGTAAACGCCAGCCCTCGCTCGCGCGCGACAGGTTCGAACTCAAGCTTAAGCTGCTCGAAGATATCGGAGAGCGGGAAATCCGTAATGTCGACATCAACGCGACGCGCGTCCATTCGCGAGATCTCGATAAGGGTGGAGAAGATTTCCTCGACAGCATTCAGGGATGCATCAACGTTCCTCACAAGTTTCATTGACTGAGGATCGATAGAGCTTTCGGACAAACTCTGGACATAGAGGCGTGCCGCGTTCAGAGGCTGCATGATGTCGTGGCTTGCTGCCGCCAGGAAGCGCGTCTTGTCGAGATTGGCCTCGTCAGCCTTGGTCTTGGCCACCGCTAGAGCTGCGTTGACGTCCAGAAGCTCGGCTGTCCGTTCGCGCACGCGCCGTTCCAGGGTTTCGTTTGCGCGCGCCAACGCAGAGGCTGCGGCGATCCGATCCGTCACGTCGGAGTATGTCGTCACGATACCGCCCTGCGGCATCGTACTCGTGCGGATCTCGACGATGCGGCGCCCGCCATCAACCTGCTCCTGGAAGGTTTCCCGGGTCACCGCCAGCCGAATGAGACGCTGGCTCACCAGATCCTTGACATTGCCTTGGCCGAAGTCTCCGCGCTCTGCCAGGACTTCCAGAATACGATCGAGGGGGATGCCGACCTGGGCAAGATCCGCGGGGAGATCCAACATCTCGCGGAATTGTCTGTTCCAGCAGATCAGACGCATATCCTTATCGAAGACGCTCAGCCCTTGGCGAACCTGGTCAATCGCGGATTGCAGCAGGTCACGGTTGTAGTGAAGCGCCTCGGAGGCATCATCAAGAAGACGCAACGCGTTCGGCCCAGTCGCATTCGCGCGCGCCAGGAGAAGCGCGAGCACAAGACGGGATGACGCCGCCCCGATGGAACTCGCAAGAAGCCGTTCGGCAAAACGCATAATCTGAATATCAGCCTTGGCCGACGGGATTAGCATCACGCCGTTTGCGGATGCATAGTCGCTAAACGAACGTACGGTACGTTCCTCTCCCAGATAGCGGGCGACCGTGGACTGGAGATCATCGATCGTTATGGGGGAGCGCCACATACGCAGCGACGGTGAAGAATGCAGCGTCGAACGAAATTGCTCGTCGCTTAGGAATTGCTGGGCCTGGATACGTTCGATCGGTGTGGGCGCGCGCACCAACGATACCATAACGTAAGCGATGATATTCGCGCCGATGCTCCACAAAACGCCGTGTGTGAGCGGTTCGAACTCCAGAAAAAACAGTGCCTGCGGACGCAGGAACGTAAACCCGAACGGGCCATTCTCAACGATGCCGTGCGAGATCAGTCCAGCCTTCGCGACCCAAGGCAATAATAAGGTATAGCCCCAGACGAGAAAGCCGATAGAGATGCCGGCGAGAGCACCGCTACTGGTCCCTTTGCCCCAGAAAAGACCTCCGAAGAAAGCGGGCGCAAGCTGGGCAATGGCGGCAAATGACACCAGACCGATGGCGGCCAGCCCCTGAGATTCTCCGAGGGCGCTAAAGACGAGGTAGGCGAGAAAAAGGACGCCAACGATCGCGACGCGGCGTATCGTCAGCAACAGCCGCGCCATGTCTCCATGCGCAACGATATCCGCAACGTGATACCTCACAAGCAGCGGGATGATGACGCCGTTCGACAACATGATCGCGAGCGCAATAGATTCGACGATGACCATCGCAGTTGCCGCCGATAGCCCGCCGATAAAAGCTACCAGCGACATCCATTCCGCGCCGGCGCTCACTGGCAGCGTCAGCACATAAAAGTCAGGGTCGTTGCCCTGGGATCCGACAAACAACAATCCGGCCGCTGCCAGTGGCACTACGAAAATATTGATGAGCACAAGATAGAGCGGGAACATCCAAGCCGCGCGGCGCAATTCGGACTCGGAGTTGTTCTCGACGATCGCGACATGGAATTGGCGCGGCAGGAGCACGATACATACCGCGCTTAGCAAACCGACCGTCAACCACGTGCCGCCATGAAATGACTGCCCGAAGATCTTTGCTATTTCTTCATGCGCGGCAGCCTGAGCTAGCAGAGCTTGAGGTCCACCGGCCATCGCAAACGTGACAAAGAGACCGACCGCCAAGAACGCCGCCAGTTTCACGAGGGATTCGGTCGCAATCGCGAGGATCAAACCTTGCTGGTGTTCCGTCGCATCACCATGGCGGGTCCCGAACAAAATGGCGAATGCGGACAGCGCCACCGTGATCAGGAACGCCGTGTCGTTGAAGATTGACCGCGGCAGATCAACCGGCAGCAGCGCGTGGTTGCCGATCAGCGTTTCCATCGTTACGGCGATCGCTTTAAGTTGTAGCGCGATGTAGGGGAGTGAACCGACCACGGCAACGACCGTGACAAGCGCGGCGACGGTCTGGCTCTTGCCGTATCGCGCGGCAATGAAGTCGGCGACCGACGTGATGTTCTGACCTTTAGCGACCCGGACGATGCGCATAAGCACAGGCAGGCCGAGGGTGAACATCAGGATGGGACCGAGATACACCGGTATGAAATCGTAGCCGGTCCGCGCCGACAGGCCAACGCTGCCGAAGTACGTCCACGACGTGCAGTAGACAGCGATCGAAAGCGAATAAATAAGTGGTCGCCCGCCGCTGCCGGGCGGAGAACGCAGCAGGACGCGATCACCGATCCAGGCGATCACGAACAAGCCGCCGACGTAAGCCAGCGCAATAATGATGAGCATCGTGGCATCAAGCATCGACGGTCGAACACTCCGAAACGAAGAATACGCCGCTGGCGAAGTGGGCATCGAGTACCGGAGCGCCCTTGCAACATGCCAATTTCGCGAGACGGAAACCTACTTTGGCCAGCCTTGAGCGGATTTGTCCATAAGCTCCGACAGGCATGGTGTCGGTCTTGAATATGGCGCACAGGAACTAAAGTACCGGCAGCGCTATTCTATGTCCGGCAAAGACCGCCGTAAAATGGGGAAAGCCCTCTAAGTGGCGCTTGTCTGGCACATCGCACCGTTGCTGGCACGTATGGCCTACCGTATAGATTAAATTCGGTTGTTCAGAGCGCTGACCACTCAAGATTTCCGCATTCTGAATGGCCCTCAGCGATGCGGCGAAGAGGACTTTGAAAAATGGGAATTATCCAAGAATTTCGCGAATTCGCCATTAAGGGCAACATGATCGACATGGCCGTCGGCATAATAATCGGTGGCGCGTTCGGCACGATCGTAACGTCTCTGGTTAACGATATCATTATGCCCCCGATCGGGCTCCTGCTCGGCGGTGTTGATTTTTCCGATATCAAGATTCCGCTTAAAGCCGCTGAAGCTGGAAGCGAACCGGTATCCATGAACATTGGGCTGTTCATCAACAATATGATCAGTTTTCTGATCGTGGCCTTCGCGGTGTTCATGCTTGTCAAAGCCGTCAATGAGCTGCGCAAGCGTTTCGAGAAGCAGGAGGAAGCCGCCCCGGCAGCTCCGACGGCAACGGAAGCACTGCTGACCGAAATTCGCGACGAACTGCGTAAGAAGAGCGCGTAAAGACTATGAGCAGCTGCCACCGCCGAGCACGCAGAATTCCGCGCAATGGCGGTGGCAGAGTTTGACCGCTCCGCTGTCAAACATGCCGCCATCTGCCTTTCCGGCGTCGGCAAGAGTCGTTCCCATTTCAAACGCCGTATCATACGGCAGCAGCGTACAGGGCAACACAACGGGTGCGACGGCGCCATTGCGCTTCACCACCATCCGCGAAGACGCGCACATCATTTCGTCCGGTGACTTGCCGAGAATGGACCAGCAACGGGTAGTGATTTCCGGGACTGTGTCGCTTCCCGCCATCTCGGGAAACAACATCAACTGGCCCGCGTCATCGGCATCGATCGACCAGCCACGCTCCTTGAACAATTGCGCGTAACCCTGACGTGCCATGTCTGCGGTTTCGTGCCAACACGTTCGCCCGGCAATCGCCGTGCGGAAGCCGGACGCGCAGAGCCAGTCCAGGCCGAGAATGGCTGGCTGCCATGTGTTCAATCCGCGCTCTTCCTCGTGGCGAGCCTGCGTGTGGTGATCGAGACTGACGCGCAAACACAGCTTGCTGCCGAAACGCCGATGGAGTTCCATCAGCCCTTCCTTGATGCGAGGGCGTTGCATCGGTGTCATTGCATTGGTCAGAACCAGGACGTCGAAGCCCATCGCGAGAGCTTCGCCCAGCATCGCCAGGATTTCCGGATTCATAAACGGCTCACCGCCCGTGAAGCCGATTTCACGTGTTCCGAGTTGCTTTGCCTCGTTCAAGAAGCGCGAGACTTCTGCCGCCGTCAGATAGACCAGTGCATCGTTGGTCGGGCTCGATTCAATATAACAGTTGCGGCACGTGATGTTGCAGAGCGTGCCCGTATTGAACCAAAGCGTTTCAAGCTGCCTGAGTGCGACACGCGCGCGGGGTTCGCCGGTCGCGGTCACATCGGGATCGGTAAACTTGGCCAGTGGCTCTGTCGCCGATGGCGTAGCAAATGTCGTCGACAAAATTCGGCGTCCTCGTCGTCATCCGGGCGCGTTTCCACGGTGATCTCAGGGGCTCATCTGTGGGGTACGCAGTTGGAGACAACCTATCACGCCGTTCTGCCGGAACCTAAGTCACAAAAGCATCAGGGCGAAGTGAACTGCACCCGGCTGACTTGCAACGGCCTCTTTTCCAGTTCGGGCCGGCGTGCTAGATCAACGCTCTTGGCGATGCGGGCGTAGTTCAGTGGTAGAACGACAGCTTCCCAAGCTGTATGTCGGGAGTTCGATTCTCCTCGCCCGCTCCATACTTTAGTGCTCTGCGAGCATTTTTCAGCCGGTCGAAAATCAGACATAGCGCGAACGAACGGACAACGACACCAGGACGGTCCCGGAACGCTTTCTGGCTTCGTTATGCGTGTCTGCGAAGAGCCGCTGACGCGGATCGGAATCCGCATCACCGTGGTGACCAGCTCATCGAGGTCTGGCGCAGCTCAAGTCATTGGCGGAGTTAGTCTCCGTCAGGCTGCGCTGCGTGTTTTCGCCAAGAACCCTTCAGCGTTTTTGCGAAGTTCGTCTGCCTTGGCCCCAAGTTCGAGAACAGCATTCAGCATCTGGCTCGCTGCCATTTCCGCCGATGCCGCAGATTGGCTAAGCCCCACGGTGTTCGCAGCGACATCCGTCGTACCTTGAGCGGCTTCCTGAACGTTGCGGGCGATTTCCATCGTCGCTGCGTTCTGCTCATCGGTGGTGGACGAGATAATGGTTGCGACCTCGTCCATCGACTTGATGATGTCTCCGATCGATGCGATCGAGGTTACGGCGTCGGCCGTAGAACTCTGGATGTCCGCAATCTGCGCGCTGATCTCGCTGGTCGCTTTTGCAGTCTGGTTCGCGAGCGACTTCACCTCTTGCGCGACAACCGCGAAGCCTTTGCCAGCCTCACCGGCACGCGCGGCTTCGATGGTGGCGTTCAGCGCCAGCAGGTTTGTCTGACGTGCAATGTTGCTGATAATCTCGATGATATCACCAACCTTCTGCGACGCATGCGTAAGTTGACGCACCTTGTCCGAAGTCTGATCGGCGGTTTTGACTGCCTTGCGGCTGATCTCCGTTGAGCTTGCCACCTGCCGTCCGATCTCCTTGACCGAAGCGCTTAGTTCATCGGCCGCCATGGCAACTGTCCGGACATTGGCCGAGGCCTGCTCGGCTGCGGCGGCAACGGTGGCGGTCTGGCTGCTCGAGGTATCCGCCGCGGACGCTACCGTTTCAGCGGCGGTCCGAAGTTCGTCAGCGGTCCGGGCAACGGATTTTGCCGTTTCGACAACGGTGGAGGCGAGACTTTGGGTGTCTCGGCGGCCTGCCTCAAGATACATAGCGATCGAGAGTTCAAGGTCCAGCATTACCACCTTGAAGATCGCGGCTTCAAGCGGAGCTCTGCGTTCGGCTGGCTTGGACGCGCCGCGATAGCTGACTACCGTGGATCCCTGCGGCGTCATCCGACTCGAGAGCTCGCCCAAAAGATTAGAAATCAGAACGCTATAGCCGCCGATATGCCATTTGGGATCGAGGCCGATTTTGTGGTGGGTTTGCCCGATGCGATCCGTCGATGCCACATAGGCGTCATCGAAGCGTCCATCGAGTAGAACAGACCAATGCCGGATCTGACCCGCTTTGGCCCGTGCCGAGACATCCGAGGTCTTGAAAAATGCTGCCGTCTCAGGAAACCTACTGAGATGGGCGTAGAACGCGTCAAGAGCCCCGGGCAGCGCCCCCATAATCAACTCCTTATTCTCTCGAAGGAGCGTGGCGGTCGCGTCGTCGATCTGATTAAACGCCAAGCGCGACTTGATTGAGATGCTGCCGGTCATTGGATAGCTCGCCTGCGAATATATTTGTCCACAGGCTCTGTGGTTATCTGATTCGCGTAGAATGGCGTGCTCAATCATGCGGCAATCGGCAACGATTCTTTTAGCAGAATCAATCTCTCAGGTCGGGCTGCACTGCCATTTAGCGACTGCACGATATTTCAGATTGCCCGTCTGGGGCGTTGCCTGAAGGCCGTCATTACCGACTTCCCAATGGCCTGCGGATGGTTCGTGTTAACGTCAGAGAAGTGTCATTGAAGGGATGCGACGAGGTCCTACGGTTGAGCTTTGCGTGGCGAAACGCCGCAATTCTTGCTCCGCATCCCACATATTGTCGCGCAAAAAACCTTTCATCGTTCGAGGACACTCCCGGCTTAATTCTTGACAGAAAAAATCATCATTGTAGATGTGAGGACCGGCTACGGGGGCTATACTTATACGGATGTCAATCGTGGCCACTTGAGAGCGCGCGGTGTCGCTCATGTTCGTGGCCTGCGTTCGTGACCACGTTCCCGCAGCGTGCCGTGGCCCTTCGCAACGAGACTTTGCCAACTCACGCAGCAGACTGGCGCGACACGCGCCCCCCCGCGGATTCTTTCCGCCAACTCTGACCGCAAAGCAAAAGGCGGACGATGATACAGATGAGATTGAGCCGTTCTTCGATGTTTGCCGCGCGCACGTGGCCGCTTTTCGCGGCTATCTGCATTGTTGCGGCAGGCCTCGCTCCCTCGGCTTTAAGCCAAGAAGCTCCGGCTAGCACGTCTCAGACGCCCGCCAATCCCCCTGCTGTGGACTCTGCGCCAACACCACCAGTCGAGCCAAATCAGCCTGCTCCCTTAGCCGTTGAGCCGCAATCTCCGGCTGCTCCAACAATTGACAACACGCCGCCGGCGACGGCTCAGCCATCCATGTCCCCGGCTCAAGGCCTAGCCCAGCAGACCTCACCGGCACTTTCGCCCTCTGCGACGGACAGCACTATTACGGCGCCAGCCTCAGAGTCCCCGGGCGCACCTGCGAATGACGATGTTCCTCCGGCGGGGAACCAATCTGCCGGTGCAGATCAAGCTCCAATCGACGTGCCGACTGCGGTGGGTCAAAATCCAGCAACCGCTGCCGCAGCCCCGGCGAGTGAGGACGACAGGCAGGATCTTCCGCACGATCTGTCGCCGCTGAATATGTTTCTCAACGCCGACATCATCGTCAAAGGCGTGATGATCTTGCTTGCCATTGCATCCGTGCTCTCCTGGACAATCTGGTTTGCCAAACTGGCGCACCTCGGCTTCGCCTCCGGTCGCCTTCGGCGTGAAATGTCCCGCCTGCAGCGAGACGCCAGCCTCGCGGCTGCAGCCGATCGACGGCAGACGTCCTCTGATCCGCTCTCTTTAATGGTCACGGCGGCGCGCGATGAAGTTATCCGTTCTGACAATGGCCTCTTGCCAGCTGACGGCATCAAGGAGCGCGTCACATCACACCTTGCGCGTATCGAGGCAACCGCTGGTCGCGCGATGTCATCCGGCACCGGCCTTCTCGCTACGATTGGTGCGACGGCTCCGTTTGTCGGCCTTTTCGGCACGGTATGGGGCATTATGAACAGCTTCATCGGCATCTCGAAAGCCCAGACCACAAACCTTGCTGTCGTTGCGCCGGGTATCGCGGAGGCGCTGCTCGCCACCGGCATCGGTCTGGTGGCCGCTATTCCAGCCGTCATTTTCTACAATCAACTTGCGCGTTCGATATCGGGCTACAAAGCGAAACTCGCAGATGGTGCTGCGATGGTGGAGCGGCTCGTATCGCGCGATCTCGATCGCCAAGCCGCGAGAACACCTTATCTGAAAGCGGGAGAGTAGGTCATGGCCGGCCGAATTCGTGACGACGACGATCTTTCGGACAACCATGAGATCAACATCACGCCGTTCATCGACGTCATGTTGGTTCTTCTCATCATCTTCATGGTTGCCGCCCCTCTGTCGACGGTCGATGTTCCCGTTGAATTGCCCGTCGCCGTCGCGAAGCCGCAGCCTCGCCCTTCCAAACCCGTCTTTCTGACTCTGCAGTCCGACACGACGCTTTCGATCGGCGAAAAGACGATTTCGCGCGACGCACTTGTGTCGGCCCTGGATGACGTCACGGAGTCGAAGAGAGACACGCGGCTTTACGTACGGGCGGATAAGGATGTGCCCTACGGTGAGCTGATGAAGCTCATGAACGCGCTGCGCATCGGGGGGTACTTGAAGGTTGGGCTCGTGGGTTTGGAGTCTGCGGATACCAACGCTCTTCCGGCATCAGCTTCTCCCGCCGCGGGGCCTTAGCCGTATGTCATACACTTTCGAGTCGCGCCTTACGCGCACCAGCAGATGGGCTGTCGCTATATTCTTCGGGGTTGTGCTGCACGCGAGCGCCGCCAGTCTCGTCCTGATGCAGCCTGAGCCCCACGAAGAAGAGACCGCCGATTCCGGGCCTCTCTTGTTCGACCTTGCTCCGCTTGCTGTTGCTCCTCCCAAGGACACAAAAGCTCCCATCATCGGCCCTCGTTCTGACGCGACTCCGGAGATGATGGAGACGCAGGAAAAAGCCAAACCGACTGCTGCAGAAGAAACGCCGAAAGTCGAAAAAACTGAGCATGAACCGGAAGACCCCGACCTGAAGTTGCCGGAAAACAAACCCGAAGAAAAGGTCGAGGAAAAAGAGGAAAAGGAAGAGCCGGAGAAAGAAGTCGAGGAAGCGGAACAGGAACCCACTCCGGCAGCTAAGGCTGCGCCGGAGATGGCTCCTCCGCCAATCAAGGCTCCGCGCGCTGAGAAGGCCGCTGCCCCCACGCCCGGGCTCTCCGAAGCCGATAAAAAGACGATTGCGACTTGGCAGAAGAAAGTCGCTCACCACCTCCATCGTCATAAACGCTATCCCTCTGCTGCGAGACGGAAACGCATTGAGGGCAAGGTCATCGTGAGCTTCAGCATTGACCGCGAAGGCCGCGTCGTAGCGCACGCCGTAGTCAACGGCTCGGGCGCAAAGATTCTCGATGATGCTGCCCTCGATATTCTTGAGCGCGCGTCACCACTTCCGACGCCGCCGTCTCAGCTCGTTGGGAACGCGTTCGAATTCACCCTGCCGATCCATTATCAGGTCAAGTAACAAGGGGCGGGTTGCTGTTGGCCACAACGTTTCTCGCGTGATGCTGCGTCTTTTCCCAGTGGTGCGGGGCCGATACCAGTTCCCATAGTGCTCGATATGCGGCCCAGGAAATCAGCAGCCAATAGATCGGCACTGCTAAGACCGATATGGCAAGTTCCGGGCGGCCACGGCGTGCGACAGCGATCGCGCCCAGCGCGATCGCCGAGACATATCCGGCGAACAGGTTGAACAATCCAGCCCAATAGAGAACGTGCCACTCGTCCGAAGGAACAAGCAGATCGGAACGGCCAGAGAGCAGGCTGGCCCCTAGGACGACATAGAACCAGGGATGAACCAAGCACGAGAGGATCATTCCTCCCATGAGCACCTGCAGGCCTGCGAAACGCTTCAACCCCAGATCTCGCAGAAGGCGGGTAGGTTCACGCATGTGCACGATGTAAGTTTGCATCCAGCCCTTCAGCCAGCGCGTACGCTGGCCCAGCCAAATCCGAAAGGTTTCGGGCGCCTCCTCCCATGTCGTGGACGCCAAACCTGCGACGCGCGCACCTTGTCGCGCGAGGCGAATACCAAGGTCTGCATCTTCGGTGACATTGAAGGGATCCCAGCCGCCAGAGGTTTCCAGAATACGGCGCGGGAAATGGTTGGATGTTCCGCCGAGCGGGACTGGTAGATCGAGCCGCGCCAACGTCGGCACGATAGCGTCGAACAAAGCGGTATATTCGATCGTGAACTGTCGCGTGAAAAACGTCTCTTCCGGATTGTACGTATTGAGGCAAGCCTGAACGCAGCCGAGTTCGGGGCCGGCGGAACGAAATGCTTTGAGCGCCCGGCGCAGTTGGTCAGGTTCGGGCATATCCTCTGCATCGTAGACCACGACGTAATCGCCGCGGGCACTGGCCAGCGCGTAGTTCAGGGCGCGGGGTTTCGTGCGAGGCTGGCCTTCCGGAACTTCGACAATGCGCATGTGCGTTGGTAGTACTTGCGCCTCAAGCGCCATTCGCGTCGTGCGGTCTTCGCGTTCGACTATAAGCGAGATTTCCAGGCAATCGGTCGGATAGTCGAGCGCCGACAGGGCCTCAATCAAGGCCGGGACAACTTCCGCTTCTTTGTAGAGGGGCACCAGGATGGCATAACGCGGAAACACCTCGTCGAGCCCGGATTTTTCGTTAGGGGATTCAGGTGCAGGCGCGCGTACGCTGAGCAGGGTCGCGATCGCCAGAATACGGATGGCTACGATACAAAAGAAAGACAGCGCCATTGTCGCGAAGACAACGGTGTGCGTTACCGACGGCATCACGGCCGCGCCGATGACCAATGCTACCGTCAGCACGACAAGCGTGGCGGCTTGCCATCCCACAACACTGTAGGCAGATGACAGCTCAGGTCTTGTTCGCCGCAGATGATTGACGGCATGGTCTAGCCGTTGAAGCTCTGGTTCAGCATCAGGCCGACCTGTGTCGGTTCCACCAGGGCATTGCGACACGTCTTGGCGTATCGCCTCTGCAGAATGCTCGCGCTGCCAATCCATCGCTCATGTCATCCGTGACCAGCAAGGCCGGTCAACATTCGACGAAGCTTAAGCTACGCGAGCCCGTCGCAAGGCACCTTCGACAAAGCGACGATTATCGTAAATCAAATACGCCGTCTGAAATACAGTATACGTCTCGTCTCCAGGGGATTAACGCATATTGCGCCAACGGTGTTGCCACGGCGCAATATACCGCATGCTCCTTCCAAACTAAGCCGTGAGAAGGTCTTCTTGCTCGGTCTCTATGGAGATGGAGGGACCTGGCCGACCAATATAATAACCCTGAGCCGCGTCGCAGCCCTCATCCTTGAGGATCATAAACTGGCAGTTCGTTTCTATGCCTTCAGCGAGGATCGGAATTGAAAGGCTTTTTCCTAGTGCAAGGACGGCGCGAATAATCGCCTTAGATTGAGGGCTCACCTCGATATCCTGCATGAAGCAGCGATCGAGTTTTATTTTATCAAACGGGAAAGATCGCAGAGTTTCGAGAGACGAATATCCAGTTCCAAAGTCGTCCAAAGCGATCGAGACACCGAGCTCCTTGATCTTTTGCAGGATCGCGAGTGTGCGTTCCTTATTTTCGACAATGGTCGACTCCGTCAGTTCAAGCTCAAGCCTTTTGGCATCCAAGCCGCTCTCTTTAAGAGCATCCTCCACAAGCTTTGGCAGATCGCTATGGATGAACTGAACGGGAGAAAGGTTGATCGCGATCTTCAACGGCTGTGACCACTTTGCGGCGGCGGCACACGCCGTTTTCAACACCCACTCGCCCAGCTCCAGAATGAGCCCTGTTTCTTCAGCAATGGGTATGAATTCTACGGGAGGAACGGCCCCACGCACAGGATGATGCCAACGCAGAAGGGCCTCGTAGCCAATGACCTCTCCCGTCGAGATCGACGTCTGAACTTGATAATGCAGGGAAAGCTCATTCTTTTTAACGGCATCGCGAAGATCGCTCGCCAGAACCCGGCGTGCCCGCACGCGTTCGTCCATCGAGGACTCATAAAAGCAGATGTCTTCCGTCGCGCTTGCCTTGGCCCGGTACATCGCCAAGTCCGCATTGCTCAATAAATTTTCGCGGTCCCTTGCATCATCAGGATAAATCGCCACCCCGATGCTGGCACCTATCGACACCTCGAAATCGGATATCTCTATTGGTTCGAAGATGACCTTCTGAAGCCGCTCTAGAAACTCCACGAGCGTCACCGGATCTATAAACGTTTTGACGGCCGTGAACTCGTCTCCACCGACGCGAGCGACCATTTCGCCTTCTCGGAGAAGATTGGACATTCTGTCTGCGATAACTTTGAGAACTTCATCACCGGCTTGGTGACCTCTAAGGTCATTGACCTCTTTAAACCGATCAAGGTCAATCTCAAGGACCGCAACTTTCCGCTTTGCGCCTTCCGCCCGGTCGAGTTCGAATTCGAGATAATTCGTGAAGCTCGTGCGATTCGGCAGCCCCGTCAGGGGGTCATGCAAAGCCATGTGCTGCAAGCGTTGATAGCTATCATAACGGGCGCGATCGTCGATGAGATAGCTGGAGATACCAGCTCCAATAATGACCAAAGCCATGCCGGCAACAGCAAGCGCCATGGCTGTCGACGGATCGTCTGCAACTTCTACCGCTCCATTGAGGGGAGTGATTTGTAGCGCCGTCATGCCCGTAAAATGTAGACTCACGATGGCAACCACGAAAAGCGCAGCAGCTGATAAATGTCCCGTCATCGTGTCTGCGCGCAAAGCGGAGCGAGTCGCAGCGCCAGCGAAAATGATCGATAATGCAATTGAAGTGAGGAGGTAGGTTTCATCCCAGGCAACGATACCATCGATACGGTAAGCCAGCATGCCCGTATAATGCATGGCTGCGACCGCTAGTCCCACCGCACTGCCACCAATCACAGGTGCTGCACTGGTCAGGCCGCTGGTCGCGAAGGCGAACCCCAATCCAGCCCCCGTAACCGCGACAAGCAGTGAGACGACCGTCAAGACCGGCATAAACGTCACGGGGACGCCTGGATTATAGGCGAGCATTGCGATGAAATGCGTACACCAGATGGCAGCGCCTGCAGCAACGCCGGTCAGGAAGTTCCAGCCGTACCGCTGCAATCCCCCGGTGGTTGCGGCCCGGTGAAGGAGGCTCAAGGTGACGCCCACGCCGGCTAGACACACCAACGAAGCCAATCCGACGAGCCAGACATTGTGCTGGCCGACGATGCACGAGAGAACGCTATACATGTACGATAATTTCCAGGACAAAAGTTGGTATGCCTGGATAGAGAGAACCCATTAAAAACGTGTGTATTTCTCTGAAAATGCACGCTAAATCAGGATCACAAGCACGGTGCGCAGTTGTAGAGTTGTGCTGGCCTCCCCCGCAGGTAGGCACCCGTTAGATAAAATCCACACAATTTTTGAGTTGTGTTGCGGAAATGGCAATACCGGCAAAGTTTGGGTTTTGCGATCCGCTGAAAGAATCTGATTTCAAGGCACTGCCTTTTGTGGCCCTGCTAAAACAACTGGAAGTTGAGAATCCAGATGAGAATAGATACGGCGATATGGTGCCAGGTCCGACCTCGGTCGCACTTGGCTGTGTTTGCGCTGTGGCTTTGCCTGAGTTTGGTTCTGCTGGGTTCATACGAAGGGACTCAGGCGCAGGAACAACCCGCTGCAGCAGAACGTGAAGCAGCGCGCCGGGTCGTGTTGCGCTTTCTCACGACCAGCGACTTTCCCCCGTTTAACTTTTATGACGAAGACGGCGTGCTAACAGGCTTTAATGTCGACTTGGCGCGCGCCATATGCCTGGATCTGGACGTTACATGCGAGATCAAGGTCGAGCCCTGGGAGAATTTGCTGCCCTCCCTCCTTCGGAAGGAAGGTGATGCAGTTATCGCCTCGCAGATGGTGACAGCTCAAGCGCTCACCAATTATGACTTCACCGACCGATACTTTCACACCCCGGGTCGCTTTGCTGGACGTCGTGATGCCACAGGGCTGGAAGCTACGCCCGAAGCTTTATCGGGGCGGAAGGTCGGTGTAGCGCAAGGCACCACGCACGAGGCGTTCATCCGGCAATTTTTCCGGGGCAGTCAGATCGTCACGTTCAAGGATGCGGATGCCGCGCGTGAGGCCCTCAAAAAGGGGGACGTCAACGCCATATTTGGTGACGCTATCAGTTTGTCCTTCTGGTTGAACGGTACCGCCTCCAACCAGTGCTGTGAATTCAAAGGAGAGGCGTTTCTCGAGCCCAAGTTCTTTGGGGATGGCGTCGCGATAGCGGTTGCGAAAGGGGATCGTCAGCTTAAGGCTGAACTCGATGACGCCTTGAAGCAGGTTCGCTCGAGCGGACGATTTGTCGAACTTGTCACACGCTATTTCCCGTTCCGTATCTATTGACACCGCAGGTTGCATGAGCACAAACGGTTCAGATACACAACTTTGCCCTACGATGATCGCCTTGCGCGGTTATCAAGCTCTAAAATGTCATACTCCTGAAACTTGAATCTTCTCATGGTGCGATCGGGGGATACACTAGTCTATCGGCCACCGGTCTGCAGGAAAGCTGAGGATGACCAGATACCGCGCAATGTTTATTTCTGATGTCCATCTCGGCACTCGAGCGTGCCAAGCTGGGCAGTTACTCGATTTTCTTCGGGAACATGACGCCGATACGATCTACCTCGTCGGCGATATTGTTGACTTCTGGCGCATCAAGCGCGGTGCAGTATGGCCTCAGTCACACAATGACGTATTGCAAAAGCTTTTGCGCAAGGCACGCAAGGGCGCCCGGATTGTATTCATTCCCGGCAACCACGACGATGGCCTGCGACAGTATTGCGGACAGCGCTTCGGCGGCATTGAGATCGAGCGGCAGTTCATCCACGAAACGGCGGACGGCAAACGCTACATCGTCATGCATGGCGACGAATTCGATGTCGTGGTGCGCTATGCTAAATGGCTGGCGTTTCTCGGGGATCGCAGCTACCAGCTCGCCCTGTGGACTAATGCCCCGGTGAATTTCGTACGTCGGCGCCTAGGGCTCGAATACTGGTCCCTCTCCAACTATCTGAAATTGCGCGTTAAATCCGCTGTCAATTTCATCGGAGAATTTGAACGCAAGCTTTCAAGCGAGGCACAGCGGCGAGATGCGGACGGGGTGATATGCGGACATATTCACCATGCCGCCTCAAGAAACTTTGGCGATATCCATTATCTGAATACAGGTGATTGGGTCGAGAGTTGCACGGCGATCGGTGAAACAGAAGATGGCCGTTTCGAGCTTATTCGGTGGATGGATGTCGTACAGGCACGGACAGCCGCATCGGAAGCGAGCCTCGTGAAGGAAGACTTAAAGGCGGCGTAAATGAAGATCCTCATCGCCACCGACGCTTGGAGACCGCAAGTCAACGGTGTTGTGCGAACCTACGAGCGTCTGGCGGAGGAAGCTGCGCAGTTGGACGTCGAGCTCACGTTCTTGACGCCGGCGGAATTCCAGACATGGCCGTGCCCCACGTATCCGGAGATCCGTCTGGCTCTCCCGGGCTATGCCTACATTATCGAACGCATGAATCTGATCCGACCGGACGCTGTTCACATCGCGACCGAAGGACCGCTGGGCTGGATGACGCGCTCACACTGCATCCGGCGCGGTGTTCCCTTTACGACCAGCTTCCACACGCGGTTTCCCGACTATCTGTCCCGGCGCTTTGGCATTCCTGAGAGCTGGATCTGGTCAATCCTGCGTCGGTTTCACAATGCGGGCGCGGGTATCATGGTCGCGACGCCGAGCCTCGCAACGGAACTCGACTCACGGGGCTTTGACCGCATCATGCCCTGGACGCGGGGCGTCGATACGCATGTTTTCCGACCACGCAACGTGCGCCGCTTCGGAGAGGGGCCTGTTTTCCTTTACGTTGGGCGGGTTGCTGTCGAAAAGAATATCGAAGCGTTTTTGAGGACGGACCTACCTGGTAAAAAGGTTGTGGTTGGGTCCGGACCGCAGTTTGCAGAACTACGGGTCAAGTATCCTGACGTTACCTTTACCGGCAAACAGATCGGTGAGGATTTGGCGGAGTGCTACGCCTCGGCAGACGTCTTCGTCATGCCAAGCCAGACTGAAACCTTCGGTATCGTATTGCTGGAGGCGATGGCTTCGGGGCTGCCTGTTGCCGCTTATCCTGTCACGGGTCCGCTCGACCTTGTTCGCCAAGCGGAGACGGGATTTTTGTCAGAGGATCTAGCTGCCGCTGCTAAGGCTGCCATGTCACTGGATCGTGACATCATCAGAAAGCGCGCGCTCGACTACAGTTGGGAAGCCGCGGCTCGGCTCTTCATCGCGAACATCGAAACAGCGCTCTTTGCGCGACTGGGGCAAGGCACACCCAAGCGACGCGTTACCCTAGCGCGGCCAGCAAGTTCCGCCTGATCTTTCGTTTCTTTTTTCCCGATACGCTTCAAGCGACAACCAGACCATTTGCAAATGCAGGCGGCGCGATCAGGCGCAGACGAGGCCCTGCGGACGTCACAGTCAACGGGCTATCTGCGATCTGATCCCCATCAGCCTGTACAGCAATATCGGAGCCAGCAACGGTCAAGTGCTGGCACGGGATGATCTTGACGCTCGGCAAACGCATGTGCAGCCCAGCAGCGACTGACAGTAGCTCGAGCAAGCGTCCGCGGCGGGTTCGCGCCGCGAACAAGAGCGCTTGAAAGCCGGTTTCAGAAAGGCTGGCTTCCGGGGCAATAACGTACGTTCCGGCGTAATTGCGACCGTTGGCGACAACGAGCCATGAGGCTTCAAAGGCTTTTCCATCAACAGTTAGGGAGAACATTTTCGGCCTTTTCGCCAGCGCCTTAAGGATCGGCATGGCGTAAGCGAGTTTGCCGATACGCCGTTTGAGGCTGAGGTCGAGGCCAGCAACGATCTCGCCATCGAAGCCCGCTCCGGCCATCAGGAAGAAAGGGTCTTTGTTTGCAAGGGCTCCGGCGACGTTGACGACAGGGCCTGTCATCAAAACTTCGGCAATTTCCGTAGGCTTCTTTGGCATTGCGATTTCGTTCGCTAGAACGTTGCCTGTGCCCGTGGCGATGATGCCGATCGGTATGGTGGTATTCTCGCCAAGCGCTGTCGCCAGCGCTCTGACCGTACCATCACCCCCTGCTGCAATGACGGCATCGAACCCGTCAAGCTGGACATCACGTGCAATGGCACCAGGGGCTGTCGAGGTGGCACCCCAAAAACGCAACATGACGATCTCAGCGCCGCGCCGCTCGAGTTCGACCGCCACGCGGCGGGCCAGCGTGCGGCGTCGCACGCCCGCGACAGGATTGTGCAGCAGTAGAAAACGTTTTCTATGCGGAACGGGTTCTTGGACCGTCATGGACCGATCCTAATGATCAGACCGTCGACGCGCGTAAGAATTTGAGCTCTTGGCGCAGCCCCAGATAGACGCAGACACACATCGTGAGAAGGACAAACGCAAAGGGGAAGCCCGTTGTCACAGCCGCGGCCTGCAGCGCCCCCAATCCTCCGCCCAACAATAGGACGCTCGCGACCAGTCCTTCCAAGACAGCCCAAAAGACCCGCTGTGCTACGGGCGGATCGAGTTTCCCTCCCGCGGTGATGGTATCGATCACGAGCGATCCTGAATCGGACGAAGTGACGAAAAACATCAGCACGAGCGCGATGCCAAGAAAGGACAGGATTCCCGAGAATGGAAGCGGCTCCAACATTCTGAAAAGTGACAGCTCCGGACGCCAGTTTTCGACAGTTGCGGCGACGCCGGTGTAGCCGTCAACAGCGATCTGGTGCAGTGCCGTACCGCCAAATGTGGTCATCCAGAGTATGGAAATCAAAGTCGGTACAATCAATACGCATAGAATAAATTCTCGCACCGTCCTTCCTCGCGAAACGCGAGCGATGAACATACCGACGAACGGTGACCATGAGATCCACCACGCCCAATAGAATGTTGTCCAACCGTGAAGGAATTCTGGATTTCGTTCAAACGGGCTCGAAAGTGCAGGCAAGTACGTGAGGTAAGAAATCGTATTGGTCAGGAAGCCGATGAAGATCTCTGCCGTCGCCCCTGCCGCAATCACGAACACAAGTAGCGCCGCGGCAAGCACAATATTGATTTCCGATAGCCGCTTCACGCCGGCATCCAGGCCGGCCACGACTGACAATGTGGCGACGGAGGTGATAACCGCGATCAGCAGGACTTTCGTGAGATCCGTGTTGGGGATTCCAAAGAGATAGTTCATGCCAGCGAGAGCTTGCTCAGCACCAAATCCCAAGGATGTCGCGAGGCCGAACAATGTCGCGAAGACCGCTAGTGTATCAATAATGTGCCCTGGCCACCCCCATACGGCATCTCCAAAGAGCGGATAGAAAACCGAGCGTACGGTCAGTGGGAGTTGTCGATTGTAGCTAAAGAACGCTAGCGACAGGCCAACGATGGCGTAGATCGCCCAGGGATGCAGCCCCCAGTGATAAATCGTGGCCGCCATCGCGACGCTTTGCGCTGCCTCGATATTTTCAGGTAAGACGTTGAGCGGGGGATTTTGCGCGTGAGCGACCGGTTCGAATACACCAAAAAAGATCAGACCGATGCCCATGCCCGCCGCGAACAGCATGGCAAACCAAGCGGTTCGGGAGAAATCGGGGGTTGCGTCCGGGCCGCCAAGGCGGATGGACCCGAACGGCGAAACAATTAGATAGAGCGCAAAAAGAACGAAAACGTTGCCCGTGAAAACGAAAACCCAATCGAAGTCCGATGTAACGCGGTTGCGCAGGGTTTCGAACACGGACACGCTGAGTTCTGGAAACAGCAGCGAGAACGCAACAAACGCCACAACCACCACACCCGAGACGAAGAAAACGGGATTATGGACGTCGAATCCCATGACCTCGACGTTGTCCTGGCCCACCTCATAATCCGTGTCATAGGTGACCGTGCCAGAATCGTCTTCGGTCAGTTCTTCGCTCATGGATGCGGGGCTCATGGATGCGGGGTTCTCCATCAAAAGGCTCGCCTCGCCGGCGAGGTGCGCATGACCAAGCCCGGACCATCCGTCCACATGTGATTGGGCGACGTTGGACGGGCGAGGGTGAGTCCGACCCACCTAGGATCGGACCGAAGCTAACTTTCTCGAACAAATTTCGATATCCGGTGAAGTTTTTAACAATTCAACCGAGCATGCAACCCTGCACGGCTAATTTATCTTCAATTTCTGTATGTATATTTAGTTCCCGCACATGCGATCAAATCTACGTACTCTGGATTCTCACTTCAGTATCAAGTGCTCTCTTAAATAACTTTATCACCGATTATCGACCAATTCGACCATAATAACTTGCGCATTTACTTTGAACTTCTGTCTTCTTTCTGATCAGAAATACAGATGCTTCAGTCAAAATCGCACCGCAAATCCGCGTCTGTCCGCTTGCCGCTGGGTGGGGGCAGCGCCTATCACTGTCCCGTGAGATGTGCGTCTGTTCAATTTGTTGCCCAGCTATAACGCTACAGGGATTGCAGCATAAATCGGGGGGCCTCTTTTCGGGCCGTGTGTATCGATGGATCTGACACTCCAACGCCGGAGGTGCACGTGCGATGCCCGCTTTTTTCAGACGCGCAAAAACTGGACTCGCGTGACAGCTCGAGCCCCGCGCCTCACAGATTTGAGCATTTCCTTTCTTAGAACACTCGTGACTTAGCCCGTAGTTCCGGGGGGATCGTTGGTATGGCCACTATCATAACGGTGCATGGCACCTTTGCTCATTACACGACGGGCTTAGAGCATGATGCTGCGACGGCGGCAGACAGCCTGCAATGGTGGCAACCCGGCAGCACATTTGCGAAGCATGCTCAGCAGCTTGTCAGTAGTGATTCCAGCGATGTCACGTTCACACCGTTCGTCTGGAGCGGCGACAACAGTGAGTTAGCGCGGCGCGCTGCTGGCACCCGGCTGCTTAAGCAGATGAAAGAACTGGAAGATCGCCAGGAACCCTATTGTGTTATCGGACATAGCCATGGCGGATCGGTGATCGCATCAGCGCTGATGGAGAGCGCCGCGCAACGCGTGCCTCTGGAACACCTCAAGAAATGGATCACTGTTGGAACGCCGTTCGTGGAATTGCGCAAAGAGCGGCTGCTGTTCCTCCGGCTTCCCATCTTGTTGAAGGCGATCTTCATCGCCTCCCTGATGCTGCTGCTCATGTTCTCCATTTCGAGCGTGGCCGAGGTTTTCGACGGCGGGTGGGAAGACACGCTCGAGAGTCAATTACAGCGATACGGTATTTCCATGGGCTTGATGGCTCTGCCGTTTGTCGTGTTTGTCGGGATCACAAAGTATTTGGACAGGCGGCAACTTTTCTTTTATCGCCCGGGGGTCATCAAGAGGGCGCGGGAAAAGTTCAGCGAACGCTGGCTGCCACTTCTGCACCCGGACGATGAAGCGGTGCATGGGCTTAGTTCTCTGCGCACGGTGAAGTTCAACATCTTTCACAATACGTTTGCGGTGCCATTTTTCTCGCTGGCCTCGGTGTTCATTCTTCCGATCGCGTACTTTTATCTGATCGCCTCCCCGACCCACATGGTGGGGATTACCAACTTTCTGCGGGACAATGTCTACGCGACCGAAAACTTCGAGCGCACCGAAGCCGCGATGATGGATTCCCGAAGAAAAATACGAGATCTAAGACGCCAGATCCGGCAGGCACAGGACAAGTTGGATAACGCTGATACGGACCTTAGGGCCGTTCTCAATGCCCGGACTGAAATCAAGCAGTTGCGGGAGCAGCTTCGGGGTATCCGGCAGGAACTGCACCAGGACTATCCCAACCTCGTACAAGTGCAACGCACCCGACGTTTTCATCGACGCTTCCTTGAACGTGACGGAAAACCCTGCGAGGGCGGGACGCTTTGCGGTGGCGGCCATGACATACTGCTTAACAGCAGGCTGATGTATCACCTCGTCACTGACGAAGCTTCGAGTTGGCTGGTCGACGAAGAGGTTCGGGAAGGCGCGTTCGGCAACCTTATACGCTTTGCTATGCCTATCGTGTTGGTCCCGGTCGTGTTCGGTATCGTCGCGGTCTTGATGGTGCTGCTGGTGCAGTTGCTGGCGGGGTTGTTCAGCTCATTCGCCAGCCGGCGGCTCGATGACCTAACGTGGTTCGAAGTGCAGCGCTCAGCGCTTGGCAATGATGCCGAAGCCGAGATCGCCGTTGGGGCCAATGCGCACCCGTCCTGGATCGACCGTATGCCGCGGACGCTTCCCCCTGAGCTGGCCCGAAAGATAACGGAACGCAGCAACCGTGAAATGATGACTTCGCTCGGCAAGTTCCGTAACGCCATCAGCGAGTTGGCTTTTGCAGAAGGTAACGAAGGGCAAATTGCCAAGGCGCTCGACTTCCTGACCTGGCGTGAACTTATTCACACATCGTATTTCGACGTTCCGGAATTCCGTAAGTTTGTCTCGGTCACCGTTAGCCAGCTCGATGGCTTCCAACCCAACGAAGTCCTCCGCAACGATCCGGAATATGCGGCGACGCTGCGCTGGCTAAAAGAGGTTACACCTCAGCCGCCGACGACCGAGGACCTACAGACGCAGCCGGCAGCGGCCTAAGCTTGGCCGGGACTGGAGAGGGAGGCTGTGAGTGCCGTCAGGACCGTTCAATGAGACGGCTCAAGCGCCACGTTTCTTCCTGCACGCGGATGTCGGCGAGCATCCGATCAATCAACAGGCATGTTCTCTTGAACAGGTCTGAACCTCGCCGATAATCGGCCGAGGCGAAGAAGTCGATCCGCCCGGCCTTGAAGAGGTCAACGCATTTCTTGCGCGATTTCCCCGGCGGATAGACCGCGACGGCGTGACCACCATTCTTCCGCATCACGGCCATCGATGGCACGTCGGTGTCACCGTCGCCGAAGTAAATCATATTGGAAAACGGGATGGGACGGCTGTCCTCGTCCATGTGCTGATTGATGTTTTCGCCAAGATCCTCGACGCCCTTGTTGATCCGGAACAGATACTGCGTTTTGCCGGTGTCCGTGATGACGCGTTTCGGATAGGGCAGATCGTAAGCTTCGAACCAATATTCGGACGCAAATACATTGTGGAAGTTCGAATAGATCGGCGTGCCTTCTACGATCTCGGTCAAGCCTGAAGAAATCAGGTAATGACGAAGCGTGACGCCATTGCTCTCGGCGCGCAAGGAAACGTAGTCGGAGATGGCGGCGAACCATTCCGCGACGCCCTCGAAAAGTTCGACATCCTTGCCCTGCGCCACGAGATCTTCGCGATCAATCCTGACGCCAGCTGCCTTCGCCTTTTTGTAGAGCAGGTGCATGTAGGTGATCAACGGATCCGCGCCATGCTCCCGCGCTAGCCGGTTCGTCTCGGCCCAGAACTCCGCCGCATCAATTCCGATCTTAGGGAGAAACGCGTATTCCTGCATGGGGCGCGGGGAGAGCGTACCATCGAAGTCGTAGACGAGAGCGATGATCTTTTTGGAAAAGGTTGCCTTGGATGCCGATTTGGATGAAGCGCTCGGCTTGCCGCGGCGAGGCCGCTCGGGGGCTTCGCCAGCCACGTGCGAATCTATGTCGTCCTTCGCGCGTTCTGTCATTGCTCGCCCCCGCATCCGGTATCTTCAGTGAACCGCCTCCCGAAGCTCATCCGATTCGGAGGGCGGAATGAAGACGTCCTTTATCCACCTGAGCTGGCTTCAGCCCTTACAATCGGGATCATTGCAGCACTCCCCATCATGGTGATGGTGGTGCGCATGGTCGTGATGATGATGGTGGTCATGGTCGTGGCCGCAGCAATTGCCGTCATGATCATGGTGTTGATGCGGTTCCACCAGAGTGGCACGCAGCATCCGTTCGATCGCGATCGACGTCTCGCGCGGTGCGTTGGGATGTTCAATTGCCAGCCCCATGACTTCGGCAGCGATCCGGATATCGGTTGCTTCGCCGAGGTACGCTCTGCGGAGGCGTCCCTGGCGGTCAAAAATCAAAATTGAGGGCGTTCCCTGCAGCTCGTAGGCCGCCATCGTTGCGGTGCGTTCCGAGCCTGGTACGTCACGATCAAGCGCAATCGGGAAGATCAGCCCCTGGTTCTGGACGAACTCCTCAAGCTTTTCGCGCGTTTGCCCCTCCTTGTTCTCAAACGGGGCATTGAGGCCGAGAACAACAGCCTGCGAAGGATCAAGGCCTTCTGCGAGTCGTTGAGCTTGCGGCAAAGCATGGCTCAGACTCCCAGGACAGTGAGTCTGAAACACGTAAAGGACAGCCACGCGCCCTTTCAGTTTTTCGAGCGTCGGTTCGTCGTCGACATTCAGCCAGCCCGCGACATCAAGTTTTGGTGGGGATTCGGGATCGAACATAGAGGCAGTGTCCTCGCCTGAGTGCTGTCGTGCCGATCACCAAGGGATGCGAGACCGGATTCTCGCTCAGGCTTGGCACGAGCAATAGTGGCAACACAAGCCCATTTTTACTGCGTATTCGCTATAAAAACGGCCGAGCTCTCGTTCAGGCTTCCTCTTCCGCCTTCTCAGGCAGTTCGATGTCCGCTTCAGCCTCTGTCATCGGCTGCGTCGTGAATCCTGCCAAGCTGCCGGTTTCGTGGGCATCACGCCTGATTTCGACTGGGCTGGACAGGTACGCGGTCACCAGTTCCGCCACGGATCGTAGCGCATTCATATGGATGCGTTCATAGCCGTGGGAGGCGTCGATGCCGAAAGTTATCAGAGCCGTTCGAACATCGTGGCCTGCTTCAAGAGCCGATGCGCTATCAGAGCGATAGTGGCGGAAAATGTCCTTCTGATAGCGGATGTCGTTTTCCTGGCAAAGCCGCACCATCTTCTTGGTGAGATGATAGTCGAAAGGTCCACTTTGATCGGCCATAGCGATTGTCACGCCGAATTCGGACGAGTTCTGGCCTGGCGCTGAGGTGCCGTTATCCACGGCCACCATCGATGCGATATCGCTCGTCAGCACAGATGCGGCCCCGATGCCGACCTCCTCGGCGATCGTAAATACCCAATGCGCATCAAGCTCGAGCTCTATCTTTTCTTCGCGCATTGCGCGCAGTGCCGCCAACATCAGAGCGACGCCAGCCTTATTGTCGAGGTGACGCGAAACGATGTAGCCGTTTTCCAAAAACTCAGGTTGAGGATCAATCGCGATGATATCTCCGACCTCAATCCCAAGCTTTTCGAGCTCTGTGTCATTTCGGGATAAAGCGTCGACCCTGACCTCAACGTGCTGCCAGCCGACTGGCGCAGTATCGACTTCGTCAGCGTAGGTATGGCCCGATGCTTTCAATGGCAGGACGGTGCCGCGGTAGCTTCCCGCGTCTGAGAATATCGTAACGCGCGCACCTTCCGCGAAGCGCGCCGACCAACAGCCGATTGGCACGACCTCCAGTCGCCCATTGTCCTTAAGTTGCTTGACTTGTGCTCCGAGCGTATCGACGTGAGAAATAATGGCGCGCGCGCCATGAGGACTTTTGCCTTTCAAGGTGGCGCGAATTGCACCCCGGCGCGTCAACTCAAAGGGCACGCCAATCTCTTTGAGCTCACGACAGACCATCCTGACAATCATGTCCGTGTAGCCCGTCGGGCTAGGTATTTGCAGTAGTCTCGCGAGTGTGTCGCCTAGGTATTCCGTGTCGATGTTAAGTCTTGGCATCTGTCCCTCTGGCCAAAACCGCGCGAGCGGCGGCTGGGATTGAGTGGGGGAAAAGCAGATCAACGAAGCGTTCAGCTGTCGGCTGCGGTTCGTGGTTAGCGAGCCCCGGCCTTTCGTTCGCTTCGATAAAAGCATAGTCGGGCCGGTTCGGCGACTTCACGATAAAGTCGACGCCAACAACGGGGATGTCAATTGCACGGGCCACGCCAACGGCCGCCTCTATCAGCCTAGGATGCAATTCGTCGGTAACATCGTGAATTGTGCCACCCGTATGCAGATTAGCGGTCCGACGAACCTCAAGCTCCTGCCCCTGAGTTGGGACGTCATCCATATTGAAGCCTGCCCGACGAACCGTGCGAAATGTTTCTGCATCGAGAGGAATGCTTGACTCGCCGTGTGTCGCGGCGGCGCGGCGGCGGCTTTGCTTTTCGATCAGCTCTTCGATTGTGCATTCACCGTTCCCGACAATACGTGCCGGTCGGCGTATTGCCGCAGCGACGACTTCGAAGCCGATCACGATTATGCGCAGATCAACGCCTTCGACCATTTCTTCAATAACGATCCCGTCCGAGATCTTGCGTGCGGCGGTAATGGCGTCCTCAACTTCCTCCCGGCTGGTCAGGCCGACGGCCACGCCCCGTCCCTGTTCACCGCGGGCCGGTTTCACGACAACGGATTTGTGGTCCTTCAAGAACCCGTCCAATCGGCCGTCTTTCAGAGAGTCGCTACTGCGTTGATACATCTGTGCGGGTGTAGAAATTCCCGCCGCTTCCACAACACGACGCGTCACGGATTTGTCGTCGCAGATTTGAACCGCGACACCGCTCGTGAGATCCGACAAACTTTCGCGGCAACGAATACTGCGGCCTCCCAACGTCAAGCGGAAGAAACCGCCCTCGGCATCCGTCACTTCCACGTTGATGCCGCGCCGCATAGCCTCGTTGACGATGATTTCTGAATAGGGATTGAGCCCTTCGATATGCTCGGATCCAATGAACAGCTTTTCGTTGATCTGGTTCTTACGTTTTATCGTGAAGTAGGGGACGCGTACAAAACCGAGCTTTTCGTACAGTGCAATAGCCTGCTCGTTGTCATGAAGTACGGACAGGTCGAGATAGTGCGCTCGTTGCGCTTGGAACTGATCAGCGAGACGACGTACTAAAGCCTCTCCGATGCGCGGGTGGCGCGCTTGGGGATCAACCGCCAAGCACCAGAGCGACGACCCACGCTCGGGGTCATTGAAGGCGCGGGAGTGGTCTACCCCAGTGATCGATCCCAGGACATCTCCGGTCACTTCATCTTCGGCAACGAAGACTGTGAGGCTTCGGCTGTCCCGCAATGACCAGAAAAATTCGGGCGGAACAGGAACCATGTGGCGCGCTGAGTAGATCGCATTAACCTGCTGCGCGTCGTGCAGGGATGTAAGCCGGCGCACGAAAAAGCCGGCATATTTGGTCGGTGGAGACTCGTAATTTGTCAGGTCCAGCCGATAGGTATGGGAGGGGTCGAGGAACAGCTCTTGTGGTGCGGTCGAAAGCACGACATGCGGGTCGGCTACGTAGGCTGCGATATCTCTCCGATCAGGGCGCTCTGCACGCATCGCCTCGGCCAGGGCACTTGGATCCTCAAAAGTCTGGCCAAACAGCAAACGCCCCCAGCCACAATCAATCAGTGCATTTTTAATGGGTTTCGCTTCTGGGGCTAAACCTGTCTCGCTCTGTTCAGAGATGGCACCGGAGGCTTCCACCCCGCTAGGAGCCTGCGCATCCTCGCGGGGGCGGTTCGAAAGTTGTATACTCTGCGCCACGACTCATTCCTTTACCTAGAACATCTTGGGTCTAAAGGTGGTGGGCCTGCAGCCACATCTCCAGTAGCGCAACCTGCCAGAGTTCGGAACCTCTGAGCGGCGTAATGTGCGCCTTTGGATCTGCAAATAGCTGGTCCAAGTAATTCTGCTGAAACAGGTTGCGTTGCTTTGCTGCGTCAGATGTCAACGCATCGCGAACCATGTCGAGATAAGGGCCATCGATGTACTTGAGCGCAGGAACGGGGAAATACCCCTTCTTGCGATCAATTACTTCTGACGGCACGACACGCCGCGCGGCCGCTTTCAAAACTCCTTTGCCACCATCCGCGAGCTTATGTTCAGGGGGAATGCGCGCGGCGAGTTCGACAAGCTCGTGATCGAGGAAGGGAACGCGAGCTTCCAAGCCCCAAGCCATCGTCATGTTGTCCACGCGCTTCACCGGATCGTCGACCAGCATCACGTTCGTATCAAGCCGTAGTGCGCGATCTACCGGAGTATCCGCACCTGGTTGGGCGAGGTGAGTGGCGACGTACTCCAAGGCCTCATCCCGGGGCGCATGCCAATCTTCATTCAAGTGGGTTTTCAGGCGCGCATAGTCGCGATCGAAGAAGACACGGGCGTAATCGCCTGCCACGTCATTGGAGTTGGCGAGGGGCGGATACCAATGGTAACCGGCGAAGACTTCGTCAGCGCCCTGTCCCGATTGCACGACCTTGATGTGCTTTGAGACCTCCTGCGATAGGAGGTAGAAGCCAACGTTATCGTAGGAAACCATTGGTTCGGACATCGCAGCGATGGTGCCCGGCAGCGCTTCCATCAAACGTTCGGACGGCACCATGATTTTATGGTGATCGGTTTCGAAACGTTTTGCGATCAAGTCCGAGTAGATGAACTCGTCGCCCTTTTCTCCGTGCGCTTCTTCGAAGCCAACCGAAAACGTCATCAGGCCGTGCTGACCAGCCTCGGCTAGAAGCGCCACGATGACGCTGGAATCGACACCACCAGACAGCAGCACGCCGACGGGGACATCAGCGACCATACGACGGCTGACCGCCTTGCGAAGCTGGTCCAGCACACGGTCGGTCCAGTCTTCCGCCGTCAAACCGGCGTCTTCAGTGTGCCGAGCAAGGAATGGCTGCCAATATCGATGCTCTGTCGACCTGCCGTCCGCTTCGATGACACGGACCGTCGCTGGCGGCAGTTTCTTGACCCCATTAATGATCGTACGCGGTGGCGGAACCACGGCGTGAAACGACATGTAGTGAGCGAGCGCGACGCGATCTATCGAGGTGTCAACGTCGCCCGCTGCGACCAACGCCGGGAGCGTCGATGCGAACCGTAATCTACCGTTAGTCTCCGAGAGATAGAGCGGCTTAATGCCGAAACGGTCGCGCGCGAGAATGACTTGGCCTGTTTCGCGATTGTGAATCGCAAAGGCGAACATGCCATTGAAGCGCTCGACGCAAGCCGGGCCCCACGCGTGGAAGGCCTTGAGGATAACCTCGGTGTCGCCGTGAGAAAAAAAGCGGTAACCGAGACCGGATAACTCCTCGCGGAGCGCGGGATAATTATAGATGCAGCCATTGAATGCGATTTCGAGTCCGAGTTCGGAATCGATCATCGGCTGCGCAGACCTTTCCGACAGATCAATAATCTTGAGCCGTCGATGGCCTAAACCAACAGAGCCGCGCACAAATTGTCCGCTGGCATCGGGACCACGGGGACGCATGACGTCTGTCATGCGCGCGAGCGCAGACGGATCTGCGGATCCGCCTGAGTAATGAATTTCGCCGCAGATTCCGCACATCGTGTGCGTCTGACCTCATTTGTTAAGTTGTTAGCTAGGTTCGAGAACGTAGCACGTTATGGGCAGGCCCGCAAAATTTGTGGCGCAACGCATCATAAAAACGCGCACGCCACCTGCATTCCGAAGTCCCTTCGAAGACTCGAACAACGCGCAAACGCGCAATTGGTTCAATTCTGAAGTGGACTTGGAACGCAGGTGGCGAAAGTGCTTAAAATCTCTTTCGTTATAGGCTCATTCCGCGGCCCGGACGGCGGACAGCACAGGCCCGGCAGCCAAGACATCTTGGTCGACGTAGTCAGTGAAGGCCGCAAAGTTCTTGTTGAACATCTCAACAAGCTGCGCAGCCGTAGCATCGTAAAGCGACGGATCTGACCAAGTCTGGCGTGGGTTGAGAATACTCGGATCCACGCCCTCCAATTCGGTCGGAACCATAAAGCCAAATACGGGATCTGCCCGCATCGGACTATTCGCCAACGCACCTGACAACGCGGCATTCAGCAGCGTGCGCGTTGCTTTAATCGGCATACGCTTGCCATCACCGAACTTGCCACCGGTCCAACCGGTGTTAACGAGCCAACACGCGACACCGTGCTCAGCAATAAGCTTGCGCAGCAAGTTGCCGTAGACCGAGGGGTGACGGGGCATAAAGGGCGCACCAAAGCACGTCGAGAACGTTGCTTGGGGTTCGCTGCCCATGCCACGCTCCGTCCCGGCAACCTTCGCGGTGTAACCAGATAAGAAATGGTACATCGCCTGGGCGGGATTTAGCTTGGCGATTGGCGGCATAACGCCAAATGCATCGGCCGTCAGCATAACGACGGACTTAGGATGGCCGGCGCGGCCAGTCTCGCTCGCGTTGGAAATGGCTTCCAGCGGATAAGCAGAGCGCGCGTTCTGGGTAAGGCTGCCGTCCTCGAAGTCCGGCATCCGATCTTCGTCGAGAACAACGTTCTCGAGAACCGTCGCAAAGCGGTTGGACGCCGCGAAGATTTCCGGTTCTGCTTCGGCCGAAAGATGCAACGTCTTAGCGTAGCAGCCGCCCTCAAAGTTGAAGATGCCGTCCGGAGACCAGGCATGCTCGTCATCGCCCAACAGCGTCCGGCTGGGATCTGCCGATAGCGTCGTCTTCCCGGTTCCAGATAGCCCAAAGAACACGGCAGAACCGCCGTCGTTTCCGACGTTCGCCGAGCAGTGCATCGGCATAACGCCTTTGGACGGCAGCAGATAGTTCAGGAAGGAGAATACGCTCTTCTTGGTTTCACCTGCATACCCCGTACCGCCCACGAGAACCATTCGACGGGTGAAATCGCATGCAATCACCGTCTCCGACCGCGTGCCGTGGATTTGCGGATCAGCACGGAAGCCCGGGAAATTAACAACGGTGAACTGCGGATCAAATCCTTCCAGCTGCGCCTTCAGAGGGCGGCGCAAAAGGTGTCGGATAAAGAGTGCGTGCCAGGCCAATTCCGTAACGATGCGGGTTGGCAATTGATAGGTTGGATCAGCCCCAGCGAAAAGGTCCTGAACGAACAGCTCTTTCCCGCTGGCGTAAGCTTGGAAGTCCGCCAGAAGACGATCGAATTGCTCAGGCGTAATCGCTTTGGAATTCTCCCACCAGATCTGAGATTGGGTTTCGTCATCAGAAACGATGTACTTGTCATTGGCCGATCGGCCTGTGTGCTGCCCTGTCTGGACCGCAAAGGCGCCCGTGGCCGCAAGCGCGCCCTCGTTCCGGCGCACAGCGTGTTCGACAAGCTCTGCCGCCGAATTGTTGGTGCGTCCCTTACCTTCTGAACTCAGGGCGAACTTCAAAGTTTTCATGGACATTCTCGCATCTTCGATTGCTCCCTGGCGGAGAAACCGGCTACCGATGCAAAAGCACGCAAAAAATTGCGTGTTGCCAAAAGGTACGCTCCGGCAGCCGTGGGTGCAAGATTGAGGCACTTTCATAGCTGCCAAGGGAAGGCATACTTTAGTCTTTCAACGGACGGGGCAGGCCTAGGCAGGCTAGGCCGAGGCGCGCAACAAACACCGATGCCAGTATATCTCGGCACATCGCAACAAAACTGTTGATCAAACACCCACGCCCATGCAAAGCACCTTGACTGTTACCTTCAGGAGCCTTGTGTTCAGGATTGATCAAGCGGGACAGCTCCGGACGCTCCCATGACTTCGTCGAGCGAATTTCGGTACGGCACCTCGCCTCACTCGGTGAAATAGCCATTCAGATTATGTTCAGACGCCAGCGCGCACTTTTCCGCTTGCCACAATTCACACAACATAGCGCCATACAGCGCCTCAGGCAGGGATCGCCGACTCACTCGGTTACAGGCGAGAAACAAAGATGAAAGAAAAGAGCACGATTGCGTTGGTTGACGATGAGCGCAACA
Source organism: Filomicrobium sp. (assembly GCF_025698805.1). Classification (NCBI taxonomy): domain Bacteria; kingdom Pseudomonadati; phylum Pseudomonadota; class Alphaproteobacteria; order Hyphomicrobiales; family Hyphomicrobiaceae; genus Filomicrobium; species Filomicrobium sp. Next base: position 68,301 of record NZ_JAILWT010000001.1, read on the forward strand.
TCCTGAGTTCGCTTCGGATGGCGCTTGAAGCCGAAGGCTATAAGGTCCGAACCTATAACGACGGGGTCTCGGCGCTGGAGGCCCTCAGTGAAGATCCAGCCGATCTTGGCATCTTCGACATCAAGATGCCGCGCATGGATGGGATGGAATTGCTGCGCCGCGTGCGCCAGCAGTCGGACATGCCCGTTATCTTCCTGACCTCAAAGGATGAAGAAATCGATGAATTGTTCGGCCTCAAGATGGGTGCCGACGACTACATCGCCAAACCCTTCTCACAACGCCTCGTTGTCGAGCGCGTTAAAGCGGTTCTGCGCCGCTTTGGTGTCAAAGACGGTCAACAGACGCCGACGGAAGCCGCGAAAGTCCTGGAACGGGGCAAGCTGAAGCTCGATCCGGAACGTCATACTTGTCATTGGGATAACCGGTCTGTCACGCTGACCGTTACGGAATTCCTTATCCTTCAGGCGCTTGCCGCACGACCCGGCGTCGTGAAAACACGAGACGCCTTGATGGATGCGGCATATGATGATCAAGTCTACGTCGACGATCGGACCATCGACAGCCACATCAAGCGCTTGCGCAAGAAGTTCAAGCAGGTGGACGAAGAGTTCGATGTGATTGAGACGCTTTACGGCGTGGGGTATCGCTTCAAAGAAGCCTGAGACCGAACCGCCATAAAGGGGGTATGAGGGACCGCGGTGGTAAGTATGTTCGCTTCATCGGTTCCTCCATTAATTTGGAGACGAAATGGCGTTCGGGGGCGACCGCGAGGATTCAGGTAACTGGCTCATGGGCGTTCGTGATAGCGTCCAGCGCCACGTTATGTCGCTGCCCGATCTTGCTCGTCCCGCGCTCGAAAACCTACCAGAACGTTCCGGCTTAAACACGATCCCGGTTCCAGGACGAGTTAAAAGCTTCTTTGCTGCATTCCGGAAAGGTGGCCCGGTTCGCCGAGCGCTTGTCGACTGGTTCAATCGCCAGCCGCTCGTCCGCTTCATCTCGGCGTCGCTCTTGCGACGGATCATGGTGTCGAACCTGCTTGGCTTCGTCATCCTGTTCGGCGGCATGGTGTACCTTAGCTTCAACAGCGGCTGGCTTATCAATGCCAAGCGAGAGGCTTTGCGCATTCAAGGGCAGATCATCGCTGCGGCTATAGCGGGGGAAGCCAAGATCGAACGGGGCATGATCGTCGTCGACCCCGATCGTTTGCCAACGGACAAGAATGCACGGATACCCTTCCGCGACGACGGTTTCGCTGCTCTCGAATTATCCATCAGTCCGGAAAAAGTCGCTCCCATATTTCGTCGCCTGACGCAGCCCACCAGCACACGCGCGCGCATTTATGATCGCAGCGGCAATCTCGTCGTCGATACAGATGACCTTCTAAAGCCGGGCCAGATCAAACGCCTCGCCGTCCAGGAGACAACCGAAACCGAGGCTGAGCGCCCGACGACTAAAGACTTCTGGACGCGGCTGCAGCATTGGCTGATCGATAAAGAAGTACAGGTTTACAAAGAAATCGGCTCAGCCAACGGCAAGTACTATCCGGAGGTGCGTCAGGCATTGCAGGGCGATGACGCCGCGATGCTCCTGCTGAATGCGAAGGGACAACAGATTGTCTCCATCGCCGTGCCGATCCAGCGCATGAACACGGTATTGGGGGTCTTGCTGTTGTCTTCGCCGCCAGGCGAGGTCGATAAGATCCTCAGCGATTGGCGTGATGGGCTCTGGCCCCTGGCGGGTATTGCCCTGGTTGCCAGCATCTTGACCGGCTTCATGCTCGCCCGCACCGTTGCAGGTCCGATGAAACGGTTGTCGGAATCCGCCGAGCACGTCAGCCGCGATATTAAAGCACGACAGTCCTTGCCAGCCTTCACAGGGCGTAAAGACGAAGTCGGGCAAATGGCCTCAGCATTCGGGGCAATGACCGAGTCTCTTTATCGGCGCATTGAATCCAGCGAAAAGTTTGCGGCAGATGTCGCACACGAGCTCAAAAACCCTCTAACCGCCGCAAGTTCGACAGCGCAGGCGCTCACGTACGCCAAAACCGATGAACAGCGCGATATGTTGGTTGAGCAGATCCAAGGTGAACTCACGCGCCTCAGCCGACTCATAACCGACGTTTCGCGTGCGTCTCGGCTTGATGCGGAACTCGCTTTGCAGTCGCAGGAGCCGGTCGATCTGTCGGAGATCCTGAGTCAGGTTCTCTCCATCTTCCAAGACAAAGCCGAGAAATACGACTGCAAGCTGAAATTTATCCTGGATGATCCAGAAGCGCGGGGTCTTATCGTCAATGGCAACGCCGGTCGGCTCGCACAGGTCTTTACCAACCTAGTCGACAATGCGATCTCCTTTTCACCTTCTGGTGGCAGCGTGGTCGTTAAGGCCATTGCGATGGGAGGCCAGATAGAAATCCGGGTTGAAGACGACGGTTGCGGCATAGAAGAAGACAAGCTGGAAACAATCTTCTCAAGGTTTTACACTTACCGGCCGACAGAGCATTCGAGCCGTGGCAGCAATTCCGGCCTCGGATTGAGCATCTCGCGCGAAATCATCATGGCGCACAGCGGAACGATCTCAGCCGAGAACCGCCCCTCTGCCGATCCCAATGCCGGACCGCTCGGCTCCCGATTCACCGTGCGGCTACCTACTCAGGAGCCACCCGCGCGCGGAGGCAAGACCAGTGGCCGGCGGGCTTAATGTCATTCACGGGACCGCTATCGCTCTTGACGGTCTAGCCGCACTGATTTGCGGGCCATCAGGCTCAGGTAAATCAGATCTGGCACTACGTTGCCTCATGCAGGGACCGAACTCGCTGGTAAAGGGTGACGTCCGTCTCGTGGCGGACGACTATGCCGTAGTCCAGGTCGTTAACGACACGGTAATCTTGAGCGCGCCTGAGACAATACGCGACCAACTTGAGGTGCGCGGGCACGGCATTGTGACGGTCCCAGCTCTTGATAATGCCGAGCTTGTGCTCATCGTTGAACTTGTGTCGGCGGATCAGGTCGAACGCCTGCCGGATCCAAGGCCGCGGCGCGAAATCGCCGGAATATCGCTCCCGCTGCTGCAGATCTCCGGATTTGAAGCTTCGGCGGCATGCAAGGTACTGCTAGAATTAGCACAATTTGGCTGCGCGAACGGCAAAAAGGATGATCTCGTACTTTGACTCTTGCGCTTGCTGCAAACCCTTGCCACTTTGGCGGCCCCGCACCGGGCCATGGGACTGATTCGTGCAGTTTCTCTTCACGACAGCCCGCGATTACAACACCGGCCTGACGAAAGGTCGGCGATTGGAAACGGACAGGATATCGGTACAAGTGCGATGATTGGACTTGTTATCGTGACCCACGGTCGCCTCGCTGCGGAATTTCGCTCTGCGCTTGAGCACGTCGTTGGTCCTCAGCAACAACTTGAGACGGTCTCTATTGGTCCCGACGATGATATGGCGCAGCGACGCCGGGAAATCATCGACGCAGTCAAGGCGACCAACAGCGGCAATGGCGTCGTCATTCTTACTGATATGTTCGGGGGAACGCCGTCTAACTTGGCTATTTCAGTGATGGATGAAGTCGATACCGAGGTCATTGCGGGTATCAATCTGCCCATTCTGATCAGGCTCGCGACAGTGCGCTCGGAAATGGAGCTTAAAGAAGCTGTGATCGTTGCGCGGGATGCCGGCCGCAAATACATCAAGATCGCAAGCCAGGAATTGTCTGGTGAGTCCTAAATTCGTGCATAGTCCCGCCCTCACTTTTTCTGAATTGCGGGACGATCTGATCTGACCATGCCTGAAATTATCGATAGCAAACATCCTGAAGCCGTCGTCACAATCCGCAACCGCAAGGGGCTCCACGCACGCGCTTCCGCCCAATTCGTGAAATGCGCTGAGCGCTTCAAGGCAAACGTCACGGTAACCCGCGACGGTGTGAGTGTTGGCGGCACGTCAATCATGGGCTTGATGATGCTCGCCGCCGGACCCGGCGTAACGCTCCATATGAGCGCGCAAGGGGTGGAAGGCCCAGAGGCCATCGAGGCCTTGGTCGCACTCGTTGAGGCCGGTTTCGGCGAAGATATGTGCGAAGAGATTTAAGACTAGGCCGAGCTGAGCCGCCTTCATTTGCTAGCTTCCCCAACGATTTTAGTTCGTTAGGCGCTCCCATACGCGCCCCAAGCGTGCTCTCCGCGTTTGACGCTTGAAAAGAGAGACATAAAGACTTGTTTATATGTTATTGCGATTTTTGCGAGGCCTCGATATAAGGGCGGGGAGTGGCGCGTCGCACGCAGTCAGATGGATTTCTGCCGGCGCGACGCCTCGGTGTGCTCGGTTTATGGAGCGCGCCCTTCTAAGGCTGGCCGCCTTTTTGTGCCGGCCGGCCAATCACCGCTGAAAAAGGAATTTGTGTATGACCAATGCCATCGACTATGCCATCAAGGATATCTCGCTTGCAGATTTCGGACGTAAAGAGATCCGCATCGCAGAGTCCGAAATGCCGGGTTTGATGGCGACCCGTGAGGAGTTTGGCGCTTCCAAGCCGCTCGCTGGCGCGCGCATCGCCGGTTCCTTGCATATGACCATCCAGACAGCTGTGCTGATCGAGACGCTCACAGCGCTCGGAGCCGACGTTCGCTGGGCCTCCTGCAACATCTATTCGACACAAGATCACGCAGCTGCAGCGATTGCTGCTGCCGGCATTCCCGTATTCGCCATCAAGGGTGAAAGCCTTACCGACTACTGGGAGTACACCCGCAAGATCCTCGAATGGTCTGACGGTGGCACGCCCAACCTCATCCTGGACGATGGCGGCGATGCCACGATGCTCGTTCACCTCGGTCTGCGCGCTGAGCAGGGCGACACGGCCTTCCTCGAGAAGCCAGGTTCGGAAGAAGAAGAAATTCTCTTTGCGCTCATCAAGCGCACGCTCGGCGAAAAGCCAGGCTGGTTCGCTGAACTCGCCAAGAATATCAAGGGTGTGTCGGAAGAAACGACGACGGGCGTCAACCGGCTTTATCAGCTCGCTAAACAGGGCAAGTTGCTGTTCCCTGCTATCAACGTCAACGACAGCGTCACGAAGTCCAAGTTCGACAACCTGTATGGCTGCCGTGAATCGCTCGTCGACGGTATCCGTCGCGGCACCGACGTCATGATGGCTGGCAAGATTGCCATGGTCGCAGGCTTCGGCGACGTCGGCAAAGGTTCTGCGGCTTCCCTGCGTAACGCCGGCTGCCGGGTTATGGTCTCTGAGATCGACCCCATCTGCGCGCTTCAGGCCGCCATGGAAGGCTACGAAGTCGTCACGATGGAAGAAGCCGCACCACAGGCCGACATCTTCTGCACCGCGACCGGCAACAAGGACGTCATCACCATTGACCACATGCGGGCGATGAAGGATCGCGCAATTGTCTGCAACATCGGTCACTTCGACAACGAGATCCAAGTCGCAGGCCTAAAGAACTTCAAGTGGGACAACATCAAGCCGCAGGTCGACGAAATCGAGTTCCCTGACGGCAAGCGGATCATCCTTCTTTCCGAGGGCCGCCTCGTGAACCTGGGCAACGCCATGGGTCACCCCTCGTTCGTCATGTCAGCATCCTTCACCAACCAGACGCTGGCTCAGATGGAACTGTGGGCTCATCGTGATGGTGGCCGATATGAAAAGCAGGTCTACACTCTGCCGAAGCTTCTTGATGAGAAGGTCGCCAAGTTGCATCTCGAAAAGATCGGCGTGAAGCTCTCAAAGCTCTCGGATGAGCAGGCCTCCTATATCGGTGTGAAATCGGAAGGGCCGTTCAAGCCTGAGCACTACCGCTACTAAGCGTTGTACAGGGGAATCCTGCAGCTTAGCCACAGGTCAAACTTTAAAAAGCGCCGCAACGACCTTGCGGCGCTTTTTCGTGCATAATTTGCCATGTATACGTCTCGTTAACCTATAGTCAGGTCCTTCTCGACACTCCATAATTTTGTCCGATTCGGCGCAGTCCACGCGGGGTGGGAGGCTGCCTTCGACCTAGTCTCAAACTAGGCCAACGAATTCGGCTGATTTGGAACGCGATGTCTTCACCGGTAAATGTCAGGGAGACCAACGCGCGAGCGGAACTTGTCGTGCTGCTGGTAGCTAGCCTAGCCAGCGCAGTGATGATTACTGCCGGCGTCGTTTACGGCGGCAGTATGCTGTTTGCCGAATCGAGCCTTTCGATGTTCCTGACGGCTGCCGTGTTCTTAGGCGCTGCGGGCGGATCGATTCTGGCTCTTTGGCGGATTCTCACGACGACCCGGCACGCCCTTGGTCGCGCTCGTGAAGAATCAGAAAGGCTTAAAAAGCAACTGGGCGTCGCAGAAGCCGTGATTGGCGGCGAGCCTCAGATTCTCGTTCTATGGGACGAAGGGCTGCAACCTACGGTCGTTAGCAACACGCTGCGTGGTATTCGCGGTCTTCCGCACGACAATGTGCAGCTTCTCGGCTTTGGGTCTTGGCTGGAGCGCGGATCAGCCGAAAAGTTGCGGCTCTCCGTCGATAAGCTGCTGCGTCTTGGCCGTCCCTTCAACATGATCATCAGGACGTCCGTGGGCGGCCATTTGGAAGCCGACGGACGCGCATCCTCGGGCCGCGCTGTGCTACGGCTGCGGGATATCGCCGGATACAAGCGCGATATCTCACGCATCATTGACGGCCACGAAGGCCTAGCCCGCGATATCCGCTCAAGTCGCGCGCTGATCAACGCGCTCCCGTTTCCGGTTTGGCTCATGGATGCTGCAGGTCGGATCATTTGGGTCAACGCTGCCTATGTTGAGGCCGTGGAAGCAACGAGCAACGACGAAGTTATCGACCGGCAGATCGAGCTGCTTGAATTGCGTCAACGCGATACCGTCGCCCGCGCGGTGCGCGCCACGCCGACCTTCCGCCGCCAGCTTAACCTCATCACGCGAGGTGATCGGCGCATCCACGAGGTGATCGTTCACAAGCTCGACGATGCCTCTGCCGCCGCAGCCATCGATTTGACGGCATTGGCAACCTCGGACAGCGCACCCGGATCGCAAAGTGCAACGTTCGACCGTATTCTTGATCGCGTTTCTTCGGCAATTGCGGTGTTTGATTCCGAAAGCAGGCTGGTGTTCTTCAACCTCGCTTATCGCAACCTTTGGGAATTCGATGAGACGTGGCTGAAAACGGCACCGAAGGACACTGATATACTGGACCGGCTTCGTGAGCTGGGACGTCTTCCGGAAGTCGTGAATTATCCTGAATGGCGGGCCAGCGTGCTCGCCATGCACAGTACAGGCGGTGAACGCGAGGATTGGTGGCATCTACCGGACGGGCGGGTGCTTCACGTCGTCAGCGAGCAGCGTCAGGACGGCGGTATGACCCAGCTGCTCGTCGACGAAACCGAACGGCTTGCCTTGGAAAGCCGCTTCAACGAGCTCATCGGCGTACAGAGCGAAACGATCGACAGCCTAAAAGAGGGTGTCGCGGTGTTTGCGACTGATGGCCGTCTCAAACTGTTCAACTCAGCTTTCGCCAGCGTTTGGCAGTTGTCGCGCGAGAAGCTCGATAGCAGTCCGCATATCGATGACATTATTGCCGATGCACGCGCGCTCTATCAGGACACGCACGTTTGGCAGCAGCTCAAGCTTGCGATTACTGCACTGAGCGATGAACGGCTTCCCATCGATGGCCAGATGGTGCGCGTCGATAATTCCGTGATTGATTATGCGACGATGCCGCTACCGGACGGCGCGACGCTGATCACGTTTACCGATGTGACCTATTCCAAGCGCTACGAACGGGCGCTCGTTGAGCGGAACGAAGCGCTTGTCGCTGCCGATCGTCTCAAGAGCCAGTTCATCGGCCGCGTCTCGTACGAGTTGCGCACACCTTTGACCAACATCATCGGCTTTACGGAGTTGCTCGGCACCACGCTCTTTGGCGACTTGACGCCCAAGCAGCGCGAGTACGTTGGCGATATCTCCATGTCGTCGAAAACTCTGCTGAACATCATCGACGGTATTTTAGACCTCGCAACGATCGATGCGGGATCCTTGGAACTGAAGCTTGAAGAAGTCGACGTGCGCGAGCTGATCGACGCTGCGGCGTTGGGCGTGCACGAGCGCGCAGTGCGTTCCAACCTGATCCTCGATATTGCAATCGCAGACGACGCCAAGACGTTCGTGGCCGACAAGGCACGCGTGCGCCAGGTGCTCTACAATCTTCTGTCCAATGCCGTCGGCTTCTCTCCCGACGGCGGGACCGTTCTGATCGGTTGCTGGCGAGAAAACGGAACAATGGTGTTTCAGGTCGAGGACAACGGTGTCGGCATCCCCGAGGACGCTCTAGAGCGGGTGTTCGAGCCGTTTGAGAGCAACAGCTGGGGTTCCAAGCATCGTGGCGCTGGCTTGGGGCTGGCAGTCGTCAAGAACCTCGTTGAGCTTCATGGCGGCGAGATTTCCCTCGAGTCGGCGCCTGGAGAGGGAACTCGCGTGACCGTACGGCTGCCGGAACATGGTGTTGGCAGCCTGCAGCAGGATCTCGAAATCGACCCGCTGGCGGAGGCACGCGCGGCTGTTGAAGCGAGAAAAAGGCAACGCTAAGGACGCTTTAATCGGATTTTCCATCAGGCCGAATTAATACTACCGCGGTCCCGCCTGATTTTTGCGCCGGTCTTTGGGTCACATTGGCCAACCTTCGGGCTTTTTTGCTCAACGACCTTTGCTGTGCCTCATGGAAACTTGCTTGTCTGAAACTCAATCCTTGCCTGACCTCAGCGAACCGCAACTGCTGCGTTTGGCGCAGGAACTGGGCTTTTTGCTGCGCCCGGGAGACACGATTTGCCTCCATGGCGATCTCGGAGCCGGAAAAACCACGTTCACACGGGCCCTGATCCGCTCAGTGGCCAATGACGATGATCTCGACATTCCGAGCCCCACTTTCACCCTCGTGCAAAACTACGAAACCGCACGGCTCGGCATTGCACATTTCGACCTCTACCGGCTCGGTGCGCCTGAGGAGATCGATGAGCTGGGACTTGAGCACGCGCTCACACATGGCGCGGCCCTGATCGAGTGGCCAGAGCGTGCCGAGGATGCTTTACCTGCAGACCGGCTCGACATTTTCCTCAACGACGGTGCCGTCGTCAGTGACTGCGAAACGCGTTCTCTCCGCTTGGAAGGCCACGGGAGTTGGGAGACGCGCGTTTTACGCCTCGTCGCCCTCCACAGGGTCGTGCGGGAAGCTGGTTTCGTCGACGACGATGTTCGCCTCACCCCGATCACCGGCGATGCTTCCGCGCGCCACTATGCAAGGCTTACGTCCATCACGGGTGATAAGCGGGCGTTGGTTATGGATTGGCCGCGCCAGCCGGACGGGCCGCCAATCCGTGACCAGCTGGCTTATAGTCAGATTGCACATTTGGCCGAAGGCACGATGTCGTTCGTTGCCATCGCGGAGGCGCTACGCGCAGCCAATTTCAGCGCACCGCAGATCTTTGCGCGCGATCTCGACAACGGATTTCTCGTGCTGGAAGACCTTGGGGAGCATGAGTTCAAACATGCCATGATGGAGGGGAGCAGTCAGGAGGAGTTGTGGCGTGCCGCGACAGACGTGCTGATTGCTTTACGTGGCGTCCCCATCCCAAGCAAGCTTTCCGCTACCGCCGATAAGGCCCATGTCCTGCCCCCGTTCGACACGGGTGTTCTGGACATCGAAACGGAATTGCTTCTCGACTGGTATTGGCCCGCTATTCGCGGGACAGAGGCCCCACCTGACATACGCAAATCCTATCAGGCTGCATGGTCTGAGATTTTCGATACGCTCTCGCGTGAGCCCCACCGGTGGGTGTTGCGTGACTTCCATTCACCTAATCTAATCTGGCTGGCAGATCGCCCCGGCGTGCAGCGTGTCGGGCTCATTGACTTTCAGGACGCGCTGGCGGGGCCAGCGGCCTATGATCTGGTCTCTCTTCTGCAAGATGCACGTATCGACGTCGATGAGGCTATCGAAGCGCGTTTGCTGACACACTACCTCGCGAAAGTTCAGCAGTCGGAGCCCGGTTTTGATCCCGACGCTTTTCGGTTCACCTATGCCGCGCTCGGCGCGCAGCGAAACACCAAGATCCTGGGAATATTCGCGCGGCTCGCGAAGCGCGACGGCAAACTCCGTTATCTGGCTCACATTCCCCGCGTCTGGCGATATTTAACCCGAGACTTGGCCCATCCCGAACTTGCGGCGCTGGCGCAATGGTATGATGCGGCCTTCCCACCTAATATCCGTGAGAAAATTCCAGCCTTTTGAAACTTAGGTTAGACACCCTCGTTCGCACCATTTCTCAGCATTCATGACCCGAGTTCTGACATGACGTCAAAAGTTTCGACTGCAATGGTCTTGGCCGCTGGCCTTGGCCAACGCATGCGCCCCCTTACGGATTCAATTCCGAAACCGATGGTGAAGTTGGCAGGGCGACCGTTGATCGATCATGTTTTGGATCGGCTCCACGAGGCGGGAGTCGAGCGTGCGATCGTCAATGTGCATTATTGCGCCGATGCCCTCGAAAACCATCTTAGCCACCGCACAACGCCTAAAATTATCATTTCCAATGAGCGCCATGGTCTCCTTGATACCGGTGGGGGCATCGTCAGGGCTCTGCCGCTGATTGGGAACGAGCCCTTTCTTATCCACAATTCAGATTCTACCTGGATCGAAGGTGTCGGCCGGAACCTAGACAGGCTCATCAAAGCCTGGGACCCTGAGCGCATGGATAGCTTATTGCTTGTGGCGCTGGCTTCGCATTCTCTAGGCTATCATGGATTTGGGGACTTCTCGATGTCACCGGACGGGCTGTTGGAGCGCCGTCCTGAACGTGATGTCTCACCCTTTGTATTCACAGGCGTATCCATCGCTCACCCGCGTTTATTTGAAGGCGCACCAGAAGGGTCGTTTTCCCTAAATAAGCTTTGGGACGCGTCAATTGCGCGGGGTCGCCTTTACGGCCTTCGCCTCGACGGTTGGTGGATGCATGTTGGGACACCCGACGCACTGAACGACGCCGAAGCGTGGATCGAGGATGCGGCGAAGCGGGTTTAAAAAATGAGGGGTGGGGATGTCCGATGGGGTGGTCAAGCCGGGAGCAGTTTATACGGTCCCCGCGGCGGCTAGTTTTCTTGATGTTCTCGCGCAAGCGGTTCTGAATGGCGACCTGCCACACGTTCACGGACCGAAACCCGATCCCCTAGATCTTACGGCTCTTACCATTCTGGTTCCAACCCGTAGAGCCGAACGCGCCATCGGCGAAGCCTTTATGCGGGCAGGACAGGCGCGCGCGCTTTTGCTACCTCGAATTCAGCCTGTTTCTCAGGGTGATGACGACGGAGCGCTGTTCTCGGATTTGGCCGTCGGAGCGAACCCGGACGAACTGGAAATCCCCCCCGCCATCGCCGAGATGGAACGGGTTCTGCTGCTGACGCAGCTCGTGCAGAAATGGTCGGCTGCGATGCGCCAGCCCGGCAGCGATCCCACCGGCGAACTCGCATTCGGGATGGTGCCATCAGCCGGGGCCCGAACACCGGCGCAGGCCGCCAACATGGCGCGCGACCTCGCAAATCTCATGGACCTTGTGGAGCGCGAAGGGTGCTCCCTCGATGGCATTGCGGACTTGGTGCCTGACACCTTCTCCGAGCACTGGCAGAAATCTCTCGATTTCCTCAAGATCATCACGGAATACTGGCCGGCGATCCTGGCTGCACGTGGCCGTCTTTCTCCAAAGGATCGCGAGAACCAACTGATTTTGGCGCAAGCACGCCGCCTTACCGACTTGCCACCAGCCGATCCCGTCATCGTTGCGGGTGTGACCGGTTCCATTCCGGCAACGATTGAGCTCATGCGCGCGGTCCTGCAATTGCCGCAGGGTGCTATCGTCCTGCCTGCGCTTGATCTTGGATTGGATGATGCAAGCTGGAATGTCATCCCCGAGCACCCTGAGCACCCGCAGTTCGCACTGCGAAAGCTTCTGGATGGCTTGGGTCTCAATCGCTCGGACGTGCGTCAACTGCCGGGTTCCGAACTAACGCCCGGCCTCGCGATGCGTGAAACGCTTATCAGCGAGTCCATGCGACCGACAGCAACCACAGGTGCCTGGCATCATTGGGTTGCGACGGCTGATCGGACGGACGTCGCTGAGGCCCTATCGGGTGTCAGCCTCGTTGAAGCACCCGCCGCGCAGGACGAGGCCGAAGCCATCGCGCTGATCATGCGCCATGCTCTCGAAACGCCGAACCAAACGGCGGCACTTATCACTCCTGATCGGTTGCTGGCACGACGCGTTGCTATTCGACTTGAAGCGTGGGGTATCCGGGTCGACGACAGTGCGGGCCGCCCCTTCGCGAAGACTGCGGCCGGTGCATTTCTCGAATTGGTTATCAATTGCCTTGCCCGCAATTTCGCACCTCCGGAAACCATGGCGCTGCTCAAGCACCCGCTGGCACGCCTTGGTTTGAGTGCTCGAGAAGTCCGCTTTGCGGCACACGCGCTGGAGCATGCGGTATTTCGAAAGCTCTATCTTGGCGATGGCATCCCCGGGATTGAAGCCGCGCTCACAAAGGCGCGCATTGAAGCAGCAAGCGGCGAAGCGCCCCGGACCGCACAGCGACTTTGGGATGAGGACTGGGAGCGTGCAAGAGACCTTGTGGCACGCCTGACCGAAGCGTTCGCTCCGCTCACGGCTACGGCCGCCATGGAAGGGGAGCTCCCGCTTACCGATCTAGCAGAAGCGCACCTAAAGTGTGCCCTCGCCCTAACGCGCCTGCCGGAAGAAGAACGTTTGGAAGCTCCTGGCGAACCTCTCTTTGCCGGCGAAGCCGGACAGACGGCTGCGCTATTCTTCGAAAAACTTCTGGCGAGCGGTGACGACGCGCCGGACGTTAAAGCGACCGACTATCCAGACCTCTACCGCAGTCTCATTCTTGGGCTCAATGTCGTCGCCAAGGTACCTCCGCATCCGCGGCTTTCAATCTGGGGGCCTCTGGAGGCGCGCCTTCTCAGAGTCCACGTGACGATCCTTGCTTCGCTCAATGACGGGACGTGGCCGGATGCCGCCGATCCGGGACCTTGGCTTAACCGGCCCATGCGCGCGGCTCTCGGCCTGCCTCAGCCTGAGGAAGCCATTGGCCGGGCGGCGCACGACTTTACGTCTTTCCTTGCGGCCCCAAAGGTCATCATGACGCGTGCGCGCAAGGTGGACGGCGTGCCAAGTGTGCCCTCGCGCTGGCTCCTGCGACTCAAGGCTCTTGTCGCTGGGTTGGGACTGAACGATGCGCTGGAGCCGAACGAGCCTTGGCTTGCCTGGGCGCGCCTGCGTGATTTCGCGCCTCCGCGTGCTCCCGCGCAACCGCCGCGCCCAACGCCGCCCGTTGAGGCTCGCCCACGGAAGATCAGCGTGTCAGGCGTCGAGCGCTGGATCGCCAATCCCTATGCGATCTACGCACGGCATGTTCTGCGCTTGGAGCCGCTGCAGCTCCTCGGCGCCGAACCGGATGCGGCATTGCGTGGCGCCATTATCCACGAAGCGATGTCCCGTTTCGCCAAGACTTATCCGGTTCGTCTGCCAGATGACACAGCGCGCGAACTCTTCCGCATCGCAAACGACGTGATGCGAGAACACGCAAGCCATCCGAGGATCGCGGCTTTCTGGTTGCCACGTTTCGAACGGTTTGCGACGTGGTTTGCCGAAACGGAGCCGCAGCGACGCGACGGCCTGCAAAAGACGCTCGCTGAGATCGGCGGTGAACTCTCATTTGAAAGCGCCGGTGGGTCATTCAAGCTGACCGCCCGCGCCGACCGTCTCGATATCACCAACGCCGGCGTCGCCATTACCGACTACAAGACCGGCGCACCGCCTAACGACAGAGCGGTGTTAGACAACACGCGACCGCAGCTCCCGCTCGAGGCGGCTATCGCACTGGAAGGGGGATTTGTCGGCGTGTCCGAACAGAACGTCTCTCTGCTTCGCTATATTCGTGCGTCAGGCGGTGAGCCGCCGGGGGAAGAGCGCATCATCAAAACCGACGACCTGCCGAAGCTCGCGGAAGGTGCTCTTGAGGGTCTCAAGCGGCTGGTGGCTGCTTATGACAATCCAACGATGGCTTATGCTGCTGTTCGGCGCGGGGCCTTCTCTTATGACTATGACGATTATGCGCATCTCGCCCGCGTGGCTGAGTGGGCGCAGTTCGGTGAAGCGGACGGGGAGGCTGCGTAATGTTGTCAAACGTCGTCGCCGAACTCGAAAGCACGTCTCGGCGTCAAAGTCAGGCGTCCGATCCCAGCGTATCCGCGTGGGTCAGCGCTAATGCCGGCACGGGCAAGACGCACGTCTTGACCATGCGGACGTTGCGATTGCTGCTTGCAGGCACGGCCCCTGAACGCATCCTCTGCCTCACTTACACGAAGGCGGCCGCGGCAGAGATGTCGACACGTGTCTTCGACAGACTGTCGGAGTGGGTGACGGCGACGGGCAGTGATCTTGATGCCAGTCTTAAAAAGCTTCTGGGACGTACGCCGACCGACGAGGAAAGAGCGCGTGCACGCACCCTGTTCACGCGGGCTATCGAGACACCCGGCGGGCTCAAGGTCCAGACGATCCACGCGTTCTGCGAGCGCCTGTTGCAACGCTTTCCGTTGGAGGCTGGCGTCCCGCCGGGCTTCTCGACACTGGATGATGACCTTGGCCGCTTGCTGAAACGCGAAGCCATCGACGGCACCTTGCGGGAAGCCGTGAAGCATAACGATCGTCGCATCGGGCAAGCGCTTAAGACCGCAATCGCATATGCTGCCGAAGACCGGTTCGACAAAGTCCTAAGCGAAGCGATTGCCGCACGTGACTGGCTGCTGGCTGCTATCGATCGTACAAGCCGAATGGACGCTGAAGACGCGGAAGCCGCATTCGCAGCGGCAGATCTCGACCTACGGACTGCTATAGGCGTCAGGCGAAAGGGACGTGTCAGCGATATCGAGAAGGATATGGCTGAGGTCCTGAGTTCGGGCACACTAGGCCGCATCGTCGAGGTCTGGTCACAAGGCAAATCGACCGACGTAAAGATTGCGGAAGCCTTGGCTCAGGCTAAGGGGGCGAAAGATATCCGTGGGACGTTGGGCGGCTTTCAACGTGCGTTTTTGACGTCGACGGGGGGCCCCCGTGCGCGCATTGCGACGAAGGCCATCCAGGATACCGAGCCCGGTTTATGCGATCAGCTCACAGACGCTCGCGATAAGTTTGCGAAGCTCGATACGGAGCGCAAGGGGCTCGCGTGTGTTGAAGCAACGGTCGCCCTCATGGTTCTAGCGAGCGACGTCCTACAGCGTTACAGCGATGCCAAAGCACGGCGCGCGGCGCTTGACTTCGACGATCTCATCGAAAAGACCGCCCGTCTTCTTGGCGCAGGGAGCGGTGGTGCAGCCGACTGGGTTCTTTACAAACTCGATGGCGGTATCGATCACATCCTGGTGGATGAATCGCAGGACACCAGCCCGGCGCAGTGGAACGTGGTCGAGACGCTCGCGCGGGAGTTTTACTCAGGAGAAGGGGCGCGGGAGGACGTGCGGACGCTTTTCGCGGTGGGTGATGAAAAGCAATCCATCTACAGCTTCCAAGGCGCGGCGCCGGAAATGTTCGCGCAGAAGGGCAAACAATTTTCCGACATGTCCAAGACCGCTGGTCAGACTTGGCACAGCGTCGAACTTGATCTGTCGTTTCGTACCGTAGAACCTATTCTCAACGCGGTGGATCGGGTGTTCGCCAATCCGGGCCGGACGCCGGGCCTGGGATCAATAGGCGCGGAGATCCGTCATGCCGCGGCGCGCGTTGGCCACGGCGGCCTCGTCGAAATCTGGCCGACCGAGACACCAGAAGATGCTGACACGACCGACGCGTGGATACCGCTGGGTGAGAAGGCTGCGGTCGCGCCTGCCGACAAACTCGCGAGCCGCATCGCACGAACGATCAAGAGCTGGCTTGAGTCGGGGGAACGCTTAGTCTCGCAGGATCGGCCCATTACTCCTGGCGATATCCTTATTCTCGTCTCTAAGAGACGGCCCTTTGCCGCGCCCATGGTGGCCGCGCTCAAGGCTCTCGGCATCCCTGTGGCGGGTGCCGACCGCATGGAGCTTAATGATCAGCTTGCCGTTCAGGATCTCGTAGCGCTCGGCGATTTTGTCACCTTGCCGGACAATGATCTCGCGCTCGCCAACGTCCTCAAAAGTCCAATGTTCGGTCTTGATGACGATGATCTCTTCGATCTCGCATATAAGCGGTCCGGCTCGTTGTGGAGATCTTTGATCGAAGCGCAGGGACGCGATGCGCGCTATCTGGAAGCGGCCAGCCTTCTCAAGGGTTGGCGGCAACGCGCTGACTTCCAACCGCCGTTCGAGTTTTTTGCGCAGGTGCTTGATCGAGATGGCATGCGCCGGCGATTGCTCGCACGGTTGGGCACCGAAGCGGCCGACCCTCTCGACGAGTTTCTCAATCTCGCGATCAGTTATGACGATGACGCCGCTCCTTCCCTTACCGGCTTTCTGACCTGGCTGCGGAGCGGGCAACGCCAGGTCAAACGAGACATGGAGCAGGGGAGCAACGAGGTGCGTGTGATGACGGTGCACGCCTCAAAAGGGCTCGAAGCTCCGATCGTGTTCCTCGCGGACACGTGTCGTGGCGCTGCTTCCGGGCCTGACAAGGAACCTCTGATCACAATATCTCCCTCCCAGAAGGCGCCACCGTTACGCGCGTGGCGCATTAAGGGCGCCAGTCAAATCGAGGCCGTCCAATCTGCGAGGACAGCCAAGGCAAGAGCCGATTTGGAAGAGCAGAATAGGCTTCTTTACGTCGCAATGACGCGGGCGCGAGACCGTCTCTACATCGCGGGTTTTGAGGGCAAGAACGGGCGTCACGATAACTGCTGGTACGATATCATCTGTGATGGGCTCGCGGAGCTAAGTGAGGAGTTCAACGATGCCGAAGGGCGTCTTATTCGGCGCGTGTCGTCATCTCAGGCAGCTCCGGTTGAGAAAGCGAAGACAGAAAGCTCCGGGGCCGTAGCAAATGTCCCGATGCCCGAATGGGCGCACCGTGCCCCCGCTCGCGATACTGTCGTCAGCCTGCCCCTGGCACCCTCAAAACTCACCCCCTATGATGTCGACGAGGCTGGCGATCCAGAGCCGGGAAAGCCAGCCGTATCTCTGGACGAGGTGCCCGATGATCCTCCAACGCCAACGCCACTCATTGCGCAGCCGGATTACCGGTTCTTGCGAGGTACGCTGACGCATGCGCTCTTAGAGCATCTCCCCCTGGTGCCGGAATACAGACGACCGGAAATGGCGGAGCGCTATCTCACTTTGCGTGGGGCAGATTTGCCGCCTGGCGTGCAAAACAGCATCATTTCAGAGACGCTGGCCATTTTGAATGATGCACGCTTTGCACCGTTGTTCGGCCCCCGCAGCCGGGCAGAAGTCGCGATTGCGGCAGATATTCCGCGCCCCGATGGCAAGGGCCCAACGTTGCGACTGACGGGCAAGATCGATAGGCTCGCGGAGGTTGGCGACGATCTTATGATCGTCGACTACAAGTCCAACCGGACGGCTCCCGACGATGTCACGGACGTGGCTGAAACCTATCTTTTGCAGCTTGCTGCCTACCGTCTGGCGCTCACATCTATTTATCCTGGAAAAAAGCTTAGGGTGGCCCTCCTGTGGACATTCGGCCCGCGCATCCTCGAGATTCCGGACGCTCAGGTTGCACAGGCTGAATTACGACTTTGGGAACTGTCTGCGACCTCATCTTGACGCCTCAGGGCCAGACACCTACTTATCGACGAACTGAAGTCTTGCGTCTTTTCTGGCGCCGTGGGGGCGTGTCCTACGCCCGCGCAATTAATCCAACTGGAGAATCGATACATGGCCGTGACCGTTTCCGACACCACGTTCGACGAGGTTGTTCTGAAGTCCGATAAGCCGGTACTCGTCGACTTCTTCGCCGAATGGTGCGGCCCTTGCAAGGCAATGGCACCCGCGCTCGAGCAGGTCGCCGAAGCCCTGAAGGACAGCGTTACCGTGGTGAAGGTTGACGTCGACCAAAGCCCCGGCATCACGCAGAAGTACGGCATTCGCGCCATGCCGACACTGATGTTGTTCCGGGGTGGAGAAGTTGCGGCGCAGCACGTTGGGGCGCTTACGCAGCGCGCTTCTCTCGAGAAGTGGCTGAACGCGTCAATCGCCGCGTAAGTTACATCCGGCGTTACCTTGAAAAGGCCGCGTACGATAAGTGCGCGGCTTTTTCATTCGAGGATTAGTTTGATTGGGCTTCGACGCCCTCCTGCAAGGCCAGAACTTGGCCCGCAAGATACAAGGATCCACAAATCAACACGCGTTTGGGACCGGGATGCAGGCGCTCGATGGTTGCGAGCGCGGCAGGGACAGAGCTTTGCTCTTCCGCCGAGATCCCCGCAGAACGTGCTGATTCGGCAACGGCCTGAGGCGTATGCGGTGCCTCATGGGCGCCGGGAATAGGAACCGAGTAAATCTGGCGCGCAAGGCCGCGGAAATTCGCGACGAAGCCGGTCACGTCCTTCAAACCCATCATTCCCAATACGAGATAGAGTGGGCGTGGACTGCGCTCCTCCAGATCGGCCAGAGCCTGAGCGATCATTGCCCCAGCAGCTGGATTATGGCCGCCATCCAGCCAGAGTTCCGATCCTCTGTGCAGCATATCCGGGAGCGGACCATCATGGAGCCGTTGCATGCGGGCCGGCCAAACGGCGTTCATCACCCCCTGCTCGATGGCTTCCTCTGACAGCGCGAAGCGCGGCATTTCCAGCGCGGCTGTCACGGCCGTCGCGGCATTGACGATCTGGTGCGGGCCGATCAGGCTCGGCATCTGCAGGTCCAAAAGCTGTTCATGACGCTGCACCACCAGCCGGCCACGCTGTTCGTAGGCATCGAAATCACGTCCCCACGCGATCATCCGGCTGCCTACACGCTCGGCCGTTTCCCCAATTGCGGACAGAGCCTCGTCGGGCTGCATGGAGACGACAACCGGAACACCTGGTTTGATAATACCTGCCTTTTCGGTCGCGATCTGAGCCAGCGTGTCGCCCAGCTTGTCAGCGTGATCCAGCGAAATCGGCGTGATGACAGAGATTTCGGGTTTGGCGATCACATTGGTGGCGTCGAGCCGACCGCCAAGGCCTACTTCCAAAAGGAGAACGTCCGCTGGATTCTCAGCATATGCGAGGAACGCAGCAGCGGTCGTGATCTCAAATTGCGTGATGTCATCGCCATTGTTAACGGCCTGTGTCCGGCTCAGAACGTCCACGAGATCGGCTTCAGAGATCGCCTGCGCCGGTTCACCAGAACGCCCAGCCAACGTGATGCGCTCATGGAACCGAACAAGGTGCGGTGACGTGTAGACGTGAGCGCGCAGGCCCGCTGCCTCGAAGATGGACCTCAGGAACGCCGTCGTAGATCCCTTGCCGTTGGTGCCGGCAACATGGACGACGGGAGGCAATCGCTTGTGGGGATCTCCGAGCTTGGCCAAAAGGCGTTCAATCCGCCCCAAGGACAGATCGATCAGTTTTGGGTGCAGAGACTTCAACTCGGCAAGGAGTTGCGTGCTTCTGGAGTTCTCGCTCATCTGGTGCCCACGCCGGTTTTCTTGCGCGCTGGAGTTTCCGAGCTGCGGCTGAACCGCCTTGTTATGACTTTCGTCCTGTGGCCTTCTCAAGGTGAGATCGCACTTTCACCTGCCACATCTATATGCGCTCGCATAGTGAAATAGTGCCAATCGAAAAAATCTATTTGTGAGAAGGCTAGGCTTGTCTCCGCGATGCGACGATGAGCATTCCCTCTATCAAGCGTCCGATTTCGGAGGCTGAGCCTGTGTTTGCTCGGCTGCTTTCTCTGACTTTTGCGCCTTGGTGCCCGTACGTTTCGGCTCGAAACGCTCAGCCTCCGTCACCGGTTCGGCTTCGACCACACTCTCGGCTTCATTTTGGGAAGCGGCAGGATCCTCAATGCGCTCATTAGGCGCTACAGCGTCAGCCTTGGCATATGCTTTCCCATTCATACGCTTAGGGGCAGCTGGGGCTTTCTCTCGCTCTGCCTTGTCCAAGGCGGGCTTCATCAGGAGCCTGCAAACGCGGGCGATGGTTGCTCGCAATTTGTGACGATGCACGACCATGTCGATCATGCCATGCTCAAGTAGATATTCGGAGCGTTGGAAGCCTTCCGGAAGCTGTTCGCGGATCGTTTGCTGGATCACGCGCGGCCCAGCGAAGCAAATCAATGCGCCCGGCTCAGCAATATGAACGTCGCCCAGCATCGCATAGGACGCGGTTACACCCCCTGTCGTGGGGTCGGTCAGGACGACTATGTAAGGCAGTTTGGCGTCTCGCAGCGCCTGAACGGCAATGGTCGTGCGCGGCATTTGCATCAACGACATGATGCCTTCCTGCATGCGCGCGCCACCCGATGCTGCGAACAGAATGAAGGGCGTTTTTCGCTCTACGGCACGCAACATACCGGCGATGATGGCCTCACCAGCTGCCATGCCGAGAGAGCCTGCCATGAATCGGAAATCTTGTGCAGCGGCCACAACATTCTGGCCGTCGAGCAGGCCTTCGCCGACGACAACAGCATCATCCAACTCCGTCGCGGACTTGGCATCCCGCAAACGGTCCGGGTAGCGTCGGCCATCACGGAATTTGAGCGGATCAGTCGCCGCACCGGGAACCGGCACTTTTTCATAAACGCCCGCGTCGAATAGCATTTTCATGCGATCGACGGCGCTCACACGCTCATGATAGTCCGACCCAGGAAAGACGAACTGATTGGCTTCCAGATCCTTATGGAACACCATGTTCCCCGTTACCGGGCATGTGCGCCACAGGTTGTCCGGCACCTCGCGCTTCGTGGTTAAGAAGCTGCGGATTTTGGGGCGGACGACGTTGTTAATCCAGTTCACGCTAAACGGCTCCTCGCTTATTGGAGCATATGGGTTGACGGTCTTTCAAATCCTAGCACGGCTTTATCCTGACTCTTAGCCGATCCCTCTAGATAAGGTAACGCAAGTGCGACATCGTCGCCTGGCCGGTTTACGGCCTCTAGGTCACAAGCTGCAATATATTGCCAGATTGTCGCGACCAAACTCAGTTACGCAGAGCAGCGCTTAGATCCCTCACAAGATTCAAGACGGCTGGTACCGTCCCGTCAGTTGCTCCACCCTTATCGTCAAGGCTCTGCGCGATGGCCGTGACAAGTGCTGAACCGACCACGACGGCATCGGCCCCCTTCGCCAAGGCTTTGGCTTGTTCGCCCGTGCGAACTCCGAAGCCCACCGCGACCGGCAATTTCGTTGAAGCTTTAATGCGCGCTACCTGTGCGTGCACTTCGTCAACAACTGGCGCGGCGGCGCCGGTAATGCCGGTAATGGACACATAATAGACGAAACCTGATGTATTGGCGAGGACCGCGGGCAAACGGTGTTCATCTGTTGTGGGGGTCGCCAGACGGATGAAGTTCAGTCCCCGCTGGATGGCCGGCAGACAAAGCTCTTCGTCAGCTTCGGGTGGAACATCGACGACAATCAGTCCATCCACGCCAGCGGCCTTCGCGTCATCGAGGAAGCTTTCCGCAGGATAGACGTAAATAGGGTTGTAGTATCCCATCAAAACGATTGGCGTATCGGCATCCTGCTTGCGGAAGTCTGCGACCAATTCAAGCGTCTTCTTCATGGTCTGGCCAGATTTCAGCGCACGTAGTGAAGAGGCCTGAATTGCAGGGCCATCGGCCATTGGGTCAGAAAATGGCATACCCAACTCGATGATGTCAGCACCTGCTTCAGGAAGACCTGACAGGATGCGACGTGCGGTTTCCAGGTCGGGATCGCCTGCGCTTACGAAGGTTACGAGTGCTGCTCGGCCTTCCTGATTCAGCGCTGCAAAGCGTTTGTCGATGCGTGTTTCGGTCATGTTTCGTGTATATCAATTATGGCGGGACGATACTGCGGGATTGCAGCGGCGCGGCGTCGATTTGCGGGAAAAGCAACCCGAAATTCGGGGGCATGCGGCCAATTCGCGACCGTCGTTTCCCTCCCTTAGCACTCCCGGAAGGTTAGTGGTAGAAAGAAGTGCGCGGACCGTACCTCCGGCCACAAATCTCAGGCCGAACGTAGCTCACTGTGCTTCAGAGACGCGACGCGCGCAGCTTCCATTTGTCCGTTCATCGCACCTAGCCGACCGTGAAACGTATTCACGAAATCATCGCGCAGCCACGTTTCGAGCTGCAGCGCGTCCATCGGCTGCGCAAAGAGATATCCTTGGCCTCCGACGCACTCGTTCATACGCAGAAATTCCGCCTGCTCGCAGGTCTCAATTCCTTCAGCAATAACGGAGAGATTTAGCTGCCGCGCCATCGCAATGATGGATGTCACAATCGCCACGCTGTTGGAGTCAGAGGGCAAGTTATGCACGAAAGAACGGTCAATCTTGAGATTTTGGAACGGCAGCTTCGATAGATACAACAACGAAGAATAGCCCGTACCAAAATCATCGATCGAAACCGAGGTGCCTAACGCATTGAGCTCGCCCAACGTCTTCTCGACAACATCGAAGTCGTCAATGAGCATTGTCTCAGTAATCTCAAGTTCCAGCGCGCAAGGCTTCAAGTCTGTTTGCTCAAGTATGTTTTTTATTTTTTCGACAAACAGCGGGTCCTTAAATTGCCTCGCAGCGACGTTTACGGCGATTTTGACGTTGGTCAGCCCGCCCTGCCGCCAACGCGCAGCTTGCGTGCAGGCCTGGCGCAGCAAACGTTCTCCAAGCTCAATGATAATCGGCGAAGTTTCGGCGATCGGAATGAATTTATTCGGCGGCACCTGGCCTAAAACCGGATGCTCCCAACGCGCCAGTGCTTCAAGGCCAATCAGTGCGCCGCTCTTGAGGTCGATCTGTGGCTGATAGACCAACGAGAATTCGTCCTTCTGGATACCGAGAGCCGCGTCTCGTTCCAGAATTTGTTTTTCGCGGATCAACTCGTGCAATTCTTCGTCATATATTTCACACGTCGCGCGACCGGATTGCTTCGCTTGATACAGCGCATGATCTGCCTTGATGAAAAGCTCATCCGAGTCGGATGCGTGCTGAGGGAAGCAGCTCACGCCAATACTCGAAGAGGTGGCGATGCTCTTGCCATCGATATACATCGGGAGCCGAACGGCCTCCGCGATACGATCGGAGACCTCAGCGATTTCACGCACATCCGAGACCTTCCGGAATACGATCGCTAATTCGTCGCCGCCCAACCGGCCGACGATGTCATCCTCGCGCACGCATGCAGCAATTCTCCGCGCCGCCTCGCGAATTACGGAGTCCCCGACAGGATGCCCATAGGTGTCGTTGATCGTCTTGAACTTATCGATGTCGAGGATCGCGAGCGCCATGGTTCCATTGGCGATTCGCGCTTCACTCACATACTGCTGGAGACGCGCCTGAAGTTTTCGGCGGTTGGGGAGCCCCGTGAGGGTATCGTAATGTGCTAGATGCGCGATACGCGCCTGAAAACGGCGTTGCTCCACGGCGATCCCAACGAGATGCGATATCGTCCGAAAGAATTCGAGTTCGGCATCGGTCGGTTCACGCGGCTCGCGGTAGTAAAGGGCAATTGTGCCCAGAACCTCATCGTCGGAAGAGATTACCGGCAGCGACCAACATGCGCGAAGGCCGGTTCGCGCCACGAGGTCACGGATACCGGCCCAATACGGATGAGTTAACACATCCGATACGATCACAAGTTCTCGCGTGTAAGCAGCGGTTCCGCATGACCCCACGCCGTGCCCGATCTGAACTCCGTTAATTGAGTTCCTAAAAAACTCGGGAAGGCTGGGGGAGACACCGTCCTTAAAGCGGGTGCCGGATTCATCCAGTAGCAAGATGGAGCAGACGGTATCCGGCTTCAATCGCTCAACAGATTGGACGAGTGTCAGAAGCACCTGCTTGAGCGGCATTCCTGTCGCAAGCTGCTCAAGTACGACGCTCCGGCTATTTTGGAGATCTTCAGCCCATTGCCTATTTCGGATGTTGCGCCACACGAGCGCGCCGCAAAACGTACTAATCAACGTTACGAAACCCAAGAGCCCGAGGAAGGCGAACATGCTGCGCCGTTCGAGTTCCACAGCACGTTCGGTTAGGTCAATTTTGACGTTGACGGCCCCTTTGTAACCCGCGGTGCTTTCGATGGGAACGTAGGCCTCAGCGACAAGGCGGGGCCTGGATTCGCCACCCTCGTATTCAATGAGTTCGGTGTAGCTCTTGTCATTACGGATGGCGGCTTGCACGTGATCCGTTGGAATGCTCAGGCGGAAATCTCCTGACCATGAGGAGAATGCAACCGCACCGCGTTCATCGAGGATTTGATAATTGAGGACATTGCCGGTTGCCGTCGCAAAATCAAACGTCATCCGGTCTTCGTTGGTGATGAGGCCCGCCGATAGGAGGCCATCCAGCCCTCGAAGATTATTCTCCAGGTATTGCGCCCAGTGTACAGCCGTATACCGCCCCTCCTTCTTGAGGATGAAATGACGGGCTTTGCCCAGCGCAACCCAGCTTGCTGCGACTGCCGCGACAATCACAATCAACGTAGACAGGAGTAGTTTGGCGTCTTGGCTCAACCTCATGGCGTGCAGCCTACGGTCAAATTATTATTTATTTCCTTGATCCCAAAATCCAATACACTTGTACCGATGCATGAACATCTCAAAGGAAACTTTCAATGAGCCACTTTTATTGAAATTCGATTAAATTTCACATTAGCTGTAATTCAGGCGCAGGCCTTTGATCATGTCTGGGGTTACATATCCGAGGCTATTAGACATCATATAATCCAATTGAATTTTGAATATGTGCGCCGCTTTCGGCCCCTTATTGGCCCAGGCAAACCATCGAGGTATCGCGAGTCTCGTAAACCTCTCGACATCCTCCTGGCCAAGCCGATTGATTGTCGACCCCGCTTCTGCAAATTTTTTCCACGCCGCGACATCAGCCGCCTGGATCGTTGCGTGATGGAAGTCCGAATAGCAGCGCAGCTCTGACTCGATGAATTTCTTCAAATGGTCAGGCAGCTCATTCCAGCGCTTCATGCTCACAGTGAGATCCATAAGGTCCACCGACTGGTAGATTGATGGGTAACCGGGTGGCCCCATGGATATGTATTTCGTCACATCCTGCAGGCCCAGCGCGTAGTTGACGGAAGGTCCGACGTAGTCCGCTGCGTCGATGACGCCGGAACGCAGCGCTTCAACGATCTCGCTACCCGGTATCATTGTCGTTGCAGCTCCCGCCGCCTGAAATACCTCGGCTACAATGCCACCGGGCATGCGTATCTTGCGACCGCGGAAATCATCAATCGATCTGATGGGGACCCGGGAGTGGATGATGTTGGGGCCATGTTGGATGGGCCCGACATAAAACATCCCGTGCTCGGCGAAGGCTTCGCGGGCCAGTTCCAGCCCTCCAAGCCCATAGAAGAAGACATCCCACTCGTTAGCGTGTCGCATGGCCAACGGGTACGAACAGAGAAAGACAGCCGTCGGCATGCGCCCAGCCCAATAGAGCGTGAACGAGTTCATCGCATCCAAAGTGCCGTCCCTGAGTGCGTCGAAGAGCTGGAAGCCGCCGACGAGTTCTTCCGCCGCAAAGGGATGGAATGCAAGCTCACCGCCCGTCTTTTCGACGATGCCGTTACACCAGTCCTCGAAGATCTGAAGACCGATGCCGGCCGGCCATGACGTCTGGACCCGCCACGTGGTGCCAACTTCTCTACCTGAAACCACCGCGGGGGCCTTGATGTTGGCAACCCTATCTTGCTTGGCTCCGCGAGAACTCGATCCGCCAACAAACCCGGCTACGGAGGCTGTCGCCAATCCGACGGCGGAACCGGCTAAGAACGTTCGTCGTTTCATGGGCACCACTCAACGCCAAAACTTAAAATACAATATTTAGAAATTCATTTTTATAAATTTTTACCGACTGCTATTCGGAAACCAAAAATCAAATCCGCCAATCTTCCTCCCTATTGCGGGGAATAAACAATCAGATACTCAAAAAATATTAAGCTCGAGTTGCATTTTCAGCAACCCGAGCTCAATTTTTTGCATCAAGGATCGTGTCTTCGAATCTTTTTAGCGAATGCCTTTCTGAGGCAAGGTTCAGATGTCCATGCCGAGATGGCCAGCGACAGTGAAAACATCCTTATCGCCGCGTCCGCACATATTCATGACCAATAGATCATTTTGAGGAAGCGTCGGCGCAAGCTTGGCCACGTGTGCAAGGGCATGCGATGGCTCCAAAGCCGGAATGATGCCTTCCAGACGCGTGCAAAGCTGGAATGCGTCCAACGCCTCCTTGTCCGTTACCGAGACGTATTTGACCCGCCCTGTATCCTTCAACCAGGAATGCTCTGGCCCTACTCCGGGATAATCGAGTCCGGCAGAGATCGAGTGCCCTTCGAGAATCTGGCCGTCGCCGTCCTGCAAGAGATACGTGCGGTTGCCATGAAGTACGCCAGGGCGCCCTCCATTCATCGAAGCAGCATGGCCATTTGACACCTCAAGACCGTATCCTCCGGCTTCGACGCCATAAATCTTGACGCCTTCATCATCCAGGAATGGATGGAACAGGCCAATGGCATTGGAGCCGCCGCCAATACAAGCGACAAGCGTATCCGGCAGACGACCTTCTGCTGCCATCATCTGCTCGCGCACCTCGCGGCCGATGATGGATTGAAAGTCGCGAACCATTGCCGGGTAGGGATGCGGTCCTGCTGCGGTACCAATGATGTAGTAGGTATCATGGACGTTGGTGACCCAATCGCGCAACGCCTCGTTCATCGCGTCCTTCAGAGTGCCGGCACCGCTGGTCACGGGGTTCACCTTCGCCCCCAGCATGTGCATACGCACGACGTTAGGCTTTTGCCGTTCGACGTCGGTCTTGCCCATGTAGACTTCACAAGGCAGGCCGAAACGCGCACAGACGGTTGCGACTGCGACGCCGTGCTGGCCAGCGCCTGTCTCAGCGATGATGCGGGTTTTGCCCATGCGTTTGGCCAAAAGGATCTGGCCAAGGCAATTATTGATTTTATGGGACCCTGTGTGGTTCAGCTCATCGCGCTTGAAGTAAATTTTCGCGCCCTTGTCGCCGCCTGCTACACCGCGCAAATGCTCGGTCAATCGTTCGGCAAAGTACAGCGGGCTCGGACGGCCGCCGTAATAGGTCATCAAGTAGGTAAGCTCTTCCGCGAATGCCGGGTCTGCTTTGGCAGCGTTATACGCGTTCTCCAGCTCCAGGATTAGCGGCATCAAGGTTTCGGCTACAAAGCGACCGCCGAAGAGACCAAAGTGTCCGCGCTCGTCTGGACCGGTCACGTAGCTATTGAGTTTGTTAGGCTGGTTGGTGGTCGCCATATCGTTGGTATACGCTCCTTGTTGGTCGTGCCTGCCGTCGCGGTTCACACTGCCGGTGCCGGCGATGGGTAGCCTATTCCCGGCGACGCTCCAAGCGAACCTCTCCGTTCGCTTTTTCATCATGCCGGCCGACAGATCTTCCCGATGGCCTCGCTATCTTGCCGCGACGCTAGTCGATTTTGCCGTTTCAAGGAACCGCACAATACGTTGCGGGTCTTTGATGCCTGGCGCCTTTTCGACGCCGGAGGACACATCAACGATCGCGGCTCCGGTCAGGCGGATTGCTTCGCGGACGTTTTCAGCGTTCAACCCGCCGGCTAACGCGAAGTCAAATCGGCGCGCAACGCCGTCTAGAATTTTCCAGTCGAAACTGAGGCCGTTGCCACCTGGCAGGGCATCGCCTGCATCCGGGGGCGGAGCAGCATCGAACAATATCAAGTCGGCGCGACCAGGCCGCCGATAGGGCTCTGCCTTTTCCGCATCGCCTGGAGCTTTGATGCCGATCGCTTTTATAATGGCTGTATCGCCACGCGCCCGTAACTTGGCGACGCGTTCAGGGCTTTCATGCCCGTGCAGCTGTATAAGGTCGGGGGCCACTTCTGCACACACCCAATCAAACAGCTCATCATCCGGGTCAACAAGCAAAACAACCGAGCGCGCACGATTCCGCGCCGTATTCGCGAGCGCCTTCGCACCGGCGATATCTACGTGGCGTGGACTTTTCGGAAAAATCACGAAACCAACGAAGTCGGCAGCAGCGGCAATCGCAGCTTCGAGGGCTTCCTGCGTGGTCAAGCCGCAGATTTTTACTTTTGGTTGCATTGGCTTAGGTCCATGCCATCCGTTGAGATAACGGACGCCGAGGAACACTTATCGCGATTTGGCAATAAGCTGTCGGCTGCCACCGGTTGCGTTGGCATCGCGTTCACGGGTCAGCCGGTCGGCTTCAGCCTGCCAGCGTCGCGCTTCTTGGGTTCGCACGCGCGCTGCGTGACGCCAGTGGCCTTGTCCGAACCATACAGCCAGCCCCCCCGCGATGATACCCAACGCCAGGACACCGAAGAGATAGGCATAAAAGGGAAGCACCAGAGATAGTGCCGGAGTGTCTGGTCGAAATGGATCGAGCACGAGACGCACATCATGGCGGTTAGCCACGGCTAGTGCAATCAAGACCAGCGCCATTGGGAAGGCGATTACGATCGTAAATATTCGTTGCAGCACGGTCAGCGCCCCGGATAACTACCAGCGCCCCCGGATCATAATTCGGAGTGCCCTGGCCGTTGTAGATTCCCATAACGGCCCACATCCTGCGAACCGACACAGCAAGTGAACCTTCCTTTGCGGTAATCTATACGACTTTTTTTCCGGCGACGGCAGCCCGCGTGAGAGAAGGTTAGTGACCCTTTTTCTTTGGCACATTAAGGCGGTCACGCAGCTCTTTGCCAGTCTTGAAGAACGGAACGAATTTTTCCTCGACTGGTACAGGCTCTCCAGTACGTGGGTTCCGGCCTTCACGTGCCGGACGGTGCTTGACGGTGAACGCGCCAAAGCCACGCAGTTCGACCCGGTCCCCGCGTGCCAGAGCATCAACGATTTCATCGAAAATCACGTTCACGATGCGCTCGACATCGCGATGATAGAGATGAGGGTTTGCAGCGGAAATCCGCTGGATCAGTTCGGACTTTATCACCGGCTGCCTCCCATGAGGAAAGTTGTTGTAATTATTCAATTTTTGGCAGGTTGCCAAACAGAAACAAGACCGTCAAGACTTAGTGAAGAAAGGTTTCCGTCACGGCTGGCGAATTGGGTCAGTCCCGCCACGCCCGCACCGACCAATCCGGCCGCCAAATTAGAGAGAGAAGCGGACAGCCCCCAACCCGAGTCGTCTTTCACTTTCCAGTCGACGACTTCAACATTCGCCGGAACGCCGCGTTTCTCTTTCAGCCAGCGAACCGCCTCGTCTTCTCCGCCGATCTCATCAACGAGTTTGTAATCTTGAGCCTGACGCCCCGAAAAGATGCGGCCTTCCTTCAATCCTGGCACCTCTGCAGCGGTAATACCGCGCCTGGCTTCGACAAGAGACAAGAACCACTTAAAGCCGTCATCGATCATCTCGGCCGTGACGTTGAGAGCTTCCTGATCCGCTACCTTAAAGGGAGAGGGCTCAGCCTTCAGCGCACCGCTCTTGACCTCGTTCATCTTCACGCCGATCTTGCCCAGGAGTTCGGTCACCTCAGGCCACTGCATCAGGACGCCGACGGACCCCGTGATCGTATTGCCGCGGGAAACGATGTGATCGGTTGCCAACCCAACGATGTAGCCTGCAGACGCGGCAACTGTACCGAATTGGGCCACCACTGGCTTTTTTTCGGCCACGTCGCGCAAGGCCGTGTAAAGCGCTTCTCCGCCAGTAGTCGTCCCACCAGGGCTGTTCACGAACAGCAAGACGCCGGCGACATGGTCGGCTTTAGCGATTTCGCGTAGCAATTGAAGCTGGCGGCGATCCTCGAGGATTGTGCCAACTATGGAAACCCGTGCAATTTGGGGCTTATTCAAGAAGCCCGATAGGCTCTTGTCGCTCATAAGTAGCGCGCCGACTGCCAGCAATAGGGCGAGTACGGCCAGAATACGCCAGGAAGCCATCTTGCGGCGCAAACGGCGGCGATCAAGGACGACTTCGGTCTCAACGCTCATTGATAGACTCCGGTGCGCACGTGTCGCCCGCTAGGTGGACTTACGCGCTGTTTCTGATTGCCTTTCACGTTAGGCAAGTATCGGGCCGTCTTCAATAATCGTTATTCGGGTCACTGAAACCGGAATCTTACAATTAAGGCGCACGATAGGCTAGCCCTATCGTGCGCCTTCCAAAGTTGTCTTGCGAACTTTATTCACATCACAGAACGGCGGTTTAAGACACCCCGACGTTCATGCATTGTGCGTTCAGTCCTGCTCTTCCTCGTCGGAGTCGTCGTCGCTCTGGCTCTTCTTGATCGCAGCGCCCAAGATGTCGCCGAGTGATGCGCCTGAATCGGACGAACCGTACTGAGCAACAGCCTTCTTCTCTTCGGCGATCTCCAGCGCTTTGATGGAAACGTTGATCCGGCGCGCCGCCTTGTCGAGGCTGATAACGGCAGCATCAAGCTTGTCGCCTACGCTGAAACGCTCAGGGCGCTGTTCGGAGCGGTCACGCGACAAGTCCGAACGCTTGATGAACGTGGTCAGGTCGGTATCGGCCAGCTTGACTTCGATGCCGTTCTCCTGAACGCCGATCACTTCGCAGGTTACGATCTCGCTCTTCTTGAATCCGCCAATGGTTTCGGCCGGATCGCCGCCCAACTGCTTGATACCGAGCGAAATGCGTTCTTTCTGGCTGTCAACATCGAGAACCACAGCCCTGACATTGTCGCCCTTCTTGAAGTCCTTGATGGCTTCGTCGCCAGCGCGGTTCCAGTCGAGGTCGGAGAGGTGGACCATACCGTCGACACCACCTTCGAGACCGATGAACAGACCGAATTCTGTGATGTTGCGGATCGGGCCTTCGACTTCCGTACCGCGCGGGTGCTGAGCCAGGAAGACTTCCCAAGGATTATCTTGCGTCTGCTTGAGACCCAGCGAGATACGACGCTTGTTGGAATCGACCTCAAGGATCTGAACTTCCACTTCCTGGCTCGTGGAAACGATCTTGCCTGGATGGATGTTCTTCTTGGTCCAGCTCATTTCGGAGACGTGGATCAAGCCCTCAACACCTGGCTCCAGCTCAACAAAGGCACCGTAATCGGCAATGTTCGTTACGGTTCCGGTGAAGCGACCGCCGACGGGGTACTTGGCTTCGATGCCTTCCCACGGATCGGACAGCAACTGCTTCATGCCGAGGCTGATGCGCTGCGTTTCCGGGTTGATGCGGATGATCTGCACCTTCACGGTATCGCCGACGTTGAGGATCTCGGAAGGATGGTTGACGCGGCGCCAAGCCATGTCGGTGACGTGAAGGAGACCATCAATACCACCGAGGTCGATGAACGCACCGTAGTCGGTGATGTTCTTGACCAGACCGTCGATAACCTGACCTTCTTCCAGGCGGGCGACGATGTCGGCGCGCTGTTCGGCACGCGTTTCTTCGAGAACGGAGCGGCGCGACACGACGATGTTGCCACGGCGACGGTCCATTTTAAGAATTTGGAAAGGCTGTTGCTGGTGCATCAGCGGGCCAATGTCGCGGACGGGGCGAATGTCGACCTGGCTGCCCGGCAGGAAGGCCACGGCACCATCGAGGTCGACCGTGAAGCCGCCCTTGACCTTGTTGAAGATGACGCCCGTCACCTTTTCGCCAGCCTCGAACTGTTTTTCAAGACGGTTCCAGCTTTCCTCGCGGCGGGCCTTCTCGCGGGACAGAACTGCTTCACCGAGCGCATTTTCGATGCGCTCAAGGTAGACTTCGACCTCATCGCCGATCTTGATTTCGGAACTGCCGCTGGTGGAGAACTCGCGCAGAGGAACGCGGCCTTCCATCTTCAGACCAACGTCAATTACAGCTAGATCCTTCTCGATGCCGACCACCTTACCCGTGACGACGGCACCTTCATAAATGTCGTCCTTGGCTAGGCTTTCGGCCAGAAGGGCGGCAAACTCGTCCTGAGTGGGGTTAAGATCTTTTGAAAATTCGGTTTGCGACATACGCAGTTGCGCTCCTGAGTAATAGGGGTTTGATGCCGCCCCGCAGATAAAATCCGGGTCGTGGCATCGGTTGCTTTAGTCAATGATCCCAACGGATTAATGCTGGCCCAGCGGGAGCGTTCCCGCCGCCGCAACAAGCACGTCCGGCTCGATCATACGATTGGTGAATTTTGTTGCCGCCGCGATGAGTATCGCACCCTGCCAATAAGATTTGGGGCGTACGTCTTGCATACACCCTATTGGCCGATCTTCCTCTTGATCAATCCGACGGCGGCGTCGAATGCCGTTTCTATATCCATTTCGGTGGTATCGAGCAAGTCCGCGTCTTCGGCGCGGCGCATCGGGGCCGCTCCGCGCCCAGCATCGCGCGCATCGCGCGCGCGGATTAACTCCAGCATTTTCTCCATATCCGGGCTCTCGCCCGCCGCCTCATACTCGCGGAACCGGCGCTTGGCACGTTCTTCGACAGACGCGGTGACGAAGATCTTGGCGTCCGCATCCGGGCAAACCACGGTGCCTATGTCCCGTCCATCAAGTATGGCCCCCGGCAGCCGGTTCGCAAAACTGCGTTGATATTCCAGCAGCGCCGCCCGAACTTCGGGGATTTTCGCGACAATTGAAGCTGCCTCGCCGATACCGGGGGCGCGCAGCCCTGCATCGTCCAGCCGCACCGGGTCCAACGAACAGGCTAGCGTGGTAACTGCGCGCGTATCGTTAAGATCGTGGCCGAGCTCCAGACAATCGCGGGCGACAGCGCGATAAAGAAGGCCCGTATCAAGATAGTGGTAACCGAAATAGGCGGCGAGACGCCGGGCAAGAGTTCCTTTTCCCGATGCCGCTGGCCCGTCTATCGCGATGATCATAACGGTCACTCCGCAACCGCGTCGAACCGCGCTCCCAGCTTCTCTAAAAGACCAATGAACTCCGGGAAACTGGTGGCGATCATGGATGTATCGTCCACCTTGACCGGCTTTTCGGACGCGAAGCCCATGACCAGGAACGCCATTGCGATACGGTGATCGAGATGCGTGGCGACCACCCCGCCCCCTGAAACGCGGTCCGACCCAACCACGATCAAAGCATCTCCTTCAACGCGCGCGTTAACGCCGTTGACTTCAAGGCCCGCCGCAGTTGCCGCCAACCGGTCGCTTTCCTTGACCTTCAACTCGGCCAAGCCTTCCATGACGGTCTCGCCCTCAGCGAAAGCTGCCACCACGGCCAGGATCGGATATTCGTCAATCATAGACGGAGCACGTTCCGGCGGCACCCGAACGCCCATCAGCGCGGAATGGCGCACACGGATGTCGGCAATCTGTTCGCCACCCTCCTCACGCTTATTCGCGTACGTGAGGTCGGCCCCCATTTCCTGGAGGGTCTTGTAGAAGCCAATGCGTGTATCGTTGATAAGGACGCCTTCGATCGTGACGTCTGATCCCGGCACCAAAACCGCAGCGGCGGCGAGAAAGGCTGCTGAAGAGGGATCAGCTGGCACCGCAACCTCGCGGCCCTGCATCTGCTGACCGCCCGTTACTGAGATCCGCGTTTTCCCATCGCCCCCGGCCGCTGTTGTAATTTCGGCTCCGAAGAAGCGGAGCATGCGCTCCGTATGGTCGCGGGTCGGTTCGGTCTCTATGACCGTCGTCGTGCCTGTCGCCTGCAAGCCCGCGATCAGAACCGCAGATTTGACTTGCGCGGAGGGAACGGGGAGTTCGTATTCAATCGGTACGAGATCGACGGTACCGCGCAATTTGAGTGGCAGCGTCTCGCGATCCTTGTTCTCGACCTGGAGCCCCATTTGCTTGAGTGGGTTCAGGACGCGGCTCATGGGACGACGGGAAAGAGACTCGTCCCCAATCATTTCGACGCTAACCGCCTGGCCGGCGACGACGCCCATGGCCAAACGTGCTCCAGTTCCCGAATTGCCGAAATCGAGCGGAACATCAGGCTGCTGGAACCCACCGAGCCCGCGGCCCTGCACCTGCCATACGTCCTTTGTCTTAGTTGCAGGCGCGCCCAATGCGCTGACGACCTTGGCCGTGTTGAGCACATCTTCCGACTCGAGCAATCCCGTGATCCGTGTCGTTCCCAGACTGAGCGCACCGAAGAGCAGCGCACGATGGGAAATCGATTTGTCGCCGGGAACAGTGAGTTGGCCGGACAATGGTCCGGATCGAGTAGACGAAAGCGGCTTCGGAACGTAAGACATCGGCTTGGCACCGGTTATGCTGGGATTGCCGGGATTGGGGACGCAGCAGCCCGGGCTCTATAATCGGGAAGCGCGCAAATCTTGGCGTCTTAGAGCAAGCCGGCCATGCTCATGTCAATCGGCGTTGCTCAGGGATCTTTTTTCACCCCTGAACGCGAACGGATCGCCCTTTTGCGTTCGCATCTATATTAGAGAACTTTCGCTGTCACCGAAGGTTAGTTTTGACAGAGCGACGGTGGTATGGCAGAGGGCACGCTCTTTTTCCAGACGACAAAGGCACAACACCCCATGGCCAAGGACGCGCGCGGGATAAAACGCACCTGCCAGAGCAGCGAATGCGGTTCCCGATTTTATGATCTCAATCGCGATCCGATCGTTTGTCCGATTTGCGGCACGATCTACGAAATCGCGCATGCCCCTCCGGGCGCGGTGATCGACAAAGTCGACGAAGCGTCTGCACGTAAGACCAAGAAGTCCGAGTTCGCCAGCGCCGATGGTGAAGCGGATGAGAAGGACGAGGAGGAAGATCTCGTCGATGTCGAAGCCGACGATGATCTCGCCGATGCCGACGATGATACTTTCCTTGAAGATGAGGAAACCGACGGCGGTGATGTCTCCAATATTATTGGCGGCGCCCACGATGGGGACGAGGACGAAACCTAAGCCTGCGACGTGGCTAGGCGGGGCCAGAAACCACCCAGGGCGAGGCGCGGAAAAACCGCTCTTGCCCTGGAAAGTGCAAGGCATTCAATTTTGGCTTGATGTTTACGTCGGCTCGCCCTATTGAACGCCCTCTAAACGGAGACTCGGTCATCTAGCTCCGTTTGGCTTACTCGTAAGAGTACATTCCCAATACCGGTCGGGGCCGTAGCTCAGTTGGGAGAGCGCTACAATGGCATTGTAGAGGTCAGGGGTTCGATTCCCCTCGGCTCCACCAGATTTGAAATTGCTTAGTCACCCTAAGCCCTTTCCTTTCAGAATGAACGTTCCGGATCGATGAGCAGAGGGCTGGCGCTCGTCGCGCGCACCTCATGCTCAAACATCTGGTGTAATGCTACTTTCAGGCTTGCGATCACGGCGATGGCTTGTGCGATATCGGCGTTACGTTCAGCGATTTTAGCAATCTCAGCCGCTCGCTCGGGTGGAAGTTCCCCGTCAACGTAGGCGTTCAGTTCCTGTCTGACTGGAAGAGCGGCCATCACTGCTTCCACGCTAGCCCCGCGAGCGTGGCAACGCAGCAGCCAGATAGGCGCCTGCCGCGATCCGAAGAATAGGCCGTCCGATGTGATTACCGGGCAGTTTCAGAATACGACTTCCCTCAAAGGGAGCCACGTCTTTGCATTGGAGACAGAAGTCCGGATCGGTCCCGATTCCAGCAATGAGCGATGGACCGTCCAGGTAGCCTCTTCCTTTACAAACTGAGCACTTTCGCCTTTGAGGGCTCATCGTCAGCTCAACTCCCGGCATTCTCC
Source organism: Filomicrobium sp. (assembly GCF_025698805.1). NCBI lineage: Bacteria > Pseudomonadati > Pseudomonadota > Alphaproteobacteria > Hyphomicrobiales > Hyphomicrobiaceae > Filomicrobium > Filomicrobium sp. The sequence continues at coordinate 104,136 of NZ_JAILWT010000001.1, forward strand.
CGCAGATGCATAGAAGCTCCGCCACCTCATTCGATATATCTTGTTGGACATTACGATGTCCAGAATTTATCCCTAAAACATCGGGATCTCCTATTTAGCCAGATAGCTTTGACGCTATAACGGACCGAGAATATCCGTCTACGTTACTGCGTGAGCCGACTAAGACACCGCATACGCCTTTTGACAGGTCGATTGCGTCTCCCCTTGCGATATAGACTATGCTGCGTTTCCGCGATGTCAGGCTATTTATTGCTGGATAGCTACGAGGAGCCGATGAGCTTCAACATTAAAGTTTTGGCTGCTGTGCTCGGGCTCGCCGGGCTATTTGGATATCTTGTGTTCTTCCATGGCGGGAGTAATCAACTGCCGTCCGGCATCGTCTCCGGAAATGGACGGATCGAAGCTGTCCAGGTCGATATTTCCACGAAAATACCAGGACGCGTGGAAAGCATTCAGGCGCAAGAGGGAGACCTCGTAAAGCCCGGGGATGTCCTCGCAAAGATCGACGACTCACAACTTCAGGCTCAGCTCGCGCGATCGGAAGCTGATATTGCAAGCGCTCAAAGCCAAGTCGCTCAGGCTGAAGCGCAAATCACCCAAGCGAAGGCGCAGCTCCAACTTGCAGAGACGGAGCTCGGCCGCACCAGCCGACTGCTGGAGCAAGGGCATGCAAGCCAGGAGGCCTACGACACGCGCAAAAATACGCGCGACGTTGCGCAAGCCAATCTTACAGCGGCCCAAGCAACGCTCGTCTCCAAACAGCGTGGAGTTGACGCTGCAGTGGCCGTCAAGAAAGAGGTGAAAACGCAGATTGATGACTGCGTCCTCGTCGCGCCAACGCTTGGCCGCGTGCTCTATCGGCTTGCCGAACCAGGGGAAGTTATGGCGGCTGGCGGCAAGGTGCTGACACTTGTAAATCTCGCCGACGTTTACATGGAGATCTTTATTCCGGCGGAGGACGCCTATCGGCTCTCTATCGGTTCGGAGGCCCGTATCATCGTTGATGGCACCGACTTCGCGGTTCCTGCGAAGGTCACCTTCGTATCGCCCGAAGCGCAATTCACACCGAAGCAGGTTGAGACGTCCAGCGAGCGCGAAAAACTCATGTTTCGAGTTAAGGTGCGCATCCCGCCGGAGCTCATCGAAGAGCATATTAATGTCGTGAAAACGGGCATTCGTGGCGTTGCATATGTCCGGCCCGGGATTAATCCGCCGCCGTGGCCCGCTTGGCTTGAAAAGCGCTTTGTGCCCCCCGAACCAAAGGTCAGCGGATCGTAATCATGGACACTGGGCCTGAGCTCGTGGCCCGGGCGCGGGCTTTATCGCACCGTTACAAAAAGACGTTGGCGCTCGATAACATGGATATTGACGTGCCGGCAGGAGCTACCGTGGGTCTTATCGGTCCAGACGGGGTCGGCAAGTCGACGCTGATGGGACTGATTGCCGGCGCGCGGAAATTACAGCTAGGTGATCTGGACGTGCTCAGCGGCAACATGGCTGAGGCTGCCCACCGCAACGCCGTTTGCCCCCGTATTGCGTACATGCCCCAAGGCCTGGGAAAGAACCTTTATGGCGATCTTTCCATTGCGGAGAACCTTCATTTCTTTGGAAGGCTTTTTGACTTGTCGGCGGCAGAGCGCAAAGCACGCATTGACCGGGTCACGCGTGCGACCGGACTGCATCCCTTTCTTGACCGTCCAGCTAGCAAGCTTTCGGGCGGGATGAAACAGAAGCTCGGGCTGTGTTGCGCGCTGATCCATGAGCCCGACTTTATGATCCTCGATGAGCCAACGACGGGCGTCGACCCCTTGTCGCGCCGTCAATTCTGGGAACTCATTGCTTCCATCAAGGCGGAGCGAACCAGCATGAGTTTGCTGGTTTCGACGGCCTATATGGACGAAGCAGAGGCTTTCGACTGGCTTATTGCCATCAACGATGGGCGCGAGATCGGCTCCGGCACACCCCAACAGCTCATGGAGAGAACCGGCAGCGATAATTTGGAAGGCGCTTACGTCGGTCTTCTTCCGGAATCGCTTAACCGGGAAACGGGCAAGATCGTCATTCCACCGCGGACTGTGGACGATGGTGAACCGGCAATTCGCGCTGAGGGTCTTACGCGAAAATTTGGCAACTTCGTCGCCGTAGACAACGTGGATTTCACTATTTTCCGTGGTGAGATCTTTGGCTTTCTCGGCTCAAATGGCTGCGGAAAGACCACGACCATGAAAATGCTGACGGGGTTGCTTCCTCCGAGTTCGGGGACGGCCTTCATGTTCGGCGAACCCATGGACGCAAGCAGTCTCAGCATGCGCAAACGCGTGGGGTACATGTCGCAATCGTTCTCGCTCTATGGCGAATTGACCGTGCGCCAGAACCTCGACCTCCATGCTCGGCTTTTTCATCTCGGTACGGAGAAGGCGAACGCACGGATCAGCGACCTCGTTTCCCGCTTCGGCCTGGCCGAGCATATCGACGACTTGGCGGGCGGTCTTCCCCTCGGCCTTCGTCAGCGGCTATCGCTTGCGGTTGCTGTGCTCCACGAGCCCGAACTTCTTATTCTCGACGAGCCAACCTCAGGCGTTGACCCGATCGCTCGCGACGAATTCTGGAAATTCCTGATTGATCTGTCCCGGAAGGACAATGTCACGATTTTCATCTCCACTCACTTCATGAACGAAGCGATGCGGTGCGATCGCATCTCGCTCATGCATGCGGGCAAAGTCCTTGCTGTGGGTACGCCGCAAGAACTCATCGATATGCGCGGCGCGTCTTCCCTGGAAGATGCATTTATCAGTTACATGGAAGGCGCACTTCGCGAAGGAGCAACGGAGGAAAGCGTGGCTTCCGAGAAGGTGCAAGATACTTCTCTTCCTGTTATTGAGCCTCAAGGCACGGAACAATCAGCATCCCATCATTCACTCAGCCTCGGCCGGCTCTTTGCTTACAGTCTGCGCGAAACTAAGGAGGTTTTGCGCGATCCCGTGCGGCTGGCGTTTGCTTTCATCGGCAGCACCATTCTTCTTTTCATATTCAGCTATGGCATCACGACCGACGTCGATCGCGTGACGTTTGCTGTATTGGACCACGACCGAAGCCCCGAAAGCCGCGCCTACATCGAGGAATTTCGGGGATCGCGCTACTTTCGCGAAGCTAAGCCTTTGCGAAACATTCAGGACCTAGAGGCCCGGCTCACAGGCAACGCCATCTCCCTTGCGCTCGAAATCCCCCCGCAGTTCGGACGCAACCTGAAGCGAGGCAGCCGACCAAAGGTGTCCGCATGGATCGATGGCGCCAATACGATTCGCGCGTCAACAATGTCCGGCTACGTCAGCAGCGTGAATGACCTTTTCATCAAGCAAAGGATCAATGAGACGGGAATGGCCACTGCCGCCTTACCTGCGGAAATTGAGATGCGCTATTTGTACAATCCCACGTTCGAGAGCATTTACGCGATAGCCCCCGCGGTGCCGGCGATGCTGCTCATTCTGTTTCCTGCAATTCTCATGGCCGTTAGCGTGGTGCGAGAGAAAGAGATCGGCACAATCACAAATTTCTATGTGACACCCACATCGCGGCTGGAATTCCTGCTCGGCAAGCAACTTCCCTATATCGGGCTTGCGATGGCGAACTTTCTCATCATGACGTTTGTTGTGATCTTCATCTTCAATGTGCCACTCCACGGCAGCTTTTTCGCTCTAGCCGCCGGCGCGCTCATCTATGCCGCTGCAGCGACTGGCTACGGTTTGCTCATTGCAACATTCACCTCAAGCCAAGTGGCGGCTGTGTTTGCTGCGGCAATCCTCACCATGATGCCGACGATGCAGTTTTCAGGTTTTCTGCAGCCGGTCTCCTCTCTCGAAGGTGGCGCGCGGATCATGGGCACGCTTTGGCCTACCACGTACTACATGCACATGAGTGTCGGCGCCTTCACGAAGGGCCTGGGGTGGCATGAACTTCTGCCGGACATCCTGACACTCACTTTGTTCGTTCCCGTGTTCCTTGCGATCGCGGTCGTCGGCCTCCGCAAGCAGGAGAAGTGACCGCGTGCAGATGCTCTCCAACATTTTCTGGCTTGGGACGAAGGAGATACGCAGTCTTATGCGTGACGTCCTCATGATCGTACTAATCGTGTGGGCGCTTGGCCCGAGCATCATCGAACGGGCGCGCGGCTTTAAAGAGCCCGTCAACAACGCGAGTGTGGCCATCGTCGACGAAGATCACTCCGCACTTTCCCGCAAGTTGCGCAACGCAATCACGCCTCCCTATTTCCAGACGCCGAAGATCATTTCCGCCGCCGAGATCGATAGAGGCATGGACGAGAGCCTCTATACCTTCGTGATTGTCATCCCACCAAGATTTGAGGCCGACATTGCGAAAGGATTGGAGCCTGAACTCCAACTCAACATCGACGCGACCGCTGTTATGCAGGCAGCGACCGGTGCGTCGTATCTCTATGCAATCCTTCTTCAGGAAATTGCGAACTTCGCACAACGCTCCGATGCCGCGAGCATATCAATGATCGACCTTGTGTCTCGGCGGGCATTCAACCCCAACGGTGAGCAGATCTGGTTTCAGTCCGTCGTCGCGCTCCTCGACCAACTCTCGATTCTCACGATCGCACTCGTGGGGGCTGCCCTGTTACGCGAACGAGAACATGGCACCATTGAACACCTGCTCGTCATGCCGCTTACGGCTTTCGAAATCGCAATGGCAAAGGTTCTCGCCAACGGCTTGGTGATCCTGATCGCCTTTGCCATTTCGATGGCCGTTGTTGTCGAGTACATCCTTGGCGTGCCGATCGCTGGCTCTCGCGCGCTGCTTTTGCTCGGGACGACGATCTATCTGTTTTCCGCCGCGGCGATCGGCATATTCCTCGGCACTGTCGCGCGCACCATGGCGCAATTCTCACTCCTGCTGCTGATGACCGTCATGCCGATGATGATGCTGTCAGGTGGCGTGACGCCCATCGAGAGCCAGCCCGAGTGGCTGCAGCCTTTGACGTTGCTTCTACCTTCGCGGCACTACATGGCCTATGCGCAGGCCATCATATTTCGCGGGGCAGGCTTCGAAACAGTCTGGCCTCAGTTTCTGGCCGTCGTCATCTTGGGTTCAGCATTCCTGGGCACCAGCCTCTTGCTGTTCCGACGTTCCATCGCCGCAAGTCGATGAGAATGATCAGTGGACGGGGCTACCTGACGGAGCGGAGAAATAATCGCTAATATGCTCGGTGAAGGCCTGGGCTAGTCGTCTCTGACGCAGGCGCTGAGGCGTAAGAATGACGACCTGCAACGGCTTCGGCGATCCCGTGATTGGCCGCGTGACAATCGCGCAGCCGTCGTAGGTGATAGGCGTTTTCGGCTCCAAATTCAGGATCGACACCCCAAGACCATTTCCGACGAGACTGCGGACCGTTTCGAAGGATCGCGTCCTATGTCGAATATTCGGGCTCAAACCTTTGGCCGTGAAGAGCGAGAGAAAATAGTCACGCGTGTGCGGCAGATCCATCAAAACGAACGGGCGTTCCGACAGAGCTTCCATGGTCACTGTCTTGCGACGCGTCAGCGGGTCGTTCTCTGCCAGAATGGCCATGGCGGGTCGCTGCGCAACGATCGTTGCGTCGAGACCTGACGGCAGATCGAGATCGAATGTCAATGCCAGCTCGACCCTTCCACTCGTCAGAGCTGAGAAAATGTCCTGCTGATCGATGTCCTGAAACAGGATGTCGACGTTGGGATACTTTTCTCCGAAGGATCGTATGAGCTGGCCAAGATAGGTGGCGCCCAAATTGATGAAACAGGCGATCGAAAGTTCGCCTCGCATCTCGACGTTTACGGCGCCGGTGGCCGCCCTGAATTGTTCTACGCGCTCTATGAGCTCCCGTGCGGCGCGCAAAACTTCCGAGCCTTGCGGCGTCAGCATGACGCCCCGTGATGGCCGCCTGACAAGGAGCTGCATGTCCAGGTCAGCTTCAAGCTGGGCTATGGCAGCTGACACACTCGGCTGGGAGATGTTCAGCTTGGTGGCGGCGCTCGTGACGCTGCCGCATTCCGCCGTCGCAACGAAATAGCGAAGGAAGCGAATGGAGACATCCATAGCTTTTTCCTATCCACTAGAACGTAAAACAATATTTACCCAATTGACCACGAACAGGTAGTCTAATTCAAGACTTGTCTTGCTTGTTGCTGTGCACAACTGGCGAGCAATTGACTTATAAATTAGGCGTTACCGCTTTTTTCGAGTTGAACTGAAATCATCTTAAGGAAAAGCTTATGAATAGAATCTCGGTATGCTCGGCAATCGCTGCTGCTTTTTCCTTTATGACTGTAGCTACCGCTCAAGCTGACCCCGCAAAGGTTGATATACTTGTGTCTCCAGCAGGTTCGGGCCCGTATTTGGCCTGGGCGACCATGCAAAATTATGCACCGGACTATTCAAAAGCTATCCAACCGATTGCGGTCGAGACGCCAGGATTCACTTATAACGTCCGCTTTCTTGCGTCCTCTCCCGAGCTTTGGAAGAACACGCTCATCGGTTCCGGCGAAGTGGTCGAATGGGCAGCAGCCAACCGCGTAAAGCCATTTTTTCCAGAACCGCTCAAGGTTGTTGAAGATTTCCGCGTCATTGGCGTCATGAGCCAAAGCACAAACGTGTTCGTCACACTGGACGACAAGATCAAGACGATCGATGACATGGCTGGCAAACGTGTCGCCGTAGGTCTCCTGACGCAAAATGAGTGGGGCATGCATCAGCGGATGCTGCTCGACGCCTGGGGGATCACACCCAAGCTTCGTTCGTTCGATGCCTTGGGGCCGGGCCAGAATATAGATGCGATGCTCGATGGACGTTCCGACATCGGTACGCTCGTCGTGCACTCGAGCTTGAATTTCGGATCAAACCTCGAAGCGGCTCCGTTCAAGACGTTGGAGAGCGCTGGCCGGCCATGGCATTACATCAACATTCCCGCAGAAAAGATTGAGGAATACAATTCTTCAAAGGGAGCTCCGTTCGCCATTCGCAAAGTTCCAGCGAAAACGTTATCGGGCCAGACTGGCGAGTTCACCAGCTTTGGAAACTACACACTCCTGACAGCGCACAAATCGTTTCCCGACGATCTCGCATATGAAATGGCCAAGCTTTGGATTTCTTCCGGTCCGAGCCTCGGCAAATATAGCGCCATCGCCAAAATCTGGGACCCGGAGACGATTTCAATCATGGCTCGGACATCTCCGGAACGCATCCATCCTGGTGCCATGCGGGCATACGTCGAGGCCGGCTTGGTCAAGAAGTGAGACCGAGCTCCCTGGACTTGGATCATCTCTCTTAGAAGTTCTTCGTCATGCGATGCGCCTGTTTGCTCGGGTCTACGCCTATCAGGCGCATCGCGTTCCGCAGAGCCGTTGAAGAGCTTTTTCTTTCACAGTCGTGCCCTTCAGAACGAGGCCTTCACAATGTCGCAATCAGAAAGCCATACCGCAAGGAAAGTGCCGATCGATTTCGCCATTGCCGTGTTCGGATCGGTCTTCGTCCTCTACCAAATGATCACCGTATGGTGGAGCGTCCACGGCGCTATGCAGCACTACATGTCGCATCTCGTCGGCGTGCTGGTTCTGGCTGCTTTTATGATTGCGCGGCGCGGCCTCCATTCTGAGTCAGGACAGATCAACTGGGCCGATGTTCTATCTGGGATCGTCTGCGGGATTTTTGCCGTCAGCGCCGGCAGCTACCTCTATCTCAACGCTGAGATGCTCGAAATCATGCAACCCTTCGTCGGCGCCGTGCCGCTCGTTATGGGAAGCCTGCTGATCGTCGCCGTTCTACTCGCTGCTTGGAGATGGTGGGGTGCCATCATTGCGCTCGTCTGTTTGTTGGCGTCGCTCTATTTCCTGGCTGGTCACCTGTTGCCTAGTCCATTTGGAATTCAGCGCCAGCCGCTTAACGTCGTCATTACGTTCCTGTCCGGTATCGGGGGGCCGCGCGGCGTCCTGACGTACATGCCATTATCCGCAGACATGATCTTTCTTCTGCTGATCTATGGCGGGCTACTTCACGGCACACGTGTCATAGACATGTTCGCTGAAATCGGCACCGCATTCGGCAACCTACTGCGGGGCGGGGTGGCGTTTTCAGCGATCGTGGCGAGCGCGTTGATCGGAATGGTCACGGGGCAGGCGGTAAGTAACATCGCGTTGTCCGGCGTCATGACGATACCGACGATGGCGCGCAACGGCTTCACGAAGGAAGAAGCTGGGTCCGTTGAGGTTCTTGCATCGACCGGCAGTCAGTTGCTGCCCCCCATCATGGGTCTGGGTGCGTTTCTCATGGCGGTGAACCTCGGCGTTTCCTACGTTGATATCGTCATCGCCGGCTTCATTCCCGGGTTGCTTTACATGGCTGCCGTCGCCATCGGCGTCTATGCCATGGTGGGTCAGTGCGAACGACCCAAAACGGATCGGATGGCCGTGAACTGGGACATGGTGTGGTGGACCCTGCCTGCGTTCGCACTCTCATTTCTCACGCTCATTGTCCTGCTCGTCTTGCGCTATTCGCCTGCGCTCGCCGGGTTCTGGGCGTGTGTCATCGTTGTTGGCTTTTCACTACTCCGGCCGAAGCGTTTCCGCCCGAACCTATCCGAGATTTTCTCCGGTGGCCTTACAGGACTGGCAACAGCCGTTCAACTCGCGGTCGTTCTTTCGGCCATCGGCCTCGCGGTCCAATCGTTGAGCACCACGGGGCTCGGCGTTTCGGCGGGCCGCCTCGTTACGCTCTATTCAGATGGCTCTCTATTCCTATCCCTGATGATAGGGATGGTGGTTTGCTTGATCATCGGTATGGGGCTGCCCACACCCGCCGCCTACGCTCTCATCGCGATTGTCGTGGTGCCAGGTCTCATCGATGCCGGCCTGTCGCCGCTGGTTGCGAATATGTATGGATTCTACTTCGCGATCTTTTCCTCTCTCACGCCACCGGTCGCCGTTGGCATACTCGTGGCCGTGAGAATTTCCGGCGGGTCGTTTGCTGGCACGGTCAAAGAGTCGATCAAGCTCGGAGGCATATGTGTGCTCGTGCCCTTCCTCTTTGTGTCCTTGCCGACCATGCTCGATCCCGAACAGATCCGAGCTGAAGCCGTCGTCGCAATTTTCTCTTATCTGGCTGCCACGGCGATGTTGGCCGGCGCGATCTACGGGGATCTCGGATATTCGCTGAGCCGAATCGAACGCGCGATTTTCGTCATCTGTGGACCGGCGCTCTTCCTTGCTTACCTCATCACGCATCTAATGCCGATCGGGCTCGGATGCATCGCAGTCCTCATCTTCTGGATTGCCTATCGCCGCCGCTTGGCCAGCTCCGAACGCACGGCCGTCGAAACAGGCTGACACCTGTAGCATCGCGCGCCTCATTCAATATGGAGACATCAATGAATTCCCACGTCCTCAACGGCAGGTCGGCTACTTCGGTCAAGGTGGCCGCAGCGAACGTGGCTTCCGTCATGTTCGATCCTGAAGCAGGGGTCGCGAAGGCCTGTAAGTTCATCGCGGAAGCAGGATCGCGCGGAGTTGAGCTCCTCGTCTTCCCGGAAAGCTTCATTCCCGGCTTTCCGATCTGGAACGCTTTCCTTCGCCCTATTGATGGCCACGCGCTTTTTCGTCGGTTTGCGGCCTCCTCGCTGGAAGTCGATGGGCCTGCTATCGCCGCCATAGCAGCTTCTGCCGCCAAGCACGGCGTGGCCGTCTCGCTCGGCTTCTCCGAGGTAGCCAACTACAGTGCCGGTTGTTTGTGGAACAGCACGGTCCTGATCAATCGCGACGGCAACATCGTCAACCACCACCGTAAACTCGTGCCGACGTTCTATGAAAAGCTGACCTGGAATCGCGGCGATGGTGCTGGTCTCAAGGTCGTCGATTTGGGGTTCGGCAAGGTTGGCGGCTTGATCTGCGGCGAGAACGGCAATCCACTCGCTCGGTATGTGCTGATGGCGCAAGGTGAGCAGATCCATTGCGCCAACTATCCAACCGTTTGGCCGTTCCGTGACGATCCAGCCGCGCCACCGTATGACTTGCGCGAAGCCATTCGCATCCGTGCTGCTGCCCACTGTTTCGAGGCTAAGGTCTACACCATCGTCTCGGCGGGCGTTCTCGATGACGCCACTGTGACGGCGATTTGCGGGGAGGACGAGCAATCCGCCGATCTCCTTCGGCGGTCGTCTCGGCCAGCATCCATGATTGTCACCCCCGCCGGGACATCGCTCGCTGAATCTCGCGACGACGAAGAGGGGCTCGTCGTCGCCGACCTTGACATGTCGCATCTCACGGAGCTCAAGCAACATCACGACATGGCGGGCTACTATAATAGGCTCGATGTCTTTTCTGTTTCCTTGAACCAGACCCGTCAGGCTCCGTTGTTGACAACGCAAGATACGCGGCGATCTCGGGAAACGGCTGAGCCTACGACATCGGAGGATGACTTGATTGTCGGACGATCTGCGCAAGCCTGAGAATGCTCTCTAGCTTGCTAGCACTCACGAACAGCAAAACGGCCGGGCTGCAACATGCAGGACCCGGCCGTTTTCATTCTGTGCCAATCTGTTGCTCCCTATGACAGGAGGACTAAACCAACAACGGTCATGGCTCCACCCATAGCCCGGCCTGCCAATACGCGCGATGCGGATGGCAATTTGTGAAACGCCAGTCCAATACCGACGCCGAATACATGCAATAGCGCGGTTGCGAGAACGAACCCGCCGACATAGGTCATGGCATCGTTGCCCGGAGGAAGCTCAGCCCCGTGGGCGTACCCATGAAACACGGCAAAGACACCGATCAATGCCATGGCGATCGCAACTGGCAACCGCACGTCAAAGGCCAGCAGCACGCCGATAGCAATTACCGAAGCAACGATGCCCAGTTCAACGAATGGCAACCCAATTCCGTTGAAGCCCAAGACACCTCCGGCAACCATCATTGACACGAAAGCCAATGGCACCAACCACAGCGCCCGGCCACCAAGCTGTGCTGCAAACAGTCCCACGCCGACCATCGCAAGCAGATGATCCAGCCCATTGAACGGATGCATGAAGCCGTGCGCGAATCCGTCATGGACGCCGGTGCCGACATGAGCCAATGCCGGAACCGTGGTTGCGAGCAATCCGGCGAATCCCAGCACGACGATCCTGTTCACGTGACTTTTCATCTCTTCACCCCTTGTAGCAATTCCCACCTGAAGTCTTCACGCGTCAGGCAGACCGCCCGCGCGCGCAATAAATGCCGCGACGTCATTGACGCCTTTGCCGTCGCGTATGTTGGTGAACACAAACGGACGTTCGCCGCGCTGCTTTTTGGCGTCGCGATCCATCACTTCGAGATCGGCGCCAACGTGTGGTGCCAGATCGATTTTGTTGATGACGAGCAAGTCGGACCTCGTAATGCCTGGACCGCCCTTGCGGGGGATCTTCTCACCTTGGGCAACGTCGATGACGTAAATCGTGAGGTCAGCCAATTCGGGTGAAAACGTCGCCGCGAGATTGTCGCCACCGGATTCGATCAACACGATATCCGCGTTCGGGAACTTCGCGTACATCTCGGCAATCGCCGAAAGGTTCAACGAGCAGTCCTCACGGATGGCGGTATGCGGACAGCCGCCGGTCTCGACCCCCATGATACGTTCCGCCGGGAGCGCTGCTGCGCGTGTCAGGATGAGGGCGTCTTCCTTGGTGTAAATGTCATTGGTGATCGCGATGATATCGAGACGGTCACGGAATTTTTTGCAGAGCGCTTCCATGAGCGCCGTTTTGCCCGATCCGACAGGGCCGCCTATGCCGACGCGCAAAGGACCGTTTGTCGTTTGTGTCATGAGCGGAAAAGCCTCGTGTATTGTGTTTCGTGCTTGATAGCGGCGATATCGGAGTGAAACGCGGCACCGCCCAGATCGTCGAGAGTTGCGACTTCCGCTTCAGCAGCAAGCCTGCGCACGGACGGCATCAATGAAGCTATTGCGCGTTGACCGTCGCTTTGCCCGATGACACTCAATCGTATCGCAGCAGACACGAGATTCTGCACAAGGGCTAGAGCAAAGGCTTCCAAAAGCGGATGACGCTCAATCGCATGTCCCGCGCCACCTATCGCGAGTGCAACGGGATAAGCAATCTCTTCCGTTCTCAATGCCTCAAGAGCCCAAGCGATCTTCGGCGTCATCCATGCTGTTTTCAAAGCTGTGACGAACGCCGTACCTTGTGCCGACGTTTCCAAATGGCGCTCTCGGCACCCAGAAAGCGCCACCGCCAGTTCTGCAGCCTCTCGCAATCCTGCTGCATCCGTCGCGCGAACGGATGACCACGCGCAACTCGCCAAAATGACGTCATTGCGAAGCGATCCATGGGTCAACAGTGCGCCAATCCACGCCCTCGTGGTTTCCGGATCGCGTACCGTCCCTTGATGTACGGCCCATTCCATCCCGTGACTGAATGCGAAACTGCCCACCGGGAAGGACGGAGACAGCCATGCAAAGAGGGGCAACGCCGAATGGCCTTGCGACGTCTCCGCCGCAGGCACGTTAATGGAAGCATCCTCCCACCGGGTGGGCCATGGACCGGCCTCTGTCCGCTCACGCCTGCTGATCGCCGTGGCCCTCATCGTGATGATGATGGTGGTGACCATGCGCACCACCCGCATAAGCACCGCTCTCAGGATCGAAGGGTGACTCTACTTGAGTGACGGTCGCACCGAGGCCGCGCACCATGTCCTCTATGACGTGATCCTGCCGTATGATCAGACGGCCTGGTGCAAGCATCACCGGCAAGTGACGGTTGCCGAGGTGCCATGCGATGCGCACGAGCGCATCCGCAGATGGTGCGGCGATCTCGGCCAACGGCTCGGGTGCCGCGTTGACGCGAACGCGCCTGCCATCATCAAGGATCAGTGCGTCGCCTCCGCGAAGGCGCTCGGCCTTTGGAAGATCAAGCAGAAACTCGAGTCCAGCAGCTCCCATCAATGTCATACGCCGGCGATGGCGCTGGTCGAAATCCAGTGTCACCTCATCATCGACCGGCTCGTGGTCCGCGCCTTGGCTTTCATGTCGAATTGCCCGGATCATAGTTCCCTCAGAATAAGAAGTAACGCTGCGCCATCGGCAGCTCCTTGGCGGGTTCACACACAAGCAATTCGCCATCTGCAGTTACGCGGTACGTTTCGGCATCTATCTCTATGTGTGGAGTCGCGCCGTTGTGGATCATGCATTCTTTGGAAATTCCACCGCGGACGTTTTCGACGGCCACGAGTTGTTTCTCAACGCCCAGTTCTCCCGCCATGCCTCGATGGAGTGCCGCTTTGGAGACGAACGTCAACGCGCTTTTGGCGAGGGATTTTCCATAGGAGGCGAACATTGGCCGGTAGTGCACAGGCTGCGGCGTCGGGATCGACGCATTGGGATCTCCCATCGCGGCAGCGGCTATCGACCCTCCTTTAATCACCATGTCCGGTTTCACGCCGAAGAACGCAGGCGTCCAGAGGACGAGATCGGCAAGCTTCCCAATCTCTATGGAACCAACATATCGCGACACGCCATGCGCGATTGCCGGATTGATCGTGTATTTGGCGACGTAGCGTTTGGCACGCACGTTGTCGTTGCCATTTTCTCCGGGCAACTGGCCACGCTGTCGTTTCATTTTGTCGGCCGTTTGCCACGTGCGCATGACGACCTCGCCGACGCGACCCATGGCCTGGCTATCAGACGACATCATCGACAGCGCGCCGAGATCATGAAGTATGTCTTCGGCGGCGATCGTCTCCTTGCGGATGCGGCTTTCGGCGAAAGCGAGATCTTCGGGAATCGCACTGTCGAGATGGTGGCACACCATCAGCATATCGAGATGCTCGTCGAGTGTATTGACGGTGAACGGCCGGGTTGGGTTGGTTGAGGATGGCAGAACGTTTTTCAGTCCCGCTACCTTCATGATGTCCGGTGCGTGCCCTCCACCGGCGCCTTCCGTATGGAACGCGTGAATGGTGCGGCCTTTGAAGGCCGCTATCGTATCCTCGACGAAGCCGCTCTCGTTGAGCGTATCGGAGTGGATCATGACTTGAACGTCGTGGTCATCCGCGACGGTCAAACAGCAGTCTATGGCTGCCGGTGTCGTGCCCCAGTCTTCGTGCAGTTTCAGAGCGCAAGCGCCAGCCTCAACCTGTTCTACGAGACCTCCGGGCAGTGACGCGTTACCCTTCCCGGCAAATCCGAGATTCATCGGGAAGGCGTCGGCTGCCTGAATCATGCGGCTGATGTGCCAAGGTCCAGGCGTACACGTCGTTGCATTCGTGCCGGTGGCAGGCCCCGTGCCGCCCCCGAGCATCGACGTGACGCCTGACATCAAGGCTTCTTCGATCTGCTGTGGGCAAATGAAGTGGATGTGCGCGTCGAAACCGCCAGCCGTCAGGATCTTACCTTCGCCGGCGATGACCTCCGTGCCGGGACCGATGACGATCTTAACGCCGGGTTGGATATCCGGGTTTCCGGCTTTGCCAATCGCATCAATCAAACCGTCCTTCAAGCCGACGTCGGCTTTGACGATGCCCCAGTGATCGATGATGAGCGCGTTGGTGATGACCGTATCGACGGCGCCGTCGCTTCGCGTTCGCTGCGACTGGCCCATACCATCGCGAATGACTTTGCCGCCGCCGAATTTGACCTCGTCGCCGTAGATGGTGAAATCCTGTTCGACTTCTACGAAAAGTGCGGTGTCGGCCAGACGCACCTTGTCGCCTGTCGTTGGGCCAAACATGTCGGCATAGGCGCTGCGGGACATACGGGTTGCCATCAAAGTTTCCCCATCACCGATTGACGGAATCCGTAGACTTCGCGTCCGCCCGCAAACGGCACCAGCGAAACTTCACGCGATTGCCCCGGCTCGAACCTCACGGCAGTGCCCGCGGCGATGTTCAACCGCATCCCTCGCGCCTGTTCCCGATCAAATTCAAGCGCGGGGTTTGTTTCATAGAAATGGTAGTGGCTGCCGACCTGGATCGGCCGATCGCCGGTGTTCGCGACGGTTAGCGTAATTGTTGGAGCATCCTTGTTGAGCTCGATCTCGCCGTCGGGTGTCACGATCTCTCCAGGCACGACGGATGGGGCCTTCTTCATGCCACGTATTGGATCATGGACCGTGACGAGCTTGGTGCCATCGGGAAATGTCGCTTCGACCTGGACGTCATGGATCATCTCCGCGATGCCATCCATGACCTGGTCCGCTGACAAAATCTGCGCGCCAAGTTGCATCAACTCAGCTACTGTGCGGCCATCCCTTGCGCCTTCGACAACCGTGTCGGTGATGAGCGCGATAGCCTCAGGATGGTTCAGTTTCACGCCTCGCTCCAAACGACGGCGCGCCACCATCGCTGCCATTGCGACCAGCAGCTTGTCCTTTTCTCTCGGCGTCAGATTCATTGCGCTTCCAGATTACCTGTTTCCACCCGTCAGCACGCCCACACCCGTGGCGGCTTTGTACGCATCAATCTTGAAATGAATTGTGCCGCATCCTGGCGAAGGTCGTGCGGATCTCGCGCTGAAAAGCGGGCCACCAACATTCGGTTCCACGCGCTCGCCCCACAATAGGATCCGGCGTTGCGTAGCAGTTCCCGCGCATGGTTCAAACGTGCCTCAGCGTCGGGCGCTACGAGGAGAAACGTCGCCACGGCACGTGCGCCATCCCCGACAGCCTTATGCGCCAGCGTTTCAAACATATTCCCATCGAGGTGCGTGTCCTCGGCAAAGACAAGCTTGCCTCCGCGCCGTACGCGCCAGCGATCGCGAAAAATACCCAGCCCCATTTGCTCGTGACGTGCGACGCGCCCGAACACGGTCATTTCAAACAACATGGCCGATGCACACTCCGTCATGTTCACGGTAAGTGTGCGTGACAATGCTGCGCCATCAAACAGGATCGTTTCCTGTGGCATCCATGTGAAACGCGACTTCGTTCCCAAACTGATAGCGACATCTACTGACGCCGCGATCTCTTCGGCGCGATAAATCTTTTCAGCGGATTGCGTCGTAATTCTCAGGCGTGTATGGGCGCCCGCGGCGGCGGTAATGCGCGCGGTGTCTCCGCCGGTCATACCACCTGCGGTGTTGATTAGAACGCCCTCGCAGACCGCTTCGGCGTTTGGAAGCTTGAGGCGCAGGCCACCGGTCTCAAAGCAATCCGCGAGCCGCGTCGCGTGACCAACACGGGTGAATTGAGCCTGTACTTCGCTGTGGGCGCGCACATAAGACGGAACATCAATTCCGTCTTTCGCGGGCGCGCTAAACTGAGACGCGCTGCCGAACATCGGGAGATTGTAGCTCCTCTTTACCGCCCGACATGACGATAGCTCCGCGTTCCATTACCGCAAAGCGATCCGCAAGTTCGCAGGCGAAATCAAAATATTGCTCAACGAGAACGATCGCCATTTCTCCCTTGTTGCGCAGATAGGCGATGGCGCGGCCGATGTCCTTGATCACCGACGGCTGAATACCTTCGGTCGGTTCATCAAGCACCAGAAGACGTGGTTTGGTCACGAGGGCGCGACCTATGGCGAGCTGCTGCTGCTGGCCACCCGACAGATCACCGCCGCGACGGTGGAGCATCGATTTGAGCACTGGAAACAACTCGAAGATTTCATCTGAGATCTTACGTTCGCCGCGGCTCAAAGGAGCAAAACCCGTTTCGAGATTTTCGCGCACCGTCAGCAGCGGGAAGATCTCACGGCCTTGGGGCACGACGGCGATGCCACGTCGGCAGCGTTCGTAGGAAGGTAACGTGGAGATGTCCTTATCTTCCCACATGATCTTACCGGATTGAATGGGATGCTGGCCTACGATGGCGCGCAAGAGAGACGTCTTGCCGACGCCGTTGCGGCCAAGCACGCACATGACCTCGCCCGTATTTGCCGTGATGCTGACATTTCGAAGAGCTTTCGCTGCTCCGTATGACAGATCGATATCTTCAACGCTCAGCATCGCGCGCCTCTTCCTTCGTTGATCATCGACCCAGATAGACTTCGATGACACGTTCGTCCGACGTCACCTGATCGAGGCGGCCTTCCGCGAGAACAGACCCTTCGTGCAGCACCGTTACCTTCACATCGAGGGCGCGCACGAAATCCATGTCGTGCTCAACGACGACAACGGAGTGATCCTTCGCGATGTCGCGCAACAGATCGGCCGTTTGTGCCGTCTCCGCATCGGTCATGCCAGCAACCGGCTCGTCAACCAGCAGCAGCTTCGGGTCCTGCCCGAGAAGCATTCCGATTTCGAGCCATTGCTTCTGGCCATGCGAGAGGGCACCTGCCATGCGCGAGCGATGCGCCGTCAATTTCGTGATCTCAAGAATTTCGTCGGTACGCTCGCGATGGGCTTCCGTCGTACGCCAGAAGAGGTTTGGCCAAACGCCACGGTCTGCCTTCAACGATAGCAGCAGATTGTCCTCGACTGTGTGCTGCTCGAAAACCGTCGGCTTTTGGAATTTGCGTCCGATGCCCAGATTCGCGATCGAGGTCTCGTCGAGTTGGGTGAGGTCCACGTTCCCATCGTTGTATAAAACGTCGCCTTCGTCCGGTCTGGTCTTGCCTGTGATGATGTCCATCATCGTGGTTTTACCGGCACCATTGGGTCCTATGATCGCGCGCATCTCACCGTGATCAATCGTGAGCGATAAGTTGTTGATGGCGCGAAAGCCCTCGAAGCTCACGCTGACACCGCTTAGGTACAGCAAAGCGCGCGTGATCTTGTTTCCAGAAACTTGATCCACAGATCGCCCTTCCTATTCTGCCGGCTCCGGCTTCAACTGGGCTTCGTCCGCCGGTGCGCGTTTCGCGGGAATCCATCGACGCCAATCAACCGAAGCCAGCGTCCCAACGATACCTTTCGGCAGGAAGACGGTGACAAGTATGAAGATCCCACCCAGCGCAAACAGCCAGTAGGGCGCCAGAAAACCTGTCGTGAAGATCGTCTTGAAATAGTTGATCAGGACCGCCCCCAGCGCGGCGCCTGTAAGCGTGCCGCGCCCACCGGCGCCAACCCAGATGACCATCTCGATCGAATTCGCCGGATGAAACTCGCCGGGATTGATGATGCCGACCTGCGGCACATAAAGGGCACCCGCGACACCGGCCATCATGGCAGCAAGCGTGAAGACGAACGTCTTATAGGCCTCGACACGATAGCCGATGAAGCGTGTGCGGCTTTCGGCGTCGCGGATTGCGACGAGCACTTTTCCAAGCTTGGACTCCACGACCGCTTTGGCAATCAGGTAGCCGGCCATCAGCGCGATGGCTGTTGTGGAAAAGAGAGCCGCTCGTGTTTCCGGAGCCTGCACCGAGTAGCCGGCAATGGTGCTGAAGTCCGTCAGTCCGTTGTTGCCGCCAAATCCCATGTCGTTACGGAAGAATGAGAGCCACAAGGCGTAGGTCAGGAGCTGCGTGATGATCGAGAGATAGACACCGGTTACGCGAGAGCGGAACGCAAAGTAGCCGAAGACAAACGCGAGGATGCCCGGGACGAAGAGGACCATAAGGAGGGCGAACGAGAGATGGTCAAAGCCCCACCAGTACCACGGGAGGTCCTTCCAATTCAGGAAGACCATGAAGTCCGGCGGCGCACCGCCACTGGTCTGCAGCTTCAGGTACATACCCATCGCATACCCGCCAAGCGCGAAGAACGCACCATGGCCGAGCGAGAGAATGCCGCAATAACCCCAGATCAGATCGAGGGATAAGGCAAGGAGCGCGAAGCTTAAGTATTTGCCGAAGACGACGACCGTCGACGTGGAGACGTGGAAAAACGAATCCTCCGGAACAGCCAAATGAAGGACCGGGACCATGACGGCAAGGATTGCCAGGATGCCTAGGAAGATCGTCCCGCCAACGTTGTTTTCAAATATCGCCCGTGAGATCATTGCTCTATCGCTCTCCCTTTTAGCGCGAAGAGCCCACGCGGCCGCTTCTGAATGAATAGGATGATGAGGACGAGCAGCAGAATCTTGCCCAAGACTGCGCCGGCAAACGGCTCGAGAAACTTGTTGGCGATGCCGAGAGACATTGCGCCGATCAGAGTGCCCCAGAGGTTGCCGACGCCGCCAAAGATCACGACGAGGAAGCTATCGATGATGTAGCTCTGGCCGAGGTTCGGCGAGACGTTGTCAATTTGGGAGAGAGCAACCCCTGCCAAGCCTGCGATGCCCGAACCCAGACCAAATGTCAGCGCATCGACGCGTCCCGTCCGAATTCCCATCGAGCCCGCCATGCGTCTGTTCTGCGTGACCGCGCGCATCTGAAGTCCCATGCTGGTGTAGCGCAGGGCAAGAAGAAGTCCCGTAAAGATCAACGCGGCAAAGATGAAGATCCAGAGTCGGTTCCATGTGATGGACAGCTGTCCGATTTCAAAAGCGCCCGACATGAAATCCGGAGCGCCTACCTCTCGGTTGGTTGGCCCGAAGATCGTACGCACGGTCTGCTGGAGGATCAGGCTGATACCCCATGTGGCCAGGAGCGTATCGAGGGGGCGTCCGTAGAGGAAGCGGATCACACCGCGCTCAATGGCGACGCCGACAACGCCCGCAACAACGAATGCAAGAGGAACAGCAATCGCCAGGGAATAATTAAAAAGCTCTGGCGCGGAGGACCGGATGAACTCTTGAACGACAAAGGTCGTGTAGGCCCCGATCATCACCATTTCGCCGTGGGCCATATTGATGACGCCCATGACGCCGAAGGTGATGGCCAGACCAATCGCGGCGAGCAGCAAGACAGAACCCAGCGAAAGCCCGTACCAAAGATTTTGCGCTGTTTCCCAGAGCGCGAGCTTCGTCTCGACCGATGCCTCAGCACTGGCGGCTGCTTTCTTTACAGCCTCTGATGCCGTGTCCGGTACTGCGCGTATCAGCCCGAGGGACTCTTGATCGCCACGTGCTTCCAGCGATTTTATTGCATCAATAACTTCGGCGTCGGGGTGACCCGTCGTTGTTACGATGATCGCGGCTTTTGCCTCGGTGAGCATCTTCGCAATTTCAGCGTTTTGCTCCTTCGCGAGCGCCGCGTTGACTGATTGCAAATTCTTTACATCGCGCGTTTTGAAAACGCTCGCCGCCGCATCACGGCGTTTGCCCGGATCATCGGCAAGTAACGATAGGCCACCCATGGCCGCGTCAACGAGGCCGCGCAGTTTATTGTTCAGCCGAACCGCCTTCAGATCGTCTGGCGGAGAAGTGGTCGCGTCCCCCGTTCGTGCATCGACATAGGCGCCGGAATCTTTTTTCCAGGCAACGACGTTTTGCGACTTGCTGTAGAACAAACGACGTGAAGAAGCTGCATCAAGAATTTTGTACGCTTGAGGATGGCCGGAGGCCGCTATTTCCTCGATAGCTCTCTCGGTTTCTGAAAACGAATTCGCAGACAGCCGCTGTAAGCCTGTTTCGAAACTGTCGGCTTCCTGCGCTAACGCGTGACCGGCAGCCAAGCTCAAGCAAAGCATTAGAAGAAAGAAGAAGGTTTCCCGCATCGCACCGCTTTCTATTGGAAGGCCACCGAGCGAGTTTTAACGCACCCGGTGGCTCCGAATTTATTGCGTGAGACACGCCTTCTTCACGGTGTCGTACTGGCCGCATTTCAGCTCAACCCAGTCCGACTCCAGGTTTTTGGAACCGTCGAGGAAGTCTGACCATGCATCACCCGGCACGAGATCTTCCGTTTCCCAGACGACATCGAATTGTCCGTCAGAACGAACTTCTCCGATCATCACCGGCTTGGTGATGTGATGGTTCGGCAGCATCTTGGACACACCACCGGTGAGGTTGGGCGTTTCAACGCCTACGATGGCGTCGATTACGTTGTCAGGATCGGTCGTGCCTGCTTTCTCGACGGCCTTCACCCACATGTTGAAGCCGATGACGTGAGCTTCCATCGGGTCGTTGCTGACGCGCTTCGGATTTTTCGTGAAGGCTTGCCACTTCTCGATGAACTCTTTGTTTTCCGGCGTGTCGACGGACATGAAGTAGTTCCAGGCGGCAAGGTGGCCGACAAGGTTCGTCGTATCGACACCAGCCAACTCCTCTTCACCGACCGAGAAAGCGACGACGGGAATGTCGGTTGCGGAAATGCCCTGGTTGGCGAGTTCCTTATAGAAGGGAACGTTGGCATCGCCGTTGATCGTCGAGACGACAGCCGTCTTCTTGCCAGCGGAGCCAAACTTCTTGATGTCCGACACGATCGTCTGCCAATCGGAATGACCGAACGGCGTGTAGTTGATCATGATGTCTTCCTTCGCCACACCCTTGGCGAGGAGGTATGCCTCCAGAATCTTGTTGGTCGTGCGCGGATAGACGTAGTCTGTTCCGGCGAGCACCCAGCGCTTCACTGAGCCGCCCTCTTCGCTCATCAGATAATCAACGGCGGGAATTGCCTGCTGGTTCGGAGCTGCACCCGTATAGAAGACGTTACGTTCGCTCTCTTCACCCTCGTACTGCACGGGATAGAAGAGGATAGAGTTGAGTTCCTTGAAAACCGGAAGGACAGACTTTCTGGATACCGATGTCCAGCAACCGAAGACGGCCGCGACTTTGTTTCCAGCAATGAGTTCACGTGCCTTTTCAGCAAAGAGCGGCCAGTTCGATGCGGGATCAACGACAACCGGCTCGAGCTTCTTTCCGAGCAAACCACCCTTCTTATTCTGCTCTTCAATCAACATCAGCATGACGTCTTTCAAGGTCGTTTCGCTGATGGCCATCGTGCCCGAGAGCGAATGCAAAATGCCGACCTTGATCGTCTCTTCGGCTGTTGCGTGGTGAGCTGCCGACGCGACGATCGGCAACGCAATACTCATAAGACGCACGAACTTTCGTAACGTATGGAAAACCATAAAGCTTCCTCCAGACACGGCTGACTTTCATTCTCGGCGGAATTGTTCCGTTTGCAGAACGAGCTTCCACTCTTTCTCGAGTCGCTACGCGACCCTCAGCGCCACCCTCCAACGGCGCCGAAAATCGATCGTCTCAAGTTCGGATTTTTCATTCGCTTCTAGCCCCTCGTTCCGATCTAGTTCCGACCGAAATTCCCTCATTTGCCGTCTTCCTGAGCAGAACCCCGAGGCCATTCGAATGGCCTCCAGCTCGATTGAACAATTTCGCTCACAACGGGTCTGGAGGCCTTCCCTGAAAATGCGGCAACATACGGATAAATCAGAACTTTTCGTCTGCCGACGATGCGGACCAATAAATTCTCAGCAACATGCGTGCCAGGACCGCGGAGGTAATTTTTTCACGATAAAAATCAGCGGGTTGCCAGATATTATTCGCGCTGCTTCAGCGCTCGTTGAAAACCCATTGCTGCTTAACTGCTAGGCGTTGTGCTGAATAATTAATCCAGCACCTTCGGCCCCCGATCGTCAGGGTAGCGAGGCCGGTCGGCTCACCCGCACATCGCGATCATGGATTGCTGATGCGATCTGGTACGGCGCATTTGTGTGCTTCGAAACGTGAGAGGCCGCCGGTGACGGCACCAGCGGCCTCTTTATACGAGTACAATCGGAAAGCTTCCTGCCAGCCGCGTTATAGCGGCGCTGTTTCCCCTTAGCTTGCCATTTGATCCCGGATCGGCAGCTCACGCAGGCGCTTTCCGGTCGCTGCGAATACCGCGTTGACCATGGCGGGAGCTATTGGAGGCACACCCGGTTCGCCAACACCACCTAATGGCTCTTCGTATGTCTCGTCAGGTGCAACAAGATGCACGTGAATTTCGCGCGGCGCCGCATCGATCCGTGTCAGCTCAAAGCCGTCAAAGTTGGTTTGCTCGACCTGCCCGTCACGGAATGTGATGTTGCTGACCGTCGCGAGACTGACGCCTTGGATGACGGCGCCTTCCATTTGAGAGCGTATCCGTTCCGGGTTGATCTGAGGTCCACAATCGACGGCAATGTCGACACGTGGGATCGTTATCCGCCCACCACCGTCGACCTCTACTTCTACGACCGCAGCCGTGTAGGTCACAAAGCTACGGTGTGCCGCAATGCCCAGTCCCCGCCCCTTCGGCAACTCGCGCCCCCACTTCGACGCTTGGGCCACGACCTCCGTTACGCGACGTAATCTGCCAGTATCAATTGCATATGTTTCAGGGTGTTCACCGTAGTTCCACCACGGATCATCCGTCTTTAATTCGGGCAACTTGAGCGTGATCCGTCGCGGCGGGCCGATGAGCTCGAGCAAGTAATCCTTTGGATCACGTCCCGCGGCAGTCGCCAATTCAGCCACAAAGGACTGGATCGCGAATGCATGAGGGACATTGGTCACCGAACGGAACCAGCCGATCCTCGTATGCGCCTCAGCCTCTCCATTCTCAACGCGAAGGTTTGGTACGTCGAGAGGAACATCGACCAAGCCCATGCCGAGCTCAAATGGGGCTTCATACTTTACGCCCGGCTTGAAGATCGACGTAATACTTGGAGCGACGCTGCGATGAAGCCAGGCGACCGGCTTCCCATCGGCGTCTAGCCCAGCCTCCAGGTGCTCTACGGCCGTCGTATTGAGGTAATCGTGCATGAGGTCGTCCTCACGCGTCCAGGTGACTTTGACGGGACGCCCGTCCACCGCCTTCGAGAGAAGTGCGGCTTCCAAAGCGAAATCCGGCTTGGACTTGCGGCCGAAGCCACCGCCCAGGAGGGTGACGTTCACGGTAACATCCTCATAGGCAATGCCCAGAAGCTTTACGAGACGATCGCGTGCCGCTTGCGGGTCCTGCAAGGGCCCCCACACTTCGCATTTCCCATCCACGATGCGCGCGACCGCTGCCGGCGGCTCTATCGTGCCGTGCGCGTGGTGAGGGATGTAGTAGTCCGCAGTAATGCGCTTAGCCGCCGTCTTCATCGCGGCATCAACGTCGCCATAGCTGCGAATGACTTTGCCCGGCTTTTGTGCCGTTGCTCGCATGTCCGCGTGATAGATATCGGTGGAATACGATGCGTTGGGACCGTGGTCCCATGTTATGTCCAGCTTGTCTCGCCCCTGTATTGCCGCCCAGGTGTTTGAGGCAATGACGGCAATGCCGCCGAGCGGCTGGAATTCTGAAGGTGGCGGCGGCGATTCAAGTTCGACAACCTTGACGACTCCGGGCACTTTAAGGGCCTCAGTGGCATCGAATTTTGCGACTTTGCCACCGTATACGGGCGGCCGAACAATCACGGCATAGAGCATGTCGTCGAACCGGGTATCGATGCCGTATTTCGCGCGGCCTGTCGTGATGTCGAAGTTGTCGACCAACCCGATCTTACCTTTCCCAATATACCGGAACTGAGACGGCTTCTTGAGGCTGATCTTCTCGCGGGGAGGAACGGACATCTCTGCTGCGGACTTAGCCAACGCACCGTAGCCGAGCTTGCGGCCGGTCGCTTTGTGAATCACTTCATGGTTCACCGCTTCGACTTCGTCGACGGGGACATTCCAGGTTTTCGCCGCAGCTTCCTCCAACATGCGACGCGCGGCAGCTCCCATCCGTCGCGCCGGTTGGAAGTGATGGCGCATACTGCGCGAACCATCGGTATTCTGGTTGCCATACGTTGGCTCATCGCCCGGGGCTTGCACGATCTTCACGCGGGACCAATCCGCGTCCAGTTCGTCGGCCATCACCATGGGCAGACTCGTGCGGATGCCCTGACCCATCTCCGAACGATGGCAGATGATGCTCACCGTCCCATCTTCGGCAACGCTGAGGAAGACAAGCGGATCTTCCTTGAGACCGTGTGGCATCGCATCGCCACCGTACGTTTGCCCGTCAGCCCCAAAAGACGGCTTCAAGCCGGCCGCAAGGACAAACACGCCAGCACCCAAGCCCAACGTGAACGCGCGACGACTGACGTTCGTGATGTCTGATAGGACGTCATTGGCTACTGTAGTCATCGTGCATCTCCCAGCTTGGAAGCGGCAAGTTTGATGGCGGCGCGAATGCGTGGATAGGTGCCACACCGGCAGATGTTCCCGCTCATAGCGGCATCAATGTCATCGTCCGTCGGCTGTGGCGTATCCTTCAGAAGCGATGCTGCCTGCATGATCTGACCACACTGGCAATAGCCGCACTGAGCGACGTTCAACTCTCGCCATGCGACCTGAACGGGGTGCATACCCTCGGGATCCAGGCCTTCGATTGTCGTGACTTGCTTTCCGGCCGCATCGGCCAACGTGGTCTGACAGGAGCGAACAGCCGTCCCATCCAGATGCACCGTGCACGCCCCGCAAAGCGCTGCGCCGCATCCGAATTTCGTACCTGTCATGCCTGCGATATCGCGCAGAAACCACAGGAGAGGCATTTCGGGATCACCGTCGAACTGCATCTCTTTGCCGTTTACTGTGACTGTCGTCATCCGAGGTTCCTGCTCATAAAGTGCGATGTTGTTCGTCGCCGCCGGTAAGCGGCAGCATGTCGACCAAGCGCCATCACATCGGCCCAGCCGGACCGCTTCCTGCTTTTGTCTTTCCGATCGCCTTCGCGATTGTTTTCATGTCGTCGCGGCTCAATTCGAGTCGGGCTGCGTCCAACCAGCCATCAACTTGTGCCGGGTTCCGGGCGCCGACGATAGCGCCAGTGACCCCACGTTAACCCAGAGTCCAAGCCACGGCAACAGCTGCAGTGGTTGTGCCCTTCTCGGCCGCCATCGCCCCGAATGCATCGGCGAGCCTGAGGTTGCGTTGCAGTTGCTCGCCAGAGAACTCGCTGTTTCGGGAACGCCAGTCGTCCGCAGGCAGTGCTGCCGCACGTTCCGCGGAGAACGAACCCGTCAATAGGCCTGACTGCATCGGGCTGTAGACAATGACGCCTGTTTCATGAGCCGCGCACCAAGGTAGTTCCCCTTTGGCAGCCTCGCGCCGGATTGCGGAGAACGGCGGCTGCAGCGTATCGACATGGCCAATACGTTCTGCGGCTTCCAATTGTGCCGTGCCATGGTTGGATAATCCCGCCGCGCGGATCTTCCCTTCCTTTTTCAGATCCAGCAGCGTTTCCCAATAAACTTCCAAAGGCGTGCCGTCGTTAGCCGGCCAGTGCATCTGGTAAAGATCAATGCGCTCGACATTGAGCCGGCGCAGGGAGAACTCGACTTCGCGGCGAATACTGTCGGGTGCTCCCACACGACGTGGCGGAGCAAGCCGATCAGCCTCATCCCAGACAAGCCCGCATTTGGTGAAAACGTACGGTCGCCGATTTTCAGGAATTTCGGCCAACGCCTCGCGGACGATTTCTTCGGAATGGCCAAGCCCATAGATGGCTGCCGTATCAACCCAGTTGATCCCGACATCGACGGCATGACGGATTGCGGCGACCGATTCCTTGTCGTCTTGCTTGCCCCACCCAACGGCCCAATCAGGACCGCCAATCGCCCACGCTCCGAAGCCAACGCGGGTAATCTCCATATCCGTCCGCCCGAGTCTGCGCGTCGGAAGCGCAGTCGTTGCGTGTGGACGGGATGCGCTCTGACCCACGGGGAACCTCCATCATGTTGCAGTGCGTATATGGAAGCGCCATACTGATCTTTCTAATAGAATTTTGAGATCAAATTATTCTGAATTAGAGATGGTGAGCATGGATCTCCGTCAGCTTAAACATTTTGTGGCCGCGGCCGAAGAACAGCACTTCACGCGGGCTGCGCGCCGCATGAACATCGTGCAATCCGGCCTCTCCGCCTCTATTCGCGGGCTTGAAGAGGGTCTCAGCACGAAGCTCTTCTTTCGCAATACCCGACAAGTAGAGCTGACCGCTGCTGGCCAGGTTCTTTATGAAAAGGCCAAGGTCATTCTTGCTGCAGCGCAAGATGCACGGGAGGCAGTCGCGGCGATCAACGGTCTCCAGCGCGGCGTTCTTGCGATCGGCACGGTGCAAAGCTTGAGCGCCTTCATTGATCTTCCGGAACTGTTGGGCCGCTTTCATGCGCAGCATCCTTCCATCGAGATCAAGTTATGTCAGAGCGGCATGGGCACCCTGATGGAAAAACTACAGGACGGCCGCGTTGACCTTGCATTTATGCCTCTCGTCGAACCTCCCAAAGGCATCACGACGGAGTTGATCACTTGTGAAGCTCTCGTTATCGCGTGTCCTCCGTCGCATCCTCTGGCCGAACGCCGTGACGTTTCACTTCACGAGCTCGCACGAGAACCGTTCGTCGACTTTCAGGCCGACTGGGGAACGCGTCGCCTCATAGACCGTACGTTCGCAGAAGCCGGCGTTTTACGGCAGACTGCGTTCGAGGTTAGTGATCTTCAGGTCATGCTGGAACTTGTTTCGCGCGGCCTCGGCGTCGCCCTGCTGCCGGAACCCATCGCGATCGCGTCTGCTGCGGAAGCCAGTGGCATCAGCATCGGCTACGCGGAACTGAAAGAGCCCGAAATCTGCTGGGAACTGGTCGTCGCTTTTGCCGGCAATCTGCACATCCTCGCGCCCAAAAATCCGGCGGCGCAGGCTTTTCTCGACTTGATGAGTGAAGCTCGAAACGCGGCTGAGACGACCGTCTAGCATTACGGCAGTCCAAGAAACTCAAACGGTTTTGCCGCCTTGAACTCGCTCGTCGCATTTCCCGAATACGTGCGATCCTGGTTCGCGCCGAGATCAAGTTTGCGAACCGAATTTGGGGCGGAAAAATCGATCTGGTTCAGCTCAACCCAGAACGTGTTCGGCGTTAAAGCGGATTCAAAAAAGTAGAGTTTACGCTTGTGATCTACGACAGTGCGCCAGCGCGTTGAGGAAATGTTGGGCTCCTCGGGCGTGTTTAGGCCGTAGGGCACAGACGCATTCCGAATGACACTGAACACGCTCGCAACCGCGCGATTGGGCTCCTGCTCCTGCGGGACGGCCTTGATGTAAAACGAAGCACGCGCGAAGCGATCGGCCGCTCTGTTGGTCCCGGGGAGCATAACCGTACCGCCGATCTGCTTCCAGTATGCGTTCAAGGCCAGCTGCTGTTCGAATATCGGTGAATTGGTCATCACCTGATATTCTCTTCCGTGATGGATGACCTGCTTTCCCTGAATGTATTCGATAATTGCGCTATCACCGCTCGCATCCGACAACGACAGGTGCAAGGTCGTCAGCCGGGTTTCGCCGGGGACGTTCGCCGTGACGATCGTGAAGGGTTCTTTCCTCAATGCGTCGACCGCCTCTTGGACCGTCGCAAAATTGTCGAGCACGTATTGAGCCCACGCGGCGATTGTCAAGCCAGGCTTTGATTTGTCGCGCGTCGGATATTCGGACTCAACGAGCCAAAGGACGTTGGCAGCCAGCCCTTCCTCGTTGAAACCATCCGTAGTGGACACATCATAGCCGGAGGCAATGACGCTTCCGTATTTTGACGTCCACTTGATCGAGTTAGGACCAGCGTTTCCCGTACGCTCCATACCGCGTGGAAAAATCCAGAGGTTGGTCCCAACATCATTCTTCCAATCCATGGACCGAGCTGTAATGACCTGTCCGTTTGCACCCAAATATACGGCGCGGGTGCAAGCTTCCGCAGTGGAGGAGGTGATCAACAGAGGCGCCAGAATGAGTGCCAATGCGGGATATAATTTGCGGTCGGCGCTGCGACACAAGACGGATTGTTGGAACCTCATACCTGCCACCTATGAATTGTTTAGCCCCGTCGTTGAGACGCAGAGCGGGACTATTTCATCGGTGCTGAATGACAACCACTTCAACGTGGCGGCATGGCTAACAATTTCAGTTTAGTTTAAGATCTCTCTTTCCGGCAGGTATCATAGTTCTTGCCGCGTCGGGCGCGCATCGGCCGCCGGATTCAGATCGCGTTCGTACCAGTTTTTCGTTCCGTTCACGATGTAGACCACGGACAGCATCACCGGCACTTCGATCAAAACGCCGACGACTGTCGCAAGTGCCGCGCCCGAGTTGACCCCGAAGAGACTAATCGCTGCAGCTACGGCCAACTCAAAGAAGTTGCTGGCTCCGATCAGAGCGGAGGGACCGGCAACGCAATGCTTCTCGCCCACTAAGCGATTCAGCAAATAGGCCAAACCGGAATTCAAGTAGACTTGGAAAAGAATAGGCACCGCCAACAGCGCAATGACCAACGGCTGCTCCAGAATCTGTTTGCCCTGGAAGCCAAACAAGAGCACTAGCGTCGCTAGGAGAGAAATCAGCGATGTCGGCTGCAGCGCAGAAAGTAAATCTGCGAGAGCCAGCTCGCCTCCATGCGCCAAGACCAATCTTCGTAAGACTTGCGCAATCAGTACCGGGACCAGAATGTAGAGCACCACCGACAAAACCAAGGTGTTCCACGGAATGGTGATTGCTGAGAGGCCCAACAGCAGTCCAACGATCGGCGCAAATGCGAACACCATGATGGTGTCGTTGAGTGCGACCTGAGACAACGTGAAGTGCGGTTCCCCTTTCGTCAAATTGCTCCACACAAATACCATGGCCGTGCACGGCGCGGCCGCCAGTAGAATGAGCCCGGCGAGGTAAGATGTTATCTGATCTTCTGGCAGATAGGGCCGGAAGAGATAGCCTATAAAGAGCCATCCCAACGCAGCCATCGAGAACGGCTTGATCGCCCAATTGACCAGGAGCGTCACACCGATGCCGCGCCAGTGCTCTTTCACGTGTCCAAGCGCAGCAAAGTCGATCTTGATGAGCATCGGAATGATCATCAGCCAAATGAGCACGGCAATAGGCAGGTTGACCTGCGCCACCTCAACCGCAGCAATCGACTGGAACGCTTCGGGCATGACATGGCCCAGAGCGATGCCGACCACCATGCACAGCGCAACCCAAAGAGACAGGTATCGTTCGAAAGAGTTCATGAGCCCTACAGTCTATAATTTGATTTTAGCTTCGACCGATTTCCCGAAGTTCCTCTTTGAGCGTCTCGCTATCGAGCTCTTCAAACGGCAAAGCGATGAACTTCCGGATGCGATCGCTCATGATCTGCAAAGTCTCAGAAAACGCACGGCGTTGGGCCGCAGGTGCGCCTTCGACGCGCGACGGATCGGCTATTCCCCAATGCGCACTCACCGGATGACCCGGCCATACTGGGCAAACCTCGTCGGCAGCGGCATCGCAAACGGTGAATATGAAATCGAACTGCGGAGCCCCTGGCTGGGCAAACTCATCCCAGGATTTGGAACGCAAAGCGTCTACGTCATGGCCAAGTTCTCCGAGGAGATCTATCGCGTAGGGATGGATGCGTCCGCTTGGCTGGCTGCCGGCGCTGTATCCAAATAATCTGCCCTGCCCCAACCGGTTCATTGCGCTTTCTGCGAGGATTGAACGGGCGGAATTATGCGTGCACAAGAACAGCACATTGTAGTTCTTACCAGGCACGCCGTCTCTCCTTCGGCGAACAGCTTTTTTTGATTTCGTTGATGATGGGCGTGCAAATTTCCGGACTGCCGCCACAACAATCCTTAAGCATAAACACCGTCAAAGCCCGCAAGCCTTCGAGAGAGGCCCGATAGACTATCGACCGGCTATGCCGCTCGGACTTGATAAGTCCCGCACGTGAAAGATGCGCCAAGTGCGTGGACATCGTGTTTTGCGGAACATCCAGAAGACGTGAAATCTCTCCAGCAGGAAGCCCTTCAGGCTCATGCCGAACGAGCAGGCGAAAGGCGTCCAACCGTGTCGGTTGAGCAAGCGCGGCGAGGGCGAGCAGAGCATCACTTTGATCCATATATCGAGATATCCAGAAATGTAGCCATCCGTCAATCCCAATCTGTCACCAGATCGCGGAAACCAGCTGTGGCCGGATTTTCTAGCGCGCAAGCCTGATTTTTTGGCGTTGTGTAGAAATTATGCCCATCTCCTATATAGGAGTTGACGCCATTCTCTGGGGCATTAATCTCAATATGCAGCAAGTCCACCATAGGACATCGTGTTGATGCGGGTCCCGAGAATGAACGCACAGGACGACAACAGGGGACCTTCGGAACCCAAGGAATCCGCGAAGTCGAAGCATCGGTTGATCGCGGAGCAACTCCTCAGCGAGATCGAGTCCGGGCGCTGGAAGCCCGGCGGTCAGCTTCCGTCCGAAGAGCAACTTGCCAAGGAAGCCAAGGCGAGCCTTGGCACCGTTCAGCGTGCTCTCCGCAATCTCGTCGACATGGGTGTTGTTGAACGCCACCAAGGGCGGGGGACTTTCGTATCCGGCGCACGCGCACCGGAGCGTCATCTGCGCCATTTCCGTTTCAAGGCCGACGGCGGGGAACAACTCCTGCCTGTCTATTTCACCATTCTTGACGCTGAAGAGACTCAGGAGAGCGGGCCTTGGCGGGATTTCCTCCAGGCCAAAGAGGACCGGTTCATCCGCATCCGGCGGCTCGCATCAATCAACAAGGAATTCGACGCTTTTAGCGAGGTCTACCTGCCGGCAGACCGCTTCGGGCAGCTCGCGCGTATGAAGCGGGTAAACCTCGACGGTGTCTCTATCCGCGACATGCTCGCCGAGCGCTTCAACGCGCCTACACTCAACTCGCGTCAAACAATGCTCTGTCAGGCCCTTCCTCCGCGCGTAACGCGCATTATCGGAGTGCCTGCTGGGCAATACGGAATTGTCTGGACGATCTGCGGGATGACTTACCGCGACGTGCCCATCACATGGCAACGCATCTTCCTGCCTCCAAGCGATCGAATGTTGGAGATCGCAAGCGGAGCACCATACGAGGGGGCCAGCAAGAGTGGGGGCTAGCTTCTACAAAATAGCGTTTTTTATTTCTTCTTCCCGAAGGTCTCGACGGTCGCAGACAGCTCGGAAACTCGGGGGATTGAGCACGGGCCAAAAACAAGCGCAGACGGACAAAGTCTGCCAGAGCATTCGCCGGTTTGAGCCGGAACCCTTTTCAAGTTTGAGCATAGGAGAAGAAGATATGACGACACCCAATCCACTGCGGCTCGCACGCAAATTCGCCCGATATAGCGCTGCCTTGGTGGGCGCCGTCGGTATGGCGTCGATGTCCTTCCTGCCTGCGTCCGCACAAGACATGCCGGAGCTTAGCTTGAAATTCGGGCATCCCTACAACGAGGCTCACCCTCTGTCTCGCGGTGCACAGAAGTTCGCCGATATCGTGAAGGAAAAGAGCGGCGGCAAGATCACTGTCACTGTCTACCCCAACAGCACCATTGGTTCGTCGCGCGATCTCGTTGAAAGTCTCCAGATTGGCGGCGTTGTTGATTTCGCACTGGTGCCCACGACCAATGTCGCCAGCTTCTATGCTCCGCTCGACATCTTCTATCTGCCATTCATTTTCCGTGATCGTGAGCACGCCTATGCCGTTGCTGACGGTCCTGTCGGCAAGAAGCTCTATGAAGACATGTTGAAAAAGACCGGCATTCGTACACTCGCGATGTATGAAAGCGGCTTCCGTACCATCACGACGCGCAACACAAAAGTCGAGAAGCCGGACGACATGAAGGGCGTCAAGTTCCGCGTGGTGAACAACCCGCTGAACGTTGCGACCTTCAAGGCACTCGGCGCCAATCCGACACCTATGGCGCTCTCAGAAGTCTTTACCGGGCTTCAGCAGGGCACCATCGACGGTCAAGACAACCCCGTTGGCAACGTGAAGGCCTTCGGCTTCGACAAGGTGCAGAAGTTCATCACTCTGTCCAACCACCAGTGGGCCGGCATCATGTTCCTCGCCGACGACAAGATGTGGCAGAAGCAGCCTGAAGCCGTTCAGAAGCTCTTCCAGGATGCCGCGCTAGACACGCAGGCTTGGGAACGCGAAACGCTCAACGAAGAAGAGGCAAAATATCTTTCCGAAATGGAAGCTGGCGGCATGACCGTGACCCGCCTGACGCCCGAACAGACCAAAGCCTTCCAGGCCGCGATGAAAAAGGTCTGGGACGAGTACCGTGGCAAGCTCGGCAGTGAGCTGATCTCGAGCGTTGTCGAAACCAAGTGAGAAAGGATGGGCCGCCAGGAACGACTACCGGAGAAATCATCATGAAAATCGTCCAGAAAATCCTAGACTTTTCCGAGCATATCCTGGCGGCCATTTGTGTCGTCTGCTTCGCCGCGATGTTTGTGCTTGGCGTCGCTACGGTGTTCTTTCGCTTCGTCGTGGAGAGCTCTTTGGCTTTCCCCGACGAACTCATACGCTATCTGTTCGTGTGGGTGATGTTCTTAGGATCAGCTGTTGCGCTTCGGCGCAACTCCCACGCTGCAATCGGAATCTTCATTGATCAACTTCCCGATGGGGCCAAGCGTGTCGCGCTCCTCTTCGCATCATTGGCCAGCGCGCTCTTCTTCACCATCCTTGTCGTAAAGGGCGGAGAACTTACCCTCCGGGTGATGCCGCAAATCTCACCTGCGCTCGAGGTTTCGATGGCTTGGGTGTATGCGGCGGTGCCGGTCGGTGCAGCCTTCATGCTGATCTATGTCGTGGAGCTTTTCGTACGGCAACTCACGGCCCCAGCTTCCGAACTCGTCTCGAGCGGAAGCTGAGCTCTTAGACGCACTTCTTTCAGACCTGCGCCGAAAGCGGCCTACGAGGGACCTCCGACATGACGACCGCTACAATTTTTATCACACTCATCGCTTTGATGATGATCCGAACGCCGATCGCTGTTGCACTCGGGCTGGCAAGCATCGCAGGTCTCGCGTTGAGCGGCATCAGCTTCGAGATTGTTGCCCAGCGCATGTTCTCGACGAACAATTCATTTCCACTGCTCGCTATCCCGTTCTTCATTCTTGCCGGTGAGATCATGTCGACAGGCGGTATGTCGCGCCGCCTCGTGGATTTCGCGGGATCTCTCGTCGGTCATTTCCGCGGAGGCTTGGGCGCAGTCGCCATTCTCGGCTCCAGCTTCTTCGCTGCGCTCTCGGGCTCTAATGCTGCGACCGTAGCCGCCATTGGCAGTGTCATGAACGGACCAATGGCGGAGAAGGGATATGACCCGCAGTACACCGCGGCCACAATCGCCGCCGCCGGCGTCACGGGCATGATTATTCCGCCGAGCATTCTGCTCATCCTTTACGGAGTCGTTACTGGCGTTTCGATTGCGGATCTATTCCTCGCTGGAATTCTTCCGGGCGTCCTGATCTGCGTCAGCATGCTGTTCCTTAACTGGTTCCTCTCTGCTCGGGAGAAAGTTGAGAAAGCGGAGTTTCAAGGTGCTGGCGAGATCGTCCGAACGTTCAAAGCGGCGTTTTGGCCGCTCCTCATGCCGGTCATCATTCTCTCGGGCATCTATGGCGGTATCTTCACGCCAACCGAAGCTGCGGTCGTGGCCGTACTTTACGGGCTGATCGTTGGCTGGGCTTACGGCGAGCTCTCGCTGAACTCGCTTTATAAGGCGTTCTTCAAGGCGGTGATATCGTCTGCCATCGTGATGTTCATCATGAACGCGGCCGGCGTCTTCGCCTGGTTGATTACTATCAACCAGATTCCGCAAAGCATCTCTGCGTATCTCGCGGCAACTGCCGGCAATCAGATTTTCTACATTCTATTCGTCAACGTCTTCTTGCTGCTCGTGGGCTGCATGATGAACGCCGCCGCGGCCATCGTTATATTCACGTCGATCCTCTACCCGGCGGCGATGAGCTTCGGCATCGACCCCATCGTGTTTGGTGTGATCATGGCGGTGAATCTGAGCATCGGCACTGTCACACCGCCGCTTGGCGTCGATCTGTTCATTGCTTCCGCCATCACGAAAGTCTCGGTGGAACGGATCGTCGTTTCGATCTGGCCTTACATCTTGGTGCTGATCATCGACCTCCTTTTGATCTCCTATTGCCCGCCGCTCTCCACGTTCCTGGTGAACGTCTTCAAGTGAGGTCGCGCTAGACCGATCCACAAGGAAACTGGCGCGCTGATGCAAAAAACGGCGCGCCCAAATCTACTGATAAGAAGGACTGGAAGATCCATGACAAGTACAAACGCCGACGTGACCTCGAACCGTCCGTGGGAGGAAATGGACAGCGGTGTTATCCGGCGTGCGATCGCCGACAATCAACTCGGGCACGCCGAGATCTCACCGTCAGGCCGTTTCGAAGCCGGTTCCTATGCATCGTTCACGCTGACCTACACCGCCGGCGTGTTCGGCGTCGATGATTCCGGAAGCCTACGCGTCTGCTTCCGTTTCGCTTCGGACCAAAGTAACCCGCAGTTCGACGACCCTAAAGGCCCTAACTACTGCACGGTCGAAGCCTCCAACGGCGCCGTACTCCAGGTGCGGTGGGATCCGAAGGCCAACGTGCGCCCCTGGGATCGTACGTTATGGATCAAGGTCGTGAAGGGATACCTCAAGGAGGGCGATCGCATTGTGATCCGCTTTGGCGTGACGGATCATGGCGGCCCCGGCATGCGGCTTCAGACCTTCTGTGAGCAGACGTTCGAATTCCGCGTACTGGTCGACCCGATCGCAACCTTCAACTTTCAGACGCTTCCAGATCAGCCAATGATCTCGATCGTTCCGGGCGCGCCGGAACGCTATGTCGCCGTACTGCCGACGCGGCGGCGCCCCGGCGAGCGTTTCGCTTTGAAAGTGAAGGGCGAAGACAAGTGGGGTAACCCCTCAGATCAGTGCGACGCCGCGCTTACGTTGGAGGCACGCGGCGCCATCGACGGTCTTCCAAAGACGCTCGAAATGAAACCCGGTCGTTTTGCCTTCGAGTTGGACGGACTTTCTGTTGCTAAACCGGGGGAAGTTTCCGTCCTCGTTCGCGATGTTTCCGGCGCAGTCGTTGCGGAGACCAATCCGCTCATCATCGAGGATACGAAGCTCGTCCATTTCTGGGCTGATCTGCACGGACAGTCGGAAGAAACGATCGGCACGGGCAGCGCGCGCGAATACTTCGCCTTTGCCCGCGACCGCGCGTTCGTCGATGCCTGCGGCCACCAGGGCAACGATTTCCAGATTACCGACGAATTTTGGGCAGAACTCAATCGTATCACAGCCGAGTTCGACGAACCCGGCCGCTTTATTGCCCTGCCCGGATACGAATGGTCGGGAAACACTTCGCTTGGTGGCGACCGTAACGTCTATTTTCCTGTCGAAGACCGTATCATCCGCCGATCCTCGCATGCTTTGATCGAAGACCAAGCGACGGCCAAATACGACTGCACGACCGCAGGCAAACTGTTTGAAGCTTTTGCTGAAGCTGGTGAATTCGACGTCGTTTGCTTTGCGCACTGCGGCGGGCGTTACGCTGATATCAAGGTCGCGCATGACGGACGTTTCGAACGGTCGGTCGAAGTTCACTCATCATGGGGCACGTTCGAGTGGCTGCTGCATGATGCGTTGGACTTAGGCTACCGAGTCGGTGTTGTGACAAACTCGGATGGACACAAGGGGCGCCCGGGCGCAAGCTATCCTGGTGCTGGAAAGTTCGGCGCTATCGGTGGACTTTCCTGCTATCTGATGGAAGAGCTCTCGCGGTCTGCACTGCTTGATTGCCTGAGAAAGCGCCACCACTACGGCACGACCGGTGGTCCGGGCGGCCGTATGATCATCGACCTCAAAGCGCGCTTCAGCGCAGCGGGAACGCTCTATCATGACGATCCGAAGCTCGGACCGGCGGAAGGCCACTCTGCGACCGAAGCCCTGATGGGCGACATCGTACACTTGCCGGACGGCACGTTTAACCTCGATGTGTCGGTCGCTTCGAACTCGCCTATCGAGAGAATCGACATCTTCAACGGCCGCGAACTTGTAGAGACGTTGCGTCCCTATAGCGAAGCCGATCTCGGCGCCCGTGTCCGGGTGCTTTGGGAAGGCGCCGAATATCGCGGGCGTTTCCGGGAAGTGATCTGGGATGGAAGCGCACGATTTAACGACAACGGGATCGTGGAAGCGCGCCCCGTGAACTTCCTGAACCGGGACAAGAAACTGGAGCAGGACGGCACAGACGGGCTGACGTGGAAGGCGCTGACGACGGGTAACTTCGGCGGCTTCGATGTGACGCTGAATGATGCGAAGGCAGGCGTTCTTGAGTTGAAGACACCGCTTGTCTCGTTCGAACTGCCGGTGGCTGACATCGGAATGGAAGACCGTGTTTACGACGCGTCGGGACAATTGCCACGCTTCGTCAAGGTCTTCCGCTTGCCGGAAGACAACCCACACCGCAGCTTCCGCTTTAATCGCGATGTTCCACTGCATGCGAACGGCGACAACGCCATCTACATCCGCGTTACACAAGAGGATGGCACGCGTGCATGGACCAGCCCGGTCTATGTTTATAGATAAGGGCCGAAGTGCCCCCACGTCCGCGCGCGGCTCGGAAGGTCGCGCGCGGATTCACGTGTGAGCACCAATAAAAACTTGGCGTCTGAGCGACCAATAAGGGCCGCTTACCAGGAGTTGCCCTATTGGGATTAGAATCCTTTGTTGTCATTCTGGTCGCAGGGGCCCTCGCCGGGGGGTTCGTCAACGGGCTTGCCGGCTTCGGGACCGGCATCACTGCAATGGGCATTTGGCTCTATGCGGTCTCACCAACCGTCGCGGCGACACTGGTCATCGTGTGCTCTCTGGTTGCTCAACTTCAAACTCTTCCCAAAATTCGTCACGCCATCGAGTTGAAGCGTGTTGTCCCTTTTATCGTGCCCGGCCTGATCGGCGTGCCCCTTGGCACCGCACTCCTTGCGTCGATCGATGTCAGAACATTCAAGCTTGGCATTGGATGCTTGCTGCTATTGTACGCCACGCACTCCCTTCTTCACCGGTCTCGGAGCCCCGTCGCGTGGGGTGGTCGCCTAGCTGATGGCGCTGTTGGTCTAGGAGGTGGAATTTTGGGCGGGCTGGCTGGGCTGTCAGGTCCACTGCCGACGATATGGGCTGATGTCCGAGGCTGGACGAAGGACCAAAGACGAAGTGTGTTCCAAGTCTTCAATATCACCATATGCAGCGCCGCTCTGGCGTCGCATTTTGCTGCCGGGCTCGTGACAAAGGAACTTGGCATCGCCGTAGCTGCCGCTCTGCCGGGAACATTCGCCGGTGCGTTCCTCGGGTCTGCCTTGTATGCCCGCGTCAACGATAAGCGTTTCAAAGAGATCATTTTGGCATTGCTGGGCGTGTCCGGGATCATTCTGGTTTGGACAAATATCTAAGACGCCCCTTCGCTTTGATATCCGCTTGTTCTTGTCCACCTGGAACCTGGTGGCGGCATCGCAGCGCGGGCGCTGCACAGGCCCAAATATCTGATATAGGTCGCCCCGAGTGTGAGAAACGCTCGGAGAATGGCAATCGGGGATGACCTAAATTTGATGCAACGGCATCGTAACGACCAGCACAGCGGCAAGATCCTCCTGCTTATCAGCGAGGATTGGTTCGCGCTTTCTCATTTCAAGCCGCTGATTGCGACCTTGAGAGAGTTTGCCAACGAGGTCGTGATTGCGACCCGATCCTCCGGGCGCTTCGATGAACTCGAGGCGCTTGGCGCCCGTGTTGTGCCGTTCGACTTCCGTCGTTCCTCGCTGTCTCCCCTTCGTCAGGCCGGAACGGTGCGGAGCCTCGCGCAGCTCATTGCGCAAGAGCAGCCTGACGTCGTCCATGTGGTCGCGATGCAGCCCATGGTGCTATCCGCCCTTGCCCTGAGAATGGCTCCACGGTGTCGCGTCGTTATGCACCTTACAGGGCTTGGCTTTCTCGGAATTTCCGAAGGCATGGCTGCTCGGGTTATTCGACCGGCGGCATTTGCCGCACTCGGCGGTATTCTCGGCCGGCCCGACACGTGGCTCCTAGCGGAAAACCCCGATGACCGCGCCTACCTCACGAACAACGGCATAAAGATTGGAACGCGCTCGACCGTGTTGGGCGGAGCGGGCATAGATATTGAAGCTTACCCCGCTCTTCCTCCTCCAACTTCGACAGTTGCATCAACGGCTTTTGTGGGCCGGATTATCCGTTCCAAAGGACTGGAAACACTCGCCGAAGCGGCTCGTATCTTGCGCCATGACGGAACAAAGATCACGTTGAAGCTTTACGGCAAGATTGATCATGACAATCCTGATGCCATCTCAGAGGCGCAGGTCGCGCAGTGGCAACGCGAGGGGCTCCTTGTTTGGCACGGCCATGTCTCGGACGTTCGCGACGTCTGGGCCGATACTGATATATGCGTTCTGCCGGCGATCACGCGGGAAGGTATGCCGCGGGCAGTTCTAGAGGCCGCAGCGTGCTCTCGGCCTTTGATCGTCACCGACGTTCCCGGCTGCCGGCACTTCGTTCGCAACGCGGTGGAAGGCTATGTCGTCCCCGCAGGCGATGCACAGGCTTTGGCAACGGCTTTGGCCCGGCTCGTGCGCGAGCCTAATTTGCGCGTGGAGATGGGCAAGGCAGCGCGGGAGCGCGTCTTGTCCGGCTTCACACTGGAACACGTGCAGGAAGGCATTCGCAGTGCCTACAGCGCGCTCCTCGCTCAGCACAACGCATAATTTTACACATGGCAAATCCACCTCTTCTCACCCTCAAAGATATCCATCTGACGTTTGGTGGAACTCCACTGATCGAAGGCGCAGAACTCAGCGTTGCCGCAGGGGACCGGCTCTGTCTCGTTGGGCGCAACGGATCGGGTAAATCAACCTTGCTGAAG
Source organism: Filomicrobium sp. (assembly GCF_025698805.1). NCBI lineage: Bacteria > Pseudomonadati > Pseudomonadota > Alphaproteobacteria > Hyphomicrobiales > Hyphomicrobiaceae > Filomicrobium > Filomicrobium sp. The sequence continues at coordinate 143,664 of NZ_JAILWT010000001.1, forward strand.
ATCGCTGCCGGCCAGATCGAACCTGATTCCGGAACCCGTTTTGCACATCCAGGAGCGGTGATCCGTTATCTACCGCAGGAAGCTGACTTCTCTGGCTTCAAAACAACCAGTGACTACGTCGCAGCGGGATTGAGCCCGACGGATGATCCGTATCGTGGTCAGGTCATGCTTTCTGAACTCGGGCTTTCGGGTGAGGAAGACCCCGCGCAACTTTCCGGTGGCGAAGCGCGACGGACGGCACTTGCGCGCGTCTTGGCGCCAAGACCTGACGTTCTTCTGCTTGATGAGCCCACAAACCATCTCGATCTCCCTGCCATTGAGTGGCTCGAAGCCGAACTCAAGACGACGAAAGCGGCGCTCGTCCTGATCAGCCACGACCGGCGGTTTCTAGAGAACCTATCCCGGTCGACTATCTGGCTCGATCGGGGAATTGCGCGTCGGCTCGATCAAGGTTTTGCAAGTTTTGAAGCATGGCGTGATCAACTTCTCGAACAGGAGGAGACCGAGCGACATAAGCTCGATCGCAAAATCGTTCGAGAAGAGCAATGGATGCATGGGGGTGTTACAGGGCGCCGCAAGCGTAACGTCCGCCGCGTCGCGGAACTCCGCGCAATGCGAAATGAGCGCAGCGAATTCCGCCGCGCACAAGGCAATGTGGTTCTGGAGGCCTCGGAGAGTCAGCTGTCGGGCAAGCTCGTCATCGAGGCAAAGAACCTGACGAAGTCATATGGTGGCAACCCGGTCGTCCAGGACTTTTCATTGCGTGTGCTGAGAGGGGATCGGATCGGCTTCGTAGGACCGAACGGCGCGGGCAAAACGACTTTGATTCGCATGCTTACGGGCGACCTCACGCCAGACAGTGGCGATCTTCGCCTCGGCACCAATTTGGAACTGGTCATGCTTGATCAGAAGCGCGACGACCTCGACCCCAACGCCACCGTCGCCCATGCTCTGACCGGCGGACGTGGCGACCAAGTCATCATCAACGGCAAAGCTCGGCATGTTGCGAGCTATATGAAGGATTTCCTTTTCCTGCCGGAGCAGGCGCGCTCCCCCCTATATGTGCTCTCGGGTGGCGAACGTGGACGATTGATGCTGGCACGTGCATTGGCGAAGCCCTCCAACCTTCTCGTGCTGGACGAGCCGACAAACGATCTCGATCTTGAGACTCTCGATCTGTTGCAGGAACTGCTCGCGGATTATCCGGGCACAATCCTGCTCGTCAGCCATGATCGCGATTTTTTGGATCGCGTGGTCACCAGCGTTATCGTTCCAGAGGGAGAAGGCCGTTGGCGGGAATATCCGGGCGGCTATTCGGATATGATCGCGCAATGCCGTGGGGCAATGGATATTGCGCCTGACAAAGGCATGCCTGCACCCGAGCGGCGAGAAAAATCATCAGTCTCTGAGAAGAGTGGTAACGAACGGGGTGCGGCACAACGCAAGCTGTCCTTCAAGGAAAAGCACGCGCTGGAGAAGCTTCCCGGCCAAATCGATGCGCTACAGGGTGAGATCCAGGGCCTTCATGCGCGCATCGCTGATGCCAATTTTTACGCGAAGGATCCCGGCGGCTTTACGCAGGCAAGCGAGCGGCTGGCCGCAGCCGAACGCCAACTCGCCCAGCTTGAGGAAGAATGGCTGGAACTGGAAATGAAGCGAGAGGAACTGGAAGGCTGACTCGCGAGGCCGCCTGAGGCGTGGACAAGCGGCCTCGCGGGTTTTCCGTTTTTACGCACCCTGCTTCCAAACCGCCGTAGACCGGCAGCGATTGCATACACGGTTTCCGGACCAGGCACTGACAAACTCCTCATGGCATACGAGGCAATGCCTGACCTTTTCACCTGGTGCCAACGTCGTCGTCTGCTGCTGCTTTTTCTTTCTCATTTCTCTTGTGTTCCTTCTCTTGCATGAACATATAAGGAACACAGGTTGATTATTCAAGTTAACTCCCCTTCAGGACGCCGCTCAGTGCAGGGCGGCTATGCGCATGCGGAGTTCAGTAGATCTGCTTGAACTCACCCTGCTGCCCCCCATATGTTTGCTTAAAGATGCTTTTCGGGTGGCTTTAGAGAAGCACTCAAGAGGCATGGAGGCCCAACTGTCAGGGCTCCACGGAAGGGCCGGTTTTTTTCCGGAAAAAAAGTCGCTTAATACAAGGACTTGATTCAAAGATGACACGCATGGGTATGCTCTCCCACCCGCTTTTGCTTGGGTTTGAAGAGATCGAACGTCTGGTCGACAGAGCCGGTAAGGGTGCCGATGGCGGCTACCCGCCTTACAACATCGAACGCGTGGCAGTGAGAGATAACGGCAGCGCTGAGCTGCTTCGCATCACGCTCGCGGTTGCGGGTTTCACGAGCGACCAGCTTGAGATCACTCTAGAGGACAACCAGCTTACCATTCGCGGCCGTCAACAGGACGACCAAGCCCGCGACTATCTTTATCGCGGCATTGCTGCCCGGCAGTTTCAACGCACCTTCGTCCTGGCCGAAGGGATCGAAGTGAAGAATGCCAACTTGGTGAACGGTCTCCTCTCAATAGATCTGGTCAGGCTAGAGCCGGAAAAAACGATCCGAAAGATCAATATCGGCAACGGAAAGCCTTAGGCCCGACCGTTAAGATCAAGAGTAGAGCAAGCAAGTAGCGTGGCCTGATCACGCGAATCGCGCAATCATGTAGGCTATTGGCGTCGAGCGGTTGGATACGCGCTCCAGTCCCGCCGCGGTAGTCGGGCATGATGGCCTTGGAGCCATGGTGATTTGGCAAAGGCGGATGAAGGGAGTTGCGTCATGACTGAACATCGGGACCAACTGAAGAAATCTATGACTACCAGTGAGTTCGCAGAACTCGGTGGTGGCGAGGTGGCGTACATTAAAACGCTCACCTCAGATCAAGCTCACAAGATGTTTCCCGCGATCGAGGGGTTGCCTGAGGGTATTAATCTCTATGCCCTGCACGCGGCAGATGGCACGCCGCTGGCCCTTACCGATTCGATGCAGGCTGCGCTTGGCCATGCACTTGGAGACGAACTGGAGATTGCCAGCCTTCACTAAGGTGCAATCTCGCAACAATTGAGAAACTTTCCAGGCCCCGACCCTATGTCGGGGCCTTTCGGTTTTTGGCCGCCTCAACCGCGATAGTGAGCGAACTGCCCCTTTGGATTGAAGCGCTCGAGATAGGTGGGAACGATGATGCCCGCCGCGTGGATGTTCTCCACGCCCAGACTTTCAATCGTGCGCTGCTCGTTTTCTGCCGCCTCGCTTACAACGTTGTCGACTTGCAGTAGCCGAACCTGGTCGAGCGTCAAAGGCCGAACCTGATTTGGTAGCGGCCAAGTTGCGACTGCCATGAGTTTGGCGAGCCAGAAAGGCAGGTTCAGATAGCGGCGGCGGCGGCCTGACCAATGCTGGGCGTGATCGAGAATTTGGCGAAACGTAAACACGTCAGGACCGCCAAGCTCATGCACCTCACCTGGGGCTCCGGCGCCCTCAACGGCGTTCGCAATCGCCGTACCGAGATCACCGACGAAAATCGGCTGGAAGCGCGTCCGCCCACCGCCGATCAACGGCAGAAACGGCGAAATTCGTGCCATGCCCGCGAAGCGATTGAAGAACTCGTCTTCGGCTCCAAAGAGAACCGATGGCCGCAAGATGATTGCGCTCGGGAACTCCTCCAACACTGCCTGTTCGCCAGCGGCTTTCGTTCGCGCATACTGCGAGGGCGATTTGGCATTAGCCCCCAACGCTGAGACATGGATCAAACGGCGCACGCCCGCTTCACGCGCCGCCCGGGCGACGGCACGCGCCCCCTCAACATGCACGGCGGAGAACGTCTGGCGGCCGGTCGGCGACAGTATGCCGACACAGTTGACAACTGCCTCAGCACCTTCGATCGCCGGGGCGATCGATTGGGGATAACGCAGGTTCGATTGGACTGCGTGAATTTGCCCGACAACGCCCATCGGTTGTAGATGCCCAGCCAAGTCCGGACGGCGGCAGGCTGCCCGAATACGCCATCCGCGCTCAGCGCATTGACGCGTTGCATAGCGGCCGACAAAGCCAGAACCGCCAAAGATCGTGACCAAGCCACCGTGGAGAAGCTGCATCGTCTGATCCCGCTCGTGATAGTTTGATTGCTGTGTTTATCTTATACTTGATGTCGTGGCGAACTCCGAACTCGTGGCTTTACACGACGTCGCGACAACCGGAAAGCCTGCGAAAGGTCACGTACCAATTGACAACGGCCGCGGCGCCAACTAACTCATGCGCCCTGACCCACCCAATGCCCAGGTGGCGGAATTGGTAGACGCACTAGTTTCAGGTACTAGCGGGTAACACCGTGGAGGTTCGAGTCCTCTCCTGGGCACCATCACTTTCCTAAGTGCTTATAGCGCCATAAGAAATTGACATCATTGAGAAATCGGTCGCCCCACTGCTACACAGGGGTGCTACACAATGGTGCTGCTTATGGCGCGGCCAACGAGCGTTCAGGCCCATCCAGTTATCAGTTCAGAAAGCGTGTTCCAGCTGCCGTTTGAAGATCAATCGGAGCCCGCGCATTGCTCTACTGCCTCCGTCTTCAAAGAGTAGCGACGATCCTATACTCGCGCCTGTCACGCTCAACGATGAGGTACACTGGAGAGACCGCGGTAGGGATCTTGCGGAGGGCTCGGCGTAGCACGCTGTCCGCCCAACAGGGAATGACCTCCAGCGGCTTCGGTCAACAAGCTCGACCAGCTGCTCGGCTCGATCACCACGTTACGGGCAAAATTTCAGCCCTGCCCCTTCGCGCCCATCTCGCCTTGAACGGCAAGCCGAACTCCAAATTCTATCGACGCCTGAGGTCTTTTGATCGTTTGGCTGACGCGCCTAACAGCCTCGGTCAGCCAGATGACTCGTGATTTCGGGCGTTCGGCGACGAGCCGCAACGAGATCAAACTCGCCGCAGCACAAGCCAGCATCCCTGAGTTCAAATCAAGCCAGCATCCCTGAGTTCAAATTAAGAACCGGTAGCCCTCGAGAGCGAGAAGGAATCTCTTTGCATCGAGACCGCCCGCAAAGCCGGTCAATGAGCCGTCGGAGCCGATGGCTCTATGGCACGGCGTAATGATCGACACAGGATTTTTGCCGATGGCTGCACCGACAGCGCGCGACGCTTTGGGACTGCCAATAATTTTCGCGAGGTCCGCGTATGTTTGTGTTTCTCCGAATGGGATACCTTGAAGTGCACCCCAAACTTTTTTCTGAAAATCAGTACCAACCAGATCGAGCGGAACGGAAAACGCTGTCCGTTTCCCGTTAAAATATTCGGTCAGCTCAGTCTCTGCTTGTAACAGGAGTGGATGATCAACACGCCGGGACAGCTCTCCAAGCTTGACCCGATTAGGATCGTCGTTCTCCCAAAGGACCGCAGCCAAGCCATCATCGCGTGCGACCAGCTTGAGCTGTCCGACAGGCGAACCCATAATCTTGTAAGCGCAGCCCATGTTTCACAAACGCGTTGGAGGTGGGGAAGGCGCTTGGTGTCGCCTTCCCCCAAAGTATACCGCTAGCTAAGCATCAACGGGTCGATAAAAATTCCACTCAAGCTTCAAAGAAGATAGGCGGGCGACGCTTGTGAAACGCAGTGGCATCCTCGAACGCTGCAGCCATCCGGAGCAACAGCGCTTCCTGGAAGTGATTGCCGACGAGCTGCATGCCAATAGGAAGCCCCTCCGGCGAGAAACCGCAAGGAATGGCGACCGACGGCAGAGCTGTGTAGCTGAAGGGGATCGTGAACTGGCGTCCACGTCCAAAGTCCTTAGCCGCGGCTTTGAGCAGCGGTGCGGTTGTCGGTAGGGAAGGCGTCAGAAATGCATCGACAGATCGGAAGGCTTCTTTGACTTCCGCGATCACGAAGGGACGCTCGCGAATCCGGCTTTCGTATTGCTCGGCCGTAACCTTTGATCCCTTCGCGATGTTGTCGGTGACGATCGGCCCGAAGAGCCGTTCCGCGTCCGGTGTGGAGCGAAACTGATCGCCAAGGATCTGATTGAACTCATAGAGAAGGATTTCGCTGAAGAGTTTTGCGTAATCGAGTTGCCCCTCCAGAGGCTTGACCTTGATAGGCACGATTTCGGCGCCTAGGTCCTTGAACGTCTTCTCTGCCTCCTTGACTGCAGCAGCGACCGGTTCGTCGATGTCCGCATAGGTATAGTTGTCAACGATACCGATACGCAGGCCCTTCACGCCATCCTTCAATGCCGCCGTGTAGCTGACCCGAGGCTGCGCGAGCGCCGAGTTCTTGTCTTCAGGATCGAAGCCCACCATTGCGTCCATGAATATCGCGAGGTCGCGCACATTACGCGCAAGTGGCCCCGTCGTGTCGAGGCTGTGCGAGCGCGGATAGAGCCCCTTCAGGCTGACCAGCCCGAACGTTGGCCGGATACCCGCTATGCCAACCCAAGAGGCCGGCACGCGGATCGATCCGCCGGTATCGGTGCCAGGTCCGCCAAGGCAGAGATTGGCGGCGATGGCGGCACCGGTTCCACTGGAGGAACCACCCGGCGAACGATCAAGATCCCAAGGGTTGTGAGCATCGCCGAATGTTGTGTTCGTTCCTGAAACGCCTGCCGCGAAGGCGTTCATGTTCGTCTTTCCAAGGAGGATGCAACCGGCTTCCTTCAATTTGCGAACGACAGTGGCGTCAGACGTCGACTGGCGATCCTTAAATGCCTCGGACCCGACCGTTGTCTTGGTCCCCTCGACATCCATGAGATCCTTGATGACAATCGGAATGCCGTGCAGTGGCCCGCGGTCTTTGCCATTCTTAAGTTCTTCATCGCGTTCCGCGGCAGTGCGGAGCGCTTCCTCCTTCAGGACCGAGATGAACGCGTTCAACTGCGGCTCAAGTTTTTCGATGCCGCTAAGGTAGGATTCTGTGAGCTGCTTCGATGTCAGAGAGCCGGAACGGAAGCGTTTTCCAGCCTCAACCACCGAGTTCGGAAGACCTTCATTCCCGGCTGATGCACCCGCAAGCGCTCGCGTGCTCGTTCCTGCAACCGCAAGGATGCCAGCCGCAGCAGTCGCCCCGGCAAGCACGTCTCTCCGATTTAGGCCCTTGTTTTTATTAGCGTCCATAAGGAACGTTTCCTCCTGCCATTTTTTTATGCAGTATTACTCTTGCAGTTATTGAGACAATGTGTCCAGTTTTTTGATGGCAAAACCGTGGATGGCGGAACATGCGTTCGCATCAACGTTTTCCGCCACCCAGCATTATGGATAGCCACACTCTGAGCTTATTGTGCGGAGCCAAGGAGTATCCGTATGCGCTCGCGGATAAACGGCGCCACAATGGGGCGGCCGTCGACCACGTCGACATTGAGCGCATAGACATTGTCGACAATCTGCGCGTCACAGTCCTTCTGCGCGGCTTCTTTTATTTTGAGGAGATCGGCTCGGTTCCGGGCCAGCGCGGCTTCACGTATGTCGCGCACCCAATCGCCCGTCCCTGCGTAGTACACGACGTATCGGGAACCGGTTGGTCTGGAAAAAATGATGCTTGTCATGAACAGATAACCACCTAGCCCAGGTCTTCGTGCGACATAGTCACGTCACGAAGGCGACCCTCGCACTGAACGTCACCCTGCGCGGCGTAAGCACCTAACGTGGCGGAAAAAAATGGGACGCAGAACGTGAGGATCAGTTTGCCCCATTCCACCTCTGCGTCGCCGGCAATAGCGTCCCCTTGATTGATGAGGTTGAGAACTGTCCCAACCGCTGTAGCGATGAGAAGAGACCGCTTCACCACATGCCAGGAGAAGGCCGAACGAAGTGCCGATCCGTGAGCCGCCGGACGACTGGGAGCACCACGTTTACCTCTCTCCGTTTCAACATCCCACGCCATGCGAAGCAAATCCCTCCCGCTTCCACCGCCTATCGCACTGCCGTTTCCATGAGGCCGAGCTCACGGAACGCACGAAGCGACCCGGGATGAAAAGCGTCTGGATTTTCGGAAGCGCCATAGGCGAGCGTCGCGGGCGTCCATGCCTTCGTGAACGCGTTATACTGGGCGATCTTGTCGTAGTTCTTGACCATCACCCGGATCAGTTCCGCTGCGAGTTCCTCTGGAAAGGAAACATGCGCTTCCAGCAATAGCAGGTCCCCAAAAGTAACGAGGGGATCGGGTTGATTTGGCAGAACATTGGGTTCGTATTTAACGATGCGGAAGGGTGCGCCGGTTTTCTTATTGTACTCTTCCATCATCTCAGCCGGCACCTGTACATAGCGCCAGTCTCGGTTCGACGCTTCGATCTGCCGGTGCGGGCCGCTGACCACGGTATGCTTGCCATCCGCGCTGGTTACACCGAACAGCGTTCCGACGTCCGTCCGTCCATCGAGTAGAGCTTCGATATTCGGGCTCGTACCGAGCGTATCCAAGCTCGTGAGTTTGGGCGTCAGCTTCCATCCGTCGAGTAGCATGCGTTGGTGCATGCCCCATTCGTTTTGCGTGAGAAGTCCGATTCCGACCCGACGTCCGACGAAATCCGAAGGGGTGCGAATCTCCGGATTGAGCGTGACCCACACATTGTAGGAAAGGCCCAGCACCGCAACGATACGGAAGTCTTCAGCGTTGGGAAGCGGCTTCAGGTAGAAGGGCGCCAACCCTGTCTTCGCTGCCCAATCCAGAACGCTACCGGACCCAAACAGCGTATCCTTGTGACGATTAGGTTGTGTCGCCATTGCCTTGACGTTGAAATTGAAGCCGGACGTCTCTTCCACTTTGAGACGCAGGGTCTTTGAAAATTGCTCCATGTGGGTCTGGATAGCGGCGAAGGCGTTGTAGGGGCCTGAGCCACTGGGGGACGTCATAATTCGGACTGTTTGTTGAGCGGTCGCCGGAGCGGCGACAAGCAAAAGCGCAGCCGCAGAGAGTAGCGTCCGCAGGGCCACCTGTTTCATAACGTCTTCCTCCCAAATTGATTTTTGATTGTTTGGTCGTGCGTAAGCAGGCGCCCGGTAAAGCCGGGCACCTGCATTTGGGGTTAAGCTACCTTTCTGGATTCCTGGGCGAGCGTGTCAGCCAGTTCCTGGAGGTTCGCGGTGATGTAGGTCGGCTGTACGCCGATCTGCAGCATGGGCTGACGCGCTCTATTGGTCCAAGCGCAGCGCAGGCCCTGACGCATGGCTCCAACCACTTCCCAGAAGTGGCCCGTGACCCACAGAATGTCTTCCTTGGCGCATCCGGCACGCTCAATTCCAAGTTGGAAAACCCTTGGTGAAGGCTTGAACGCGCGGGCCTCCTCGCCGGAGCTTATGATCTCATCGATGTAGTCGATCGTTCCCGCGAAGCGACTGTGATCTTCGATCATCTTCTTGGTCGGGTTGGCGACGATCTTGACCGTCAGGCCCTGCTCCTTGAACGACTTGAGGGCGCCAATGACATCCGGGTAGGCCCGCAGCCGGTGATACTCCCCGTTGATCTCTTTGATCGTCGCGCAGCTGAGCTTTACGCCCTGATGTTCCAGAGCCCAGCGGAGACAAGCTTCCGTAAGGTCGGGGTGGGGGACGAAGTTGTCGGCCAGGGTCGTGTAGAACATCGCCCATTTCTGTTGGAAGCGCCAATCGGCAGCGATCCGATGGGCCAAGTGGGATTCTTGGACGTACTGTTCGATGACATCGGCGATCGAGTAGTTATCGACGAGGGTACCCCAGGTATCGAAGAGAAGTGTCTTAGTCATATTAGTCTCCTATGGTTTGAGTGAACTGGGTTTGGAAATCGAGTAGGGGCCGAGAGCGACCGGCGACGAACCGACCTCTTTGCGGCGCTGTTCCTGCCAGGTGCGGAGGATCAGAACGATCGCGGCAGCGATGACGATGGCTGCGACGAGAACCCACTGAGTCGCCAGGTAGGCGCAGTGCAACGCGGGGCCGAGGAGCAGAGCCAGACGCTCGATCCGACGCAACGGCCGCCCCATGACCCCATAAATCGCGGCGCCCCACATCACGATTGCTGCCATCAGTGACAGGCAGGCAAACGTGGCTCTCAGTCCGACATCGGGGAATGCCAGGATCGAGGGGAAGACGACGAACGTGTAGGGGATCAGGATCGCGACAAGCGACATACGGGCTGCTTCACGTACGGTGGCGTAGAACCCGGCTCCCGAAATCCGGGTCGCCGCCAGAACGCCGACGGCGACCGGCGGTGTAACAGCGGAGAAGATAGCGAAGTAGAACCCGAAGAAGTGCGCGGCCATTGCCGGGACGCCGAGATCAATCAAAAACGGGATCATCACGATGGCGATCAGCGCATAGGCTGCGGGCGTCGGCAGGCCGAGGCCGATAAGCATGGACAAGACCATGCCAAGAAGCAGTCCGAGCGCCACGTTATCGCCCGCCGCGACCATGATCGTGCGGCCCAACTCGAAGCCCGCTCCGGTCGTGATCAGGACCTGCACCAGAATACCGATGCCTGCCATGATCAGACCAAGCTGGAGAGCGGAAATCGTACCGTAAGTCGCGCCAGCCCAAAGCTCTGTCCAACTGGGGCGATACTGCGCCGGCCGCAGGAAAGAGAGCGTAAGCAATAGCCCGAGCGCCCAGAACGCTGCATAACCAGCCGAATAGCGCAGGTAGAGAAGGGTAACGAGCACGCCGAACGAAATCAGGAATGACGGCAGCGTCCACAAGATCCCTGCGACATCGACCGGCTCGTTGGAGCGCTCGAGGCCTGGCGTGGCTTCCGCCAGGAAATAGGCCGCGATGAAGACCGTCAGAACGAACAAGAACGCGGGTATGATCGCAGCTGCAGCGACTTCGACGTAAGGAACACCAAGATTGACGGCGATTAGAAATCCGCCCAAGCCCATGATGGGTGGAATGAGCTGACTGCCGAGCGACGAGACAACTTCAACTGCACCCGCCGCGCCCCGCTTAGCCCTCGTTGCTTCATCGAGGTGATCGTGACCGGGCCTGACAAGGCGACATTGGCGACTGCTTGTCCCGTGACCATGCCGATAGCCGAACTGGCCAGGATACTCGAATAGCAAATCCCGCCGCGGCTTACGCTGAGGAGCAGCTTCCCGACCTCGTTGAACATGTCGAGAATACGCGTTCCCTTCAGCAGTCCACCGAAGAGGATGATCAGGAACAACGTATCGGCGGAAACGGGAATCCCCCAGAGCACGCCACGCGCGCCGCCCATGCCAGCGAGGTAGCTCATGATGACGTCGCTACTGGGGGATTCGTAGTTGAACGCACCAGGTAGCAGATCCCCGAATGCGAAATAGAGCGTGGACAGGAATATCAAACCTGCCAGGACACTGCCCCAGACGAGATAGACCAACACAATAACGGCTGCGAGTACGCAAAAGCCGGCAATGAAGTCCGTCTGGGTGATGAAGGGCTGGCGCAGTTCTAACTCGCCAACGATCAGGTGAAGATAGGCCGTGGCCGCCAAGCCAATGATAAGGACAGCGATGAGCGGCCATCGCCCCAAGCGTGCTTTGGGGGAAGCGTCGGAAGCTGACCACTCCGTCAGGAGCGATAGCCCCACGACTGCGAGCACCAGTCCGAGATGGAAGTAGTAAAATTCGAGGGCGCCATGGATTGGATATATAATAATAGCAAGTTGATATGCTATTGCCAGGGCTATGGTCGCGTCTCGAAGCAGTCGAATAGACGTATAGCCGAGCACGGTTACTCGCTCCTCTTTGCGTTTCCTCTATGCGCTCATTTCGGCGCTTATGTTTTGGCAAAGAAAAGCTAGCAGATGGCGCGGTATGCTCCTGTCAATTGGATGACAGCTGCATGAATTCGTCGAAAAAGAAACGCGCTAGAGGCAGGGGCCGTCGTCGGCCTCGATGAGGTCTTGCAGACCTTCGATATCGATCACGATGATGTGCCGATCCTGAATATCGATCAGTCCCACGCGCCGGAAATCCTGGAGTCCCCGGTTTGTCCATTGACGTGACGACCCAATGAGCGTCGCGATATCGCCTTGGTTCACCCAGTAACGGATGAGAGTGCCTTGACCGCATTGCTCGCCGTAGGATTCACACAGGAGCAATAGCAACCGCGCGAGCCGCTCTCGGACGTTTTCAGTGCCGAGTAGCTGATACAGGATCGATACCCAACGCAGCTTTGCTGTCAGGCTGCGATGAAACCACCAGAGAACTTCCGGATGGGCCCGCGCCACACTCCCTGCCCTTTCACCGCTGATCGACAATAGTCGCGTGCGGCTGAGGGTTTTTCCTGACCAGACGTGCCCCGCCCTCTCGAATAGGTCCGGCCCACCGACAAGATCTCCTGCGCTCCAATAGGACAGCGTCGATTCTTTCCCAGATGGGGAGACGTAGTAGACCCGCACGAGCCCATCTAGGATCAAGGAGGTATGGGTATGGGTAGATTCCTGCTCGAATAGCTGACTTCCTGCAGGGAGGATGCGCAGTTCTCCGGCGCGGAATAGCGCTTCCCGAGCCTCAACGCTCAGGTCAGGCAGAACCGCAATGTCCTGGGGATCGATCGAAATGGTTTTCTCGTCACGATCCAACATTTGGGGTTTGCAATTCCAGTTGCTGACAAAGCCTAGGCGTTCCTAATCTAGTGAGAAATCGCCTTTGAGGGGAGCCCCCTTGTAAAGAGCTTCTCCAGCTCCGTAGTTTTCTCAAGCGGGCTTCTTGATCGCCCGTAACATAGGATGACTGTTCGGCCTAAAGAAAGCGTCCAGACACCTGGCGCGTCCAGACGCTTGTTGGCGCTACTTCGCGGGCAGAATCTCGATTACGCGGTATTGCTTGTCCCGGCCGAGCTTTACTTTGAAATCGACCTTGTCTCCCGCTTTGATGCCGCCGAGTTCCACATGCTTGGTTACAGGTAGGTCCATCGTCATGGTCGGCCAGCCTACGTCCGGCATCGGTTCGTGAGTCAAGTTGATGATGCCTTTGTCAGCATCAACCGAATTGATAACACCAACGCCAGAAGCTTCCGTGCCCGGCTTCACCTCCATTTGACCATGGCCGGAATGATCCATTTTCATGTCTTGCGATGCGACAGGGCTCGTACTGATGAAGAGGCCCAGTACCGCAGCGGAAACGAACGTTCTAACCATTTAAACTTCCTCCTTTTGGATTGAGACGAGCTGGAAATCCGCCGTGTTATTCAGCGGGATGTGCGAGAGGACGGACCTCAGCGCTATCGCGCTGAACGTCGTTGGGTTTCGTGTTGAAACGCCGCCCCTCCCAAATGAGATAGACGACGGGTATGACGAACATCGTGAGGAGCGTGGTGGAGGCCATGCCGCCGAGCATGGGCAACGCGATGCGCCGCATAAGGTCGGCGCCCAGTCCCTCAGTGAAAAAGATCGGCGCGAGACCTGCCACGATTGTGAGGACCGTCATTAGTTTGGGGCGCACACGCATGGCGGCACCGGCAATGACCGCGTCCTGAAGTTCAGCGAAGCTTTTCGGTGGGCGCTCGCGCATCTGCTGATCAATGTACAGCAACATCACAACGGCTGTTTCGACCGCGATCCCGCCAAGCGCGATGAACCCGACGGCAACGGCGACCGAGAAATTATAGCCTGCGAGATAAACGGCCCAGAGGCCGCCGATCAGCCCGAACGGCAACGACAGCATGATGATGAGCGTCCGGTCGAGCTTACCGAAGTGCAGCATCAGCAGGACGAAGATAATGAGCACCACAGCCGGGATCGCGATCGTCAGCCGTTCACGCGCCTCCTGCATTTGCTCAAACTGACCGGACCAGGATATCGCATAGCCGGGCGGCAGATCGATCGAACCCGCAATGATGCTTTGAGCTTCCGCTACGTATCCGCCGATATCGCGATCCGCGATGTCGACAAAGACCCAGCCAGTCAGTCGCGCATTCTCGGAGCGGATGAGCGGCGGGCCGTCGACGTACGCAATTTCAGCGATTTCCGCGAGTGGAATGTGATGTCCAGCAGGTGTGGGCACGAGAATGTCGCCAATCTGCTCAGTCGTCTCGCGGAACGGGCGATCGTAGCGAAGGATAATGTCGTAGCGTTCACGTCCTTGGACACTTTCGGCGAGCTTCATCCCGCCCAGCGCCGTCTGGATAACGGATTGGAAGACGGCAAGATCAATATTACGGCGGGCGAGTTCTCGTCGGTCCGGCCGGATCTCAAGGTACTTTCCACCCTGCACGCGATCAGCAAATGCGGAGCGCGTGCCCGGCACATCCTTGACGGCACTCTCAATTGCCAAGGCGAGACGCTCAATCGTCTGCAGATTGTCGCCTGAGATTTTGATGCCAATCGGTGTACGAATCCCGGTTGAGATCATGTCCATCCGGATCTTGATCGGGTATCCCCAGGAATTGACGAGGCCGGGAAGTTTCGTCCGTTGATCAAGCTCAGCGATAAGATCGTTCTTCGTCAGGCCCGGCCGCCATTCGTCCTGCGGTTTGAGCTTGATCCAGGTCTCGATCATGGAGATCGGCGCTGGATCAGTTGCCGTGTCGGCGCGGCCGAGTTTTCCGAAAACACGCTCCACTTCAGGAACCGTTTTGATCAATCGGTTGGTCTGAGCCAGCACCTCCTTCGCCTTTGTGATTGAAACGCCAGGAAGCGTCGTCGGCATATAAAGCAACTCACCCTCATAGAGCGCGGGCATGAACTCGCTGCCTGTGTTCCAGATCGGATACGCAATCGACACCGTGGCCGCCAACGTAAGCAGGATCACAAGCCAGCGTGCTTTGAGTGCAATCGACAAGAGCGGCCGATAGGCTGAAACGAACACCCAGTTCAACGGATTACGCATCTCGGGAAGGAGGCGCCCGCGCACGAGCCACAACATCAACACTGGGACCAGCGTCACGGAGAGGAACGCGGCAAAAGCCATGGCATAAGTCTTGGTGTAGGCGAGGGGTGCAAAGAGACGATAGCTTTGCCCCGTGAGTGCGAAGACAGGCAGGAAGGATACGGTGATGATCAGAAGTGAGAAGAACAGCCCCGGCCCCACTTCCTTTGCCGCCAGAACGAGAGCGTCTCTGCGTTCTCGCGCAGATGTCTCTTGAGGGAGTGCCGACAGTTTCCGGTGGGCGTTTTCCACCATGACGATAGACGCATCAACCATCGCACCTATGGCAATCGCGATACCCCCAAGTGACATGATGTTCGCTGTGATGCCCTGCTCTGCCATGACGATGAATGCAGCAAGTACACCGAGCGGCAGCGTGATGATCGCGACGAACGCCGAGCGGACGTGAAGCAGGAACAGGAAGCAGACGATTGCGACGACGATGCCCTCTTCGACCAACTTCGTCGTCAGGTATTTCACGGCACCTTGGATGAGCGGTGCGCGGTCGTAGACCGTGACAATCTCCACGCCTTTTGGAAGGCCGGCCTGAAGGGTGGCCAACTTCTTCTTTACCCCCTCAATCACGTCGAGGGCGTTTTCACCTGAGCGCATGACGATGATACCGCTGACGACTTCTCCGTCACCGCCAAGCTCAACAACACCACGTCGAAGTTCCGGACCTTCCACCACGTTGGCGATATCAGACAGAAGAACCGGCGTGCCCCTTGCCGAATAAACGACCACGTCCTTCAACTGATCGAGGTTCTGGATGTAGCCCGTCGAACGAATGATCAGCTCAGTTTCCGCCTGCTCGATCACCCGGCCGCCAACCTCACTGGATGCAGCTTTAACCGCCTCCCGAATGCGGGAAAGAGGCACGTCGTAAGCACGGAGCCGGTTGGGGTCGACAAGGACTTGGTATTCCTTCACAAACCCGCCGACGGACGCCACTTCCGATACGCCAGGGACCGTCGCCAATTCGTACTTCAAGAACCAATCCTGAAGTGTGCGCAACTGCGCCAGGTCGCGCGTGCCGGTGTGGTCAACAAGCGCATATTGAAAGATCCAGCCGACGCCAGTCGCGTCGGGCCCGAGTTGTGGATTGGCGTTTTCCGGGAGCGATCCTTGAACCGACGATAAGGCTTCGATGACGCGGGAGCGCGCCCAGTACTGGTCCACATCGTCTTCAAAAATGACGTAGACAAAACTTGTTCCGAACAGCGAGAAGCCACGTACGGCCTTGGTGCGCGGCAGTCCGAGCAGTGTTGTTGAGAGTGGGTATGTAACGAGATCCTCAACGATTTGAGGCGACTGGCCGGCAAACTCCGTGCGAATAATGACTTGCGTATCGGTGAGGTCGGGGATTGCATCGAGCGGCGATTTCTCTATTGCAAGCCATCCCATGATTATGAGCGCCAATGCCCCCACCAGAACGAGGAGTTGGTTATTGACGGACCAATCAATGACCCGCGCGACCGCAGACTTCGTCGGATCATGGCCTGTAAAATCGTCAGGTCGCGTGGTCATTGCTGCGCCTCCATTTCGCGTCGACGCGATCAATGCTGATGACCCGGCATGGTCTTGGGTTTGGTGGACGGCATTTCTTCCGCAGCGGCATTCGCCGATGCCGCTCCCTCTTCAGGTGCAGGCTGAGAGTAGGAAATCATTGACGATGAACCTTTGCCGTAAGGGTTCAACTCGCGCCCTTCGAGTTGAAGCCACATGCGGGCAGATCCGTCGTCTTTCCAGAGCGCGATCTTCTTTTCGCGATAATGGTCCGGCGCCCCTTCGCGTATCCAGGGCGCAACAGCGTCGACAAGCGTTGCGAGCGCCGCTTTCACCTCGCTGTCTGTTTTGGCTGCCTGCGCATCGCGGATCGCCTTCACGGCATCTTCCATAACGAAGGCGAGCCTCGTGTGCTGGAAAGCTGGCCACAGAAGCGTCTTCACTTCGATCGCTGGATCTAGAAACTTCGGCTCAACCTGGTAGCCATCCGTTAGCGTCTCATGGAGATAGAGCGCGGCATCGACAAAATGATCGACCATCGCAAATTGCGCTGAATCGAGCTTGAGTAGGGACAGTGGCAGTTGCAGCCGCTCAAGTTTCCGGAAACTTTCACGCAGGGCACTTTCGGAATCGATGAGGAATTGCCCTGATACGACGATATCGTCGCCGGCTTCGATCTCGCCGCCGATCTCCGTCCAACGTCCCGAAATGAGCCCCGTCGTCACGGTGCGCGGTTCAAATCGTCCTCCGCCAAGGGACGCTACGACATATCGTGCACCGCCACTCTTCAGAATGGCCTCCGACGGAACCGCGAGCCGCTGCTCAGTTCCAACTTCAAAGGCGACATCGGCATAGGCTCCCGGCCGTAACTGCCCGTCCTTGTTATCAAGAACGAGGCGCACCTGCCCTGTCCGGGTCGCTGGATCAATCGTCGGGTAGACGTACTCGACTTTGGCGAAAACTTCGCGCCCCGGAATGTTGGGAAAGGTCACACGCGCTGGAATGCCAGGCTCGATAAAGGAGAGGTCTTTCTCCGACACGCTGACCATTAGCCAGACCTGCGAATAATCCTGAATTCTGGTGAGTATCGTGCCGCGCTTCACGTAACTTCCTGGGCGCAAATCGATCATTGTCACCGTGCCGTCACGGTCGGCATAAAAGGGCACAAACTCCATCACCTCGCGGCTGTGTCTGAGTTCGGCGATGGTGCGCTCCTGCATGCCGAACGCTTTAAGGCGGGTCTCTACAGATTGGATCCGCGTGCGGCTTTGGCCGCTCAGGGCTTCGAGATAGTCTCGCTGAGATACGATGAACTCCGGTGCGTACAGCGTAAACAGAAGGTCGCCTTTCCTCACGGCATCGCCGATGGCCCGGATGCGCAGATCCTCTATCCAGGCCTCGGTACGCGCAGACATTTCTGTTTGCAGCCGTTCATTCTCGGAGATGCGGCCGAAGCTCCGGACGATTCGTCCGAAGCTCGTTTGCTCGGCCTTCGCTATCCGGACACCCATGGTTTGAAGTGTCTCTGGAGCCACCACGATCGCCGTCCGCTGCTGACCTTCGGAAGCCGCTTCGGCTGCACCATCACTTTCAAGTTTGACCAGATCCATGCCGCAGATAGGACAAGCACCGAATTCGGACGCGATGTAGTGGGGGTGCATCGGGCACGTCCATTTGACGTCACCCTTCTTTGCGTCCGACGGTTGGCTACCCGGGGTTTCCGTCGCGTACGTTGGTAAGCCGCTGGAGAGCGGGAGCAACATGACCAGAAAGGCTGCGATCACAAGCCGATGGTATTTCATGAGAAATTCCTTGAAGAGGGTCCTGCCCCAGGCGTGCAAACGCCAAGGCTCGACCGCCCCATCGCTTCATCGAGGGCGGCGCAATGAACTCTTCAAAGGCTCTTAAATTCGCAGGCGGGCGTTGAACGCGACAAGCCGCTCGGTGCCGGTTCTTGTGAGGCCGCCGAAGTTTGGCGGACCGGCAGGCCAGTAAGCGTTGATCTGGCATCCGTCCGCGCACACTGCCTGGATGCGTAACGGATGGACTGCGACCACTTTCCAGTCCAGTCGCGGTTCGGTGTCAGATATTTTAGGGACGAGTTTGTCCGAGATCCGGTCGAGGCATGTCGCTACGCAGTCTGCCTCATTATCGGATTGGTGGTGGGAAACCTCCTGCACCACGTAGCTATGTTCGTGTAGGCCAGCCGATCCCGCGTGGGCGTGATGGATCGTTTCAGCGGTGGTCGCCGCGTTGTGCGCTGTGTGGTCGGCGTGCGCGGTCACCGCCGGGAACAGCCCAGCGATGGCATTCATCCAAATCAGGATGGCACAGCACACGCATCCCAGGATTTTTTTGCGTCCGCGCATCGTTGCAAGACTAGTCCGTTTCACCGGGCGCTAGTTGATCCAGACTGTGGCGTGCGGTCAAGCCTCAAAGTATGATGCGTCATTACGAAATGGTGATCGGGACGTCGTTGGGATGAGGAAGTCCTTTTTCCGGTTTCGACAAGCGACTTCAAGCTCATCCGAATATAGGGACAGCGCGGACCAAGGCAGTCCGCGCCTGCTGTCTGCGGCGCGAAATCAGAGTTCCTGCTTGGAGAAGTCGTAGCGCGGGGTCAGCATGGAAGCCATGTCTTCCTTAGCAACTGTCTTCTTGACGTGGAATTCGTCGTTTTCGATGCGGCTGATGTAGCAGTCGATCATGCCGCTATGGTCCTCCTTACGGAGTGTCTTGGCGCCCTGCGGAAAGCCGAGCGAGTTCGCCATCTGGAGGCCTTCAAGGGCTTCGATAACACCCTGGTCATCGCTCTTCTGCTTCCAGCCGCTCTCTTCAATCGCTTGCTTCAGCGCGAAGAGATTTTCCCAGCTCTGCCATGAGTGGCTCTTGGCATTGACTTTGTCAGAACCTTCTTCGCGCGCGTTTACGCCGTCGATGCCAATCTGCTTGATGAACTCCTTATGGAATTCATCGTCCTTGTACTTCAGCATGCGCGGGAAGTTCTCGACAATATAAACACCCTCAGCGGCGCCCTTCAGATCCGCTGGCGCAATCGCCTCGATGGTGCCCGAGACGGAGTACATCTTCATCGTCTTCTCAAGACCCATGGACTTAGCCTGCGTGTAGAAGGCGACCGAGAGCGCACCGAAGAACACCGAGAAGAGCACTTCCGTGTCTTCGGGGATGCGCGCAAGATAAGGAACCAGATCCTTGGCATCGAGCGGGACGTAGATCGGCTCATGGACTTTGCCGCCGAGCTTCTCGATGACGGCTTTGTGCTCTTTGTAGTGGCTATGACCCCAGGCATAATCCGGCGAGATGATCGTCCATGTCTTGCCGAGGTTCTCATAAGCCCACGGCGCACCGGCCGCAGCTAGACCATACGTGTCCGTCCCGGTACGGAAGCTGTAGCGCGTCCCCTTCTCGCCGGTCGCCTCGGTCGCCTCGCCCGTTGAGAAGTAGACTGTCTTCATTTCACTTGCGACGGGAATCGACGCGAGCATCACGCCGGAATGCACAGAGCCGGTGATGAACGACGCGCGGCTACGCTGAATGAGCGAACGCAGCTTGCGTGCACCGGCAGCAGGATTGGATTCCGTATCCTCGGTCACAAGCTCAAGCTTGCGGCCGGCGATACCGCCTGCCTCGTTGATCACCTTCGTCGCGGCGAGCGCGCACTTGTTGTGCCAGTATCCCCATGACGCAAAGCCGCCCGTCAGTTCGCAGTGATGCCCGATCACGATCGGCCCGCTCGCCTGGGCGAACGCCGACATGTCGCGGCCGAGGCTGATATAGGCACCGGCAGCCGTCCCGCCGGCTAGCGCGACTTGCAGAAAACTGCGACGTGTCACGCCGCTTGTGGTGCCTTTGTCGGAAGCAGTCTTCTTGGGGCGGACCTTCGGGGGGTGCTTAGTCATAACTGAAGACTCCTTCCTGATGAACCTAGAGAGAAACGCCAAGGTAGCGGTGGATAGTCGAAGGATCGGCACGCAACGCGGCCGGCGTCGCTTCGTGTACGATGGTGCCGCGCTCCATGAGATAGACGCGGTTGGCAAGGCGCAGCGCCGTACGCAGGTTCTGTTCAACAAGCAGCACGGAGATACCGCGCTTTGCGATCTCATCGATCTCGTGACGGATCTGGGAGACGAGCTTAGGCATGATGCCTTCCGTCGGCTCATCAAGCATAATGAGAGAGGGTTTCATGACGAGGCAGCGCGCGAGCGCAAGCATCTGTTGCTCCCCGCCGGAGAGTGTGCCAGCCGGCTGAGAAAGACGTTCTTCGAGGCGGGGAAAGCGGCGGAATACGTCAGCAATGATTTCCGGATCTGGAGTACCGGTCAGGCCGAGTGTGAGATTTTCCTTCACCGTGAGCAGCGGGAACATGCCGCGCCCTTGGGGAACATACCCGAGACCAAGCGCGGCCAGTTTATGGGGCGCGACGCTTTCGAGATTGACCCCGTTGTAGCTGGCGGTACCGCCGGTGCGTTTCAAAAGGCCAAGAATTGCGCGAAGTGTCGAGGTCTTGCCGACGCCATTGCGCCCGAGCAGCGCTACGGTCTCGCCGGGTTCGACTCTGAGACTGACGCCGCGCAGTACCGGAACCTTGCCAATGTTGGCTTTGAGATCATCAATCGCGAGCGCCGTCATAGGTCCTCCTCCTCCGGCGCGCCGAGGTAGGCTTCCTGAACATCGGGCGAATTGCAAATTTCATCGGGCGTCCCACGGGCGAGTAGACCGCCCTGCGCCATGACGATGATTTCGTCCGCGATGGCGAATACGACCTCCATGTCGTGCTCGATGAGCACGATATCGACAGTTCGCGCGATGTTGCGGATGGTGGCGACGGTCTCTTCGGTCTCTCGCGGGCCCATCCCGCAAACCGGCTCGTCGAGTAGGAGGAGCCGCGGCTCGTTGGCGAGGGCCAGGGCGATCTCAAGAAGCGCGATATCACCATATGAGAGCGTCGAGGCACATGTCTGCAAATGCGCCGAAAGACCGACCTGCGCAGCGAGCTCTTCGACGCGGCGATTGACGGCGACGTAGGAGGAGGCGGGCCGGAACGGTGAAGCGAGGCCCTCATGAACCATGACCGCCGTGCGTATGTTTTCCGCGACGGTGAGGCCAGAAAACACGCTTTTGATTTGAAGCGTGCGCGAGACACCGCGACGCACGATCTGATGCGGTTTGAGCCCCGTGATCTCCCGGCCGTGCACGCGTACGCGGCCAGCGTCTGGTCTGATCTCGCCGGTTATGAGATTGAAGAGCGTGGTCTTGCCAGCACCATTCGGCCCGATAATCGCGTTCAAACGCCCCGCTGGCAGCTCGAAGCTCACGTTATCGACGGCAACGAGTCCGCCGAACCGCCGGGTCAATCCTGCTACGCTCAAGGCGACGATGTCTTCTCCCCCACTGCGCACGTCAGCCCCCCAACTTGGTGTCCGCGGCCGGCTTTGACAGGCCCGGATTGGAAGTTGGCGTCTCGGCGCGTTTGTTACGCCCGATCACCTTCATGAAGTCGCTCCAAGCACCAGCGAGACCGCGCGGCGCAAACATGACAACGAGAACAGTGATGGCCCCGACGACAAACAGGTAATGCTCCCAGACGGTGGAGATGAGCTCCCGGAATATGATCAGCAAACCGGTGCCGAACAGGGGACCGAGCAGGCTTCCAGCACCGCCAACGATCGCCCAGACCACGGCCTCACCGGAGACGTGGTAGAACATGTACGATGCCGACGCATAGCGCCCGAAGAAGGCGAAGAGCGCGCCCGAAGCGCCGGCGAGTCCACCGGCGAGAACGAATGCGAGATAGCGCGTCAGGTAGACATTGATTCCGACGAGCGCGGCACGCCGGTCGTTCTCACGCACAGCCATGAAGCGCACCCCCAACGGGCTGCGGACAATGAAGCCAAAAAGCCCGTAGCAAGCAGCGACGACGAGCAGGATCGTGTAGTACTGGACGGACTGGTCGGCGAGGGAGAGTTCCAGGTCGCCGAAGGAAAAGACTTTGGGCGTGCTGAACGAAATACCATCATCGCCACCCGTGATCGGCTTCGCGCTCATGGCCGCAAAGTACAGGATGAGCGAAAAGACCACGGTGATAATTGCAAAGTAGTGCCAGGTCAGGCGCACGGCGACGCTACCTGCTATGGCGGCCATGAGCATTGCAGCAACGATGCCGACGGCAAGTCCGCCCCAGAAGTCAGCACCCCAATGAATAACTGACAACGCAGCTCCATACATGCCGACGCCGAAGAAAAGCGCTTGTCCGAAAGAGAGCAGGCCGACGTACCCAAGCAGAAGATTTACACTCGCGGCGAGCAGCGACCAGATCAGGATCTCGGCAATAATGTCGATCCAAAACGGGCTGACGAACATCGGCATAACGACGGGAACAGCCAACAAGAGGCCGGCGAAGACCACGAGCGCAACACGAGAGATATTTGTTGCTGTCATCGCGTCGCCCCCGAAAAGAGCCCGTTGGGTCGAACGAGCAGCACCACGCTCATGAACGCGAGCGAAATAATTCTAGCGATCGTCGGATCGGTGACGCTTGTGACCAGTCCTTCCAGAACCGCAAGCAATACGGCAGCGGCGACGGTGCCCTGCAAGTTGCCCAGTCCGCCGATGATCACCGCCATGAAGCAGAACGGTAGGATGTCGACACCCGTGCGGAATTCGACGGTCGTGATGGGCGCTGCGATCACCCCGCCCAGAAACGCCATAGCCGTGCCCAGACCGAACGTTATGGCGCAGATGCGCGCAACAGGCACACCGAGCGCCGTCGCCGTCTCCGGATCATGACGCACGGCGCGGATCCAAGTGCCGAGCTTCGTGCGCGTAAGAAAAGCGAAGAATGCGATCAGGCACAGTGCGGCGAATGCCGCGGCAAACAGACGGTAGACATCGTAATCGATGCCGAACAGCGGAAGGGTGCCTTCGATCGGCGCCTCCATCCGCCGCGGCTGCGCTCCGTAGATCGCACGCACACCCTCCTGAAGCATCATCGAGAGGCCGAACGTCGTGACGATAGTGAGCGAGGCCTGGCGGATCGTCGGTCGGATAACCAGGCGCTCAAGCACGATGCCGACAGCAAAGCCAATAATCGGCACAAGTAAGAGGGCAATCCAGTACGAGCCGCTCGCCACCGTCAGCGTGAGCGCCGCCACGGTGCCCAGCATGAAGAAGTCGCCATGCGCAACGTTGATGATGTCGAGAAGCCCAAAGATGATGGAGAGGCCAAGCGCAATCAGCGCAATAATCAACCCCCAAACTAGGCCGTTCACGGCAAGTGCCAGCACGAGTTCGATAACAGAAACTCCCCCGACCGATCGCAGCGCGCCGCGAACAATTAACAGAGGCTTTGCAGCCAGATGCCGATAAAGTTCAACACGAATTGACACTCAATGCAACACGAGTTTTTGCTGATAATAACGGCATTATGAGCGAATTTTTGAGGCAATTATCGAATTGCTGTCAATCTTATTCGACAGCTCATACTAGGTTGTGGCATGGTGTTCCCGGCCCAAAAAAGCGGGCCTTGCGATACGGAAAAATCTCACGATGGCTATTGATCGCGTTTTGATGGACATAGGTCTGCACGAGACGGAAGTGCGCTTTTATCTGGCGGCGCTCGAACTCGGGCAGGCGCCCATGCGCGACATCGCGCGCAAGGCCGGGATCAGTCGTACGAATGCCTATGACGTCTTCTCACGCCTGCTGGCGCAGCGGCTCGTCAACGAGATTCCACAGTCGACAGATCGTTCGATGCTGATCATGGCGGAGTCACCGGAGCGCGTGCTGGAGATTGTCGATGAGCGCCGGAAAAAGCTCGACGCGGTGATGCCGGAATTACTCTCATTACACAATCGCACGCCAGCCAAACCCAAGGTGCGCTATTTCCAGGGGCCGGATGGCATAAAGGCCGTGCTTGACGAGACACTGACGTGCCGCAGCAAGGTGCTTCTTGGCATACTCTCTATGAGCGATCTCTATGAGGTGCCGGGACGCGAGTGGATGGACGACAACGTCCGTCGCCGCATCGAAGCCGGCGTTACCCTGCGGGTTGTGCGCTCGCCGACGAAAGACTTGCATCCCTTCTGGGCGGACAATCCAGCCGACCTGCGTATTGTGCGCTACGCTCCAGATGATTTCACTTTCTCGATGACGACGTACATCTACGACGACAAAGTGGCGCTCATCTCCTCACGCAAGGAGAACTTCGCCATGACCATCGAGAGCGCCGAGTTCGCTGCCATGCAGACGGGCCTTTTCGAAACGCTCTGGGCGGCGAGCCGCCCAACGGCAGCGGCGGGAAAGCGATCCGGCCGCGGCAAGATCATCGACCTTCAACGAAAGAAATAACTTAACCAACTGGGACACGCGTATGCCACTAAGTTACCCGCGCTTTAAGGCTGCTGCCTGCCACATCGCGCCCGTCTTCCTCGACAGTACGGCCACTGTGGAGAAGGGGATTTCCTATATCAGCGAGGCGGCCCGTAACGGCGCGTCACTGGTTGCGTTTCCCGAGAGCTTTATCCCGGGATTTCCGGTGTGGGCTGCGCTGCGCCCGCCGATCGAGAACCATGACTTCTTTCGTGCGCTCGCCACTCAGTCCATACGGCGAGACGGCCCTGAGATCGCGCGGCTCGCGGCGGCGGCGCGCGATCACGGCGTATACGTCTCCGTCGGCATCAGTGAGGGCACGGATGCAAGCGTCGGCTGCCTGTGGAACGCGAACCTGTTGATTGGTCCTGATGGCAGCATCCTTAATCACCATCGCAAGCTTGTTCCCACGTTCTATGAGAAGCTGGTCTGGGCGAACGGCGATGCTCGAGGCCTGCGGGTTATCCCGACTGACATTGGCCGCATCGGCATGCTGATTTGCGGTGAGAACACAAATCCGCTCTCGCGCTACGCGCTCATGGCTGAAGGTGAGCAGGTTCATATTTCGACTTACCCGCCGGTGTGGCCGACACGCCCACCAACCGACAATGGCGCATATGATCTGCGCCGCGCTATCGAAATCCGGGCGGGCGCGCACGCTTTTGAGGCGAAAGTCTTCAATATCGTCTCATCAGCCTTTGCCGACGAGGCATTGATCGCAGCGGTCTCTAAGGAGGACAAGCGAATCCGCGAGATTATCGAACGGTCTCCGAAGAGCGTGTCCATGTGCCTTGATCCCACGGGCTCGGTCATCAGTTCCGTGCTCAGTGACGAGGAAGGCATCGTTTATGCCGACATCGATACGGCGCTCTCCGTCGAGCCGAAGCAATTTCACGACGTCGTCGGTTATTACAATCGCTTCGACATCTTCGATCTCGAGATTGATCGCTCTCCGCGCGAGCCCGCGAGATACATTGAGGTAGCGTCCCCTTCGCTCGCCGCTGAGGGTGACGAACCGACCTCAGAAAGAGCGTAGTTAGGGTAAGGGAAATGTCATGGATGACACCAAGCACCAGATTGGCCTCATTCTCTTTCCGCAACTGACGCAACTCGACCTAACGGGTCCCTTCGAAGTGCTGGCGCGGCTTCCCGACGCCCAGGTGCATCTCATCTGGAAGGACCTAGATCCGGTCCTGAGCGATGTCGGCTTGCGGATCTTACCGACCACGACATTCACGGACTGTCCGGATCTCGATGTGATCTGCATTCCTGGCGGTCCAGGAATGAATGACCTGCTTAATGATGAGGAAGTACTTGCGTTCGTGCGCCGTCAAGGAGCCAATGCGCGCTTTGTCACCTCAGTATGCACCGGTGCGTTAGTACTGGGAGCCGCTGGTCTTCTTCAGGGCTACAAGGCAGCGACGCACTGGGCATCCATGCATTTTCTTGAGTCGTTCGGTGCCACGCCAGTCAACACGCGCGTCTGCATCGATCGCAACCGCATAACGGGCGGTGGAGTTACCGCAGGCATTGATTTTGGATTGCTCCTGGCGGAAGCGCTTTCCGACCGCATGACCGCCGAAAAGATTCAACTCTATATGGAGTACAACCCTGAGCCGCCCTTCACTGCAGGCTCCCCAGACACAGCCCCGCCTGCCGTCGTTAGTGAGTTCCGTAGCTACGCCGAGGGCATGCTGAAGCGAAGGGGCGAGGCGGTCGCGCAGGCCGCGCAACGCCTTAAGGAGACTGCATCGGAGCAGGCTTCGTTCAAGCAACCTCTACCGAGGTAGGTTCATGGCGTCTGGTGCTTTCTGAGACATCACCCAGCCTTCTTCCCAAGAGCCGAGAACTAATACATCGCCGCGAAGCGAATATGCCAGATCGCTCGGACAGGCCAACTCAATCTCATGGCATTTCGCAAGGCTTGGCCACGCGTAGAACACAACTACATTGTCCTGAACAGATCCGATAAGCTGACCATCGGCCGACCATCCAATTGCGTGTCCCGTACCACCGCTCTGAATGGCAACCGTTCCCACACACGCACCGTCGCTTAACTGAAATACAGAGAGATTTTCAGGTGGCGCACCGTGAACGACTGCTAATAATGATCCGTCAGGCGAAAGGGACGACGTGCGCGAGAAAGCTACGCGCTCGGGCAGCACTCGAAATTCTCCAGAGCGGAACGGCCATGACCAAAGGGAGAAATAGTCGGGCGCCGGCGGCGCATCGTCTGATATCGCCTTGCAAGCGTGTACGATAACCCACATCTTCCCGTCCGCAGATCGGTGGATGCTCTGGATCATCTCATCGGGAAAATCCTGCGCAAACTCGGTACACCCCGATTTCGCAGTTCTTACCATCAGACGTCCATTCCAAGTGGCGTCCACGATGTATTCACCGCAAGTCGAATAGCGAAGGTTCGATCCCTCGCCATCTGTCATATTATTAAAATCGACAAGACGTCTTCCCGACTTCACGTCGGCGACGATGATGTGTCCTGATGAACCTTTCACAGCCAAGGTGCTCCCGTCCGGAGAGAAGACTGTGCAAGCAGGATCGGCGAGCGGGGAGGCTCGCCATATCTTTGATCTCGTCCGCAAATCCCACATGGACACATCTCGCCCGACCGTCGAAAGTCGTTGTCCATCTGGCGAAATGGCGACGGCGTAGCTTGTGCCAATCTTCCAAGGCTTCATCTGACGTCCGTTTTTAACGAAACGGTTTGGGTGGAGCAGGATTGAATGGCTCTTGATGCGTTGAGCTCACGCTTAACTGCGGAGTACTGCCTAAGCCATTGAAACTGTATATCATGGGTGATACATACGTGGCCGTTGCGCGAAATTTTCTTCGATAATCAAGAGCTTGCCACCCCATACCCCTCGTTCCTTCGTTAGAAGGACGTTTGATCTGGGATGTGCAGTGCGAAGCATGGCGGGGTGGCGGTATGGCTGACAGCAAAATCAAACTGCATAAAGGCGATCTGCCTGCGGGTGTGACTTTCGGCTCAAGCGTTGCGATCGATACCGAAACTCTCGGCCTCAACCCTCATCGCGACCGCCTCTGCGTGGTACAGCTCTCGGCGGGCGACGGCACCGCGCATCTTGTCCAGTTTGACGGCAAGGATTATTCGGCACCACACCTCAAGGCGCTGCTCGCGGACCAGAACGTCCTCAAAATCTTTCATTTCGCGCGCTTCGATGTCGCTGTGCTTGCCAAATATCTCGGCGTGGTGGTGACGCCCATCTACTGCACCAAAATCGCATCCAAGCTCGTGCGGACATATACGGATCGCCATGGGCTCAAGGACATCACCTCAGAACTTCTCGGCGTTGAATTGTCTAAACAGCAGCAGAGTTCAGATTGGGGAGCTCCAACCCTCACGCAGCAACAGATGGCCTATGCAGCCTCCGACGTGCTGCACCTGCATGCGTTAAAGTCGCGACTTGACGAGATGCTCGCACGGGAAGGGCGCACGCACTTCGCGTCGGCCGCCTTCGGCTTCCTTCCTATCCGGGCGCAGCTCGACCTCGCTGGTTATGGGGAGATGGATATCTTCTCACATTGACGCTCGCGCGCGGCGTAAAGTTGCAACACCCTCCTGGCAACGCAGCGCGTTAAGCACAATTTTGAGTAAAACTACCCAATCAGGCACCTTGCGTCCTTCGATCAGTCCCAATATCACCCCAATTCATTGACACTTTCGCGCGGCTGGCTGGCGGAATGCCGGCTGGATCCTGGCGCATGTCAGGGCGCTCTTCACCCTCGGTGTTTGGGTTTCTTCTGTGGCGCCCAGGTTGCGTCGGGGAAATCGATGATGCCGAAGATTGATTTTCTTTGCCCGTACCCCACGTAAGCGCGCGGACCCGTCCTAAGCTCTAGCGGCCTCTTAGCGAATGTCACTCGACCACCCCTTCGACGCGACTACCAAGCCCCGGCGCCGATCGGAACGTCCGGTCACGGGACCGGTGGATAGCAGCCGGCAGTTTGCGCGTGCACGTCGTCACACTTGGATGGTGCGCACGCTGCGTGTGATGTTGCCTGTGGTCACCGTTGCCGTCGTTGGGTTGTACGTAGCCTCAGCCATGACGTCTCTCGATCTCGTCGAGAAACTGGCACAGCTGCCCGTGCCAACGATAACCGCCGAAAACGTGACGATGGATAATCCACGTTACGAGGGTTTCACAAAAGACGGCGGGTCCTATGTCGTACAAGCCCGCACCGCTCGACAAGACTTCAAGCAGACTGAGCTGATCCACCTCAACGAAATTTCCGGCGAAATGCTCAGCGCCAAGAAGGTGAAAACAGAGCTGACCGCCGCTCGCGGCATCTTCCACACCAAGACCAACGAATTGAACCTCCTTGACGGCATCAAGATCAACTCGACCGATGGCATGGCAGCTCAATTGAAGAGTGCCAGCATTTTCGCGAAACGCGGCGTCATTCTCAGCAAAGAGCGCTCCGTTGTGAACGTTCGCCAAGGTGAGATTTCTGCGGACCGTCTCATGATTTGGCAGAAGAAGCGCAAGGTCACGTTTGTCGACAACGTCAAGACACGCCTCACGCCGCAACCGGGCGAAGAGAAAGCCGCCTCTCCTCAGAAGGAAGGCTCCTCCGCTCTGATAGGAAGCTCCAACGGTCCCGTAGATATCACGTCAAACATACTGAGGGTCGAGGATCTCAAGAACACTGCGAGCTTCGTTGGAGACGTTCAAGCCGTGCAGGGCGACCAGGCCCTGCACAGTCAGCGGCTCGACGTCTTCTATCAAAGCAACGACGCAGACAGCGGCTCGGCTCCGTCTGCCAGCGATGCTGCGACCTCGGCGCAAGTCACCCGAATGGTGTCTGAAACACCGATTGTCATCACACGCGGCGACAGCGAAAGGATTACGGCGGAGCGTCTGGATGTGGACGCGATCAATGAGGTCGCTTTGCTGACAGGCAACGTCGAAATGGTGTCCGGTCTCACGCGCAGCGCACGCAGCGATGCGGCCCAGATCAATGCGCAAAACGATACGGCTCTGCTTACCGGCAATGTTATTGTCACCCAGGGCGAAAATCAGATCAAAGGCGAACGGCTTTTGATCGACCGGAAGCACGGCACAAGTCATCTGACGAGCCCTGCTCAAACGGCTGGCACGAAAGACGGCCGCATCTTTGCCAAGCTCCAACGGCAGGCGGACCCGGCGAAACCAAAAGCAGCCGCAGCACCGGAGGCTGAAAAGAACGCGGTTTCCGGCCTCACTGCCGTCACCTTCAAGACCGACCCGGACGCACCAATCGCTCTGGAGGCCGATGAACTGACCGTCAACGATGCCGTAAAGACGGCGGAGTTTCGCGGCAACGTGCACGCCGTCCAAGGTGGCTTTTCAATCCGAACTGCGAAACTGATCGCGCACTACTCGGGGAACGGCGGCCTGCTCGACCCAGCCTCGAACGACAAGACCGGCGGCGACCAAGGATCGAACACTCAACTCACAAGGATATCCGCGCGAGGCAAAGTGCTCGTTGCTTCGTCGGGCGGACAGAGCGCGACGGGAGACTGGGCCGAGTTCGACGTGGCTGGGAACAGCGTGACACTCGGTGGCGATGTGGTTCTCACCCAGGGGAAGAATATTGTTCGCGGTACCCGCTTGAAGATCGATATGACGAGCGGCAATAGCATTATCGAGACTGCACCGGAAGCTGCAGGCGCGGGGTGGGCCTCCACAATGAAGCCCGATGGTGGATCCGCGGCGTCAGTCCCGATTCCCGGCGGGGTTGGAGCGCGCGGCGGAAGACCCAGCGCCGTATTTTATCCAACTCAGTTCAAACAATCCGGCAAAAACGGCGGCACCTCAAAACGCGAGAGTGGCTCGAGCCCGTCGTCAAGCAGCTGGGGCGCGACGACTGCTCCAGGCAATTAGCACTCTCGACGCGTCATCGTCGTGGGTGCGAAAACGTTGTGACTTGTCGAAGCGACCAATCGGCTGCATTCGATATGAGTCAAAAATACTGGTGGGCTAGCGGGAAGCACAGCCTTGGGAATGAGGATGAGCGTTGGTTAGGTTTTTGCCATTTGGATCGCGCACGGGGAACGATGCCCCTCCGCCGCACTCGCGGGCGGATCGTGCAAACATGCGCGATCACCGAAACGGCGCCGTCCGCGGTGCGCGTGCTAACAGCGCTGAGCACTATCCTGCCCCTATCGTCGGTGCATCTGGCTGGCTGACGGTAACTGACGTCAAAAAAACCTATAAAAAGCGACCCGTCGTTAAGGGTGTCAGCCTCAATGTTCGACGTGGAGAATCCATCGGCCTGCTAGGCCCGAACGGTGCGGGTAAGACGACCGTCTTCTACATGATCACCGGCCTCGTCCCGGCAGACTCCGGTCAAATAACTATCGACGGGAAGGATGTTACACGCCTGCCGATGTACCGGCGTGCACGTCTCGGCATCGGCTATTTGCCCCAGGAAGCATCGATCTTCCGTGGGCTGTCTGTTGAAGACAACATTATGGCCGTTCTGGAAATCGTCGAGCCGAACCGGAAGAAACGCCATGAACAGCTCGATCAGCTTCTCGACGAATTCAACATTACCCGCTTGCGGAAATCGCCCTCCGTCGCCCTGTCAGGTGGTGAACGCCGGCGCTGCGAAATCGCCAGAGCACTAGCCTCGCGACCGTCGTTCATGCTACTCGACGAGCCGTTTGCTGGTGTGGACCCGAAGGCGGTCAGCGACATTCAGGAATTGGTGCGGCACTTGACGCAGCGCGGTATCGGCGTTCTCATCACGGATCATAACGTTCGTGAAACTTTAAGCCTCGTCGAGCGAGCTTATGTCATTCACGAGGGTCAAGTTCTGACAGAGGGTAACCCTCAAGAAATCATAACGAACGAAGACGTCCGTCGCCATTATCTCGGGGATATGTTCGTTAATGGGCGTTGAGTATACCCAACCTCGGAACGCATTCGAAGGTTAGGGCATGGCGCTGACGGCCAAATTAGAGCTGAGACAAGGCCAGCAGCTGGTGATGACACCCCAGCTGCAGCAGGCCATTAAGCTCTTGCAGCTGTCTAATCTTGAACTCGAACAGTATGTTGACGGCGAACTGGAGCGCAATCCGCTGCTTGAGCGCGAAGAGGGCGATTCTGGGGACGCGAACGGTGAAAGCCCCGGGAGTGATGGCGATCAGGTTAACGGCGCCAGTCTCGACGACGATTGGCTCGACCTCGATAAACCTCGCTCCGACCCTGATGGGACGTTCGACACCGACCTCGACAACGTTTATCCGGACGCCTCAGTAGCCGACGTCAGTCAGGACATGTTCGGTTCCGGTTGGGCCGGGCTCAAAGGTCGTGGGCCAGGTAGCATGTCGGATGACGATGCCAACATTGAAGCGTTCGTCTCCAGCAGTATTTCACTGAAAGACCATCTCAGCCAGCAGTTGCCGCTCGCACTTACCGAGCCAGCGCATCGGATCATTGGCCAATATCTCATCGACCTTGTCGATGATGCCGGGTACCTCAACGCGGATCTCGATGAGTTGTCCGAAAAACTTGGCGCGCCCGAATCTATGGTCGAAGAGGTTCTCGAGGCGTTGCAGAAATTCGATCCTCCCGGTGTTTTTGCGCGTTCACTCGGTGAGTGTCTGGAGCTGCAGCTTAAAGAGCTCAACCGCTACGATCCTCAGATCGCCGCCTTGCTCGATAACCTTGGGCTAGTGGCAACGCACGATTTTGCCAAGCTCAAGCGCGTCGTGGGCGTCGATATGGACGAACTCACGGATATGATAACTGAGATCAAGGGGTTAAATCCAAAACCCGGTCTCATGTTTGGGTCTGTCCAGGTTCAACCTGTCGTTCCAGATGTGCTCGTTCGATCGGCAGCCGACGGGAGCTGGCTTGTTGAGCTCAACTCCGACACCCTCCCGCGTGTGCTCGTCAATAGAAGTTACTATGCGCGGGTCGCAAAAGCGGCCTCTACGGGTGATGACAAGGAATATCTCAGCGACTGCCTACAAACGGCAAACTGGCTTGTGAAGAGCTTGGATCAGCGCGCTCGCACCATTCTCAAGGTGGCACAGGAGATCGTCCGCCAGCAGGACGGCTTTTTCACCTACGGTGTTCAATATCTGCGCCCCCTCAATCTCAAAACCGTCGCTGAAGCGATCTCGATGCATGAATCGACGGTGTCGCGCGTTACGTCCAACAAGTATATGGCGACGTCACGCGGCATCTTCGAGCTCAAGTATTTCTTTACCTCCTCCATCTCAGCTGCCGACGACGGAGAGGCACATTCGTCCGAAGCCGTTCGCTTCCGGATCAAGCAATTGATCGATGGCGAAACGTCAAACCTGATCTTATCTGACGATAAAATCGTGGATCTGCTGCGCAGTGACGGCATCGACATCGCCCGGCGCACCGTCGCCAAATACCGGGAAGCGATGCGAATCCCTTCGTCGGTGCAACGGCGGCGTGAAAAAAGGCTGAGCGGAGTTACCGCACGTGCGACGTGACGTCGCGAATTCCAGAATATATTCATATTTTTCAATACGGTATTGATATTTTGTATCTTTCTAGGACCGCCTAGATCGGATTAATCAAAAGCAATTTTCTTTTAATGTTGCATTGCAAAAAAGCGAACCGTCCTCCACATTGACACGTTTTGATGGTGGCTCTACCGTCACTTCTGTTCTGCTTAAATCAGAGTAGACCTGGGGAAGACGTTAGGGGATATTGGTCAGTTCATAACTTCGAACCGAATGGCAGATGTCTTCGGCCGAACGGCTGGGGTTGTCTAAAGAAAAGTCGAAGGCGACAGAATGATACTGCAAGTCACCGGCAAAAACGTCGATGCAGGGGATGCATTCCAGACCTATATCTACGATAAGATAGCGTCCGTTTTGGACAAGTATATAGGACCTGAGTTTTCTGGGCATGTTCGTCTGGAGAAGGAAAAAAGCCACTTTCGGACGGATTGCTCGATACGCTTGCGCACAGGTTTGATTGTTGAAGCCCATGGAACCGGGGCAGATGCTTATGCCAGCGCAGACATGGCCGTGGATCGTTTGGATAAGCGCGTACGGCGCTACAAACGTCGCTTGAAAGATCATCATCAGCGTCGGAATGATGGCAACGGTGCGTTGCCAGCTGAAGTCATGGCGCGAGATTACGTACTGCAGGTTACCGACGAAGAAGCCATTTCGGCTGTGGACGCCGATCACCCGGTTATCATCGCGGAAAACCAGCGCGGCATACGAGAGTTAACAGTGAGTGACGCCGTTATGCATTTGGACCTCGCTGAAAGTCCCTTCTTCATTTTCCGAAATGCGGGAAATGGCCAACTGAATGTTGTTTACCGACGTCCCGATGGAAATGTCGGCTGGGTCGACCCAAGTACGGACTCATCGAAACAGTCCTTAAACGGGACCGGACACGCTCTCCGATAAGTTGTCGGAGTGTATAAACCAGTGAGTTAACAGCCTTTGGCCTTAGAGCGGCACGATTTGTGCTTAAAGGTTCAACGGACGTCATATGACACGGTGGGATAGAACCATGGATCTGGGTGATCTACTCGCGCCGAACGGGATTATTCCTGATTTGGCGGCAAAGAGTAAAAAGCAGGCTTTGCAAGAGCTTGCTGCACGCGCCGCAGATGTGACCGGCCTTGAGGCACGGGACATTTTTGACACGCTGTTGCAGCGTGAACGTTTAGGCTCCACCGGCCTCGGCCGCGGAATCGCAATCCCGCACGTCAAATTCCGGGCGCTCAATGAGATCGTGGCGTTATTCGCTCGGCTCCCCGAGCCAATCCCCTTCGATTCTCATGACGACGAGCCCGTCGACCTCATCTTCTTGCTGCTGGCCCCGGAGCATGCCAGCGGAGATCATTTGAAGGCCCTGGCTCGCATTTCTCGGCTTGTGCGCGAACCCACCATGCTGGAGCGCCTGCGGCACGCCAAAGATGCAGCCGCCATCCGCGAAATCCTGACGACACCGGCCGCGTCACACGCAGCCTGAAAGAAAGTCTAGGCTTAAGACTTCGTCCGCAGCCAAGAGGATGGCGCGGAGACATAGGCGACAAACCTGAGATTTGTCGCCTTTTTGGTGGCCAGCCTTTTAACCGAGTACGAGAAGAGCGCCGAGGCCCAGGCCGCCCACAATCAGCCGCCACCACCCAAACAGCGCATAGCCATGGCGGCTTACAAAAGCCAAGAGATATCGCACAACGAAGACGGCCGAGATGAACGCCGTCACGAAACCTATTGCGATGCTCGTTACATCTGCGGTGTCGATGACAGACCAATTCTTATAGAGGTCGTAGGCAAAGGCGCCTGCCATCGTTGGCATGGCAAGGAAGAACGAAAATTCGGCAGCTGATCGCTTGTCCGTGCCCATTAAAAGAGCTCCGACGATCGTCGCTCCGGACCGCGATACGCCGGGGACCATGGCCAGGCATTGGAACAAGCCGATTTTCAAGGCCAGTGACGGTGGAAAGTCCATGACGTCGTGATAGCGCGGCTCCAGATCCAACCGATCGACGTACAAAAGAATTATTCCACCAATAATCAGCATCACGCAGATCAGCATCGGGCTCTCAAACAGAACGCCTTTGATGATTGAATGCGCTGAGGCCCCGATCACAGCGGCGGGCAGAAAAGCAATCAGGATACCCAATACAAAGCGCTGTGTTTTCCGATCGCGCGGCAAGTCATAGAGAATTTGCAGAATGCGCGCGAAGTAAACGCTGAGGATGGCCAGGATTGCGCCAAGTTGAATGAGCACTTCAAAGGTTTTGCCCGGTGAATCAAAGCCAATGAAATGCCCGACAAGCAGAATGTGTCCCGTGGATGAGACCGGAATGAATTCGGTCAGCCCCTCGATCAACCCGAGCAGGACCACTTGCCATGTGGACATGATCACGAACTCCAGTTATGGCGCCGAAGAGGTCTCTGCTGATGGGGTGCCCATCCGCTGGCTATTCACCTTACAAAGATGCTCTTGGAGCCGGGCCCTTAAGAGCACATCCGTACGGATCGGAACTCCAGCAGGGAAGAATGTGGGGATCTTTCGTCGTCTTCAGGGCAATGACCACGAGCTGGGCGGCTTCTGCAAGACAAATGGCAGAGAGATGAACAGGAAGCTTTCTAGGCTGCCGCACCTTGGCCACACTGGCATTCGTTCGCGAGATGCGGTACCGCCAACTGCTTGTCCTTGATGCAATCAAGGCTCCAGAATTTGAAGGAAGCGAACCGACGCGGAGGAGAAGCTCTGTGAATTTCCTGCCACGGCGAGATGTAGGCGAACACTATGCATAGGCTCTGGCACTTCAGGCTTTGCCCGTTGTCCCGTTCCATTCGTATTACGCTGGCGGAACTCGGCCTCCAAGTTGAGGTCGTGGAAGAACAGCCGTGGGATGTAAGCGATGATCTGTTACAGCTAAACCCGGCCGGCGAGCTTCCCGTATTGGAAATCGATGCAGGCCCGGTGTTGTGCGGCACGTATGCGATTTCAGAGTACATCGCAGAAGAACTGAAGCGGCATCCTGTAGATGGGCTCGAAGTTCCCCTCTTTCCCGGCAACCGTGAAGAACGCGCCGAAGTCCGGCGGCTTGTCGACTGGTTCCATGGGAAGTTCAATCGCGAGGTAACCAAAGAGCTCCTCTTTGAGAAGGTCTATGCGCGCCTTAAAGGTAACCCGTCATCAGGACCCGACGCCGATATCGTGCGGGCAATTCGCGGTAATCTGCGTTATCATCTAAGTTATATCAGCTATCTCGCCCACGGGCGGCGCTGGCTTGCCGGCGAAGATTTGTCGTTTGCCGACATAGCCGCAGCTGCGCATTTGTCCTCCGTCGACTACCTCGGTGAAGTCGCTTGGGACGAGTTTCCGCAAGCCAAGGAGTGGTATGCGCGTGTCAAATCGCGACCGGCATTTCGAGCGATCCTCAGCGACCGCGTCCCCGGCGCTGCTCCCCCCGCGCACTACACAGACCTCGATTTCTAAGCAAACTGACGTTGCGCCTGCCGAAGCGGTCGCTCTGAAGGAGGCGGTTAGCAAGCGAGCACGTGAGCTTGGTTTCGACGCGTTCGGCGTAAGCCGTCCCGACGCTATCGCTCTCGCCGGAGCGCGACTTGAGACCTATGTTGCGGCGGGACACCACGGCGACATGGCATGGATGGAAACGACGCTTGAACGTCGCCGCGACCCCAAAGCCCTCATGCCCAACGCACGCTCCGTCATTGCTGTGGCCATGAGCTATGCGCCCGACACAAATCCTATGGAGGCGCTCTCCCAGACATCCCGCGGACTTATCTCAGTTTATGCCAAGGGCCGTGACTACCACGATGTCCTTAAGGGGCGCTTGAAACAACTCGCGGGCTATCTGGCCTCGCGCAGCGGGGAAGACGTGAAAGTCTTTGTCGACACTGCGCCGCTCATGGAGAAGCCTTTGGCTGCGGCTGGCGGTATTGGCTGGCAAGGCAAACACACCAATCTCGTATCGCGCGAACATGGCTCGTGGCTTTTTCTAGGGGCGATTTTAACAGCTGCGGAGCTCCCCCCCGACACGGCTGGTCGCGACAATTGCGGACGCTGCCAACGCTGCCTCGATGTGTGTCCGACAGCAGCCTTTCCAGCTCCCTACCAACTCGACGCGCGGCGATGCCTTGCCTACTTAAGCATCGAGTCGAAGGCGCATATCCCAGTTGAGTTTCGCAAGCCGATGGGCAACCGCGTCTACGGATGCGACGACTGCTTGGCGGTATGCCCATGGAATAAATTCGCCTCGGCCGCACGGGAGGCAAAGTTCGCCGCGCGCGTTGAAACAGACAATCCACCCATTGCGGAATTGATCGCGATTGATGACCGCGCATTTCGCGAGAGGTTTGCGGGCACGCCTGTAAAACGGACGGGGCGTGACCGGATCGTGCGCAACGCCCTTATCGCAGCCGGCAATTCCCAAGACCGGACGATGATCCCGCTTGTCGAGGAACGCTTAAAAGACGAATCAGAACTCGTGCGTGCGATGGCCGTCTGGGCTTTGTCTCAGCTTGCAGATCCCGATCACTTTGCCGATCTACGCAAAGCGTATTTGCCGCGAGAAGCTGATCCTGATGTCCGAAACGAGTGGGAGGCACAATCCGCATGAAACACCTCGTCTGTCTTGGCATGGGTTTTTCGGCCAGCACGCTTGCCCACGAGATGGCGCGCGAAGGCTGGAAGATCAGCGGGACGGCGCGAAGTGCCGAAAAGGTGGCCGCACTGATAGCACGCGGCTGGCACGGTGAGATCTTCGATGCTGAGCGGGGTGGAGACGTTCTGCGCGCAGAGCCAGCAGGTGCATTTAGCGACGTCACGCATCTCCTCATTTCAATTCCGCCCGGTGAGACCGGGGACGGCATCCTCCATCATCACGCTGAGGACATCGCGCGGTTCAAACATCTCGAATGGATCGGGTATCTCTCGACCATCGGCGTCTATGGCAATCATGACGGTGATTGGGTCGATGAAACGACGCCCCCGGCACCGTTGTCGCGTAGATCAAAACTGCGGGTCGAAGCCGAACATGCCTGGGAAAAGTTCGCACGCGCCAAACCCTGGCGTTTGCAGATTTTCCGACTCGCCGGGATCTACGGTCCCGGTCGCAGTGCAATCGACCAGATTGAGGCAGGCAAGGCCCGGCGTATCATCAAGAAGGATCAGGTCTTCAACCGGATCCATGTCGGTGATATCGCCACAATTGTTAAAGCCGGAATGACTGGCGCTGGCAGTCACGTCGTCTACAACGTCGCCGATGACGAACCGGGGCCACCACAAGACGTCGTCGCCTACGCTGCAGAATTGCTGGGCGTACAACCGCCACCGGAAGTTCCCTTTGAAGACGCAGAGCTTTCGCCAATGGCGCGGAGTTTCTATGACGAGCGCAAACGCGTGCGCAACGGCCGGGTCAAGAATGATCTGGGTATCCATCTCTCCTACCCCAATTATCGGACAGGTCTCGAAGCCGTTCTTGCTGCGCGCCGATACAAGTGAACTTGTTCAGGCGCCGTTCAATCAGAGATCGTGATAATGCCGAAATCGAGGCCTATTTTCACCGTCATCCAGGCTAGGCCATGGCCGAGGTGTTGAGCTCCGGAATTATTGCGTCGGAGTTCAGGAGGCTGTCAGGCTTGCTGGGTGAGAGATGCCGGACATGCAGGATTGGTTTTAAAACGATGTCGTTTATTGCTGAGCGAATTTTCAATGGAGCGGCGCTGGCCGCATGTGTGAGTGCTGCTCTGACATTCGGGTTCCCGGTACAGGCCGAGGATGCAGCACACACCATCGCCAACAAGTTCGCAGAAGACACCGCATCCAATGAGGAGCACGCGAAACAAAAAGAGCTTCAGCGCACGATGGCGGAACTCAAAAAGAAAGCTGATGAGGCCCGTGCGCGCGCGAACGCCCAACGCCAAGCAGAAGAGACTGAAAGCCGCCGCCTGTACGAGCAGGAGTTACTAGAGCGGGCGCGCGAAGAATCGGAAGCGACCCGGCGGGCGGCAGCTGAAGAAGGCGCTCAGGCCAAAGCACGCGCGGAAGCACAGGCTAAGGCCAAGGCTGACGAAGTCGCCCGTGTCGCTCAGGAGAAAGCCGCGCGTGAACAGAAGCGCGCCGCAGAAGTCGAGGCTGCGCGCCGCGCAAAGGAAATCGCCCAAGCCAAAGCGCGTGCGGAGGCTGAGGCGAAAGCCAAGGCTGACGAAGTTGCCCGCGTCGCTCTGGAGAAAGCTGCGCGTGAACAGAAGCGCGCCGCAGAAGTCGAGGCTGCGCGCCGCGCAAAGGAAGTCGCCCAAGCCAAAGCGCGTGCGGAGACTGAGGCGAAAGCCAAGGCTGACGAAGTTGCCCGCGTCGCTCTGGAGAAAGCTACCCGT
This sequence comes from Filomicrobium sp., assembly GCF_025698805.1. NCBI lineage: Bacteria > Pseudomonadati > Pseudomonadota > Alphaproteobacteria > Hyphomicrobiales > Hyphomicrobiaceae > Filomicrobium > Filomicrobium sp. Next base: position 183,263 of record NZ_JAILWT010000001.1, read on the forward strand.
GAAACGAAGCGCGCCGCACAGGCGGAAGCGGACCGTCGGATCCGCGAAGCTGCGCGATGGGCAGCCGAGGCAACAGCAAAAGAGGCAGAAGCTGAACTGGCCGCACGCGAGCCAATCCACGCCAATCATAGCAGCGACCGCGAGGCGCAAGAGTTAGCAGAGCGGCTTCGAGAGGCGCGACACAAGTACAGCGCTCTCGGCGGGCCTACCGTTCAGTCGGTACCGGCCAGGGCCAAGCCGGTGACGGTGACACCTGCCGCAATCAGAATGGAAACCAAACCGTCTAAGCCAACCGCGCGCGCCGAGCAGCATGTCACCATCTTGCTGATCATGGATGTTGGCAAAAGAGGCTGGCGACGTCTCAGCAAAACGGCTGATCCAATGCTCTGCTTGCATGAGCATTGTTTCTTGAGCCGTGGATCGGATTTGCCCGCCGAAAAGCTCTCTCGGCATGCCGCCTTTGGCCCGACCGTGGCGCTCGTCAAACGGGGCGTTTCGTGCCGTTCTTCACCATCGTGCATTTTCCGGGATATTGATTTGGAAACTGCTGAGGCGATCCTGCAACCAGTCGATCTGCGGGTCCTGCGTCACGATCGTCGGGAAACCCAATTGATCCGAGCCGACAAAACGTGCGATCTGATCCGAGGCGAACTAGTCTGCGGGCATACGGTCGGCACCACCGACTGGCGCGCGTGGATCGTACCCGAGAGCGTCGCCAAGCGAGCCGGGCCGGCCGCGCTGGAAATGGCGCTCGAATCTGGGTTGGAGGGTTTGGATTGAACGAACCTGCGCAAAGCGCGGTAAAATACGCTGGTATTACACAATCAGTGACGGGCGTGCTGCTTGCTGGCGGCCAGTCCCGACGCATGGGGGGCGGTGACAAGGGTTTGCTGGAGTTGGCGGGCAAGCCGATGCTCGCCCACGTCCTGGCGCGTCTTGAGGGTCAGGTTGACCGCGTCGTCATTAACGCCAACGGCGATCCCGGCCGTTTCGACGCCTTTAACCTTCCCGTATTCGCCGACACAATCGAAGGACATGTCGGGCCTTTGGCCGGCGTCCTCGCGGGGATGCGTTGGGCTGCGGCCAACGTCGGTGGCGACGGATACATCGTCACCGCTTCGACCGATGCGCCACTCATACCCGCCGACTTGGTTACCCAGCTCGCAGCGAAACTGCGAGATGATCCTGATGCCGCCATTGCTCTAGCCGCCTCAGGTGGAAACCTGCACCCCGTCATTGGTCTCTGGCCGGTTGCACTGGCTGATGATCTCGAACAGTCGCTCCGGGACGGCGTCCGCAAGGTGCTGCACTGGACGGATCAACATGGTACGGTCATTGTAGATTTTGCATATTTCCGCATTGGAGAACGCGAAATCGATCCATTCTTCAACGCCAACACGCCCGATGAACTAGACGAAGCCCGCTTGATTTTGGGTGAGCTCTGAGACGCATCGTGCGAATTCAAGATGACCACCACGCCATGCTGCGCGCACCAAACGGAACACCGATCATCGGAATTGTCGGCTGGAAGAAGTCGGGGAAGACAACCTTGACCGTTCGTCTCGTCGAGGAATTCGTGAAGCGCGGTCTAAAGCTGGCGACAGTTAAACACGCGCATCACGCATTCGATGTCGACAATGGAGAAACGGATTCGGCGCGTCACCGTCGTGCCGGTGCCTCGCAAGTTGCCGTTGTTTCTGGGCGACGCTGGGCCATGGTGACAGAACTCCGCGGCGCGCCGGAGCCCAACTTCGAGGAAATCATCGCGGCTCTGGAGCCAGCCGACCTCATCATTGTCGAAGGCTACAAATCAGCTCCTATCGCAAAGATCGAAGCGCGGCGTGTCAAATCCCTGACAACGAAGCCCCTCGCCGACGATGATCCGCTCGTTATCGGGATCGCTACCGATCATGCGATCGATGGCAAGGGGTTGCCCGTCTTTGATCTCGACGATATCGAAGCGATTGCCGACTTGATTGAACGGATACTCGGCCCACTGCCGAGGCAGGCCAACAGCGAAAGCTCCGCCGGAGCGCAGATGCAGGACCCTGAATGAACGGGCATATTTCTCTGAGATCTCTCGCCGCTTCCATCTTCTCGGTTGTTACATTTGCCTGCGGATCGGCGCTGGCTCAGAATCCTGCAGCGCCCGCAGCGCTTGATCCCGGAGGACCTGCAATTGCGCTAATCTCTACCGGCGTCGATTATACCGATCCTGCGATCGCTTCACGTTTGGCACGCGATGGCGAGGGCGAACCCATCGCGTGGGACTTCGTCGACAACGATCTCAAACCCTTTGCAGCTCCCTCCGACCGTACCGACGATGGGACCCGACTCGCGAAGCTGATCCTAGCGACCGATGATAAGGCGCGCCTCATCGTTGTGCGCGTAACGCGAAACGAGCCAGACTCTCTGGCGAAGGCCGTAATGTTCATCGCGCGCACGCCGGCAACCGTTGCCGTTGTCGGGACATTTCCGCAGAAACAGGATGGATGGGATCGCTTCGGTGGAGCAGCCAGCGCTGCGGCGAAAAATGTGCTGTTCTTTGTCCCCGCCGGGATGCCGGATGAAGCGCTCGGCGGCCAGGCTTATCCCGTTGGGCTCAATCTAGAGAATATCCTGACCGTGGCTCCGCTGACGCCCAGTTCCGCAGAAAATGATACGGCGGAAGGCGCGGCCCCGGCCGATGTCTGGGTCAAGACGCGCGAAACGCAGGTCAACGACCAACCCGTTGTCGTACCGTCAGACGGATTGCAGGCGGCTGCGCTTCTTGGCGGCTATACGACCTGTGTGCTTCGCGGTCGCGAATTTACTCAGGTCGCCGCTGCGAAGGCGGCCCTCCAGGAGTTCGCATCATCGGTTGGAGATAACGGCCCGAAGAACGTGTACGATACCGTTTGCGAACAAAACAACGAGCCCAAGCCATCACCGTAAGAAAGCCGTATAGATGGCCAGCCGCGGAGGAAGCGTGATGGACGAAGACAATATGAATCGCAAAGAGCGTCGCGCTGCACGTAAAGCCGGTCATCTCGACAGCGCCGCTTTTCTCAAGGTCGCCGACAAGTTCATCGATCTCGCCAACCGTGAAAATGCGCGCGTCAAGGCTACTGACCTGCACAATGCGTTCCTCTATGCAGCCGCGCGTTATAACGCCTTCGTCGCTAATACGGTCCTCGAAGTCGAGAACCATGAGGAATTTGTCCAGACCATGGTGAAGCAGTACGCCGAAATGCTACGGCAGAATCTGGCCGATCCAAACCTCGCAGCAAAGCCAGAGTGACCTTCCTTCGTACCGCGTAGGCACGATTACGATTTTTGCGACGGAGGTAACGCGGTGCTTTCGGTGTCCGCAGTCTCGTCAGCGGCCTCAGCTTCCGCTTCTTCCGCCTTCAACGCCGCTGCGCAAGCCGCCCCTGATGTGGCCGCTGTATCAGACCAGTCGTCCTGGGAGGTTTTTGAGGCGACTGCTTCCTCTGCCCCTTGCTTAGCCTCGGGATCAACCGCTGTAACTTCCGTCTCTTCGACAGGCTTGCCCAACGCCTCCCACTCCGCCACCTCTTCGTCCGAGAGGAACCCTCGGCCAAACCGATAAGCCGTCTTCATCATCCCCTTTGGCAGACAAACGGCGGCATCAGTATAGTCCTCGCAGTAGTCATCAAGACCATCCATATTCGCGAGGACAGGGTTGGAGACCCACAATTTGCGAAGCGCGGTATTGCGAACGTCATCCGGGACGTCGGCTTCCATGAATTGCTCGTAGTCGGAATCGTAGCCGAGCGAGTCGAAATCGAATTTCGAGAAGTCCCGGACTTCCGGCTTTTGTGCCTCTGCTTCCCCGCGGACCTCACCCTCTGAGGGGGCAGCTGAAGTCTGCTGGTCAATTTCGGAAGCAGGGGATTTACGTCCGGCCTCGGCCTCAGAGATATCAGCATCTACCTGAGCTTCGCCGGTCCTGTCCGCCTGCTTTAATCGTGACCAGCGTCCGAGAAAGCCCTCGATCCGTTCCTGGCTCATTCGTTTTCCGTCTTTCCTTGCTTGGCACCCTTTGCACCATTCACCTTGCCCATCATGGCACGCCGCTCGCTCAAAGCGAATATCGGCTCTTGTCCAAAGAGATGCTTTTCCGGCTCAAGGTGCGGCTCACGTCGACGTTTCTTGAACGTCTCTTCAACGTGGTGCTTATCAATGAAATCCCGGATGATGAAGACCAACCGCTCCGGCATCGCCACGCAGTCTACGGAATCGAGCCCCATGCTCGCATGCGGTTGCGCCTCGAAAGGCGAGGCCGTGACCAAGTGAACGTCCAGCGGGTGTTCGCTTCCGGATTCTGGATCTTCCCGCGTCACCACGTACACAGACGGTTCGCCGTTGGCCAGGTTTACGCAGTAGGCGGTCGTTTCCTTCCGATGTAATTCAAGTGGAAGGGTCGCAGCGTGGTAATGCACCACATCATCCGTACGACGAAGCTCGCGCCAATCGTCAATTGACGGCGCGTCGAGAAATACGCTGATCGGGCGCCAACGATATTCCTGCCATGGATGCGAAATGCGCTCTCGCGCGATCACAACCCCTAGGGGAATGGAGACCGCAAGGCTCATTTATTCGACAGCTCCCTACGCTCCTAGACAAAAGAAATTGTATATTGCCAATTGAACCTTCCGCAAGTGCACTTTACAGCAGTTAAGGTCATAATTGCTGCTCCTTGCCACATAACATACGGCGGTGCCCCCATATGACGCAAAAAACCAACGATTCCAAGCTGCTGGTCTGCAACTGCCAGCGCTCGATGGACATCGATGCGGCAGGCTTGAGCAAGGCTTTGGGGTTCTCGGATAAAATAGTGGTTCACCAGGAACTGTGCCGCTCCGGAATTTCCGCATTCGAATCCGGTCTCGCCAGTGGCCACCCCCTCCATGTTGCATGCACGCAGGAAGCACCCCTTTTTCTCGAAATCGCATCCGAACAGGAATCCGAAGCGGAATTGCGATTTATAAATATTCGGGAAACGGCTGGGTGGTCGGAAGCAAAAAGTTCTGTCATGCCGAAAATGGCAGCGCTACTTGCCGATGCCAGCTACGAACCAGAGCCGGCGACAACGCTCACCCTTGAATCCAAGGGTATGTGCCTCGTTTACGGTTCCGGACAGGCGGCACTTGATACGGCTGCCAGTCTCGAAGGCCGGCTATCGGTTACCGTTCTCTTGAGCGATGCTGATGATGCGATACCACCGAACGTCGTTGCCCAACCGATTTACAAGGGCAAGATCCGGGCGGCACGAGGTGCGTTGGGCCGTTTTGAAGTGGTCGTCGATGGTTATGCGCCGGTGCTGCCGTCTTCGCGTGGCTCGCTTGAGTTTGCGATGCCGCGAGACGGAGCTTCCGCAAAGTGTGATCTGATCCTAGACATATCCGGAGGGCACCCACTCTTTACAGGTCACGGACGCCGCGACGGCTACATCAGTGCAGATCCGAACAACCCAGGTGCTGTCGCACGCGCGATGTTTGAAATTTCGGATCTGGTCGGCGATTTTGAAAAGCCGCGCTACATTGCGTACGACGCCAGTATCTGTGCGCATGCCCGCTCCGGCAAGGTCGGCTGCTCCAATTGCTTGGACGTCTGCCCACTGGGAGCAATTTCTCCGAACGGTGACAGCGTTTTGATCGATCCAGCCGTATGTGGCGGCTGTGGCAACTGTGCGGCTGCGTGTCCGACCGGTGCCGCGAGCTACGCGGTTCCACGGCGCGGTGATCTCGTGAACCGCCTTGGGATCATTCTCGACACCTATATCGGCGCCGGGGGAACACATCCCAGGATCATGTTTCATGATGAGAAACACGGGACTGAATTGATTGGCGCCATAGCCCGCTTCGGTCGTGGCTTGCCGGCCAATGTAATACCGGTTCGTGTCAATTCCACACTCATGATCGGACACGATACGATTGCGGCTGCGTTGGCGCTCGGCGCCGATCAGGTCGCCATTCTTTGTTCACCTGAGCATCCAGAGGAATTGGAAACACTCCGTGCGCAGTGCCAGCTGGCTCGCACGATTGTTTCGGCACTCGGCTACGAGGGCGACCGTATCGTTATGATCGACGAGCATGATCCCGACTCGCTCGAGAATGGCTTGCATGACCAGACCGAGCTTACCGCGATGACGCGGAATGCTTTCTCGGCACTCGGTAGCAAACGCGAAGTCGCCCGCATCGCGCTCACCAAGCTTCACGAAAGGGCACCGACACCAACCCAGCTCGTGGCGCTTCCAGAAGGCGCTCCATATGGCCGCATCGTGGTGGATGTTAGCGGCTGTACGCTCTGTCTGTCGTGCGTGGGTGCATGCCCCGCCAATGCCCTCGGTGATAATCCGGAACGTCCGGAACTCAGCTTCACCGAAGCTGCGTGCGTGCAATGCGGCGTCTGCGTTGCCACATGCCCGGAAAAGGTCATTTCACTCGAGCCGCGTTATGACTTCTCGCCGCAAGCCCTAACCCCGACGGTGGTCAAATTCGAGGAACCGTTCAATTGCATTCGCTGCGGAACCCCCTTCGGCGCCCGTTCTTCTGTTGAGCGGGTTGTCGAGCGCTTGAAAGGGCACTCGATGTTCCGCGATGCTGGGCAACTTGACCTCATCCAGATGTGCGATACGTGCCGCATCGAAACCCTCGCCAACTCCGGGAATGATCCGTTTGCCGGAGGTGAACGGCCACGAGTTCGCACAACGGACGATTATCTATCAGCCGAGGCTGAGGCGGCACGGACCGGCAAAGCGCCAGAAGACTTCCTTAATTAGCCCCGCGGGCCTCATCAGATACGGCTCAATTGCACGCCCTCTCACGTCCGCTCAACAGGCCGTGAGAGGGCCTTTCCATTGGCGCTTGACGTGTGCATTTAAGGCAAGATGAGAAATCGCCTCGGAGACAAGTCAGATGGCTTCCAAACTGCTTATCTTGTCTGCTGGGTTGCTGCTGATCGCTGGCGTTATTGCCGCAATCGATCCGGAGCGCGGAAACAACCTGCCGCAAACGCGGCTCGTCGGCAATGCATGGTGAGGCGAAGCCCAACACAGGAAACATGAGAAACGACGTCGGCCTTCTCTCCCCCTCCCCCCCCCCGAGCCGGCGTCCAACGGGTAGAGGTCTCAGTGAGCAGCACCAACTGGGACCTCTCCCCGATCCCTTGATCAGAGATTTCTTACGTCGAAGATCAGACGGAGGTGAGAAGGGGTAAATTCGTGATCAGATTCTGCGGCTTCATCTTGACCCGATCTTGAGCGGTCTGAGCCAATGCCAGATAAATGGGTCGCCCCTTCACGCGCTCGATAACCAAGCGCTCGTCCGGTATTTTCATCCGGAACAAACCGATCAGGCGTGTCATACTGTCGGCCGGAGGCGCATTTCCCTCATAGAGCGCATTGAGAATCTCCGTAGCCTCGCGGTCTAGGCCGATATGCCAACGCCAATCGCTATCCTCGATACGCGGACGCGGTTCGACTGTGACTTCGATACGGACAAGGTGGTTCAACCACCCTTCGATCACACGGGCGAACGCATCCAACGCTGGCTGTTCAAAGCGAAAATCGACAACGGTATCGAAACGGTCGGATCGGCCCCAGTAGATGTCCTTATTGTCCTCGCTCAGAACGTCGAGCGTGACACTCTTCATCTGAGTGCCCGTTTCAGCCAAAAGCTGCCCGAGACCCGTGTCCGTGCCAGTGCGCGCATGCATGTCGACGATCTCTTCATCGGCCAGCATTAAACGGCCATCGTCAGTCGAGACTGATTGTTCGCGGAAAAAAATCTCCGCAGCACGCAGTCGGATCGGATCACGCACATCCTTCAAGATATTGCGCAGAATGAGATGCACCATCTGATCGACGAAGACGGGCGGGACGACCGGCGTGGGATGGCGCATCAACGCGAGGTAAGCCCCCTCGATCGTGCGCGCACTCTTCAGCAGGTCACGATAAGCGAGAACGACAGCATAGTTCTCCGCTGCATCACGATCGGCGAGAGTCGCAAGACGCGCATCGGAAACGACCAGGAAGGGATCTTCCATAAGCTCGTCGTGGAGCTTGACCTCCTCGGCGCAGCTTTCATGAATCGGATGAATCTCGGGGCGCGTCAGATAGGCCCGAATGAAATCTGGTGTGACTTCCAACCAGCCTTCTTCACCTACGTTCAGCAGGTGCATTCCGGCTGATTTCCAAAAATCACGTTTCATCAGGCTCAACTTTCCAGACACGGGCGTGCAAAGGTTTGTCCGTCGGCGGGCGAATGGTGCGGAACTCTTCTTTTATGGCTCCGTCGGCATCCAGAACGCGACGCACAGTGAATACCGTGTTTATCGGCGCATCCTGTACGAGGTCGGTTATGAAAAACAGTTCTCCGCGTGCCGCTGGAAGCGCCGCTTCGATGTCGGGCGCACCGTATCGGGTAACGAAATGCTGCGCGAGCCGATACTCAGCTTCATCATAGTCCGAGCTTTGCGCCTGGGCTACGACCGCGAATGTGGAACGGCCAAAACTTGTCAGACCGAGGAAGCCATTCGCGAAAGCCTGGCGAAGCTTCCCGGCAATCGCACTCTTGTCGAGATCAGCGAACTCAAACGCTCCCGAGATCGCCCATTCATCCGGTTCGGCGGCTTTTTCGAACACGTGCGCATCACTCATGTCGAAGTTGATGGTACGCAGCAGTTTGTGGCCGCTCATCCTGTTAAATCCATCCCAGCTGCCGGTGCGCCCGCTTCGCTTTCAAGCGCTATTGTCTTGCCGTCAGCGAGCCGAACAAGCAATTGCATCTCATCTGACATACCTAATGCGCGCCCGCGAACCAGCCGGCCGCCAATACTAAAAGCGGCTTCGTGTTCATAGCCCTCGACGCGGCCGATGAACGGACCCGCGACAGCTTTGAAACCGTCATCCTGCCAAACCTGCAACCACGAAAGCATATGCGCACTCAGGGAACGCAGAATCTGGGTACGGTCGACATCCCCACCCCCTTCATCAAAGACTGATGTCAGTTGCTCTGCTTCTCCTGGTTCACGGTCTATGTGTGGGCTTGCGACCTGAATGCTCGCGCCGACGACCAGCCAATCGGGAACATCATCCGGACCAGATTGCGCGAGCGCGAATTTCACTTGTCCGACAAATGCACCGTTGAGCAGGATGCTATTGGGCCAGCGCAGGTGGACTGCAGTCTTCGGCGGCATCAGTGTGCCGAGGCTGTCTGCAATGGCCGAAAAAAACAGCGGCTTGATCTGTAATGCCACACGGCGCGAAACCTCTGGCTCCAAAATTAAAGCCATTTCGGCCCGTTGCGTACTTCTCGCCCAAACGATGTCCGCCGCGCCAAGCTCGCCACTAGCGGCGCGACGGCAGGCTGTCTCGAATGCTTCGGCCGGTGCCTTGATGGCATGGCCCGTCAAGATCGGGGGAAATTCTGGATCCGGCAAATGCATGTCTCTTCTCGCGCGGTGGGACGTGCTCCGGATAAGGCCATCGATCAGCCTAGATCGATCTCACCCTCAACAACGTGATTGAGATCGGTATTCTCCGAAGTCAAAACAACACGAACCTTCAACTTGCCACTTGTCAATCCGCGCTCGCGAACGAGCGCTTCGATCTCATGTTGTGACGTTACGCCAACCTGCTTGAGGAACTTGCGCATCGATAGGTTGAACTTTTCTTCGTCCATTTCACATCCTCTTATACGTAGAGATCGGGACTTGTCTCTCATTTGCATGATTGAGACACTGCGCCTTATCGGCACGCGGGAACGACGGGCTTTCTCGCGTATGATGTCTTTGACATCATCTCGATGGCCTGCTGCGCAGTGACGATACGCGGGGTCAGGCATTTGTCCGGTCCGCGCACCATCAAGATAATCAGCCTCACAAACGAACGTTGCGATCCGCGTAGGCATCCGATGAGGAGACGCGTGTGTAGTTCAACGTCACTGCGGCCGCAGCTGTAATGACAGCAAGGATAACGAGGCTCGAAAGAAATGCCTTCATGGCTTGTCTACTCCCAATTCGTTTGCTGGCGCACTCGGCTTCTTTGGATCGCTATTTTTCTCGTCAAGCTTATCCGATCCGCCGGGGCGGGTCGCTTCTTTAAGATATGAAATTAGATCATCGCGCTGTTCAGGGTCGGTCATCTTCTGCAGCGGCATTTTTGAGCCCGGCGTGAAGACATCCGGTCCGAGTTCAAAAAGCTTGGAGACGGTTTCCTCGGTCCAGATGATGTCGAGGTCCTTCAAGGGCTCCGAGTACGGGTATCCCGGGAGCGCTGCTATCTTTCTCCCAAATATTCCGTAGAGCGTTGGACCAGCGCGATTTTTGCCATCAGGTTTCAGCGTGTGGCAGACGCTGCATTTCCGCGCGAATTGAATACGGCCGCGGGCAAGAGGATCGTCGCTGGCTTCGCTAAACTGAAACCGCCGCGGATAGGGACTGTCGATGGGCTCGAAGGGTTGACGCGGCGTGATCTGCCAAGCCGTCACAAAATCATCCAGACCGCCCAGATATATTCTCTTTCCATCGGACGCGAAATCCATGGCCCAGATTGGACCGTAGGGATTTTGATATTCCTCGATCAACGTAAAATCCGCTGAGCGATAGACCCGGACAGTGCCGTCAGCGCCCCCCGTCGCCAAAAGGCCGGGCTTGTCTGTCGCAGCAAGAGACAGGATCGGGCGTTCGGAGCTCTTTAATTCTGCAACGACTTCACCTGTGCGCGCCGATACGACGCCAGCGGTGCCGTTCAGACCGCCAAAGGCCAGATTCTCAGTGCCGGGAAGACGCGCGAGAACATTGATCCCCCAGCCCAGCCTGTAGATGGGACGCTGGTACGCGCCGTCCGTGACCTTGAAAAGGCGGATCTCGCCATCATAGCCAGCCGTATAGACGTCTGCGCCGTTCGCGGAGAATTCGACATCGTTGACTGGCCCGCGATGCCCCTCGAGCACGGGGCCGGGCACGAGCCGCTCCAGATCCCAAAGCCGGGCCGTATGGTCCCAACTCGCCGTCGCCGCCCAGCGGCCACCCGGCGAGACCGCAAGCCCCACGATTTTTCCCTTGTGACCGGAAAAGCGATGCAACGCCTTACCGTTTTCGAGGTCCCACAGGACGAGCACACCGTCGTCGCCCGCAGCGAGCGCCTTTTTGCCCTCTTCTCCTACGAAGGCAACGGCATTGACGGCACCGTCGTGTTCGTCGAACCGCCGTCCCTCGTCAACCTTCTCGCCGGAGACATCCCACAGCATCATCGCGTAGTCGAAGCTACCCGTCAGGACGCGTTCATGCGCTCGGTCGACGCTTATGGCTTTGACGGGACCGCCATGTCCGACCAGATTGCCATGCGCGGATCGGCGTTCCGATGCATCTGGCAACCCTTTTGGAGCCGGAGCCTGCATAGCCTTCGCGGAGGATGTACCTGTCGCGGGAGAGTCGGCGGCCCCGCCCGTTGCGACGGCCGGTCCTGCCAACGTTCCCAGCGCCACCAGCATCCAAACGGCCGACCAAATGGCCAGCCGTTTGCTGCGCAGGACGCGCGCTTGCAGGCTATTGTGCCTCATAGCCGGCTACTCGGCGGGTACTGGCTGACCTGACGGACGGTGCGCTTTTCCGGCTGCCAGTTCCTCTTCCGCCCAAACGCTGTGGTGCTCCTTGGCCCAATTTGTATCCACCTGTCCGGTTCCCATGGCATCGAACGCACCCTCCATGCCAAGCGTTCCGATATAGATGTGGGCGAAGATCACGCAGATCAGGAACAGCGCCATGATCGCGTGCCACAACGAGGCCAATTGCTGCTCCTCATTAGCGGTCAACTGCGTCGGCAAATCGAAGCCGATCATGTTCAAAGCCGCAAACGTCTTTGAGAACATCGGCATGTCGAACGGGAACATCAACGAGAGGCCCGAAAGCGTAATTGATATGCCGCTCAACATGATGAGCCAGAAGAGAATTTTCTGACCTGCATTGAACTTGCGGGCCGGTGGATGCACGCCGCGCGAGAACATACCGCCGCCCTTGGCCAGCCAAATGAAGTCTTCCTTGCTTGGGAAGTTATGGCGCAACCAGAGGACGAACGTGATTAGGAGGCCGGCCATGAAGGCGAAGGCGACATAGTTGTGCAACCACTTGGCGACGATCGACATGCTTGCGAACGCTTCTTTACCCATGACAGGGATCAGTACGTAGCGCCCGTACAGCACGTTCAGGCCGGTCAACGCCAGAATGACAAATGACGTCGCTAGAAGCCAATGGCCTGTACGCTCGAGATAGTTGAAGCGCTCGATCGTGGCACCCGACTTGCCATGTTCGATACGGATACGGCCACGGATGAGGAAAAACAGCGCCAGAAGGCCCAGGATTCCGGCCATCGCGTAGGCACCATAAGTGGGCAACGGGCCATTACGTACGGCACGCCAAGTTTCGCCAGAGGAATCGACCAGCACGCCGGCCTTCTTGTCCATGATCGAGACCTGACCCTGAACGCCCTGGCGTAGTTTCGTCCAAAGCTCGATGTCGTAGCTTCCACCTTTTTCAGGAACGACCATAGGAGCTGTGGCGCCACCGTTTACTGCTCCGGCCGGCGGGCGCACGTTGGGATTGCCCGAGGAGGATTGGGCAAAAGCCGGTTGCGCGGCCACGATGAATAGTGCCAGCAGAGCGATCAGCGCATTCCACAATGCCCAACGCTCAGCCCCACGCTCCCCGTTATTTTTCAACTCAGCCATGGCTGTCTCCCTAGAGCCTTCTCCACCTATTCCTCAGACCAAGCTGCGCAGCCGCTGAATTATTCTTGTTCTCGCAGCCGGCTGTTGGCCTGCGCTCCTTCACACCCCTCAATTTCCCCGTAGGTTCTGAGCACGTGCCCGCAGTTCTTCGACCTGCTGCTTGCTCAGCTTCTCATCCTTCTTGCCGGCATAAACGCCAGGCGTGTGCATGAGGGGGCGGTTCTGCTCCGCCTCGCGGCACGCAGTTAGCGACAGCGCGAGCCCTGCCGCAATAAATGGTGCCAAATACGTCGCCGACTTCATTGCCGAATTCCCCCACGCTCAATGTCGTTCATGATGGGTCATACCGATCGGCTGCGAGCGATATTGGGCTTTCCATAGATCGCTCTGCTTCATGATCGCGCAAGCGTTCAGGAATTTCCATAGTTGTGTGCGCGGGCGGCCAGATCAAAAAGTATGATCCCGTAATGTTTCTGGTTTCGGGCACGAAACGGGGCGGCATAAGCCGCCCCGATCGTTACTTCGATGCTGTCGGATGGGCACGACCTATCCTTGAGGACCAGGATAAGCCTTACCCCAACCCCAGGCGCCGGAACCGAACCCGCGGGCCACGACACGTTCGCGATAAATATCGGAGACGATATCGCCATCACCTGCGAGCAGCGCTTTGGTCGAACACATCTCTGCGCAGAGCGGCAGCTTGCCTTCGGCGAGACGGTTGCGGCCGTACTTCTTGAACTCGATGTCCGAATTCGCCTTCTCAGGCCCACCTGCGCAGAACGTGCACTTGTCCATCTTGCCGCGTGATCCGAAGTTAGACGCCTGAGGATATTGGGGCGCACCGAACGGGCACGCGTAGAAGCAATAGCCGCAGCCGATGCACAGGTCCTTGTTATGCAGAACGACGCCTTCGTCGGTCTGGTAGAAGCAGTCGACGGGGCAGACGGCCATGCACGGTGCATCAGAGCAGTGCATGCACGCGACCGAAATCGACCGCTCACCCGGTTTGCCGTCGTTGATTGTGACGACACGCCGACGGTTTACGCCCCACGGCACTTCGTGCTCGTTCTTACAAGCGGTGACGCAAGCGTTGCACTCGATGCAGCGTTCAGCGTCGCAGAGAAACTTCATACGTGCCATGGATCAGGCCCTCCAAATCTTGCAGAGCGTGGTCTTTGATTCCTGCATCTGCGTGACGGCGTCGTAGCCGTAGGTTTGTGCGGTGTTGCTCGCTTCACCTAGGACGTAGGGATCCGCGCCCTCGGGATATTTCGATCTGAGGTCTTTTCCTTGGAAGTGACCCGCAAAGTGGAAAGGCATGAAGGCGACGCCAGACCCGACCCTTTCGGTGACCAAAGCCATAACCTTGACCTTGCCCTTTTCCGGTCCCTCAACCCAAACAGTCTCGCCGTCCTTGATCCCTAGGTTATTGGCGTCCTTGGGATTGATTTCGACGAACATGTTTTGCTGTAGCTCGGCCAACCACGGGTTCGAGCGGGTTTCTTCGCCGCCGCCCTCGTATTCGACCAAGCGTCCCGAGGTAAGGATGATCGGGTAGTTCTCGTAAGTCTTCTGTTCGACCGCCTTCTTCTGGACCGTCTCGAAGAGTGTCGGCAGACGGTGCAGTTTCCGGTCGGTGAACGTCGGATAGGCGGCGACCAGATCGGGGTTCGGCGAATACAGCGGCTCGCGATGTAGCGGAACCGGATCCGGGAACGTCCAAACCACCGTACGAGCCTTGGCGTTACCGAACGGCGCCAGGCCGTGCTTGATGGCAACGCGTTGGAGGCCGCCGGACATATCCACCTTCCAGTTGACCTTACCCATGGCTGCCGGATCGCTGCTTCCTGCGACCTTCTCGATGGCAGCTCTTTCCTCTGCCGTCAGGTCACCTGCCCAGCCGAGCTTGTCGATCATGGCATAGGTAATCTCCGGATACCCATCCTTGATCTCCGAGCCTTCGGGGTAGGATTCGACTGCGAGCAAGTTGTCGGCGTCGGGGTTCCCCTTCGCCCACTTCTCTGGCGCAGCAACACCGAACCGGGCGCGGAAGCAGAGGCCACCTTCGGCAACCGGCTTCGAGGTGTCATAGAGCACCGGCGTGCCAGGATGCTTCAGCTCGGCGGTGCCCCAGCATGGCCATGGCAGACCGTAGTAATCGCCGTCGCATGGGCCACCATTGGCCTTCAACGTTCGTTTGTCGAAGGTGTGCTGGTTGGCCATGTGCAGCTTCAGGCGGTCGGGGCTCTGTCCCGTGTAGCCGATCGTCCACATGCCTTTGTTGAACTCGAGCGTCGTGTCTTCGACACTCGGTTCGTTCTTTTCGACCTTGATGTTCTTGAACATCTCTTTGTCGAAACCAAACTTCTTGGCGAAGAGATACATGATCTCGTGATCGACCTTGGCTTCGAAGAGTGGCTCGAAGACCTTCTCACGCCACTGCAACGACCGGTTGGACGCGGTCACGGAACCGGACGTCTCAAACTGTGTCGCCGCCGGAAGCAAGTATGTGTTGTCGGTCCGATCCTGCATAACCGCCGTGGCCGTCGGATACGGATCAATGACGACGAGAAGATCGAGCTTCTCCATCGCTTTCTTCATGTCCGGTCCGCGAGTCTGCGAGTTGGGTGCATGCCCCCAGAAGACCATCGCGCGCACGTTGTCGGGCTGATCGATATTGGCCTTGTCCTCCAGCACACCGTCGAACCAACGGCTGACGGGGATGCCTTTGGCCTCCATCATCTCCTTATCTTTGAAGCGCGACAGCAGGTAGTCGTAGTCTGTGTCCCAGACCCGTGCCCAGTGCTTCCAGGAACCCGTCGCCAGACCGTAGTAGCCCGGCAAACTATCCATCAGCACGCCGAAGTCTGTGGCGCCCTGAACGTTGTCGTGGCCGCGGAAGATGTTGGCACCGCCGCCTTCCACGCCGATGTTCCCGAGTGCGAGCTGCAGGATGCAGTAAGCACGCGTATTGTCGTTACCGTTCGTGTGCTGCGTTCCGCCCATGCACCAAACCAACGTGCCGGGTTTGTTTGTGGCGAGTGTCCGCGCGACGCGATGCAACTGCGAGCCGGGAACGCCGGTCACCTTTTCGGTTTCTTCCGGGGTCCACTTCTTCACTTCTTCGCGAACGGAATCCATGCCCCAGACGCGTTTGCGGATGTACTCCTTATCTTCCCAGCCATTTTCGAAGATATGATACAGGATACCCCAGATCAGAGCGACGTCCGTACCGGGGCGGAACCTGACATATTCGGTGGCGTGGGCTGCCGTGCGTGTGAAGCGCGGATCGCAGACGATCAGCGGCGCGTTGTTCTGCTCCTTCGCCTTCAAGATATGCTGCAACGAAACGGGATGCGCTTCGGCGGGGTTGCTGCCGATGAAGAACATCGCCTTCGAGTTCAGCATATCGTTGTAGGAATTTGTCATCGCGCCATAGCCCCAGGTGTTCGCAACACCCGCGACCGTGGTTGAGTGACAGATGCGCGCCTGGTGGTCGATGTTGTTCGTGCCCCAATAGGCCGCGAACTTGCGCATCAGGTAGGCTTGCTCGTTAGAATGTTTCGCCGAGCCCAGCCAGTAAACCGAGTCAGGTCCAGACTCTTCGCGGACCTTCATCATCTGGTCACCGATCTCGTTGATCGCTTGATCCCAGGTGATGCGCTTCCACTTACCGCCTTCCATCTTCATCGGATATTTGAGACGGCGCTCGCCATGCGCGTGCTCACGCACGGACGCGCCCTTGGCACAGTGCGAGCCGAGGTTGAACGGGCTGTCCCAACCGGGCTCCTGCCCGATCCAAACACCATTTGAGACTTCAGCAATTACCGTGCAGCCCACCGAGCAGTGGGTGCAAACAGATTTACGCGTTTCAAGTTTGCCGGCTGCTTTTGGAGCAGCCGCGTGCGCGCGCTGAACGCGCCCTCCGACAAACGAAGTCGCGGCCGCAACGCCCCCAACGGCAAGTCCAGAATTGCGGAGGAAGGACCGACGGTCGATCGCGCCACCGGGAACGGCATCACGCAGCACCGCCGTCATACCTTGGCGAGGCGTTACACCGGAAACCTTTTTCCTGAGCATATCTCTTCTCCCATGAGCGGAAGCCCGCGCGTTCGCGATAGGGTTCGCGCGACGCGTGCTCCCGAGCTCAATTCATCACATGAATTTTGCGAGTTCGTAGTAGCGCTTTACGTGTTCGCTCTCACGGTAGGTCTGGCCGGGCTTTGGTTCAGCCTCGACCTCAGCTGCCAGTGCTGGACTTGCCGCAGCCACTGCTGCCGCGCCACCACCGACCACGCTCGCGCCGGCAAGTTTAAGAAAACTACGCCGGTCGGCTGCCGCGGCCTTCTTGTCATTTTGCATCGTCCGCTCCTCCTTTTGCCCGGTCCGACAACCGGGCCTCCTTCGTGCATTGCGTGCCTCTCGACGCCCAGAGGCATCAGGGTTGAAGCTGCAGAGACACTGGTCAGCTTCGGCCTTAGGAAAAAGCGCGTTAGACGTACTCAAACGCGCGTTTTTCAATCTCCATAAACTCGACGCCTATGCGGCCCAGGGCGGCATAGAACGAAGACTGATCTGTCTCAGAGAGATCCTTGAAGAAATATGGTGCCCAAGACGCCACATGCGTTTCGAAGAATTTCCGCTGGCGCTCCAAGTCGACTGGACCTACGAGCGATCCGTCGACGAGACCTGCCATAATTTCGAGGACACTCGCGATATGGTCCTCCGGCTCCTTGACCGACGGATCGCGCTCGATGCCGAGCGCAGCCATATCCAGACGCAGTCTGGCAAGTGGCTTTTCATGTAGAAAGCCGGTCAAATAGTAGGAGGCGAATGGAACCAGTACGCCGCGACCAAGACCGATAAACAAGTCGTGGAAGTCGTCATCGGCGGCGACTTCATCCGTCGCAGCAGCCGCCTTAGCAAACTTTGATATTGCCTGACCTAATGGGCTCTCGTCGCCAGTCAGTTGTGCTGCGTGCTGAAGTTCTGATTTCTTGACTGTTTGCGTCAAGTATGCACATATGAGCCGGTACAGATCGGCTCGCAGGTCCTCCTCGGATCTGTCTGCGAAATCTTGTTGCCTATCCCTGGGCAGCGGTTTCGCGACCAACGCGACCCCTCCCTTGCGCCTGCATTAGGTGTGTGAACAATTCCGCTTCAGACTGCGACGAAATATGCCGATCTGCAAGGCAGATTCATTGGTATGCCAGGAACCAAAGCACTGATTTTTCAAAGCTATCTCGCATCACAGCATGCATAAATTATGCTCTGTTTGCTGTTTTTTACGTCGTATTCTAAGGTCTGGTAAATTTATCAATTGAACGCGCAAATTTGCATTTTCACATTGCTGCAGCGCATTCATGCTGAGGCTTGCACTTGCGGCGTGCACCGATAGGCTGAGGTACGGTCGCCTAAACGGTGCGCAGACCCTGCTTCTGACATTCTGCGCTGACCATATAGCAAACGGCCAATTGGATCGCCGATCGTGCTCGCTGGATGCGTTCAATCTAGGATCAAAATCATGCGCCGGATCGGCAAGTAGGGGAAGAAATATCTCAAGATGGCTGCCGAAAGTCACAATCAGCATGTGCCCGCGCTTGAAAAAACTGCGCCGATGATCGACCCCTTCGGTCGTCACGTCTCCTACTTGCGCGTCTCGGTTACAGACCGTTGCGACTTCCGATGTGTCTATTGCATGTCGGAGCATATGACGTTTTTGCCGAAGAAGGATTTGCTGACGCTCGAAGAACTCGACCGGCTGTGCTCCGCATTTGTATCGAAGGGTGTCCGCAAGCTTCGGATCACAGGTGGCGAACCCTTGGTCCGTAAGAACATCATGTGGTTGTTTCGAGCTTTGTCACGCCATCTGGACGCAGGCGACCTCGAAGAATTGACCCTGACAACCAACGGTAGCCAGCTCGCTAAATTCGCGACTGAGCTTTATGACTGCGGCGTGCGCCGGATCAACGTTTCACTCGATACGCTGAGCCCGGACAAGTTCAAGGCCATCACCCGCTGGGGGGACTTAGAAACGGTCTTGAAAGGTATCACCGCCGCGGAACGCGCCGGGATCAAGATCAAGATCAATGCGGTCGCCCTGAAAGGCGTCAACGACGAAGAGATCGACGATCTGATGCGGTTCGCGCATGGCCGTGGTGCCGACCTCACGCTCATCGAAACGATGCCAATGGGCGATATCGAAGGCGATCGCACGGACCAATACTTGCCGCTTTCACTCGTACGCGCTCAGCTCATGGACCGCTGGACGATGCATGACATCCCCTACAAGACTGGCGGCCCGGCTCGCTACGTCGCTGTCGAGGAAACCGGTGGGCGGCTCGGTTTTATCACTCCGATGACGCACAATTTTTGCGAAAGCTGCAACCGCGTACGTCTGACCTGCACGGGCACGCTCTATATGTGCTTAGGACAGGACGACGCGGCAGATCTTCGCGCGCCGCTACGGGCCAGCGATGACAATGACGTCCTCAGCGCAGCTATCGACGAAGCCATCGCGCGCAAACCGAAGGGGCATGATTTCATTATCGACCGGCGCACAAAACGCCCAGCCGTATCACGACATATGAGCGTGACCGGCGGCTAGAAATGGATGGGCCGGGAGCGGGTTTGGCTTTGCGCGGCTCAATCTATCAGCTTAAGAGCCGCTGGACGGCAGCACGCATATCCTCAAGCGCAAACGGTTTGAGTAAAAACTCGTAACGTGCGTTGCTCAATCCGTTAACGCGTTCCAATTCTGCGTGATGCGCCGACATCAAGAGGATCGGCATATCGGCTGCGATAGTAGCAGCACGCTGGCATAATGTGATCCCGTCCAAGCCAGGCATATCAACATCCGCGATCAGCAATGCGAAGGTCGCACCGGGCGTTGTAAGTTGTTCGAGCGCTACGTTGCCATCCTCAGCTACCGATACATCGTGGCCATCACCCTGAAGCGCGTGCTTTAAAAAATTTAGCGTCGCGGTGTCGTCGTCGGCCAACAGGATCTGCATCTTCGGACACCTCAGGACGCTAATATTTACCATATGGGATAGGGCACCAGGGCGCGCGCCAGCTTCATCCACCTGCCATCCTGGCGACATAGGGAAGTTCACGGTAGCGATGCGCTAGATCCATACCGTAGCCGACGACAAATTCGTTGGGACACTGGAAAGCGCGAAAATCGACCTCGAGTTGCACGGCCCTGGGAATGAGCTTTTCCAACAGAACACAGGTCAGAATATTGCGCGCGGCGCGCGCACTCATCAGGTCTTTCGCGAACGCCAGCGTGCGACCGGAATCCAGGACGTCGTCGACAATCAGAACATTGCGTCCGCGAACGTCCAATTCTACGTCACGCAGGATGTCAACGGTGCCCGATGAAACCTTGCTCTTGCGATAGCTCGACAGGGTTATGAAATCGACTTCCGGCTCAATGCCGACGGCGTTTAAAGCGCGGATCAGGTCAGCCGCAAAAACGAAACTGCCTTTCAAAACCGCGACGACGATTAGATTTTCAAGCTTGCGCGCGGCAATTTCCACCGCAAGCGACTGAAGGCGGGTTGCAATTTGGTCAGAGGTGAAGACAACCTCGAGATTAGTGGCCGTCTGGTTTTTGGTCGCGGACGTGGGTTGGCTCATTTTCTCGTTGCCTTGTCTTCAGAAACTGTGGTCTGGGCTGTTGCACAGACCTGCGGTTCGCTTCTATCCAGTCTCTAGGTATCGACGGAATATGATAGTCACGCAATTGCGTACACAATGGGGGCCCACATTAACACTTGCGTACACGAGGTGGCCACATTCCTCCTTGATTGAACGCTAGCCTAGTCTGGCGCGCCTTGCGCCAAGCCTTTTCAATGCATGCAACCTTCTTGCAGAACTGACTGAGCACAGCACGTGATCCGACTGAACAATGTTGCTTTGCGCTATGATCGTGGACCTGACATCCTGACGGACGTCAATTTTCACCTGCGTCCAGGTTCGTTCCACTTCCTCACTGGTCCTTCCGGCGCCGGGAAGTCTTCCCTATTGCGGCTCCTGTTCATGTCCATCCATCCGACGCGGGGTCAAATTCATCTTTTCGGCCAGGATGTCAGTAAGATTACGACAGCCAAGCGCGCGCAACATCGGCGCCGCATCGGCATCGTGTTTCAGGATTTTCGTCTGCTCGATCACTTGACCACCTGGGAAAATATCGCACTTCCTTTGCGCGTCGTCGGCAAACGGATCGACGATTATCGCGAGGACGTGACGGATCTTTTGCAATGGGTCGGGCTCGGCGATCGCATGCATGCCTATCCCTCGATTCTGTCGGGCGGTGAAAAGCAGCGTGCCGCTATTGCCCGCGCCGTCATCGGCAAGCCGGAACTGCTTCTGGCCGACGAACCGACGGGTAACGTCGACCCGCAGATGGCCCGCCGGCTTCTGCGGCTTTTTATCGAACTCAACCGGCTTGGGACATCGGTCGTGATTGCAACGCACGACCATCAACTCATGCGCCAGTTCAAGGCGCCAAGATTGGAATTGCACGACGGTCATGTCAGGATCGTTTGACACCACAGGAGGCCGACCGGCTCGTCAGCGGTTCTCGGACGCTGACGCGCTGGATGATGTCGTGACAGGTCCGCCCACACGGACGGCGCGGCCACGCCTCATACCGCAGCGACGCCGCGAACCGTCCGGCGGTCCGTCGCGCAGTATCCGGATCGATAAGAACGGCGGCCAGGGTGCTGTCGTACCCGCCGGGTCGGTGACGGGTAGCTCACTCAATCTCGTTATTACGATCATGTGCTTCCTTGCGTGCCTGACAGCAGGTGCCGTTTACATGATCAATCAATCTGCGGATGCATGGCTGCGTGATGTCGCCAGCGAAGTTACCGTTCAGGTAGAGCCCCGCGAGGGCAGCGACATCAACAAGGTCGTGGATGACGTGGCTGCTTATCTACGTGCTCAGCAGGGTATCGCAGCCGCCACGGTATTGAGCCTTGATAACGCAACACATTTGCTTGAGCCCTGGCTTGGAAAGTCCGACGCACTGGAATCCCTGCCCGTGCCAAGGCTCATCGCTGTCGAACTGAATCGCGGCGCTCCACCCAACTTTGAAGCCCTATCGCGCGAACTCCAGACGCGGTTCACAGGCGTCACACTCGACGACCATCGCCAGTGGCAGACACAGATCCGGACGGTGACTCGCTCTCTGGCTCTTGGCGGGATCGCCATCCTGCTTCTTGTTGCCGCCGCCACGACAGCGATCATTGTCTCAGCAACGCGCAGCGCCATGGCTTCAAACAGGGAGATTGTCGAAGTTCTTCACTTTGTTGGCGCTACCGACGGCTTTATCGCGCGTGAGTTTGAAAAGCACTTCCTTCGTCTGGGCATTCGTGCCGGCGTCGTTGGCGCCGGGTGCGCCATGCTCGTGTTTTTGCTGATGCCCATCGTGACGCTGCTCTTGGGCGGCGGCTCCATGACCATGGTGGAACTCAACCGGCTGATCGGCACCGGCACGCTCGATGCTGCTGGTTACGTTCTGTTAGGCATCGTCATCGTCGTGATTGCCGCGCTTTGCATGCTGACGTCACGTTTCGGGGTCTATCGCATTCTCAACAGCCGCAACGATTAGTAACGCCGGAGCGCGCGTGCTTGCCGCAACACTGCCAGCTTCGTATTCTGGCACTCAGAAGCGTGGCGGGACGGGGCGGTTGCAGGCTCGGCACGTTTCGGGGGATAAGGGGCGACGCCCAAGAGCGAAGTCAATGAACCGAATGGACCCGGGTCTTCAGACGACCGGGCCCGATTGTTGTTTGGCATCATCACTGGGCGCTTTCGATTTGCAGGTGGCCTGACAGAATGACCCGCGGGTTGAAATGGCTAATCGGGTTGTTTGCGATGAGCGCGGGGCTCGTCGTGTTCGGCTTCGTGTTGTTTGCCAGCATCGTGATGCGCGACCCGGAGCCAGACAATCAAAAGGCCGATGCCATCGTGGTGCTGACTGGCGGTGAATCCCGCATTCGCGAAGCGGCGAAGCTATTGCGCCAAGGCCGGGCCGGCCGTCTGCTGATCACCGGCGTCAATCCGAAGACGGGCAGCCGCGACATCGGCCGACTGAGCGGGCTGACCGAGGAGGAACTCGACTGTTGCGTCGATCTTGGCTACGAGGCGCTCAATACCAAGGGCAACGCCGAAGAAACTGCAGGCTGGACGCGCGCGCGCGGATACACTTCGCTGATCATAGTGACAGCCAGCTATCACATGCCACGCAGCCTGCTTGAGTTGTCGCGCGAACTTCCGAATGTCACGTTGCTGGCGCACCGAGTCATGCCGAAAAGCTTGCAGCAGAACGAGTGGTGGCTTAACCCGCGTACCGCGCGCGTCCTGCTTTCCGAATACGTCAAATTAATCCCGGCCGCGATGCGCCTTGCGGTTACACGTGTCCTTTCAGGATGGGAGGATGGCTCTGTCGCTCAGAGCCAGCCTGAAACTCCCGCCAAAATCTAAACCGGTTCTCTCATGTTCCGATCGATCCTGTTTACCGGGGTGTTCTACCTGAACACTGCTGTGTTCCTCATTCTGGGCTCACCGCTGCTCTTCGGCCCGCGCCGATGGGCGATGATGGGCCTGAAAGCGCATGCGCGCGCTTCCCTCTGGTGGATGCGGGTGATTGTCGGAACCAAGCTCGAAGTGCGGGGGCTCGAACGCCTGCCGTCCGGGCCTGTCCTTGTTTGCGCCAAGCATCAATCTGCGTGGGATACCTTCGCGCTGATCCCATTGTTTCGCGACCCCGCGATGGTAATGAAGGCGGAACTCGGCAATATCCCACTTTACGGGTGGTTTTCCCGCAAGTTCGAACACGTCCTCATACAGCGCGAGCGCGGCCCGGCGGCATTACGCCAGATGATCCGGGATGCCAAAGCCCGCGCCGAAGAGGGGCGGGAGATCGTTATTTTTCCCGAAGGAACACGTCGCGCACCGGGAGCTGCGCCTGACTACAAGCCGGGGGCTCTGGCACTTTACGACGGCCTGGACCTTCCTTGTGTTCCCTTGGCGCTCAACTCCGGCCTGTACTGGCCCCGCCGCTCTATGATCCGGTATCCCGGCACAATCATTGTGGAGATTTTAGACCCTATTCCGCCGGGCCTCCCACGCTCCGAGTTTCGTCAACGGCTTATCTCCGACATTGAAACAGCATCGGAGCGGCTGATGGCTGAAGCGGCTGAAAGCGCTACGCCACCGCCTATCCCAAATCCAACCACAGCAGAAACAAAATAAGAATATTTAGAGAACATTTATTGACGCGCGTACAGAGCGACCTTATTTTAACGGGAGTTCTCGCGCGGCTGTTTCGGTCGCACGCTATATGAGTTGGACCGACAGTAAAAACCGATGCCTCACGCCAAGACACCGGGTTTTTTTGCAGCAATCGCCGAAGCGATCTGGAACGGCAAATACCGTCTGATGGATGCGGACGGCGCAGCGGTCGACAAATCGCTCGCCGATACCTTTGCGCGGGTAGCTCGCGCGGCAGCGTCCGTCGAAAAGGGCGGTGCGCAGCAGCGCCAACGCTGGGAGAAGCGCTACTTTGAGGCGCTCGCCGACTTCGGCTTTCTGCCAGCTGGACGCATCCTCGCGGGTGCAGGATCGCAACGCGAGGTCACGCTTTTCAACTGCTTTGTCATGGGCACGGTGCCCGACGATCTCAGGGGCATCTTTGATAGCGTCAGAGATGGTGCGCTCACCATGCAAATGGGTGGCGGCATCGGCGTCGATTTCTCAACGCTCCGACCCAAGGGGGCGCTTGTCAAAAGCATCGGCGCAGACGCCTCAGGTCCGGTGAGTTTTATGGAAGTCTGGGACGCCATGTGCCGGACGATCATGTCAGCTGGGGCCCGTCGCGGCGCAATGATGGCAACGCTGCGTGATGATCACCCCGACATCGAAGACTTTATCGAAGCAAAGTCCACAGCTGGGCGCCTGACAAACTTCAATTTGTCGGTTCTGGTCAGTGACAAACTCATGCAGGCTGTCGCTGACGATGCAGAGTGGGATCTGGTTTTTGACGGGAAGGTTTACCGACGCCTACCGGCGCGGGACCTGTGGCAGCGCATTATGCGCGCCACGTACACTCAAGCCGAACCGGGCGTCATTTTCATTGATCGCGTCAACGCACGGAACAACCTTTCCTATTGCGAGACGATCCGGGCGACGAACCCTTGCGGTGAGCAGCCGCTGCCGCCATTCGGCGCATGCCTGCTTGGCTCTTTGAACCTGACGCAGTTCATCCGCGATCCGTTCACGGCAGACGCCCATCTCGACATCGATAGTCTGCAAGAACGCGTTGCTGTCGCGGTGCGCTTCCTCGACAACATGATCGATGTTACCCGCTATCCCCTGACCGCCCAAAAGCAGGAGGCGAAGGCGAAGCGGCGCATGGGCCTTGGCGTTACTGGGCTTGCCGACGCGCTGATCATGTGCCGAGAGACCTACGGCAGTACGCGCGCCCTGAAACTGGCCGAAAGCTGGCTGCGGACCATCGAGGTTACGGCCTATCGCACGAGCGTTAATTTGGCCCGAGAACGCGGATCGTTTCCACTTTGCGATGCGAAGGCGCTCCTACAAAGCCCCAACATCATCGGGCTCCCTGACGATATCAAACGCGGGATTGAAGCTCACGGCCTACGGAATGGCTGCCTGACATCGGTGGCACCAACCGGTACGATTTCATTGCTCGCTGGGAACGTTTCGAGCGGCATCGAGCCGGTGTTCGATTTTATCTACCAGCGCAATGTGCTTGACCGGCATGGCGGGACCCGCAGCGAAACCATCGAAGACTACGCCCACGCTGTCTTCCGGCGCCAATTCGGCGAGGATGTAGGGCTTCCGGACTATTTCGTACGTGCCGACCAGTTGACTCCGAGAACACATCTGGAAATGCAGGCTGCCATCCAGCGCCATGTCGACAGCTCTATCTCAAAAACCATCAATTGCCCCGCGGAGATGACGTTCGAAGCCTTCAGCGATGTTTATTCGATAGCCTATGAGCTGGGGCTTAAGGGCTGCACGACATACCGGCCCAGCGCATTGCGTGGTGCCGTTTTGAGCCGCAGCGTGGAACAGTCACCGCCAGCACCAACCGAGACCGAAGTCAGCGGGTCGATTGCCACGACCGGGGCACCACAGGCCCCGGTCAAGGCCGCCGCAGTCCATTACATGGCCAAACCCCTCGAACGCGAGCCAGCGCTTCAGGGCTATACTTATAAGTTGAAATGGCCGGGCAGCGACCACGCGCTCTATGTGACGATCAACGACATCGTTCGAGATGGGCGCCGTCGGCCGTTCGAGATCTTCATCAATTCGAAAAACCTGGAACACTACGCCTGGATGGTGGCACTGACCCGGATGATCAGTGCTGTTTTCCGGAGAGGTGGCGACGTATCTTTTGTGGCGGAAGAACTTACCGCCATCTTCGATCCCCAGGGCGGCCGCTGGATCGGCGGGCGCTACGTGCCTAGCCTCATCGCAGCTATTGGCGAGATCATAGAGGAACACATGCGCCGTATCGACTTTATGCCGGGCGATCAGGAGCAACATTCGCTGGGGCTGGCTCAGTTGATGAATGCCGGGTCAGAAGGTCCAACGGGCACTGATAAGGCGACACTAACGTCGCGCTCGGAGATGGGCGATGCCCCCTCCGGCTTCTCAGCCCAACAAACTCCCGCTCAATGCCCGCGGTGCGGCTCGGCCCAATACGTCCGCTTGGAAGGTTGCTGGGAATGTCAGCGGTGCGGCTTTTCCCGTTGTGATTGAGTGCAGTAACACAACAGCTCAAACACCCGAATTCTTTAACAATTCTTTTTCATCTTACGTGGAACCGGTTTACCCGGTCGCTGGTTTGACACTCGTACACTTGTTGCGGGAAATCGGCACAAGCAAAATTCTCGCCGGATGGCATCGACAAGTCCGTCCATGGAGTTTTTTCGTGCAAGTTACGCTAAGAACAAGCTATTTGGTTTGCGCAGATAACGTGATGTTTACCGATTGTTGAAAAGAGTAGGCACTAGCCTTATTTCAGCGCGATAATCAAACTAAACTTGTTATTGTTGCGCTACCCTTGGTGTCGTTGTGACCGCGTGGTCCGAGGATGTATTGTAATGAGTGCGCGCATTATCGAGCTGGCTGAAGTCCGCGCAAAACGCGCTGGACGTCGCTCGCGCCCCGCGAAGGTTGCTCCCCAACCTGTCGCCCATTGCGAAAATTTCTATTTCTGGCGCGGCGCCTCAGGCAGCCGGTATGTTCATTCGATCTATTCCCTGATCGAATGCCCAGAACTTCCGAAGACAAACTACTTGCTCGTAAAGCGCGACGAGATTAGCGGGCAGCGCACGGTGCTTGGCGTTGGTCTTGCCACCCACCACGCACCATCTCTCAACCTCGCGGAAATTCGCCAGAGGGGCGCTCTTCTCGGGGCTAATGAAGTCCATGTGCACATGCTCGCCGGTTCGCTGAAGCAGGCGAAACTCATTGAATTCGATCTGCGCGCGTCCCTTTACGGGCTCGATACAGCGACAATGGTTCACCACTGAGATCTTAGCGCGAACATCTGCCTTATGAACCTCGGTATCTGCCTGACGATACCGAGGTTGTTTTATATTCAGATATTTTGAGCATTTAGCCGTTTCTAGACACGGATGCTCACGGCGTCAGTTTTCGTCCATCTTTAGAGCGGCAATGAAAGCTTCCTGCGGAATCTCGACTTTGCCGAACTGGCGCATTTTCTTCTTACCGGCCTTTTGCTTCTCAAGGAGCTTGCGCTTGCGCGTGATGTCGCCGCCATAACATTTGGCAATAACGTCTTTGCGCAAAGCGCGGATCGTTTCTCTCGCGATAATCCTGCCGCCAATCGCCGCCTGCACGGGGATCTGGAACATATGTGGCGGAATGAGATCCTTAAGCTTTTCGCACATGACGCGGCCGCGGCTCTCGGCCCGTGAGCGATGGACGATAATCGAAAGCGCGTCGACCGGCTCGGCGTTGACCAGGATCGACATTTTGACGAGGTCGCCCTCTTCATAGCCGATCATTTGATAGTCAAACGACGCATACCCCTTGCTGACAGACTTTAAGCGATCATAGAAATCGAAAACGACCTCGTTCAGTGGCAGTTCGTATACCAGCATGGCCCGCGAGCCGGCATATGTCAGGTTCTTCTGGCGGCCTCGCCGGTCCTGGCAAAGTTTCAAAACCGAACCGAGGTACTCGTCCGGCACCATGATGGTGGCGCTGATCCAGGGCTCCTCCAACCGGTCGATGCGGACGGGGTCCGGCATGTCCGCTGGATTATGCATCTCGATCATGGTCCCGTCGGTCATATGGATCTGATAGACAACGGACGGAGCTGTGGTGATGAGATCGAGGTTAAACTCTCGTTCCAATCGCTCGGTAATGATCTCCAGGTGGAGCAAGCCGAGAAAACCGCAACGGAACCCAAACCCCAATGCCGCGGAACTTTCCGCCTCGAATGAGAAGCTGGCATCGTTAAGGCGCAGGCGCCCCATGGCGTCGCGCAGATCTTCAAAATCAGCAGCGTCAACTGGAAACAGACCACAAAACACCACCGGCTGCGCCGGCTTGAAGCCAGGCAATGGCTCGGCGCACGGGCGTTTGTCGTCGGTGATCGTGTCACCAACTCGGGTATCCGCGACCTCCTTGATCGCTGCGGTGAAGAAGCCGATCTCGCCCGGACCGAGCTGGTCTAACATTTCCTGCTTCGGTCGGAAGACGCCGACACGCTCGATCGGATGCACGGCGCCCGTCGACATTAGACGGATCTTCTGTCCCTTCTTCATCGTGCCTTCAATGACGCGGACCAACACGATGACGCCGAGATAAGCATCGTACCAGCTGTCAACCAGCATCGCCTTCAGAGGCTTCGTCGCATCGCCTTCAGGAGCCGGCAAGCGTTCGACAACCGCCGCTAGCACGGCCTCGACATTCACACCGGTCTTGGCGGAGATGGGGATCGCATCAGAGGCGTCCAGTCCAATCACATCCTCGATCTGCTCCTTAACCCGATCGACGTCGGCTGCAGGCAGGTCGACCTTGTTGAGGACAGGCAGAATCTCAAGGTCGTTGTCGAGCGCGGTATAAACGTTGGCAAGCGTTTGTGCCTCAACACCTTGAGATGCATCGACGACCAGAATAGCGCCTTCGCAGGCCGCCAATGAACGCGAGACCTCGTAAGCGAAGTCCACGTGGCCTGGCGTGTCCATCAGGTTCAACTGATAGGTTTTGCCGTCGGTATGCTTGTAATCAAGGCGCACTGTTTGAGCCTTGATTGTGATGCCGCGTTCACGCTCGATGTCCATCGAGTCGAGAATTTGCTCTTTCATCTCGCGCGTGGTCAGGCCGCCGGTCAACTGAATCAGCCGATCGGACAACGTGGACTTGCCGTGGTCAATGTGAGCGATGATCGAGAAGTTTCGGATCAACGATGTATCTGTCATGGCGGCTCATTAGCACCGGCTTCGTGGCGGTGCCAAGCAGATTGGAAGCCGCATCCAAGGCCACATATCCATTTTTTTCCGTGCCTCTTGCCCTTGTCGAACGCGAGATGCGGTCTACCGAATGGTTAATATTGGTGGCCGGAGGCAGATCTGAAGGCCTGAAATCTTTCAGAACGTGCAAGTTTGCGGGTGACCCCGACAGTTGGGGCTCGCGTTTCTACCTCTGGCACGCTACGGTTTGGTTCGTTTCTTAGACTGATTTCCGGCGGAGAGAACTCATCCCCCAGAGTTTTCTGGCCGAGCCAAGGAGCCCCACATGGCAAGCTCATCTAAATCCAAGAACCATGCTCTGACTGAGGAGGCCCGGGAAGCGGCAAAGGCTGCATTCGATGCCCTTGCGCAATGGCGCGATGATATGGCGGCGGCCAACGAGCGTTATTCGACAAAGGTGTTCGATCAAATGGCCCAAGCGACACGGGCGATGGGCTGGCCGGACAACGTTATCGAAACAACTCGCATGCAGATGCAAAACGCATCTCAAATGCAGCTCCAGATGATGGATCAGGTGATGGAGGCTTGGTCGGAGCAGCTTAATTCTCCGACAGCTGCCATGCCGACCCCTACAGATTTCATGGAGCAACTTCAACGGATGCAGGCTGGCGCTATGAACGCCGGCACGTCGGGCTTGGGCTTCGGCAACATGCCAGGAACCGGTGGGTTCGAAGGTATGGCGATGGCTCCGTTTCAGATGTGGATGCAGGCTGCCGAAATGTGGCAGCGGAATATGGCTTCCGCGATGTCGATGTGGACCGGCGGCGCCTCTGACAAACGCAACCGCTGAGTGACTGCCGGTTTCTTGTCCGAGTGATCTTTGCATCCGCCCATGAAGGCGGATGCTTTTGATCGTTCCCCGCCTCGGGGCAGCTTACCGACCTGCCCGATTAATACCCAAAAACGAGGTTACCTGCCTACACGAAGGCCCACGTGCTCGCACGTGTAGGCACTCGGTGGACTTGACTGATCTTGAGCGATCAGGCGAGGTGCCGCCGCCCACATTTTGCAATCATATAGACGGGGAGAGTTCATATGCGATATCAGCGTTCGTTGGCCGGAGTTGCTTTGGGGTTGCTGTGTGCCGCGGCCCTGCCGGTCGGGTCGCTGGAGGCAAGTTGCACAAACCGGGGCAGCTTCTCGTCTTGGATGAAAGAATTTCGACAAGAAGCCGCACAGAACGGCGTTTCCCAACGCACGATTTCGCGGGCTCTGGATGGTGTGTCCCTTGATGAACGCATTATCAAGCGCGACCGCCGGCAAGGGTTCTTCTCTCAATCTTTCAATGATTTCTCCAAGAAGCTCGCAACAAACCACAGATTACAAGCCGGTCGGAAAAAGATCGCCGCGAACCGAAAAACATTCGAACGCGCGGAAGCTACCTACGGCGTACCAGCGGAAGTAATCACCGCATTCTGGGCGCTGGAGAGCGATTTTGGCGTGGGCATGGGTGATTATCCAGTCCTACAGGCGCTCGCGACGCTGGCTTATGACTGCCGACGGCACGAACTTTTCCGCGCGGAGTTGCTCTCCGCCCTGAAGATCATCGACCGTGGTGATCTGGATCCCGGTGAGATGATCGGGTCTTGGGCGGGCGAACTCGGTCAGACGCAGTTTCTTCCGACGCACTACCTCAATCACGCCGTCGATTTCGATGGCGACGGACATGCCAACTTGTTCAAGAGTGATGCGGACATCATCGGATCGACGGCAGCGTACATGAAGCATCTCGGCTGGCGACCTAATGAGCCCTGGCTGCAGGAGGTCGTCGTTGCTCGTGATCTGCCGTGGCAAGAGGCTGATCTTGTTATTAAGCATCCTAGATCAAAGTGGGCTGGCTGGGGCGTGAAGCTGGCAAACGGAAAAGCGCTGCCCAACGACAATCTGCCTGCTTCGCTCCTGCTCCCGATGGGGCGGACCGGACCAGCTTTCCTCGCGTATAATAATTTCGATATCTACCTAGAGTGGAACCAATCGCTCAACTACGCCACGACCGCGGCCTATTTGGCGACGCGCATTGGCGGCGCGGATCCAATGAAAGGGCAGGATCGCAATATACCTTCTCTCTCAGGTCAGGAAATGAAAGCCCTGCAAAGCAGCCTGACAGACCGCGGTTATGATGTCGGTAAAATCGACGGCATTCTCGGAGCCAAGACGCGCGCAGCGGTGAAAGAAATGCAGTTGAAGTTCAACCTGCCCGCCGATAGCTACCCAACGATCGATCTTTTGAGACAATTGGGGGGCTGAGCACCGCATTTTCGAGGGGTAAACGAAAGTATCATCGTTAACCCCTCGCCGCTGCCGTTATTCAAATATCGACCAAGAAAACTGGTGAGCTACATTTTAGCGCAGGTTCTGAGACTTCAACGAAAAAGTCGTTCCAGACCTACTGTCTACGCCTTATTCCCGCAATATTTCATCTCATCTTTAGCTAGATCTAAATTCTGAAACCTATTGGCATGGTTGAAAAAAGGTTTCGTTTAGGCAATTAAGCAGCGGCTGGCTTGCATTCCCCCGGTACGCCAGTCGAATTCCCAGCAAGTTACTTCTAGCTGGCGCCTTGCGGCGCATCCGCAGGCGAAATGTGAGGGCTCGTCTCGCTGAACCATATCGCGGAACGTGCTGATTGGGGCGTTGAATAATAGTTGGGATGATTACGTGTGCATATACTCGGAATAACTACAGAAACGCATGATACCGGCGTGGCGATCCTGCGCGACGGGATGCCTCTCGTTGTTTACGAGGAAGAGCGCTTCAATCGAGAGAAACACACCAAGCGCTTCCCGCAACAGGCCCTGGCTGCAGCGTTTGACGGTTACGGGCTCAAGCTCTCCGACATCGACGTCATTACCGTTCCGTGGAATATGAATTCCTATCGGCGCACGATCGGACGCATTCTTACGCGTAAGCTCCCTCATAGCCTCAATCTGCTTTGGCCTGAAGCGCGTAAGACAACAGCGCTCGGCGCTGCGAACATGCCGCTCCGGCTCAAAACAGCGCTCGGACGGCGCTACGGTTTCCAGAATTTGCCACGGCTCGTGCAGATCAATCACCATAACGCTCACGCTGCCGTATTTTTCGTTTCGCCTTTCGAAGAAGCCACCATTCTCATTATGGATGGCTACGGTGACGAATCCGCGACCAGCGCCTATGCCGGCAAAGGTAACCGTATCGAAAAGCTATGGCAGGACGATTTCTTCGATTCCCTCGGCATGCTCTATTCGTGCGTCACGGAGCATCTCGGTTTCAAGGTATTCGAAGAAGGCACAGTCATGGCCCTGGCGGCTTGTGGCGGTCCTACATATCTCGATAAGTTCCGGGATGTCGTGCGCTTGCTCGACGGTGGGCGGATCGCGATCAACCGCGACTACATCGGCTATGATACGCATGGCTTCATGCGGCCGTTTGCGGAAAAGTTCGTCGGCTTGTTTGGACCAGCGCGCCGTCGCGAAGATCCATTAACGGACCATCACCGCGATCTCGCGTTTGCTCTGCAGGCGGTCGTGGAAGAAGCCATCATCCACATCGTGCGGGAGCTCTCGCGGCGGCATCCGTCGCGCAATCTGGTGTTGTCGGGCGGTGTCGCTTTGAACTGCGTCGCGAATGCTCGGATTCTGCGCGACACTGATTATGAAAACGTTTGGGTGCCACCCATCGCTTCGGATTCGGGCGTTTGCCTGGGTTCCACGCTCTACTATCACCATCAAACCCTCGGCCATCGCCGGGAGTATACGATGAACCATCCGTTCTTCGGCATCCAGTTCACTGACGATCAGATCATTGAAGCCCTTAATGCTGCGGGACTACCTTATAAGCGCCTCAGCGAGTCGGACTTGCTCCGCACGGTCGCGCAAGATCTCGCCGCCAGCCGGATCGTCGGCTGGTTCCAGGGGCGCGCAGAAATCGGCCCGCGCGCACTCGGCAATCGCTCGATCTTGTCAGACGCGCGCAGCCTGAAGATCAAGGATCTGATCAACGCGCGCATCAAACACCGCGAGGCGTTCCGGCCATTTGCTCCGGCAGTGCTCGTCGAGAAGGTCAGCGAATACTTCGAGTTCGATCAGGCTGACCCGTTCATGACGATGGCACCGCGACTCCGCCCGAACAAGGTCGATGTTATTCCAGCTGCGGCACACGTCGATGGCACGGGACGGCTCCAGACCGTAGAACGGACGGCTAACCCCCGCTACTACGCGCTCATTGAACAGTATGCGAAGTTGACGGGCGTTCCGGTCGTTCTAAATACCAGTTTCAATCGTCAAGAGCCGATTGTGAACACGCCGAAAGAAGCCATCTCTTGTTACCTCCGAACGGAAATGGACGTTCTCGTTCTTGGGGACTTCTATATTACCGAACGCCCGGCGCAGGCGATGGAGAAGGCACAACTGGCTTTTGCCGCTTGATGTGAACGCCGTTTCTACCTGGAGGCACGCGGGATCTTGAATGCCCGAGTGCCTCCAGTGTTGTTGCGGTCCAATGCAACGGGGCACGAGACTTTCAACAGGAGCCTTCGATGAAAAAACTCCGATTGCTTGCGATCGCTACGCTGGCGGCTTCCGCCCTGGCCGGTATCGCGGTTGCCCATGACTACGAGGCCGGCGCGTTGAAGATCGACCATCCTTGGGCGCGACCGTCGATCGGTGAAACCAAAAACAGCGCAGCGTATTTCAAGATCGAGAACACGGGTAAGGCTGCAGACCGGTTGGTATCGGCAAAAGCCGACATCGCGGAACGCACGGAACTGCATGAAAGCGTTGACGAAGGCGGCGTCGCGAAGATGCTGCCGCTTAAGGACGGCATTCCCGTTCCCGCCGATGGCGAAGCCGAACTCAAACCGCTCGGCATGCACGTCATGCTCATGGGGTTGAAATCAAAACTCGAAGAGGGCCAATCGTTTCCGATGACCCTCACGTTCGAGAAACAGGGCGATGTTCAGGTCGAGGTCAAGATTGAGGCTGGCGCCTCCGGCCACAATCATTCGCACCACCACTGATCCCTAAGAAGCACGGGATCAGCAGCTCGCATTCACTGACAACGGCCATTTGTCGTTGTCAGTGAAGTTTCACCTCGGGTTCGGTACGCCGTGTGATGGTGCGCGACAGCGTATCGAGCATGACCTTCCAGGGGCCGTGCAGTGCCCACTGATGCATCTTGTATAGCGAGCGATACATCACCTTGGCGAAGAACCCCTCGATCCACATGCTGCGGCCAGAAACAAATCCCATCAGGCTGCCGACGGTCGAATATTCACCTAGAGAGACTAGTGAACCGAAGTCCTGATATTTGAAGGGACGCAGAGGTTCGCCCTTCATTTGCCTCTGGATCTGACGCAAGACGTGCGAGGCTTCCTGGTGCGCCGCCTGCGCGCGCGGTGGGATCGGCGTTGTCTTTCCTTCCGGCACGAGATACGCGGCATCGCCAATGACGAAAATGTCGTCATCCCGCGTCGTCTGAAGGGTTGGCTTGACCACGAGTTGGTTTGAGCGGCTGACTTCAAGGCCATCGAGATCTGCCAACACGTTCGGGCCTTTCACGCCTGCTGCCCAGACGACAAGCGCCGACGGAATGAACTCGCCTGTCTGCAGCAACACGCCTTTTTCGCTAACGGAGGTCACCCTCGCGTTCGCGCGGACTTCCACCCCGAGCTTTTCGAGGATCTTCGTCGTCGCCGACGATAAGCGTTCCGGCAACGCCGGCAGAATGCGCGGTGCCGCCTCGATCAAAGTGATCTTGATGTCCTTTTCCGGGTCAATGCGATCCATGCCAAAGGCGACGACACCACGCGCAGTGTGATGAAGCTCGGCAGCAAGTTCCGTCCCGGTAGCGCCAGCGCCGATGATCGCGACGTGGAGCTGGCCCGGCTCAACGGGGCCCGGCTGCGCGTTGGCGCGGAAACACGCGTTGACGAGACGCCGGTTAAAGCGCACCGCCTGCTCCTTGGTGTCGAGCATGATGGCGTGCTCCGCCACACCTTCGGTTCCGAAGTCATTCGACACGGAGCCGATGGCGATCACAAGCGTATCGTAGCCGAAGCCACGGGCTGGCGTGATCTGGCGGCCGTCTTCATCATACGTGGCGCTGCAGTAAACCAGCTTCTTCTCGCGATCGAGGCCGGTCAGCTCACCGTAGCGGTAGCGGAAGCCGTGCCAGTGCGCGTGCGCGAGGTAATCGAGTTCGTGGCGTGAAATGTCCATGCTGCCAGCGGCGATCTCGTGCAGCAGTGGTTTCCATACGTGGGTTCGCGCACGATCTAGCAACGTAATGTCAGCCCGGCCACGCTTGCCGAGTTTGCGGCCTAACCCCGTGACGAGTTCGAGGCCGCCCGCACCACCGCCAACAACGACGATGCGGTGCTTGTCGGAGGGGCCCGGCACGATCATAGGTTCGGTTGGATCACCGGAGGTGGCGATTGCCGTCTCGTTCATCGATACCTTCCCCTCTAGCCGCGGATCTCTCCGCCCGTTGCCTTTCCGACCGCCGCGATAACCTTTTCGGCGACCACTTCGATTTCCTTATCCGTAAGCGTTGCATCCATCGGCTGAAGTGTCACCTCGATTGCGAGAGACTTCTTACCTTCTGCCGCTAGATTTCCACCTTCGAAGACATCGAATACGTTGACGCTCGTTATCAGCTTCTTATCGGCACCTTGCGCAGCGCGTACCACATCTCCCGCAGCAACGTCTGCGTTAAGTACGAACGCGAAATCGCGCCGTACGGGCATCAGATCAGCCGTCGCCAGGGGCGGACGCGTCAGGCCCGAGCGCTTCTTTTCCGGTGGCAGGCGATCGAGGAATAACTCGAAGGCCGCCAGAGGCGCTTCAACATCGAGCCCCTTGAGCAGGCCCGGATGAAGCTCACCGAAGTGGGCAAGCACGACCTTTGGTCCCAACCGGAATACACCTGAACGGCCAGGGTGATACCACGCGGGCGCGTCCCGCGTGACCTGCACCTTTGTGACGTCCAACCCGAGGTTTGCAAGGACAGAGGCGACATCTTCCTTAGCGTCGAACACACCAGCTGGCTTTGCCGCGCCGTCCCAGTGCCGTCCTCCGCCGATCAGTCGTGCCGTTCCCGAGCGCACGCCTGCCGCAATAAGCATCTGTTCATCAGGCTTAGGTCCGGCATAGGCCTGGCCCAACTCAAAGAGCGCCAGATCGGGATTGCCGCGATTGCGGTTGCGCTGCGCAGCAGCAAGCAACCCGGGAAGCAAGCTTGGGCGCATGACCGACATCTCGACCGAAATCGGATTGGCCAATGTCAGCGTTTCATCACCGCCGCCGAAGGCTTCGGCCTCTTCCTTCGTGATGAAGGACCAGGTTATGGCCTCTGTGAGCCCACGGCCAGCGAGCGTGCGCCGTGTGCGGCGGACGCGAGACTGGTTGCTGGTCAATACCGGGCGAGCAACGCCGTGCATGCGCGGAAGCGGTGTCGACGGCACGGTATCGATACCGGCGATGCGGACAACCTCTTCGACGAGATCTGCGGGACCGAAGATGTCAGGACGCCAGGACGGGACTTTTACGGTCAGCTTGCCGCCCTTGCCCGAGACCTCGCAGCCTAGCGCATCCAAGATCGCTTTGATCGCAGCATCGGAGAGCTCCAACCCTGTCAACTTAGCAACGCGCGCTGTCTCGAACTGAATCTTAACGTCGGGTTCCGGCGGCTTTCCTGCCACGTTGGCACGTGACGGAGTACCGCCTGCCAATTTGAGGATCATGTCGGTTGCCAGGTCGAGGCCGGGCAGGACGGACGCGGGGTCGACACCCCGCTCGAAGCGATAGCGCGCATCTGTTACGAGACCGGTCTTGCGGCCCGTCGCGGCTGTCCGCAAGGGATCGAACCACGCGCTTTCAATCAGCACGTTTTGCGTCGCTTCGGTGCAGCCGGTATCTTCGCCACCCATAATGCCACCCAAACCTAACGGCCCCTTGTCGTCGGCAATCACGCACATGGTGTCATCAACCACATAGGTCTTCCCGTCCAGACCGAGGAAGCTCTCGCCCTCGCGGCCGAGACGGGCGCGAACACCGCCTGTCAGTTTATCGGCATCGTAGACGTGCAATGGCCGACCGCGATCGTATGAGATGTAGTTGGTGACATCGACCAAGGCATTGATCGGACGCAAGCCGACCGACTTCAGCCGGTTTTGCAGCCACTGAGGCGACGGGCCATTGCTGACGCCGCGCACGTAGCGACCGGCGAATACCGGGCAGGCATCTGCGTCGGCCTCAGAGAACTCGAGATCGATTGCGACGGGGCAATCATAATCACCCTCGACGCCCCCCAGCTTGGGCTCAGGCTTGGGCTCAGGCTTGAGCTCGCCTAATCCAGCGGCAGCCAGATCGCGCGCAATCCCGCGAACGCCGGTGCAGTCAGGCCGGTTCGGCGTTAAACCAACCTCGATAACCGGATCGTCCAGGCCCAGCGCCGCGACATAAGCTGTTCCGACTTGACCCGCGAATTCCTCGCTCACCTCGATGATGCCTTCGCTATCGTCGGATAGCTCCATCTCGGCTGCGGAGCACATCATGCCATTGGACACGACACCGCGGACGGGCCGTTTCTCCAACGTAATGCCCGAGCCCGGCACGTAAGTTCCGATGGGCGCAAACACGCCGAGCATGCCAGCGCGCGCGTTGGGCGCGCCGCAAACGACCTCAAGAGGTGGCTTGCCAGGTTCGGTTTCAACTTGCAGCACTTGCAGGCGATCCGCATCGGGGTGCGGCTTTGCTTCAAGCACCTTGGCAATGCGGAAGGCACCGAGCTGTTCGCCCAGATTCTCAATGCCATCAACCTCCAGGCCGATTGCCGAGAGTGTCGTGGAAATCTGATCCAGCGATGCGTCTGTCTCAAGATGATCTTTGAGCCAGGAGAGCGTGAACTTCATGCCGGTTGCCTTTCCCAGTCACCACTTGGTGTCATAGCACTTTTCAGTTGTCTTCGCTTTCTTTCCGGCCGCCCAAGCGCTCGCGCAGCCTCAACCGAAAGCCATGACGTTTCGATCTTTCCCGCGGCTGTCGCACCTCTCCGTACAGTGTCCTGCGTACGCGGCGCATCCGTGCCCAGATCCATACGAAGGACAGCGCGATGCGAATGAGCGTCAAGCCGTAGTAAATTCGGAAAACGAAGCAATAAATTACGAACCATTGGTTGGAGCGATCCATGAGTATCGGTGTTACCGATATCTCGAAGTGCTCCATGATGTCGAAGAAACCGCCCCGCAAGACAAGGTCGAGGCCAAACAGCGCCGCGCCAATCGGACCTGCCGAAATCGGATTGTTGTCGCTGTCGACAAAAAGGCCGATTCCATCGGACTGCAGAAACAGGCAGCTGACGACGAACAGAATGTAGAAGACGAGCATCGAGATGCCCATCGACCGGTAGTAGATGAGCACGTGACGCAACGTGTCGCCGCTGAATCCGTACTGGATCCAATCGTCGAGATCGCGATGCTTGGTGTCGTGAAAAAACCACGTCAGGATCGCCATGACGATCATGGCGATAGACAAAGCTATCGCCATGATGACGGACGCGGACATATTTATCAGCGCCGGCATCATCCAAACCTAACGACATTGTTGTGTCGTGGCGGATCGGTGGTCCAGAGCCTGTCTCACGACGACAGGCCACCGGCGAGCGTCGGTACGTCCAGCATGGAAAATCCATAATGGCGCAGCCAGCGCAGATCCGCTGAGAAGAATGCACGCAGGTCGGGGATGCCGTATTTCAGCATCGCCATGCGATCGATGCCCATGCCGAAGGCGAACCCTTGGTAGCGTTGCGGATCCAGACCGCAGTTCACCAGCACGTTGGGATGGACCATGCCGCAGCCACCGATTTCAAGCCATTGACCCGGCTTGCCGATCGCTTCCGCACCGATATCGATCTCGGCGGACGGCTCCGTGAACGGGAAGTGAGACGCGCGCAAACGCATCTTTACCTCATCGACCTCGAAGAAGGCTTTGCACATTTCTTCGAGCACCCATTTGAGATGCCCCATGTGGGTCGACTCGTCGATCACCAGCGCTTCGATCTGGTGGAACATCGGTGTGTGTGTCTGGTCGCTGTCGCAACGATAAACGCGGCCCGGAGCAATGATCCGGATCGGTGGTTTTTGCGACAGCATCGTGCGGATCTGGACCGGGCTCGTATGGGTGCGCAGCACCAGACGCTCGCCGTTAGAGTCGGGATGGAAATAGAACGTGTCGTGTTCCTGCCGAGCCGGGTGCTCCTGCGGAATATTCAGCTTTGTGAAGTTGTAGTCATCACTCTCGATATCAGGACCTTCGGCGATCGCGAAGCCCATATCGGCGAAGATCTCCGCCAGCTCATCCATAACATGGCTGACAGGGTGGATGCGCCCTTCCGAGACCGGACCGGGGCGGACAGGAAGTGTGATGTCCGCCTGCTCCGACGCGAGCCGTGCTTCCAACGCAGCGCTTTCAAGGATCGTCTTGTGGCTATCCAGAGCCTCGCTCACGCGCGTTTTGACGGCATTAACGGCCGCGCCGAACGTCTTGCGTTCTTCGGCAGGTAGCGAGCCCAACCGCTTCATCACGGCGGATACGCGCCCGCTCTTGCCAAGCGCGGAGACGCGCACCTGCTCGAGCGCCCCGAGATCTTTCGCGGCGGCAATTTCGCTCAAGAGCTCCGATTGCAGCTCTTCGAGATCAATGGTTTCAGCCATGACTGATGTCCCTTAGTCCACGCATTCGCCAACATCAGGTGGGCGAGGCGGCCTTACCACGGACCGACGCCCTCTCCTTAGAAGCGTTCCGTCGCGGCGACCACTCCTCCGGCCAAGCCTAAAAATGCG
The DNA here is from genome assembly GCF_025698805.1 of Filomicrobium sp. Taxonomy (NCBI): domain Bacteria; kingdom Pseudomonadati; phylum Pseudomonadota; class Alphaproteobacteria; order Hyphomicrobiales; family Hyphomicrobiaceae; genus Filomicrobium; species Filomicrobium sp. Next base: position 223,360 of record NZ_JAILWT010000001.1, read on the forward strand.
GCTTGACCCTCGGTACGGAGTCTAACGGACTATCGCAGGTCGCTCGCCTTAGGCAGCTCGTGCGTTGGCAACCGCAGCCGAAGCCTGGTCTACCAGCGCCTTGAAGGCTGCCGCGTCCTTTACGGCGAGATCGGCCAACACCTTGCGGTCGATCTCGATTCCAGCCTTGTTCAGGCCGTCGATAAATCGACCGTATGTCAGCTCGTTGGCGCTTGCCTCACGGACTGCCGCGTTAATACGCTGGATCCAGAGCGCCCGGAAGGTACGCTTCTTCCTCTTGCGATCGCGATATTGATACTGCAGGGCGCGTTCGACAGCCTGCTTCGCAATACGGATCGTGTTCTTGCGCCGGCCGCGATAGCCTTTGGCTGCATTGAGAACTTTTTTGTGTTTGGCGTGGGCGGTAACGCCGCGCTTAACGCGTGCCATGGTCGTGCTCCACTAAGAAGTGTTCAAGTATTCGGGATGCAATCTCTGAGATCTAGCTCAGCGATTGTACGGCATGTACTTCTTGACGATTTTTTCGTCAGCTTCGCACAGCACCATGGTTCCACGCGCATTGCGGATGAACTTCGCATGACGCTTGATCATGCCGTGGCGCTTACCGGCGGCGGCAACTTTGACCTTGCCAGTCCCTGTGAACTTGAAGCGCTTCTTGGCGCTCGACTTCGTCTTCAACTTGGGCATTTTGCTTCTCCTGGTTCACTCACGGACTGTCCCGCGCCTTTTGGAGACGCTGGCCCTCGTTGTAGACAGCACACACACAAAAAGCGTGGCCACGCTCTCGACCCAACGGGCCAAGATTGTCTTGGGAGGGGCGCTTTGCCTGGACGACAAGCCCATGAGTTAATTTTTGCAAAGCATTTTGAACCGCCACGGCATGCCCCGCCGGGCGGCTCAGAAGCGCGCGTTATACAGGCCGTTGACCGTTATGGCAATGGGGTCGGCGCATCCCGTTGAAGGATACGGAACCGATAAACCCATCGCCCAGAAAACGGTTAATGCATCGATGTCCTCGCCCACGTATCAGGCATGTTCGGCGATGCTGGCCTGCGGGGCTTGGTTCAGCAATTGGCGGAATTGCTCTCCCGACAGATGTATCAAGCTGCAGTGGTCACCGCCCTCGAAGTAAACATCGTCAACCTGACCCAAGCGCTCATCGACGATGGCATCCAGCCCATAGGCAGGCGCGACCGCGGGAATAGCTCCAAGATCGCAGTCCGGGAAGAGAACTTCGATTTCATCCTCAGTCGAAAGGCAGATGGGCCCGTCGATCAGTTCTCCCACAGCATCGAGGCGGACCTTGCATGAGGCGGGAATGACAGCAGCCACAAAACCACCTTCTCGGCTTAAAATGACCGCTTTGGCTAGACGATCTCCCGGGACGTGGCTCGCTTCTGCAATCTGCGATGAAGTCATTTTGCGATCATGGGTCAGCACATCGTACTTGATATGCTTGTCGTCTAGATATTGCTGAAGAGTCAATGAGATAGCCATGGTTTCCTCCTGACAAACGGCAGTTGTCGCGCAAATCGCGGCTCAGCCGACCGGAGCGGGAAACACATTAACTCTAGAGCAGGCCTCTACCTATGAACCTCACGTGCCGAACTGCTTCGGGGGCGGGAGGCATGAACGACGTTAAGCTCAGGCCTGCCTGGCTCGGTCGTACGCCGCACACACAGATGTTTATAAATCTAGCCACCGGGGGCGTTTCCAACAAGATCTTCCGATTAAATCGGAAAAGCGCCAACGCGCTCTGGACGGCGGCAACCGACGTCACCATAATATTTAATCGCTGCTCGAGGGATGGTCCGGCTTAACAGGCTGGGCTGGTTCTAGAGGAAAAGGGGTGAGACTGAGAAAGCCGATGTGGGGGGGAAATACCTCAACGAAAGGCACTCAAATGATTGTCGCTGACCTGTTGCAGGACAAAAAATATCGCATCCTAATGATCGCTCCGACCGAGCCGATTACATCCTTGGCCAGGCGTCTTTTTGATGCGCACGTCGGCTGTATGATCGTGAGCCGCAGCGGGCGGACCATAGATGGCATTATTTCCGAGCGGGATGTGGTGCGTGGGCTCGCCGAAAACGCCGGAAGGATCGACAAGCTTACCGTCGCCGATCTTATGACCAAGTCCGTCATTACCTGCTCGCCAAACGATGACGTGTCCAGCGTTGCCAAGACTATGACCCAGCGCCGTATCCGACATGTTCCGGTTGTTCAGGACGGGGATAAACTTGTCGGCGTGATAAGTATCGGCGACGTTCTCAAGAGCCGGATGGGCGAATTGGAACTGCAGGCAAACGTGCTGCGCGACTACACAATCGCGTTGCGCTAAGTCCTTGTTGAGATCGTGCTCCCTATGGGAAACCGCTTTCCGGAAGCACTCTAGAAGCGGCAAGGCCGGCCCAAAAGGCCGGCCTCGTTTCGGTGTTCAATTCGTGAACGTTCGGGTTCTTCCTATCGCGCAAAAAGCGCGCGATCCGGAAACCCGACGTTAGCGCGGCGCCAAAACCATAACCATTTGGCGGCCTTCGAGGCGTGGTTCGCTCTCGACCTTTGCAATCTCTTCCAGCTCACCCTTGACCCGCTGAAGTACAGCCATACCAAGTTGCTGGTGCGCCATTTCGCGACCACGGAAGCGCAGGGTAACCTTCACCTTATCGCCGTCGTCGAAGAAACGTTTGATGGCCCGCATCTTGACGTCGTAGTCGTGCTCATCAATCGCAGGACGCATCTTGATCTCCTTGATCTCGACGGTCTTCTGCTTTTTGCGTGCTTCGGCGGCTTTTTTCTGCTGCTCGAACTTGAACTTGCCGTAGTCCATGATCTTGCAGACCGGCGGCTGAGCATCCGGAGAAATCTCAACGAGATCCAGGCCGGCGTTATTGGCGCGATCTTGCGCCTCGAGGCGGTTTACCACCCCGACATTTTCTCCGTTCTCATCAATCAAACGGACTTCTCTGACCCTAATGGCGTCGTTGATTTTCGGGCCTGTATCTTCGCGCTGGGGCGCTGCTCGGTGTGGGCGGCGGATGGCTGGTCTCCCTTGGATGCCTCAAAAAAATTCCTGTGCCAATTAACGGCCTGGGGCGCTCACTTAAACCCAATGAAGGCGATCGTCACCCGGCAATAGCACAAGCGATCGAAGAATCGATAACAAGTGTCTCCAAGTCAAGCGCTGAAAATCATGGATGGGGAACTCATGAACGACTTGTTTCGGACCAAGTATCAACCATCCCCTTGTTCAGCAGTTCGTCATAAACAGCCAGCGTCAATCGTTTCATGGCTTTAAGTGAAAAAGATGCGATGACATGCGCGCGGGCCCGCTCACCCATTTCCCGCCGTGCGTCGGGGCTCAACCCCAGGGCTTCGGCAATTGCCTGAGCAAGGGCGGAAACATCTCCCGGGGGGACAAGCCACCCAGTCGCTTGCCCCGGCGATACGTCAGGGCCTCCCTTAACCGTTTCGGGCGGCGCCCCGATGGAGGTGGCGATTACTGGACATCCCATGACTTGCGCTTCCGTAGCCGTCCGCCCGAAAGCTTCCGGTTCAACGGATGCGACGATCGCCAGAAGAGATGTCGCCAGCGCTGCGGGCATATCGCTGACGTGACCGACCATACGGACACGCCCAGTCAGGCCCGCCGCCGCAATCTGAGCCTGAAGCGCGTCCCGATAAGCCGCGCGGCCCTGATGATCCCCGGCCAAGATGATGACGGCATCGCCCAGGCGCTCTTCATCAGCGAGCCGCCGGACAGCTTCGATTACGACATCCTGACCCTTCCAGCTCGTGAGGCGGGCCGCCTGGAGAATAACGGGCACATCCGGGCCAATACCCCACGCCTTGCGCAAATCCGTTACGCGTTCCGGGGCGACAGCGGCGGGGTCAAAGCGCGCTGCCTCGACACCACGATGAATCACACGGAGCTTTTCAGAAGGCGTCCGGTAGCGGCTCGCAACCAACCCCGCCGTATAATGCGAATTGGCTATAATCAGATCCGAGCGCGCCATCACCGAGTTGTAGAGCTTCTTGAGACGCCCCTTTTCACCATACGCGCCATGATAGGTGGTCACGAATGGAATGCCTGTTCGGCGCGCCGCGATCAGAGCACTCCACGCCGGAGCCCGGGAACGCGCGTGAATCAGATCGACGTTCTCGCGTTTTATGATTCGCGCGATCTCATAGCCGTTACGAGCAATGCGTACCGGATTCTTCGTGGCTGCGGGAAACAGCATCAATTCGCCCCCCACTCGCGCCAGGTCTTCGGCGAGGCGTCCGCCCTGAGACAGTACCAAGGCTCGGCCACCTGCTTCGACAATTGCCTGGGCAATCTCAACGGTTGAAAGCTCGGCACCGCCGGTGTCGAGTTCAGGGATGATTTGAAGTATGGTCGGGCGGGTCGCGGCCAAAGGGTCGCCTTCTCGTGTTACGGCAAGACATTCAGACTTTAAGGACGTTCAATAGGATGAGCTCAGGCGAACCGCAATTCCTCGATGTGGGTGATGGAAGCAAACGGCGGAAAATCGCCTATCTGACAATCCCGCCTCCTTCCGCCGACGGGCTTGGGCTGGTGTGGATGATCGGTCTCAAGTCCGACATGGTGAGCACGAAGGCGACGGCACTCGCGGAGTGGGCACCCGCCAACGGCTTCGGCCTGACACGGTTCGAGTACTCAGGCCATGGTTCGTCGTCCGGTGAATTCACCGAAGCCACCATTGGCGACTGGCTCGAAGAGTCTCGAGACATCTTCACCAAAGTCACGCATTGTCGCCAGATTCTTATCGGCTCGTCGACGGGTGGCCACTTAGCGCTCTTGCTTCTGCGCGACCTGATGCGTCGTGACCCCGCAGCAGCGGATCGTATCGCCGCAATCGTTCTTATCGCACCAGCCTGGGATCTCACGGAAGAGTTGATGTGGAAGAAGCTTCCTGCGGAGGCTCAGCGCGAAATCATGGAGAAAGGCGTGACGTATCGGCCTTCCGAATACGGTGATCCTTATCCGATCACGCAGAAGTTCATCGAGGAAGGACGCAATCATCTGTTCAAGGGAGAACCCTTTGACCCAGGGCGGCCTGTCGTCATCCTGCAGGGATTGCTCGACCCCGACGTGCCTGCTGCTCATTCCCGTAAGCTCGTCGAATTCATCCAAAGCGGATGGGCAGAGCTGACCGAAGTCCCTGATGGCGAGCACCGCATGTCACGACCACAGGATCTCGAGCTTCTGTATCAAACAATCAAGCGGGTAGCCGACAAGGTCAGCTAAGCAGATCCATGAGGAGCGCACACCTATGACACGATCGGATAACGATAGCCGTATCGACTACATTGAATTCGGCGTCACCGACATTGCGCGCTCGAAAACATTCTACGGCGATGCGTTTGGATGGACGTTCACCGACTACGGTCCGACCTATTGTGAATTTTCCGATGGCCGCATGACCGGCGGGTTCACCACAGCAACAAAGCCAACCCCAGGCGGTCCGCTCGTCGTTCTTTATGGAGACGATCTCGTTGCCATGCAGGATCGCGTCGAAGCGGCAGGTGGGCGGATCGTCAAACCGGCTTTCGATTTTCCGGGCGGCCAACGTTTTCATTTCACTGACCCTGACGGCTACGAACTCGCCGTTTGGACGAAGCGCTGATCGTTAGCGGTCGAGTTTGGCAGCGGCCAGTTCAGCGATTGCTAATTGAAGCTTCGGATCCTCGCCGTCGAATAGGAACCACACAGCCGAAAGCCCTGCCCAAGCCAATATCCATTGCAGCAAGCGTTGGGGGGCTAATCCAGCTGCCGCGCTGACGACGCAGACTTGCAGCTCTAGACGACCTGGCGCGAGCGCAACGCCAGCGTTTGGATTGCAAAAGAGGTTGGCGTAATCGAAACCGCGTTCTCCAAGTAATCCCTTGGGGTCGATCACGAGCCAGCCCCGCGAACCGAAATCGAGGATGTTGTCGTGGTGAATGTCGCCGTGAAGCACGCGAATGTCTTGTGGCTCTGCGAGCAAGGCGCGCGCCGTATCGGCGGATCGTCGCAAAATCCCTCCATGTGTATTGGCTCCGGTTTCGAGTTCGCTAAACCACTGTGAAAGCGGCACGAGTTCCGGCGGTGGCTTGTTGCGAGGCGTATGCAGTTTTGCGACGACACGACAAATTATTCGGCTAGCTTCGTCATCGCGTCTCGAGCACGCAAATTCGACTAGAGAGCAGCTGCCTTCCGCACGCTCTAAGAGAAGCGCTTCTCCATCATGAGCCAGTACGCGTGCCGCACCCTGACCTTCCCACCATTTCATGAGGGGGCCACCTAACCTCTCCTCCGCCTTGACGGCGACCTTCAACATCGCAGCGCTTCCTCGATGTCGAACCGGCAGGAGATGACCACTGCGCGTGCGGAGGGAATTGCCGTCCGGCGTCAACGCCCAAGCCGTCAGGTGGTGCGCAAATATGGAGAGCTCAGCATCCATTATCTGCCTGGTCTCGCTCGATGAATTCCGCATGAACAAGTCCTTCCAAATTGGTTCAGCCACGCCATGCGATCTGTTCAGTCATGCAAGCAATTGCAGAACGGATCAACAAACTGAAACGGGTAAGGATAAGCAACATGCTTGGTAAGACTCTGATCGCAGCAGCGATGTTCACCGTAGTAGCTGCAGGCACCGCGACAACGGCTTCGGCTCATTCTGGCGGCTACAAGCGCGTCGTTACGGTTCAGCAGTGCATCGGCAGCGGCAAGTATCTCGTCCGCAAAAACCGCCATACGGGGCGTGTCTATTCGAAGACCCGCATCGGTCGCTGCTTCACCAAGCGGCATCACGCCCATGGTCACTGGAAAAAGAAGCGCGTTGCGAAGCGCATCTTCCGCAGGGCCTTCAATAACTAATTTAAGACCTCGTTCCTCGTCCCCTAGCGCCAACGGGTGCCGGATTAATCCGGCACCCGCTTGGTTTTTTGGCATTGTCGTCGCGTTGGTGGACTGGTCAGTCGGCCATGTTCATGCTGCCCTTGCGGCTATGTTTGCGATCTTCTTCATCCATTGTCGTCGTATCGGCATCGAAGACGACACGCTCCGCTCCGGACAGGCACACGAAACGTTTGCCACGCGCGCGGCCGATCAGCGTCAGACCTGACTGACGCGCCAACTCCACGCCCCAGGCCGTGAAGCCTGAACGGGACACGAGAATCGGTACACGCATCTTCACGCATTTGATGACCATTTCGGAGGTCAACCGGCCGGTGGTGTAGAAGATCTTGTTTCCGGGCTCGACGGAATTGAGGAACATGTAGCCCGCAATCTTATCGATGGCGTTGTGGCGACCGACGTCCTCCATATAGACCAGGGGCCGATCCTCTTCACACAGCACGCAACCATGAATGGCACCGGCCTTCAGGTAGAGGCTCGGCTCCGTATTGATCTTTCGTGTTAGCTGATAAAGCCATGTCGTGGTGATGCGCGCGTCGGCGGGGAGTTCGATGCCTTCCAGTTCGTCCATTAAGTCGCCGAAGACAGTCCCCTGAGCGCAACCGGACGTCTGCACCTTCTTTTTCAACTTGTCTTCGTAATTCGTTTCACGTGCCGTGCGGACAACAATGGTTTGAATATCGTCGTCGTAGTCGATCCCGGTAATCTCATCGTCTGGTCGCAGCATGCCCTGGTTCAGCAGAAAGCCGATTGCCAGCAAATCCGGATGATCGCCGATGGTCATCATCGTCACGATTTCGCGAGCGTTGAGAAACAACGTCAGAGGCCGTTCCGCCACCACATCGGTGGTTACAGAGCGACCTTCATGATCGATGCCGGTGACAGGGACCGACAGACGTGGATCGTCAGGAGTCGGTCGAACCTGGAATTCCTTCACGTTGGCGGCCTCCTTGGACCTGTTTTTTGACCAGCCATGTCGTCGCGGTCTGGGTCTCTCGACAATGGGGGTTCGTCCGCTGCGGGTAAAGGGCCTGCAGAAGTGAGGACCGAATTCTGCGGTCCTTGGACAGGCGTTGTACCTTGGTTTTCAATCCCATAGCCGGGTGTATGGGCGCAGCTTTCGTTGATGCGCCACAAATATTTCGATTGCCTGGCCCAATTCGTAAAGAGCATCCGACTATTGCCTTGCAATCCTTATTGCAATTCTCTTTGCCAAGCCCCGTGACTTTACCGCGATCGTCTGCCAGTATCGACGTATCTCATACTCGCGCGTCGACCATCTGTGCCGCCGAGGCGGACAGTTAAGATCCGCTTGGCGCCGCTCAACGGAGCAGGCCGCACCGCAATCCCAGGGAGAGGAATTTGGATGTCGGTTGACAAGGACCGGGTTCTCAAAGTGCTTAAGCGGGTTAAAGGCCCGGACCTCGAAAAGAACATTGTCGATCTCGGATTGGTGTCGGAAATCCTGATCAAGGATGACCGAGTGTATTTTTCCATTACCGTTCCGGCCGAACGCGCTGAGGAGCTCGAACCGTTACGGGAAGCCGCCGAGAAGATCGTCAAGGACGTCGAGGGCGTTAAAGGTGTCACAGCGGTTTTGACCGCCGAGGCGAACACTAAGAGTGCGCCGACTGCCAACGGAGCACCGCCGCCGCAATCGGGCAGCAACGTTCACGAACATCCGCGTGTAGCGGAAGCCCGTCAGCGTATGGCCGGCAATGCACCTCCGGCAGGTCCGCAAGCTGGAGCAGGTGGCGGGACAAGAGGCGCGGGTTTGCCCGGCGTGAAGCACCTCATTGCCGTAGCTTCCGGAAAGGGGGGCGTCGGCAAATCGACGACCACCGTCAACCTCGCGCTCGGCCTCCAGTCCCTCGGACTGAAGGTGGGCATTCTCGACGCAGATATCTTCGGCCCCTCACAACCACGCCTGCTCGGCCTTACGGGACGTCCCTCCGTTGCGCACGGCAATACGCTGAAGGCGATGGAAGGTTATGGCCTCAAGGTCATGTCCATGGGTTTCCTCGTCGATGAGGGCACCCCGATTATCTGGCGTGGCCCCATGGTGGTTTCGGCGCTCAACCAGATGCTGCGCGATGTGGCCTGGGGCGAACTTGACGTGATCGTTATCGACATGCCGCCTGGCACGGGCGACGTGCAGCTTTCGATGGCGCAACAGGTGCCGTTGTCAGGGGCGATTATCGTCTCGACGCCGCAGGACTTGGCTCTTATCGACGCCCGCAAAGGGCTCAACATGTTCCGCAAAGTGGACGTGCCCGTGCTCGGCATCATCGAGAACATGAGCACCTTCATCTGCCCGAAATGCGGGGAAGAAAGCCATATCTTCGGTCATGGCGGCGCAGAGGAAGAAGCCTCAAAGCTCGGGTTGCCGTTCCTCGGTGGCATCCCTCTGCACATGGATATCCGCGCTAAATCAGATTCAGGCCAGCCGATCACGGCGACGAGCCCGGAGAGCGCACATGCGCAGATCTACCGAGATATCGCCGCCAAAACCTGGTCAGAGCTCGAAGCCACTCACGGCAACCGTCTCAACCCTCCCAAGCTCGACATCGCTGATGGCGGCGCGGCGCTCAATGTCACGTTCGATGACCGCGCTGCGTACACATTGAGTGCGGAAATGCTGCGCGTCATGAGCCCTTCGGCTGAGGTGCAGGGACATTCGCCGGATCAGCGCGTGACGGTTGGCGGCAAAAAGAATGTGAAGATCACAAAGCTCGAGCCCGTCGGCAACTACGCGACGCGGATCACCTTCGACGACGGGCACGACACAGGTCTATTCACTTGGTCCTATTTCGATTTGCTCGGACGCGAGAAAGATGCGCGGTGGGCAGAGTATCTGTCAGAACTGGAACAGAAAGGCCTGAAAAGAGGATAGACGTTGACGGGCGATTACAAAATCAGATCTCTCGAAGAGCTGACGCAAATCTATGGTTCACCGCGCCGTGTTTCCCTCATCAAAGAGGTCAACCGGATTACGCCCGAATACCGTGCCTGGATTGAAGCTTCTCCCTTTGCCGTTCTTGCGAGCTCCGGGGCGACTGGGCTTGATTGCTCGCCCCGGGGAGATGCGCCAGGCTTCGTGCAGATCGCAGATGACAAAACGTTGCTGATGCCGGATAGGCCGGGCAACAATCGCATCGACACACTGCGCAACGTAATTGAGGATCCGCGGGTCGCGCTGCTCTTCGTTGTTCCCGGTCTCAACGCGTGCGTGCGCGTCAACGGACGCGCAGAAATTTCAATCGACCCGGATCTACTGGCGCGCTTTTCAATCGATGGAAAGCTTCCACGTACTGTGCTGATCGTTGCCGTAGACTCAGTTTACTTTCAGTGTGCTCGGGCTTTGACACGTGCGAAGTTGTGGGATGCGGCGGGTCATCGGGACGCGTCAGCGCTCCCCACAGCGGGCCAAATTCTCGCCGGTGTAGAGACCGGCTTCGATGACACAGCCTACGATGCCGAGCTTCCGGATCGAATCCAAAAAACTCTCTATTAGGGGTCTCGCCTAAGGTTGACACGCCCACCGCCTGATATCGTGGTGGTCGGCTAGATCATGCAGCCGACCCCCGTCGAATATCATGCTTGCGAGTCGGATTTCGCGCGCGTGGGCTTTGCCGCAGGCTTCTTCTCAGCGGGCTTCTTTTTGGTTTTGCTTGCCAGCTTCGTGGGTGCCGGAGCGGGGGTGCTTGCGTATGCACTATCGTCGCCGGCTTTTGCCGCCGCAATTGCTTCGGTGACCACCGCCTCCGCATAAGCGGGCAACGCAAACGCCGCTGAATGCACCGCAGGCGTCCAGTACTTCAGGTCAGAAATACCACGCTTGCGCACGCGCTTTGCCAGAACTTTCTGCTCCAGGTTGAGGATCGACTTGTCGTCGGTCGCAAAATTGAGCGCGAAGGGGCCGCCGAAATAGCAAGGCTGGGTGCACATATATGGTGCCACCCGCTTGAAGAGCGATGCAAACACGCGCGTCGTTCCCGCGAGATGATCCGGGAACAAGAACGGCAGACCATTCTGCGTAACGAGAACGCCGCCTTTGGCGAGCGCGCGCTTGCAATCGGCGAAGAACTCGCGTGTGTGAAGCACGGCCGATGGCCCTATCGGCTCGGAGGAGTCTACGATGATAGCATCGAACTTCTCTTCCGTTTTGGCGACGTATTCGAGGCCGTCGGCGATCACGACATCGGCGCGCGGGTCATCGAACGCCGCACCCGGAATCTCGGGATAGTGTTCGAGGGCCGTATCGATAACGGTGCGATCGATCTCGACCATGGTGGCCTTGTCGACGCAATCGTGCTTGAGCACCTCGCGCAGAACACCACCATCTCCGCCACCGACCACGAGGACATTCTTGGGCTTTTCGAGCGCCATCAGCGGCACGTGCGCCATCATTTCATGGTACACAAACTCATCCGAGGTCGTGAGCTGGCAGACGCCGTCCAGCATCAGCACCGTGCCCCAGGTCTCGTTACGGAAGATTACGAGATGCTGATGCTCGGTCTTGACCTCATGTAACACTTCCGACGCCTCAAGCGCGACGCGCCAGTGGGGGTGGAAGGTTTCCTCAATCCAGCGGGTACTCATCTTTTGGGCTCTCCGGTGCTGACGATCAGCGATCAGAATCTGGCGGCGTTAAACTGCGTTCACATGATAGTACGATGACAGTCGCAGTGGACTAGGGTCTTTCCGATCGTCACTGAAAGACGGAAAGCACCTGGCTTTCTGCTTGGTCGTGCTTCTGATCGACAAACCGGTTCCCACTTTTCCGGAAACGAGCAGGAGCACCGCACAGTCACCTGCACGGTTTCAAAATGAAAGTGGCCGGTGCGTACACCGGCCACCCCGCTCGTCAAAAATCTGTTGCAGCTTAGGCGGCTTGCTTTGCCGTCACCTTCATAAGGCGGACGGGTGCCTTGCGCGAAGCGGCTGTCTGCCACTTCATCTCTTCCAGCTCCTCGCCGCGAAGATGCTCTTTCACGACAACATCTTCAGCGTGGAAAGCCTTGCGAAGCACATCGATCGCGAGATGCGGTTTCGCCTCGCCACACATGAAGACGTCGAGAGCAGCGTAATCCGCCTCGGGCCAACTGTGGATCGAAATGTGGCTCTCTGAGAGAACCGCCACACCACTGACACCGCCATTCGGCGTGAAGTGGTGAAGATGAATGTGCAACAACGTAGCACCAGCAACTTCAACACAACGCTTCAGCGTCTGCTCTACATACTTGAGATCATCAAGCCGCCGGGCGCCAAATAGATCAATGATCAAATGGGTACCAGCGAAGCGAACGCCGTCACGCTCGATGAAGAAATCTTTTCTTTCATCCTGCGCTACGGGCGCAATTTCATTCAGATCTTCCTTTTGGGCGGTGCTTGAACGAGTCAAGTCCATCCCCAATTGGAAGAGGGTGTCGTCATAGGCCATCGGACCCTCCCCAACCAGTAGATAGATGTGACCCGTCCGCTCCTTACCTTAGGGGTTGTTTTGATACCTTTGGGGCAGGTGGACGAACGGAAGTCGGCTTTATGTCTGGATCGCCCCCTGCATGCAAGAAAAATTCGAGGTCGCGGAGAAAAAAAAATTCTCGTGTTTCCTCTTGCTTAAACAATAGGTTCACGAGAGGCGTTCCGGCTACTTTCGGACGTGCCAGCACACAAGGCGCTCTAATGGCCAACCCGACGCGTTCATATGGTCCCGCGGTCCCCCGAATCAATCCCTGCCCTAAAATTCGGGGGTCAATGTCGACATCTACTGACCTCCGAACAACCCGTTCAGTAGCTTTTTGGTGTCGATCTTCTTCTTGCCGGTCTCATCTTCGGTGACGAAGCCGTCGATGATTTCCTGCGCGCTCTTGCCCTTAAACTGCTCTCCAACCTTCTTGATTGCATCAGCGGCTTTATCGGGATCCTTCAGGACATCGCCGAGATCGGGCGTGTAATTCAAGTTGTCGAAGGGACCGTGGACGCGCACCGGGACCTCAATACCGGCAAGTCCTGTCTGGCCGCCTTGTCCCGTCAGGTTAGCGACCAATTTGGGCCGAAGCGTAAAATCGACTTCGCGCGATGGCAGCATGATTTTGCCTGCTCCCGTCAGACGCAGTAGCGGGCTCGCCATATTCAGGTCGTCGCTCTCGGCGACGCCGGCTTTGATCTTAAATGTTGCAGAGAGATTGCTGAAATCGGTTTTCTGGGTCGGGACGCGATTGAAGTCCGACACCCGACCCTGGGTTAATCCACGGATCGCCTGAGCCAAATTAAATCCGACAAGCGCACCGTCCGTAAATCGGAAATCCGCAGTCCCGGACAGCCCTTCAACGATCTCACGTTCACTGCCGCCCTGACTTGCAAGGGCAAGTGAGAGGTTTCCGCGTCCTGCCAGCCAATCGATATCTGCGGCATCCGTCAGCAAGGGCTGACCTGAAACACCATCGGCGACGATGTTGGCATTGAAACCTAGCGTCGGGTTTGCCGCATTCAGCGTGATGACGCCGCGCGCAGTGCCCTCATAAAGAACGGCCTCCTGCAGATCGGCTTGCATCGTCCCATCCTGGAGTGCGACGGCCAGCTGTGAGCGTCCCGCCTTGAGGCCCTGGAAAAGAAGACGATCGACGCTCAGCGCCAGATCAGCGTCGGCTGCGGACAACAATGTGAGGTCGATCGGCTCGCTACTCCACCCCTTGCGCTTTGTGTAGCCTTTGACCCGTGGCCCCGGCTCGCGAAGCAGATCCTCTATGGACTGCGGCGAGTTCCCCTTTGTTGTTTGCGTGGATGCGGGGCGGACTTTGATAGCGCTAGGTGACTGCGGACTGCCGATGTACTTGTTGAGGTCGAGTTCAGCGAGTTTCAAATTCGCCTTGATGTGCGGACGCCCGGGCCGCTTCGTCACAACAATATCGCCTGCAATCTCGGAACCATCGAGAGTCGACTTGGAATTCAGTAAAGAGATGCTGTTGCCGGCAACCTTGAGCCGCCCTTGAAGACTCAGTGGACCATAGCCAGAGGATTGCGGTAGGGCCGTGCCGAGCCAAGCCGCAAGCTCCCGCAGCGACTTAGCTTCCAAAATCGTGGCACCATCCAGCGCGAGAGCATCGGAGAAAGCGATCGAACCGTCGTAGCCCGCCAGCACCGTGGCAGCCTCAACGGTAGCTTTTAGATCAGCGGGTGCATCCCGCAGGATTGCATCAAGCGACGTCAATGTCGCTGTCGTCGCAACTTTCTCACCTTTCCAGGCAAAATCACCCCGCAGCTGAAGCGGATCGGCAAGGGACGTCAGACCCAAAGCGACATTGATCTGCTCGACCTGATCGCGCGCGCCTGTACGCGCGTCAGCGAAGTGGATCGTGCCGTTGTCTATGCGCACCTCGCCAAGTTCGATCTCGGACATCGATATCGGCGCCGCTTCCGAAGGGGACGCACCAGTTAAAAACCCTCGTGCACTGTCGGGAACAAGCGAAGGGGCGTCAGAGGTCGTTCTGGTGGACGCTTGAGCCAACCGCACAGGACGCAATCGCTCTTGTGAGGCAAACTCCCAGGACTTGGCTCCATTCTCATCCACGCGCAGAGCAAAGACGGGATTGGTCAATACCAGTGTATCAACCGCGATTTTTCCCGACAGCAGAGGGAGCAGTTTCACCCGGACATCGAGGCTGTCCATCGTGACCAACGGTTCGCCGCCCATTTGTGGCGGGGCACCGAGGCTAACGTCACCAAGTGATACGCCAAGCGCCGGGAATATTTTAAATGATGCCGGACCGGCAATCGTCAGATCACGCCCGGTCTTCTGTTTGACCTGCGCCACCAGTTGACTGCGGATCAAGTCCGTTGGCGGTGCAATAACGACAAACGCGAGTCCTGCCGCGATCACAGCCACGACTGCGACGAGGACAAAAACGAGAATGGTGCCGAAGCCGCCGGATGACCGCTGATGTGCCCGGCGCTGGCGTTGCGGCGGTCTGCGCGATGGACCGGCGCCCGGCGCCGGTGGGCGGCGTCGCGTTTGGCCATCCTGCTCATAACTCGGCCGATAATCCTGGAAACTCGGGGGCGGGTTTCGGTTGGTCATGGTCGGCCTCGGATTTCCCTTAGATGGGTGCTTGATCGTGCAAACGCGGGCGCGGGATACCATCATGGTAGGACCGGACTATGTCACGGTCCCGCTCTATCCCGCAAAAACTAGGGGTTAAGAACCCACCGGCGCGTCAGAGCCCGCTTCGTATCACAACGGATCGGACACGGCCCTAAGCAATACTCCCTACGCAACTGTTAATTGCACACATACCTCCAGCCTCTCTCGCGAAAGAGCGCGCAAAAAACTGATTCAATTATGTCATTTTATAATCCATCCTTCGCCGCAAAACTGACCCACGAATCAAGCAATTTCAATCTATGGGTGAAATTGTTCTTCTTCGTCGCGCAACTTTGCGGGTGGCGTTTGCGCTCGCCTGCGCACTGATCGCGTGTCTCACTCTGCAGATTTTGCCTGCGAAATTGAAAGCGCGTGTCTCCGGAACGGAAGCGATCTCTGGCGCCGCGCGAATCATCGACGGCGACACGATCGAAATCAAAGGCGAACGCATTCGTCTTAACGGCATAGACGCGCCGGAAACCAGTCAATCCTGCCCTAGCCGCTGGCTTGGCAGCTGGCGCTGCGGAGATGCCGCTGGCCATCAACTTCGCAAGATCATACAGATGCGCACGGTTACGTGTGAGGGGCATGAACGAGATAGCTATGGCCGTCTCATTGGAACCTGTTTTGTGGAAGGGCGGGACATCAACGCCGAGATGGTGCGCGCGGGTTATGCCTGGGCCTTTACCAAGTACTCGGACGTCTATGCTGGAGAACAGCGCGAAGCCGAGGCGGCAAAGGTCGGAATCTGGACGGCTGATAAGCCCGTCAAACCGGCCTGGGACTATCGAAAACAACGCTGGCAAAGCGCACAGCAAACCGCGCCGGCCGGCTGCGCAATCAAGGGCAACATCTCACACGCGGGCCATATCTATCACCTTCCGTGGAGCCCTTGGTACGACAGGGTAAGCATCGACACAGGACGCGGCGAACGCTGGTTCTGCAATGAGGCAGAGGCCATCGCGGCGGGATGGCGTGCTGCGCGGTTCGAATAGCTCTTTCGTGGACGTTGACAAATTATCCGCACTCCACGACTCTCCGCACACATGCAGAAAATTGCAAGGATGCGGCAGGGATTGGATCATGGCTAGCAGCGCGCACTTGGCAGGATGGCAGGGACGTTCCGTGTGGACCAGCGCTTGGGGCTTGACTGTCGCGTGTTTGCTTATGCCAGCCGCCGCACTCGCCGGACCGACGTGGGATGGCCTAAAGCCAGATGTATTTGGCGATCGCGCGATCCTCGATGGCCGTGAGGTTGTTGAACTTTCCGCACCGACGCGACCTGACGACCAAAGCGCGGTGCCTGTTGCGGTCAATGCCCGCTTCCAGGACGGCCGGACGATCAAATCCGTCAGCATTATTGTCGATGAAAACCCCTCGCCGGTGGCAGCCGTCTTCACCATTGGAGGACAACGGCCCCATGTTCGACTCGCTGCCAATTTCCGCTTTAATGCCGAGACGGATGTCCGTGCCGTAATCGAAGCGAGCGACGGGCTGCTCTATATGGTGGAACGCCATGTAAAATTTGCAGGGGGGCAGGCGTCTTGTTCGGCCCCGCCGCAAGGTGACCCAGAGGAAATCCGGGCCACCATGGGACAGATGAAGCTCGCCAACGCTTCAGCTCCCGCAGCGATGAGCCAGATCGAGGCCAAGGCGCGCCTCGACATCTCGCATCCGAACCACACCGGCATGGTCTTGGATCAGATCTCGCTGCTCTACATCCCGTTGCGCATCGTCAGCCAGGTCGATGTGCGGCAGGGCGATGAACTCGTGTTCTCCATGGCTGGCTCCATGACGCTTTCTCAGAATCCGTCAATCGATTTCGATTATCGCGTGAATGGGGCGCATGCGTTGGACGTCACGATCAGCGATAGCGACGGAGTAAGCTGGCAACAGAGCTTCCCGGTCGGTCACGCGAGCTAAGCGCGGTCTCGTTTGATGACGGAGGCTTGACCGCTTTTCCGCCGGCGCCCCAAAACTGCATATTTCTGCAATATTTCCCGATTCTTGACGCGATCCGGTTTTTCTTTTTCGGGGCGCCCCTATCGTGGCAGGCAAACGCCTGCAAGGTAGGCAATCCTGCTTGATACGCTTCTTTATTTCATGCAAAGTTCCAATCGAAATGGCAACTTTGCAATAAAGAGATTAATTTTGCAGGATTTTGCAGAGGCGTTTCGGCTAGCATTCACACTCGTGCTATCCGGAGATCCAGACCTTCTGGAAATTATCGGTCTGTCGCTGCGCGTCAGTCTCTCGGCGATGCTGATTTCCTGCGCCTTCGGACTCGCGATCGGGGCGACCGTAGCTGTACTGCGGTTTCCGGGGCGGGGCGCGGTAATCGTCCTCATGAATTCGCTCATGGGCTTGCCGCCAGTCGTCGTCGGCCTTGTGGTGTATCTCATGCTGTCGAACGCTGGACCGCTTGGCTTCTTGCAGCTTCTCTACACACCCACGGCCATGATTATCGCGCAGTCGGTCCTCATCACGCCGATCATCGCAGCGCTCTCCCGACAGGTTCTTGAAGACCTCTATTCTGAGTACGCCGAACAGTTCCGTTCCCTTTGCGTGCCAACGCATACCGCCATTGGGGCGTTGTTGTGGGATGCCCGCTACAGCCTCCTGACAGTGGCCCTTGCCGGCTTCGGGCGCGCCGTCGCCGAAGTCGGCGCGGTTATTATCGTGGGCGGCAACATCGCTCATCTTACCCGGGTGATGACCACGGCGATTGCCCTGGAAACCTCGAAAGGTGATCTTGCCCTCGCAATGGCACTCGGCATGGTGCTGCTAACGATCGCCATCCTTGTCAACGCCTCGGTCATGGCCTTGCGCTCAACGGCTGCGAGGTATGCCTATGCTTGATGCGGTGGACCGGACAACCGCGGGGGAACGGATCATTGCGTCAAAGGCCGCACCGCGCGGCTTGTTGCCGATGGAGGCTCGCGGCCTGACGCTGGCGATTAGCGGCAAACGGTTGGTCGATGCCGTCGATCTCGATCTGAACGCCAACTCCATCACAATGATCATGGGGCCGAACGGCGCCGGCAAAAGTCTACTCATCCGGCTTCTGCATGGAATGATCACGCCGACCTCCGGCTCCATAACGTGGTCCGGCGAACAGCTGAATGAAGGCATGCGGCGTCGCCAGGCCATGGTTTTCCAAAGGCCCGTGCTTTTGCGACGCTCCGTGGCTGCAAACGTCGACTTTGTGCTGAGTTTGCGCGGCCCCACCGACAAGGCCAAACGCGACCACATTCTCGAGCATGTCGGGTTACTGGAGCACGCGAAGCAACCTGCCCGACTGCTGTCGGGCGGAGAGCAGCAACGGTTGGCACTCGCTCGTGCTCTGGCGCTTGAACCCGACGTTCTGTTTCTCGACGAGCCGACAGCAAGTCTTGATCCAGCTTCAGTTCTGCGGATTGAGCAAATTGTGTCGAGTGCACACGCGAGCGGCACAAAAATCATCTTTATCACCCACGATTTCGGACAGGCCAAGAGGCTCGCGGGCGACATTGTCCTTATGCATCGCGGTGGTGTGCTTGAGCACACGCCAGCTGAGAAGTTCTTCGAAAAACCCCAGACCGCCAAGGGAGCCGATTTCCTGGCGGGCCGCATCGTCCTTTAAATCAATCAACGTTAGGGAGACGTCCTCATGACCACAACAAAAGCGGGTATGCGCTTCGCAATGGCCCTTGTCCTCGCAGCAGGTATTTCAGTACCAGCTGTCGCCGACGATGCATCGATCATCGTGCAGTCAACGACCTCGACAGCGAACTCCGGTCTTTATGACTATATGCTGCCAATCTTCGAGAAGAAGACGGGCATCAAGGTCAACGTCGTCGCTGTCGGGACGGGCCAAGCGATCAAGAACGCACAGAACTGCGACGGCGACGTGCTGCTCGTTCACGCCAAATCAGCCGAAGAAAAATTCGTTGCCGACGGCTTCGGCTTGAAGCGCAGTGACGTCATGTACAATGACTTCATCATCGTCGGCCCGCCTTCCGATCCAGCCAAAATCAAAGGTGACAAATCAGCGGGCGACGCCTTGAAGAAGATTGCAGGGGCCAAAGCCAACTTCGCCTCGCGCGGTGACAACTCCGGTACGCACAAAGCGGAGATCAAGCTTTGGAAGGCCGCAGGCGTCGACATCAAAGATTCGAGTGGTCAGTGGTATCGGGAAACGGGCTCCGGCATGGGCGCGACACTGAACACCGCTGTAGGAATGGGCGCATATGCCCTGACGGATCGCGGCACCTGGATCAGCTTCAAGAACAAAGGCGATTTCGAAATTCTCGTTGAAGGCGACAAGTCGCTATTCAACCAGTATGGCATCATGCTCGTGAACCCAGAAAAGTGCCCGAACGTGAAGGCAAAGGCCGGCCAGTCCTTCATCGATTGGGTCCTGTCGGCTGACGGGCAGAACACGATCCGCTCATTCCAGCTCGATGGCAAGCAGCTGTTCTTCCCTAACGCTGAAGCCGAACCCATGCAAAAGGCTGGCTAAGCCACATCGCGGCGAGCACTGATCTCTCAATCCAAAAAGCCTGGAGCTCCGCGAGGGGACTCCAGGCTTTTTCTATTTGCTTCTATTCGGGCCGATCAGGCGCTCAAACCATTAAAGTGGACGCGGCCAAAACCGCTTACGTCATAGCCTGCGTAATCCGCGGCACACTCGGTGAAAGTTGATGATCGGCAAAACGCAAGCAACTTCTGCATCGGCGGTTCGAACCAAGCGCGACGGTCGACAAGAAGATCGTAGCGCTCGTTACAAATCGGTACGAAGTCGAGGCGATACTTGGCAGCCAGGGCTTCCAAACCAAACGCAGCGTCGGCCTTGCCTTCAAGAACGGCGACGGCCGCATCAGTTTCCGACCGCGCAGCGGGGATGAATTGGACGTCGGTGTCGGATAGCCTGTTCTCGGCCATCACGTGCTCCAACAGGATCTGGCTGCCGGCCTCAGGCTGACGCGGAACGACTCGGTGTCCCTTGAGGTCTCCAATCGTTGCGAACTTTCCCGCCTGTCCTTTGGCAACGATCAAGCCACGACGACGCCAAGCCCATTCCACAAGGATGCAGCTGGCAAGACCAAGGCGCGCATTGACTATCGGAACATTCCAGTCGCCGGTCGCCGCGTCGATAAGGTGAATACCCGCTGCAATGCCCTGGCGGCTGCAAAACCGCTCCAAGCCATCGCTGCTGCCATCAAAAAACGTCGCGATACCACAGCGGGACTCGAGCAATGCCCAGTCCAGTAACGGATCATGACTTCCAAGGAACACGTTCGGGCGTTGGCCAGCGGCTCCGAGAGCCCCGGCGTCCGTATTATTGGACAGCCAGGCATCCACCCCGTCGCGCGGGAACAGCAATTTGCCTGTTGCGCGCGTGCATGGAATGCCACCCGACGCGGCAAGGTCGTAAACCTTGCGCTCCTTCAAGCGCAGCAAATCGGCGACTTCTTTCGTGGTCAGGTATCTGTGCATCGAAGCTCTCGAACCAATAGCGTGGTAGATTATGCAGTGGTGCGCCGGAACTTGCAAAGCTGAACGCTGCCGACTTTGGTTTTGTGTTGGCGATGCGTTACCCATGCCGAATGGACATTGCTGGTGTTCAAGCTCGTGAAACTCAGGTGGAGCGCGTTTGGTTAATCCGCTGCAGCGTTAGCCGCATGCGCCACCGGCTGGAACATTTGCCGGTACTGACCCGGCGTCAGCCCCGTGCACCTTTTGAACAGTCGCCGAAAGAACGCAGCGTTCTCGTATCCAACTGCGGAGGCAACATCTTCGGACGGGCCGCGTTCGGTTTCGAGCAATCGTTTGGCGTCTTCAATTCTCAGGTTCTGGACATAACGCATGAGGGTGGCGCCCGTGGCAGTTTTGAAGCGCCTCTTTAAGCTCCGTTCGGGAATCCCACATGCTGCCACCGCTCCTGAAACTGCATTCGCTTCGCGGAAATGACGGGCGAGCCAGTCTTCGGCGCGGCGTACGGCTGAATCCGCGTGTGGCTGGCGGCGCATGAGGCTCGCATAGGGAAGCTGTCCTTCGCAGTGCCATTTCAACAGATAGACCTTCGCTATCCGCATTGCTTCTCCCGGGCTGCAATGACGAGAAATGATATGAATGGCGAGATCGTGCCACGACGTGGCACCGCCTGCGGTAACGATGCGTCCTGACGGGTCGGCGAAAACGAGATTGGGATCGGGTTTGAACCGAACGCGTGGGAAACTTCTGCGGAACAGATCCTCATAGCCCCAGTGCGACGTCGCCTCACGACCTTCAAGCAAACCGCTCGCCGCGAGCAGAACGGAACCCGAGCAGGCCGAATAGATCGTGCTGCCATCGTGATAACGCTGCACGAGCCATTCCTTTAACTCCCGGTAGCGATCGCTAAGGTCGTCAGTTGGGGCGAGCCAAAGTTCGGGCAGTATTATCAGCTCGGCTGTGGCGGCGGTCGCCAAGTCTAGATCGGGACTGACTGGAATGGCATTGCCGCAGCAGAAGGGCTTTCGGTTCAGCGAAACAATTCTAGGGCGTATCAACGTACCGCCTGCCCCTTCTCCAACCAATTCCTGCCAGAGCGTTCCCGTGGCTGAAAGCACGTCGACGATCCCATAGAGCGCGGACCCGGCCGTCTCCGGCAAAGCTATTATGAATGCTTCGATCGGCTCAGGCTGCTCCACGTTTCATCCGCGTTCGTGGCATGAAAAGATCGCTTTTGGCGAAACTCGATCTGATGTCGCGACGGTGTCAAGCGCAATGTTTCAGGATCAGCGCTGCCCTCCTTCCAGTGAGCTGCGCGATTTGTGATCCAGATGCAAAGGAGCATGACCATGGAACAGCATGCGATGATCGCCGAGGAAGCATTACTCATCAACGGATTGGACGTTACGGCCGCCCGGAACACTATTGCAGCCATCCAGGCGGACAAATCTTTGGCACGGTTTCAATTTCGTGCGCGCAACACGTGGATTAGCGGCGGCGAGAACCGCTCGACGATCCGAGATTTTTATGGAGTAGGGCGGGAGGACGATTCACGTACTATGACGTTCGAATTCACCAACGGAGAGCCGGCCGTTCTACTCGGTGACAACGAGGGGGCAAACCCGGTTGAGTTCCTGCTGCATGCCCTCGCCGGTTGCGTCACGACGACTTTCGTTTTGCATGCGATGGCGCGCGGCATCCACATCCGCGACCTTTCGACGGAGCTTGCAGGCGATATCGATCTCCAAGGCCTGCTAGGGATCGATGAAAGTGTGCCGCCGGGCTACGAGCAGATTCGCATCCGCATGCACGTCGAAGCTGATTGCTCTGAGAAGGATCTGGAAGACCTCATGACCTATGCCCAACAGCATTCACCGGTTTGCAATACCGTCTGCCGACCGGTGCCTGTGGTCATTGAACGGGCCAAGGGTTGAGTGCCCTTCGGAAAAACTGCTCCCAGATGAAACCAGCGACGCGCTACTCAATAGCGCGTCGGCGTTTGCGCATTGAGTTGAGCATTCCCAAATGGCCGACGAGGAATTATTGGTCTTTGGAGTATCGCTTTCATGAAAAGAGGATCACTTCACGTCACGCGTCGCGCCCTTTCGCTCGGCATGGCATCTGCAGCTCTGTGCACTCTGGGTTGGGAGCAGACCGGCGCCTTTGCCGCCGCGCCTATGCTCGGCGTTAAACGGCCAAAGATCTACCGTTTCAAACTCGGCGCGTTCGAGATCACGAATATTCTGGACGGTGTCCTGCAGCGCTCGGGTCCGCACCCCATTTTCGGACATGACCAGCCCGTGCAAGTCGTCCAGGAGTTCGCGCGGGCCAACCAGCTTCCCGACACGACGCTAGAGAACCCCTACATCGTTACGCTCGTGAACACCGGCAACGACCTTGTGCTGTTCGACACGGGGAACGGTGGCGCGCGCGGCAGCGATGTCGGCATGCTCGCTGAGCTCTTGCCTCAAGCGGGTTATAAGCCGGAACAGGTGGACATCGTTGTCATAACGCATGGGCATCCCGACCATATCGGCGGGTTGATGTCAGCCGGTCGCCCGACCTTCCCGAACGCGCGCTACGTTTTTGGCCAAGTCGAGTTCGACTACTGGAAGGCCGGTAAAGATGTCCCCGAAGCCCGCCAGAAGAACCGCGAGCTTTTTCTCAAGGTTGCTGTACCCATTGCGGATAAGGCCACGTTCATCGCTCCAGGCCAAAACGTCGTCTCAAGCGTTACCGCCGTCGATGCCTTCGGGCATTCGCCGGGGATGCTAGCGTACAACATTGAAAGCGAGGGGCGACGCCTCTTGCTTTGGGCCGACGTCACCAACCACTACGTGATGTCTCTCATGAAACCCGAGTGGCACGTTTCTTTTGACCACTCCAAAGAGGATGCCGTTGCTACACGCAGGCGTATCCTCGATATGGTCGCGACCGATGCTATCCCGGCCATTGGCTATCACATGCCGTTCCCAGCCGTTGGCTTCGTGGAGAAGACGACTGAAGGCTATCGCTGGGTACCAGCCAGCTATCAGTTCAATTTGTGAGTGCTTGCCCTGGTCTCGCGGCGCACGCAGGACGATACAAATCCGCCGTCGCGAACAGCGACGGCGGATTACGCACGTACCAAAATCAGGAAGACTGCGGTGCCAGTTGTTGTGACCGCTGTGTCTCTATTTCGTGCAGCAGCGCGTCGCGATCGCCGTTGAGCGCTGGTGGACCACGACGAATCCGGAAATCCTGCCCGGACATGGCGACCGGCGGTCCGAAGGTTTTGATCTCTCGTCCCGACGGCAGGCTGATCGTTTCGATCCATCCCATCGCGTCGACCTGAGGATCTGCGAGCGCGGCCCCATAATCATTGATCGGCGCCGACGGGACACCAGCGTTAGAGAAACGCGTCAACCATGTCTCAGCGGTATCGGCAGCAAACTTCTCCTCGAGAAGTTCTTTGAGTGCTTCCTGGTTCTTAGCGCGATCCGTCGTGGTGGTGAAACGCGGATCGCTTTTCAGTTCCGGAAGATTGGTTACGTCACAGACCATTTCCCAAAGGCGGTCGTTGCCCGCTGCGATAACGAAAAATCCGTCTTGCGCGCGGAATGCCTGATAAGGGGCATTTCTCGGATGGGCTGAACCAAGTTTCTTGGGAGCCTTGCCATTCGCGAAATACTCACTGGTCTGAAGCGCCGCAATGCCAAGTGAGCAGCCCAGCATCGACGCATCGATATGGCACCCCTGGCCGGTTTCGCGTGCCGCCAGCAATGCCGTGGAAATATTGTAGGCTGCGTAGAGGCCCGTGGCGAAGTCAGCAATCGGCACACCGCACTTTACGGGCTCGCCACCTTCATGGCCAGTGACGCTCATGACGCCCGCGATCGCCTGCATCGTAACGTCGAAAGCGCCCTGCGAAGCGCGCGGACCCGTCTGCCCGAATGCGGAAATCGAGCAATAAATGAGGCGCGGATTAATCTTGGCAGCCGTATCGTAATCCAATCCCAACCGTTTCATTACGCCGGGGCGGCTGTTCTCGACCAACACATCGGCGCCTCGGATAAGGTCCAAGGCAACGTTCAGATCGTCTTCGTTCTTCAGGTCCAGCGCTATGGAGCGCTTGTTCCGGTTAATCGAAGCAAAGTTATCGCTGTAGCCGTCTACGATGGGCGGCCACGCCCGCATTGCATCTCCACTCGGCGGCTCGATCTTGATTACGTCCGCCCCCATGTCAGCCATCAGCATACCGCAGAAGGGTCCAGCCGCGATCTGGCAGATCTCAATCACGCGAATGCCGCTCAACGGCAATTGTCCCTTTTGCTCTCGGCTGTTCGTCATTTGTTGGTCCTGTCTGGATGTGCCGGAGTCGGCGAAGTGCACAAAGATCCGCATCGCCCGATGGCCCAGGGCGATCTCGCGGATACCCGCTGGCGACCGGGCGGTCGCCAGCGGAGAGTTTTTGTATCAAAGGCCGGCGAGAAGTTCCTTCAGCGTCTCCTGACGCTGCTTCCACATCTCCTGAACCTCTTCGCGGTTCATCACTTCCAAGGCCGCGCCGCCAGCTTCCATTTTGTCTTTGACGTTTGGATCCTGGAACATCTTGTAGACGCGGTCGGCGAGGAACTTGATGTGCTCTTCCGACGTCCCCTTGCGGACCATGATGCCGCGGTACTGAACGGAGGAGTTGTCGACGTCGAGACCCAGTTCCTTCATCGTCGGAACGTCAGGAAGGAAGGGACTGCGCTTCAGATGGGCGATCGCGAGAATCTTCACGTTGCCGGCTTTCTGCGCCCGGTAGGCATCGGAGACGTTGTTGACGCCGCCCATAACTTCACCGGCAAGCACTGACTTCAGAGCGCCGACTGCACCCGCGGAATTTGGAATGTATGCGAGCTTGACGTCTGCTGCCTTCTGGATCTGGAGGGCAGCGATATGATGGCCGACATAGAGACCTGCACCGGAGAACGTGAACTTGCCCGGGTTCTCCTTGGCGTAGTCCAGCACTTCCTGCATCGTGTTGAATTTGCTGTCCTTGGACACTACGAAGACGGCCGGATCCGCACCCCAATTCGCGATCGGCTCGAAGTCGTCAGCAGAGTAGCTCACGCCACCTTCGATCGACTGAGCAATGAAATGAGGAACGTTGTACGTGCCGAGCGCATAACCGTCCGTGCCGGCCTCTTTCTTGAACCAGTTAAAGGCGACACGACCGCCGGCACCCGGCTTGTTGATGATTGCCATCGGCTGGCCGAGATAATCTTCCTTGATCGCATTCATAGTCGCAATGCGAGCCTGGAAATCGGTTGCCCCACCAGGACCGTAGGCAACCATCAGCGTCATCGGCCGATCAGGATATTTCGTGTCAGCTGAAACACTTCCGGCCATGGCCAGCGTGCACACTGCTGGCAAAGCGAGCAACTTTAGCGCCCTTCCGAGCATAGATCGTCTCCTCTCTACAATTCTTGCAAACGTTTTCAGATAATTAGCCCGTTGGGCGTAAAGACCTTCAGCGCGATGCCAAAGATCAGGTACATCGCCGCGGTGAAGGCTGCGGAGATGATGAGACGTTTCACCCATGTCATAACTTGCAGGTGTGACGCCCCGTCGTAGACGGTCAGGACCGTCAGAACTGCCACCGCGCTGGCCGAATAGAAGCCAAGTGTGCGCAGCAGCAAAAAGATATAGACCAGCACGATCAGCAAACCGGGCCCAATGGCCTTCATCATTTCAGCAGACAGGCCATCGCCGGATTGAGACAAGCCGAGCAACGCGCGGCCAAGCGACCACAGAGAAAGGACCACAAACACTGTCGAAATGATGCGCGGAAAAAGGTAGGCAGCAGCCGGCTCCTGCGTGTAGCTAAGCCAGCAAACCCACACGCCAACAAAGGTGACAATTGCCGTAGGAAGGACTCGTTGAAGTTGCATCAGGCCGCTACCTCCTTCGTGGACTTCCGGCGTTGCTTCATCTCCATGACCAGCGTGTAACCCACCGAAACAACGATGATTGCAATCAGCACCAGGTTCAAAGTTCCCGTCAGGAAGTAGGCCATGCGCCCAACTGTGGCGTCAGCAATCATCGAACCTTGAATGAAGTTCGTTTCCGCGATTGGCCCCAGGATCAGCCCGAGCACCAGAGGCGCCGCCGTAAATCCGTATCGCTCGAGGAAGAACATCGCGATACCCAGCAAGACCATGACGTAAACGTCGTCCATTGAGCTCTGGATTGAGTAGGATCCGAAGACCGCGAGAACCAAGACGATAGCCGCCATAACCGGTCTTGGAACCATGGCGACGCGCGCAGCTACGCCGGCGATATAAAGGCCGAAGATGAGCATCAGGAACTGGCCAACCAACATCGAGTTGATGAAGGTCCAAGCGACCTCTGGGTAATTATTGAAAAGATCGCTACCCGGGAAAATGCCGTGGATCAGCAAGCCTCCAAGCAGAACCGCCGCAGTAGGACTGCCAGGAATTGAGAGTGTAAGGAGCGGCACCAACGAAGGTCCGACCATCGCGTTGTTGGCTGCCTCAGCGGAAATGATCCCCTCAGAATGTCCCGTCCCAAACTTTTCAGGTTCACGAGAAAAACGGCGAGATTGATCATAGGCGACGAGACCAGCGATCTGCCCCCCGATACCTGGAATGATACCGACGATACTGCCCACAATCGTCCCGACCGCTAGCGCCCTCGTGCGCGACAGAACTTCGCGAACCGCCTTCATTATCGGATGCGGAGCAACCTTTATGACCTCGCTGCTGCCGCCGGCTCCCTGCATCGCAAACATCGTGAGAACCTGGGGAATGGCAAACAGCCCCACCAGCGCAGCGATAATGTTGATGCCGCCACTCAATGACTCGTGGAAAATGAACCGCTGCGCGCCCATGACGTCATCGAAGCCAATGGTGCCAAGCCAAATGCCGATGCATCCGGACAGCAATCCCTTGACGACAGACTTGGAGTCCAGCGTCGCGATCATCGTGACACCAAGGATCGCAAGCCAAAACAGGTGCGAGGGACCAAAAGCCAGCGCCCATTTCATCAACACCGGCGACAGGAAGATGAGGAGGAACACACCTATAACGCCGCCAATTAGTGAAGAGATAAACGAGATCTGTAGAGCTTTTCGCCCCTCGCCCTTTTGCGCCATCGCGTAGCCATCAAGGGTCGTCGCGATATTGGACGGCGCACCAGGAATCTTGAGAAGGATGGCGCTGATGGCGCCCCCAGCAACAGTCGAAGTGTAGGCTGCCCCAAGCAGGATGAGCCCCTGCGCGGGCTGAAGATGGAATGTGAAGGGGATCAGCAGTGCGACTGCCAACGTCGGCGATAGACCGGGCGTCGCACCCAGAATCAGACCGCCGATTGTACCACCGACCAACAGCAGAAAAGACACAGGCTCAAAGACATTGCCCAGATAGTGAACAAATTCCATCTTCCCTCCCTTTGGACGCTTAACGCCTCTTATCGAGCGGAGGGTAATGAATGAAAACTATATTGCAAACGTTTTCATAAGACGCTATAATTCAACAAAAATACTAAGGAATTTCAGATGGATAAGGCTAGCATCATTTCCGTTGCAAACGTTGCAGGCGTTTCACCGTCTACCGTTTCGAGAGTATTTAACCATCCTCATCTGGTACGCAGCTCAACGCGGAAAGCCGTCGAACAAGCGGTTCAAGATCTTGGCTATATCCGCAACCGTGCGGCCCATGCGATGCATGGCAAGCGCAGCGGAACCATCGCCCTCGTGGTCCCGACAGTTGACAACACGATCTTCTCGGAACTGATCCAGGCTTTCAGCGACGCGGTGGACGCAGAAGGCTTCACGATCCTGATCGCATCACACAGCTATAACCTCGAACTTGAGCATAGCCATTTGCGCAAATTGCTTGAGTATCGCGTGGACGGAATCGCCCTTGTCGGCTTCGATCATCACGACGCAACCTACAAACTCATTGCACAGCAGAAAATACCGGCTATCGCCATCTGGACGTACGATGAAAGCTCTCGGCTACCCTGCGTCGGGGCTGATAACCGCCATGCCGGTGCAGTGGCAGCCCGGCACCTCTGCGAGCTCGGGCATCGCGACATCGGTCTCATCTTCGCAGAGACCTTAGACAATGACCGCGCGCGGTACCGCATAGGGGGTGTGCTGGAGGTGTTTTCAGAGTACGGAGTCCGCCAACGTGATATGTGGAGCGCAACCTCACCGTATGTTCTCGATATCGCAAAGCGCGTTTGCCTCGACGTGCTTTCCGCGCGGCCCCGCCCGACTGCACTCCTCTGCGGCAATGACGTTATCGCCCACGCTGCAATCTATGCTGCACAACGCGCCGGTCTCCACATCCCTGACGACATATCCATTATGGGTATCGGGGACTATGCAGCCTCATCGGCTATCGAGCCTGGATTGAGCACCGTCCGCATTCCCGCAAACCGAATTGGGTCAGTCGCCGGAAGATTGCTCACGGCACATATCGCCGATCCGGATAGCACGCCGCTCGTCCATAATCAGTTCGATACCGAACTCGTTCTTCGAGCTTCCACCAAAGCGATTGGCTGACGTCTTGTCGGCAACGTTGCACCTCCCCGAGCCTGCAATTCTCAGCTGAACCTTGATCTGGTGGTGGACGCCGCCTCGCCGGTATGGGCTTGTGCCTATGTGTTCGAGGATCAGGTACGACAACATTTCGCCCTCGACCAACCTGATCCGCATACTGGACGAGCGGTCGCCTCCCCTTGCCCTTCCCAGCGCCTGATCCAAGAGACGTTTAGCACCTCGTCCTCCAGCCTGGGTCCTGGCGGCAATTAGGGCCGCGTAGATCGCACCACCGCGGCACATTTTGTCTGCGAACCTAGATCGTCGAGTTTCCGCCGAAAGATTTCGCGAGTAGCACCCACGAACTTCCGTCGTTCTGCCAACCTTCCTTGATCATCTGCCGGCGTGCTTTCTCGACATAGCCATGGCGTTCGTACAATCGACGTGCGGATGGGTTGGCGTCCGATACAATTACGCTCATGCCACTTCTAAGACTCTGTTTACCGCAGGTGTCGGCGAAATCGAGGAGCGCAGACCCGAGACCTTGATTTCGGTACTCTGGCATCACCGCCAGGACATTCACGTACCACGTATCCGGGGCAAGGTTCTCCAACTGCTGCAGGGGAACAAACATCGCTGGCATGTCGTCAGGAATCGGTTCTGGCGCCGAGCTGATTTCATAGCCGATCAGGCATCCGGCCGGTCGCCAGTTCACCTCAGCGACCGTGGCGTTGCGATAGGAGAAACTACCGTCGTCGCGCCGCGCGCGTTCAAGGCCAACATCCCACGCCGATTGACCCGACATGGCCAATTGCTCCCAGAGGTAGCGAGGAAGCCCCTCGCCTGCGTAGTTGACCAATTTGGCCAGCACGTCCGCGTCTTCTCGTTTGCCCGGCCTAAGTTTCAGATCCATCAGCATGACCTCCTGATCGGCGTCGCAACGCGGCGCATTGCGACGGAGCGGGAGCCGATGTGCAATCTGCCAAAATTCGTCATAAACGCTCCCAAATGTTTGTACAGGGCGCTCATACGGCAGATATCCGAGAGTTTCTGTTCCAAGTGTAACGCGTGAAAAATGCGAGTGTTTGATATTGCGGGAGCCGTCGGGCCCATCTCAGAAATTGAGTGAATTCTGAGGAGG
This sequence comes from Filomicrobium sp., assembly GCF_025698805.1. Classification (NCBI taxonomy): domain Bacteria; kingdom Pseudomonadati; phylum Pseudomonadota; class Alphaproteobacteria; order Hyphomicrobiales; family Hyphomicrobiaceae; genus Filomicrobium; species Filomicrobium sp. The sequence goes on from NZ_JAILWT010000001.1 coordinate 253,571, forward strand.
CCCAGGAGCCTCACTCCGTCGTATGTCCGGCGGACGGCCGTCAGTTGAGATAGAAGCTCACGCCAAACATTGCGACCGTTTCATCGAGATCAACATTCACGGTTGATCCGAGCAGATCCAAGCTCTCGGTTTCGAACTCGTAATGCAGCACCTGCGCAAACACGCCGATGGCAGGGGTCACCAAAACTTCTGCTCCTGCGCCCAGCACAAAGCCAGTCAGGATCGCATTATCGGAGCCCGCTGACGTCGTTGTTTGCGAAGGCGAAATGGTCGTGACAGTGGTGGATTGTGAAGCGTTTGCCTCAAGCCGGGCAAACGCTATGCCGCCGGTGGCGTAGAGGAGGACGTTAGGGGCAGCGAGGACGCCGACTTTGCCGCGAACACTGGCCTTCCATTCGAGATCCAGCCCAACCGCAGTTTGGCTCTCGACCGTTGTTTCCTCAAGGCAGCCGTCACCGCAGACATCTACAATCGCCATGGCGGACTGGGAGGTTGACGCATGCGCGCTGCCGTCGAGCCAGTTGAAATCGGTCACGAGGCCGAAGACGAGGCCGCCTTGTTGAATGAAGTTGCCGCCGCCCTGAATCCCACCGATCGCTCCCCCGAAATCACCGAGGTTGCTGAAAGCTCCGGGCGGATTGCTGGAAACGTCGATATTGTCCCAACTGTATCCGAGCTGGCCGCCGATATAGGGCTTCGTCCAGTCAGGCTCCTGAGCTGTCGCGTTAGCTGACAGCACGAGAGTGCCGAGAATAAAAGCGGCATTTGCGATCCAAAACTGACGCAAAACTGACACTGCAAACACACCGGGTACGCACGAAACTGAATATTCCCAACTGCTTAGCTTATATCCCGAAGGTGCTCGTCGGTGGTTGCCGTAATGCAACGTGCAGTGGTGACTTTCTTCGCTCGGCGAGCCATACGTCAGCTCACGGCGCGAGGGATTACATCGTCCGAATTATGAGAACGACACGAACTCGCCGTCCCAACGTCGCGATTTGAGATGGGGGGGAAGGGAGATATGGCCCAAAGGGCAGGAAATATCGATGGCGCACCCGGCAGGAGTCGAACCTGCGACCTTCGGAATCGGAATCCGACACTCTATCCAGCTGAGCTACGGGTGCTTGAAGGCACGTAGATAGCCTATCCGGACCGCGTGCGCAATTGAGCAGATGCCGGTAAATAGTCTCCAGCCGAAATCGGGTTGGCCCGGACGGGCCAAAAAGCGCAGGAGACAAGCGTCAATGCCAGAATTCAAGCCGCTGCGGCCGGGTGAATTGAAAATCGAACTGCCGCCCGAAATCGATGCCGGACTGCAGTTCATCGGGGTGATCCGGACCCCGTGGCCCACACCATCGGACTGCCCGAAGAACTCCGCGGAACGGAAAGATGTGGAGGCAAAAATTGAAGTGTCGCCGCTGTTCGCGCCCGGCCTGAAAGATATTGCGCTGTTCGACCATCTCATTGCGCTTTATTGGCTTGACCAGTCACGACGTGATCTGATCGTCCAATCGCCGAGCCATCTCGATGCCCCGCGTGGCGTTTTCGCGCTTCGATCGCCCGTACGACCCAACCCTATCGGGTTGTCCGTCATCGAACTTGTTGATGTCGCGGACAACGTTTTGACCATCCGCAATATCGATTGCGCCGACGGGACGCCTCTTCTCGATCTCAAACCCTACTTCTCGACGACGGACAGCTATCCAGACGCACAGCGACCCTAACGGGCATGTTGTATAGAGCGTGAATTTTACGCGAGGCGACTAGCTCGCCGCTTGCGCCGGTGTCAGTTCGGGTTGGCGCAACTCTGTTCGCGCCTGCCGGATGATCTGCCATCCGCCACTGGCGCCAAGTGCCGCCATGATTGTTGCGACGATCAGATCTGGCCATGCCGTGCCGGTCCCGAAAACACCTGCAGCGGCAGCCAGAACGGCGATGTTGCCAATCGCGTCGTTGCGCGAACAGATCCAGACCGACCGCATGTTCGCATCCCCGGTCCGAAAGCGGTAAAGCATCACCGCCACGCCCGCGTTGGCAAGGAGCGCGAGAACGGCGACAACTCCCATGGTACCGGCTTCAGGTAACGTCCCCGCATATGAGTGCCATGCAGTGGAGGCCAGCACGGCGGTGCTCAGTACCGCGAGCGACCACCCCTTGACCAGCGCAGCACGTGCTCGCCACGCGAGTGCCATGCCCGCGACCCAGAGACTGATCGCGTAGTTGGCGGAATCTCCCAGGAAATCGATGGCATCAGCTTGGAGTGAGGCCGAGCCGGCTGCGACGCCGGCCACGATCTCTGCGAGGAACATACCGGCGTTGACAGCAAGCGCTATCCAAAGTGCCTGCCGCCACTGCGGACTATTGTTTGGATTGCTGGACGAGCAGGTATCGTGTTGGCAGCAGCCGACCATATCGTCACCTTGTCAAATTCGGCCCACGATTCAAATGAACCCTGTCATCATTATAGGGTCAACACATGGCGACTATCGATCGGAGACATCGTCAGAATCGACTGAGGGCTGCGGATCAGTTGCCAACAGGATGTTCACAGACCGTCCACTGTTGCCATCTAACATCTTCATGCAGCAAGCCTTTTTGCGTCACACTTGGCTTATCGCGACTGTTACGCGACAGCTAAGGGAGCACGACGACGATGATGGAGTTCCGCTCTGTCCAAGGTAGCCTGATCGAGGCTGAAGCTGCCCGCAACCGGGCACGTGAAACGCGCATGCGCCGCGCGCTTCAACGTATCCTGACTGCGGCCGAAGGTGTGCCGGGCTATGCCCCGATGAATTGGTCCGATGTCGCCGAAGTGGCGCGCGAAGCCCTGGACGCCGACCGCCCGGCTGGATCAAACCGCTAATCCGGCGTCTTCTCCAGAGCGATTCGCGGCCAGCGAGGGGCCGCGAAACAGGGTCCAACGATTTGACGCAGGAGTTTAGCGGACTGCAGGTGACCGGGGCTTCGGTTTCAGCCTATAGTCCCGGCCCATGAGCACATCCAAAATAGCAGACTCCATCACCACGACGTGTACGGTGCCGGAAGGCGAGCCGGTGCCCGTCATCAAGGGCAGCCACGTCTATCTGGTCGATGGCTCCGGATATATTTTCAGAGCTTTTCACGCTTTGCCGCCGTTGACGCGTCCCTCGGACGGGTTGCCGGTCGGAGCGGTCCACGGTTTTTGTCAAATGCTGTGGAAGCTGCTCGCCGACAGCAAGGCGTCGGAGGCTCCGACCCACATCGCGGTGGTGTTCGACCATTCCGCCAAGACGTTTCGCAACGATATTTATGCCGACTACAAGGCCAACCGGCCGCCACCGCCGGAAGAGCTGATCCCGCAATTTCCGCTTATCCGAACGGCGGTGCAGGCCTTCAATGTCGCTTGCATCGAACAGGAAGGCTACGAGGCGGACGACCTGATCGCGACATTCGGACGGCAAGCGCTCGACGCAGGTGCCGACGTTACGATTATCTCGTCCGATAAGGATCTGATGCAGCTCGTCAGACCCGGCCTGGTCATGATCGATGGCATGAAAAACAAGCGCATCGGTCCGGACGAGGTGCGCGAAAAATTCGGCGTTCCGCCCGACAAAGTCGTCGACGTGCAAGCGCTTGCAGGGGATTCCGTCGACAACGTTCCGGGGGTGCCGGGAATCGGTGTTAAGACGGCGGCCGAACTGATCAATACGTTTGGCGATCTCGATGCCTTGTTGGAACGTGCAGGAGAGATCAAACAGCCAAAGCGGCGTGAACGGCTCACCGAGTTTGCCGATCAGGCCAGGGTCAGCCGCGATCTCGTTCGACTCGACGCTAATGTTCCCGTCGCCGTCAAGCTGGAAGCCCTTGGTGTTCGCGATCCTGAGGCGGGATCCCTGCTCGGCTTCCTCCAGGAGATGGAATTTAACACGCTGACGCGGCGCATCGCAGAGAAGCTCGGTGCGGAGCCACCGCCCGCTTTGAAGGTTTCCGTGGGCGTGACGGTCGCGAAAGTGAAGACCTTTACTGTGGTCGACGACACATCGCGTGCTGCGTCGTCTCCAGGTGGGGCGGGCACACCTGACGCCTCGGTTGCGCATGGAAATCTGCTCGCGACAGAGCCCCCGATCGACAGGACTAAATATGAGACGGTGACGACGACGGAACAGTTGTCCGACTGGATCACACGCGCCTATGAAACCGGCCATTTCGCCTTCGATACGGAGACCACGGGGCTCGACGCCATGCAGGTGGATCTCGTTGGCCTTTCGATGGCCACCGAACCAGGTGCGGCCTGTTACGTGCCGCTGGGTCACGTCGCGGCGGGCGGTGGGCTCGATTTTGGTGGTGAGAGCGACCTCGTGCAAATGCCCATACGCGAGGCGCTCGACCTGCTCAAACCCCTGCTCGAAGACCCCAGCATTCTGAAGATCGGGCAGAACCTAAAGTACGACTGCCTCGTCATGCAGCGCTACGGCATTCGGTTGAACAGCTTCGACGATACGATGCTGATCTCCTATGCCCTCGACGGCGGCCGCGGCGGCCACGGCATGGACGAACTGGCCATGCGCCATCTCGGCCATAGCTGCGTGCCATTCTCAAAAGTAATTGAGACGGCGCCGGGCGGAAAAAAGGCGACGAAAACGTTTGCAGCGGTGCCGATCGACAAAGCGACAGAGTACGCCGCGGAAGACGCTGAGGTGACGCTGCGGCTGTGGCATAAGCTGAAGCCACGTCTCGTCGCCGAACGCATGACCAGTGTTTACGAAACGCTGGAGAGACCTCTCGTGCGCATCATCTCCGACATGGAATGTTGTGGGATCAAGGTCGACCGAACGATCCTCTCGCGTTTGTCCGGCACGTTCCAGCAGCGGATCGCGGCTCTAGAGGCTGAGGTCCACGAATTGGCGGGGGATACGTTCAATCTCGGGTCCCCGCGGCAGCTCGGCGTTCTGCTGTTCGACAAACTGAAGTTGCCAGGCGGGAAGAAAACGAAAAGCGGACAGTGGGAAACGCGCGCAAGCCTGCTGGATGATCTCGCGAACAACGAGGACCTTCCTGAAGATGCTCGTCGTCTAGTCCTGACAATGCTGGAGTGGCGGCAGCTCTCAAAGCTACGATCGACTTATACGGACGCCTTGCCGAATTACATTCATCCCGAAAGCGGTCGCATTCATACGTCGTATGCCATGGCGTCGACGACGACTGGGCGCCTGGCTTCGTCGGATCCCAACCTCCAGAACATTCCGATTCGGACGAAAGAAGGACGTGAAATCCGTACTGCCTTCATTTCATCGGAGGGGGCTAAGCTCATTTCGGCAGACTATTCGCAGATCGAGTTGCGGGTTCTCGCGCATATTGCGGATATCGCTCAGTTGAAGCAGGCGTTCGCAGACGGCCTCGACATTCACGCGATGACTGCGTCCGAGATGTTCGGGGTGCCTGTGGAAGGCATGCCCGGCGAAGTGCGGCGGCGCGCCAAAGCGATCAACTTCGGGATCATCTATGGGATTTCGGCGTTCGGGCTCGCCAATCAGCTCGGAATTTCACGCGAAGAAGCCGGTCAATACATTAAAACCTACTTCGAGCGCTTCCCCGGCATTCGCGACTACATGGATCAGACCAAGAAGTTCGCCCACGAGAATGGCTACGTGACCACGATCTTTGGCCGTCATGTCCATTATCCCGAGATCAATACGCGTAATCCGTCCATGCGTGGCTTCTTGGAACGTGCGGCGATCAACGCGCCGATACAGGGCTCGGCCGCCGATATCATCCGGCGCGCCATGGTGCGCATGCCCGCGGCACTCGAAAACGCGAACCTGCGTTCCGCACGCATGCTCCTGCAGGTCCACGACGAATTGATCTTCGAGGTTGCCGATGCGGACGTCGATCGCACAATCGAAACCGTGCGCTCTGTGATGGAGGGTGCAGCGGAACCGGCGGTCAGGCTTAGCGTGCCAATCCATGTCGACGCGAAGGCTGCAGACAACTGGGAAGCGGCGCATTGAGCAACGCTTCACGGGCTGCCGAACCAAATTGATGGGATTGCCGTTGTCCGTATTCGACTGTTTGAGAGGTGAGGCGGTTAGTCTCCCTCGCGGCTCCGGCACGTTGAAGATGCACTACCGGGCTGTTTGATCTACTCTCGGGTGCCACTTCGGCGATGCTTTTGATCGAGAGGTGCCCTGTGACCCAGAAATTCACTGTCGGCCTCAAACTTGAGGGGAAAGCGAACCACGTTGTCGTTGAGGCGGAAGATGCGCTCGTCGCCGCCCTTAAGGCGAAGATTGTTCATCCCGAAGCGATGATCACCTATTCCCGGAGAAGCAATCAACGGGGCGATAAGCGCAACCCTCCCGAAGAGCGCATCGCACATCCGTGAGATCCGAGGCCGCCTTCAAAAAAAGAGGGAGCCCTGAGGCTCCCTCCAACGTGGATTCTCGATCGAGAAAAAACGATCAGACCATGTACTGGCCACCGTTGGCCGAGATCGTCGAACCGGTGATGAAACCAGCATCTTCGGAGGCCAGGAATACTACGATACGTGCGATTTCTTCAGGCTCACCCAATCGGCCGACAGGAATGTACGGCAGGATGTTCTTTTCAAGTACCGCAGGGTCGATGGCGCGCACCATCTCAGTGCCGATGTAGCCCGGGCAGATCGCATTGACGGTGATGCCCTTGAATGCACCTTCCTGTGCGAGCGCTTTCGTAAACCCGAGATCGCCGGCCTTCGAGGCTGAGTAGTTCACCTGGCCCATCTGGCCCTTCTGGCCATTGATGGACGAGATATTGATGATGCGGCCAAACTTGCGATCACGCATGCCTTCCCAGACGGGCCGGGTCATATTGAACAAGCCGTTGAGGTTGGTGCCGATGACCGCGTCCCACTGCTCACGTGTCATCTTGTGGAACATGCCGTCACGCGTAATGCCGGCATTGTTGACGAGGACATCCACAGGACCGACCTCGGCCTCAACGCGCTTGATGCCTTCGGCGCACGCGTCAAAGTCAGCAACCGACCACTTGAAAACCGGAATACCAGTTTCCGCCTTGAATTTCTCAGCTGCCTCATCATTGCCGGCGTAGTTGGCGGCAACACGATATCCGGCTTCTTTGAGTGCAACAGAAACGGCGTGACCGATACCGCGCGTACCACCTGTAACGACGGCTACCCTTGCCATGTTTTCTTCCTCTTCCTAGTTGTAAACGCTTATGTTTTTCAAACTGAGAAATGCCGGAGGGCAAAGCTGCGCCTCCGGAACCCTAAAGTAATTGCGTGAACCCTCAATCGCGGGCGACGCAAAGAGCGATGCCCATACCGCCACCGATGCACAGGGTTGCCAGGCCTTTGCGCGCATCACGGCGACGCATTTCGAACAGCAGCGTATTGAGAATGCGGCAGCCCGAAGCACCGATGGGATGGCCGATAGCAATAGCGCCGCCGTTGACGTTGACCTTGGAAACGTCCCAGCCGAGTCCCTTGTTGACCGCGCAAGCCTGCGCCGCGAAGGCTTCATTGGCCTCAATAAGATCGAGGTCATCCGCTGACCAGCCAGCCTTTTCGAGTGCTTTCTTGGCTGCTGGGATCGGGCCGGTACCCATGACGGACGGATCGACGCCGGCCGTTGCCCATGACACGATGCGCGCCAATGGGGTCAAGCCACGACGCTTGGCTTCAGCCGCCGTCATCAGCAGTGCAACCGCCGCACCGTCGTTGATGCCGGATGCGTTAGCGGCCGTTACGGTGCCTTCCTTAGGATCAAAAGCCGGACGCAGCTTCGCAATCGATTCCGCAGTGACGCCTTCCTTGATGTACTCGTCCTGATCGACGACCACCTCGGCCTTGCGCGTCTTGACCGTCACCGGTGCAATTTCATCCTTGAACTTACCGGCTTTGCGGGCTGCTTCCGCCTTGTTCTGAGACGCAGCTGCGAAGGCGTCTTGCTCTTCGCGAGTAATCTGAAACTGGCGGGCAACGTTTTCAGCGGTCGTTCCCATGTGATAGCCGTTAAAGGCGTCCCACAGGCCATCGCGGATCATGGTGTCGATCATCTTGGCGTCGCCCATCTTCACACCGTCGCGCAGATGCATGCAGTGGGGCGACATGCTCATGTTTTCCTGGCCGCCGGCGACAACAATGGAAGCCGACCCAGTCATGATCTGCTGAGCGCCGAGCGCCACGGCGCGCAGACCGGAGCCGCAGACCTGGTTCATACCCCAAGCGGTTGTTTCAATCGGGAGACCCGCCGCGATGGACGCCTGACGGGCTGGATTTTGACCGGCACCGGCCGTCAAAACCTGACCGAGAATAACCTCGGAGACCTCGTTGGGTTGAACGCCAGCCCGCTCCAACGCCGCCGTAATGGCGACTTTTCCGAGTTCGTGGGCTGGAACCGCCGCTAACGAGCCATTGAACGAACCGACGGGCGTGCGTGCCGCGCTAGCAATTACGATCGTCTCATTATCTTGGCTCATGTAGCGTCTCCTTCGCCGGATCTATGCCGGCCGCTTAATGATAAATTTAATCGGATCGGGGCGTGATGACCAAGCGTCGTAACACGATTGGCTGGAAACCCGTTCTAGCGGTGATAGCAGTTAGTCGATCACGACGGCAATCGGGACTAACGAGGGTCAATTGTCTCAGTATGCCTAATCAATCAGCACAAACGACTTTCAAGAGCACCGGCTGCTATGTTACTTTCATGCAGCGCACAACAATGCAGGACATCGGGATTTTTCGAATATGCTGAACAAACCTGAAGCGTCCGGCGAGAAGCGTGAAACCGTCGTCATCAAGAAGTACGCCAACCGCCGCCTCTACAATACCGAAACGAGCACCTACGTAACGCTCGACGATCTGGCGGCCATGGTGCGCTCCGATCGCGATTTCGTTGTCTACGACGCTAAAACCGGCGATGAACTAACCCATTCTGTTTTAACGCAAATCATTGTCGACCAGGAAAGCAAGGGACAGACGCTGCTGCCTATTCCGTTCCTCAGGCAGTTGATCCGCTTCTACGATGACAGTATTGCGCGGATGGTGCCCACCTACCTGCAATTTAGTCTTGAGGCACTGGTGAAGGAACAAGAGCGCTTCCGCAGTCAGTTCGCAACGGCCTTCGGCAACCCTTCCGCTGCGTTCGAGGCATACCAAGAGCAAGCTCGGCGCAACATGGCAATTTTTGAGCAGGCCATGTCGATGTGGACGCCTTTTTCACCGAAAGGTGCGGACGCGGCCCAAAGCACCCCACAGCCCGGCTCAGAGACGGAGTCCTCGGAAAGTGGATCCGCGTCAGCAACAAATAGCGCTTCCCTCGACGATATTGCCGAGCTGAAGTCTCAGTTGGCGGCGATGCAGCAGAAAATCGAGAAACTCTCCCGCGACCAGGACTGAGTTCACGCTGAACAGGTGGCGGATATCCCCCACGCTGGCCCCCGTTACTCAGACGGTTCCTACCGTGAGCCGAACGCCTTTGCAGAATTCATAACGCTTCAAGATAAAAAAGACGCGCCAACGAGATGTTGGCGCGTCGATGTTCGGTTCGCTTAAAGGACGACCGTCGTCACTAGTGGTCTAAGCCACCAAAGCCAATATCCCTGCGCGCCACACGAATTCCTATTGTGTATCCAGCGACCACGTCGATCAGGGTTGCAACCATGATCAGGAAGAACACGCTGGTGAAGGCCGCATCCACGAGCAGAAACTCGATAAGGCACGCGATGAACACCACCATCGATAATCCGTGATCGAGCAACGACGCCGTCGACGTGTATGTCGCCTTCAAGATCTCAGCGAAGAGCATCAGCATGGTGACGAGCAAAATAAGATCGCCCCAGTTGAAGCTCCACACCCGTTCGCCACCGCGGAAGGACGGCAACTGGAAGATTTCTTGACGCAGAACGTCGTCAGGCGCCGCGCTGCCGCCTAGCAACACAACGATATTATAGAAAATAAAGGCGAAAACGATTAGCGGCAGGGACCGGATCGACATCTACTACATCTCCCGTGATAGCCCGAGGCAGGCTGGAATAGCATCAGTACATGACAGCTGAACGTTTCACGTGGCAATCAGGTCCATGCCCCGCAGAACGTCCTGGCCAAGCTCATATCAGCTCGGCCGCGACTCGATAGTGGTCAGACGATCATGGGGAAATTGCGTAGCGTCAATCTATCAGACGTCAGATTGGGGGGCCAAGATCTGACGACCACGGTATTTTCCGCTCTTCAGGTCGATGTGATGCGGACGGCGACGCTCACCCGATTCCTTGTCTTCAACATAGGTCGGGGCGCTGAGCGAATCGTGCGAACGGCGGGTGCCGCGCTTCGTCCGCGATACTTTCTTTGTTGGAACTGCCATTTCTCGACTCCAAAGTGCATATGACCCGCTGGCGTCGGAGGTGTGCCCCAGACCGCTAACAGGCTTGATTGTCTATAGCTTTTCACGCGGGCGGCCGCTCAGCATGGCGACTTCCCCCGATCATTTGCCGGGCTATATACGCGTAAAATCGCGGAAACGCCAGTCCCTTCGGGGCCTTTGCCCGACACTACCGAGCTTCGGTGACGCAGGCATCCGCATTGGACATGGTGCGCATACGAGCAATAATAGTGGATGCCATTTTAATCATCAGGCGGCTCGGAGAGCCAGGCTTGCGTCTGATCGGGCTTGGCAACGAGACCGCCAAGAGTGCGGCCTGGCGGGTTGTGAGTTTCTCTGCCGACCTATCGAAATGACGACGCGCTGCTGCTTCGGCACCGAATATACCGGGTCCCCATTCGACAATATTCAGGTAAATCTCGGCAATACGCGCCTTCGACCACAGCGCATCTATCGTCAGCGTCAACGGGACTTCAAGTGCTTTGCGGACATAGCTCTGCTGCGGCCACAGGAACATGTTCTTAGCAAGTTGCATGGTCATTGTGGAGGCGCCACGCGGTGTACCACCGTTCGCACGCCGAATGGCCGCCAGAATCTCTCTCGGGTCGATGCCCCAATGGCGGCAGAAACGCCCGTCCTCCGACACGATCACCGCATGCACGAGTTTGGGGGAAATTTTGTTGAGCGGAACCCAGCGCTGATCGATGTCGACGCCTTGCGCTGCGCGGATCAGCATTAGGGCGGAGGTGGGTGGATTGACGAAGCCAAGCACCGCGACCAGGACCACCATCGCCACATACCATGCAACCAGTGCGAGCATCATATACCGAGCCACACGACCAATTATTCGCGTAATCTTGCGACGTTTCGTCGGTTCGGTGCGTGTCTCTCGTTGCAGTTGAGACGGAACTGGTGCGTCCATCGCGCCAGCGGTCGGACCTGCATAATAGGATCGGCTCATCGGCGCGGCCGAACGTTGGAATGCCTGTGCCTCTAACTGAGCACTTATCTCGGCCGCCGGTTCGGGGCCGGTTTCGACGTTGGCGGCGCTGGCCGGAAGGACAGGTTCGGAGCTTACTGGAGCAGTATCGACTTCGGTAGCCGGCGCCTCCTGGACTTGTCCCTCTCCTGTGTTTTCAACTGGTTCCGCGGGGAGAACCGGCTCGGGCTCCGATACAGCCTCTCCTTCTGACTGGCCTTGCGACAGCGGCTCGCTTCCCACCTCGCACGGTTCTTCGTCTGCTCCCTGTCTACCCAACGGCAGAGGAGCAGCGGGGACTGATGGAAGCAGTTCTCGGGCCGGTTCGGATATCCTCGCTGGGGGAAGGCCCCTGTCCCCGCTTACCGCAGGATCGGACCCATCTGTTTCGGCAACGCGCTCCGGTGATACCTGTGCGACTTCCGTGGCTGCCAGCACCAAACGCGCCAGGATATCGCGGCGCGCGGCCTCATGCGGCATCGGCGGCTGTTCGGAGGTCGACGTTTCCTTTACAGGTTCGTTCGTCATCTCCGGGCCAGCGCGATCAACGCAGACTGTCAGCTTTCGGTCGTGCATACGGCCTTGACACTCGGCTGCTTTGGGTTCCCGTCTGTGTCGGGCGCGGCCGGTGACCTGCCCACCCCTGGGTTATCCCCCGCCCTCGTCGACAGCTCAAGAGTACCTCTTCCATGAATTTTGCAGAGAAGCTTCGCCACAACGGCCAATTGGTCGAGAGTAAACTTGAGGAATTGCTCAACGACGTTAATAGAACTGGCGCACCGGAACGCCTAGTCGCGGCGATGCGCCACGGGATGCTCGGGGGCGGAAAACGGCTGCGCCCCTTCCTTGTCATCGAAAGCGCTGCCCTGTTTGATGTGCCTTCAGAACGCACGCTGGCGTGCGCGGTAGCTGTCGAGCTTGTTCATGGCTACAGCCTGATACACGACGATCTTCCAGCCATGGACGATGATCAGCTCCGGCGAGGCAAACCCACTGTGTGGGCGGCTTTTGACGAATGGACGGCCATTTTAGCGGGGGACGCTCTGCAGGCCCTTGCGTTCCAGGTTCTAGCTGATACCGCTATATCCGGCAATTGCGACGGGCTCAGCGCGATAACGTTGACGCGCGAACTCGCCGCTGCGTCGGGCGCGGCTGGAATGGTCGGCGGCCAAGCGATCGACCTTGAATCTGAAAAGCTCTCTATCCCGGCGACACCCAACGTCGATCACGTCACGAACCTGCAGGCAATGAAGACCGGACGACTCATCCGGTTTTCATGCGAGGCAGGCGCAGTTCTGGCTGGCCATACGGGCCCTGAACGTGCGGCCCTGCGCCAGTTCGGGGAGCATCTGGGCGTCGCGTTCCAGATCGCAGACGACCTTCTGGATGCGGAAGGAGACGCTGAGCGCGTCGGCAAGGCTGTTGCCAAAGACACAGAGGCCGGCAAGGCGACGCTCGTCTCCCTTATGGGTATCGACGCAGCGCGGGAGGCTCTCACCAGGGCTCTTAACCAGGCCAAAGCGGAGCTTAAAATGTTTGGTAAGCGGGCAGAAACCCTCATTGCAGCCGCGGAATTCGTTGCCAGCCGCGACCATTGACATGCATACGCACCAAAGCCTGTTTTCGGGCTCGCTCGCTTGTTGTACCTCCCCGTCGATACAGCTATTTCACGGGCGTTAACCTTTCGACCTAACCAATCTCAAAGGCGACCCATGCCGCCAGGCTTGAAAACGGTTAAATGGTGGCAGCGGCGTGTGCTGAGAACCGGTCCGCGCCAGAGACTGGAAAGAGGAAACTATAGATGCTGAAGACCTTCGTTCGTGCGGCCGTCGTGACCGCCGCACTTGTGGCTATTCCCGCTGCTTCGCAGGCTGGTTCGCGTGGCGACGGTGCGCGCGAATGCCGTATCTGCAAGATGTTCTCTCACTCGCGCGAACGCGTTGCGCACGTCCGCACCGAGCGCGCAGCTCGTCCGCTGTTTACGCGTGACATGTTCAAGCTTCCGCCGCGCGATCCGCTGTTCAAGCTCGCCCCTCGCGCTGAGCGTGTTTCGCACGTTCGCACTGAGCGCGTCCGCCGCCCGCTGTTCACGCGTGACATGTTCAAGCTTCCGCCGCGCGATCCGCTGTTCAAGCTTGCTCCTCGCGAAGAGCGTGTTTCGCATGTTCGCGCTGAGCGTCCCGCACGTCCGCTGTTCACGCGCACGGAACGTGCTCCGCGTGCAAGCCTTTTCAATCGTGCACCCCGCGCGGCGCACGTTCGCGGCGACCGTCGCTAAGAGTTCCTACTGCCACCTTGAAAGCCCCGGCTCGAGCCGGGGCTTTTTTTGTCGCCGCGACGGCATGACCAAAAAAATAAGGCCAGCGCATTTGCTGGCCTCATTGCATTCTCTATCAGGCTGAAAGCAGTTCTATTCGCTTGAGCGAGAGGATCAGGCGACGGCAGCGCTCTTGTCTGTGTCGCTCTTGCTCGCAGCTGCAGGCTTGGAGCCCGACTTCTTCATTTTCTCAGCGACTTCCTGCAAAGCAGCGGATTGGCTTTCGGTGGACGCCAGTTCGTTAACGGGGTCGTCAGAACGTCGCGACATACCAACGAACTCCGCTCCTTCTTCCACGCACAGGGCGCGATGGAATACTTCGCTATCGACACGCGCGGATTTCTCGATGCGCACGCGATTAGCGCGAATAACCCCGCGTGCAGCGCCACGGACGACAACTTCATCCGCAACGACGAGACCTTCAACCTCGGCCTGTTGACCGACGATCAAAAGTTTGCAGCGCACATCGCCATGAATCTTGCCGTTGACGAGTACGTCACCGTCGGTCTGCAGATTGCCCGTGATCGAAAGCCATTCGTCGATCACCGAACTGGTGGACTTTCCCTTGTCGATTCTGTTCAACGTCTGCTCCTTACCAGCCGATTGAGATTCTGGTGCAGAGGCCCCCGTGTGCCCCTCCGTCACATCAGCGTGAAATTGGTTTGCTTCTTCGCCTGAGCTTCTTGAGAACAACATGCTGTTTCATCCCTTATTCGAGGTTTGGGCAGATGCGCATCATCGGGATGCGGTTCGCATGGCTCGCCCTGCTTAAACGTCCAGGATCGCTAAAGCTCCGTTGCGCCGCTTACAGCGTCGCTCAAGCAGCATGTGTATGAATTGTTGATTCGCCTCTGAATGGCGACTTCAATTTATTGGATTTCAACGGGAGTGTGCCCACAGGGACGCAATTTTAGATGGCAAAACAGTGGGCTCCGCACGCGGAAGATCACGAGGGATCGTTGCGCTCCATAGCGCTTCGAATTAGCCACCAAGAGTACAAGGTATGCTCGTCGGGCCGGCGTTAGCCCGCTTTACGGTTCGCAGCGCCGAAGCGGCGTTCGATATAGTCTTCAAGGATATTTTTGAACTCTTCCGCGATGTTGGGACCGCGCAACACCAGCGCCTTTTTGCCGTCGATGAAGACGGGTGCGGAGGGCTGCTCGCCGGTGCCGGGCAATGAAATGCCGATATCAGCGTGTTTGGATTCACCAGGGCCATTCACGATGCAGCCCATGACGGCGAGGTTCAACGTCTCGACACCGGGATAGCGGGTCTTCCACTCTAGCATGCGGTCCCGGATCATATCCTGGACATCGCGCGCCAACTCCTGGAACACCGTCGACGTCGTACGACCACAGCCGGGGCAGGCCGCAACGATCGGCACGAACGATCGCAAACCCATCGTCTGCAATAACTCTTGTGCGGCGCGCACCTCCAACGTGCGGTCACCGCCCGGTTCCGGTGTCAATGAGAAGCGGATCGTATCGCCGATTCCACTTTGAAGCAGCACACCCATCGCGGCCGACGAAGCGACTATGCCTTTGGAACCCATCCCGGCTTCCGTGAGGCCAACGTGCAGAGCGTATTGGCACCTTTCAGCCAACATCGTGTAGACGCTGATGAGATCCTGTACAGCAGACACCTTCGCGGAGATCACGATGTGTTCGGGCTTCATGCCGAGTTCCTCGGCGCGGGCTGCTGAAAGCAGCGCAGACTGCACGATGGCCTCGTGCATCACCGCGCGCGCATCTTTCGGCGTGGGACTGTTGGCGTTCTCATCCATCAAACGCGTGAGAAGCTGCTGATCGAGAGAACCCCAATTGACGCCGATGCGGACCGGTTTGGCGTAGCGCAGTGCCAACTCTATGATGGCTGAGAACTGACGGTCCTTCTTGTCCTTAAAGCCAACATTGCCGGGATTTATGCGGTATTTTGCCAACGCCTCGGCACACGCCGGATTTTCAGAAAGCAGCGTATGACCGTTGTAATGAAAGTCACCAACCAGCGGGACTTGGCAGCCCTGTGCGCGCAGCTGGTCGCGGATATGCGGTAAAGCCTTGGCGGCTTCGTCCCGGTCGACCGTAACCCGGACGAGCTCAGAACCGGCGCGTGCTAACGCAGCGACCTGCGCGACCGTGGCAGCGATATCGGCCGTATCCGTATTCGTCATCGATTGCACGACGACGGGGGCGTTGCCTCCGACGATGACACCATCGATGTTTACAGCTGCACTTAGGCGGCGTGATGCCGTCATGTTAAATCCTTCGCGCCCAAACTTCGCTTCGCGCAAAGCCTTCTTCAGCTTCGGCGCAGTACTCAAATCGGCAATCCCGGCCAATTGTCAACGTCAGCAGTCAAAGCGGTGCTTCAACCGTTGTCGCGTGCGCCGACCCAGAACAAGGAAGTCGCAGCAGCCAGAGCCATCGCCAGCACAATGGACGGACCTCCGGGAAGGTCCCAAGTCCACGATCCGTATAGCCCCGCGACAACGGCCGCAACCGCGATCGCTAAAGCAATGACCACCATTCGTTCAGGAGTTGTCGCGAATGGTCGGGCGGCGACCGCTGGAACGATTAGAAAAGCGACCGCCAGCAGAATGCCGACGAACTTAATCGCCATCGCGACGGCAAGCGCCATCAAGATTATGAAGGCCGCACGTATTCGTTGACGCGGAACGCCCTCGGCAGCGGCGAGCTCGGCGTGAACCGCGATACGCAACAAGGGCTGCCATAACCAGACCAATGCGCCAAGCACCAAGACGGCTGTTCCAGCCAGCCAGTACAGATCGCTCGGCACCACCGCATAAATGTCTCCAAAGAGATAGCTGCGCAAATCGACCGAAGGTCCCGAGAGTGCGCCTGTCGCGATGATACCGAGAGACAACGCGCCGTGGTGCAGAAGTCCGAGAACGGAATCGATCGGGACAACGCGCTGACGACTTAATGCCAGAACGAAAACTGCCGCAGCAAGCGCAACCAGCAACACGCTGAGCGTCAAATCAACTTGAAATGCGAGGGAGAGTGCGACCCCCATGAGACCGGCATGTGCGATCGCCTCACCGAAATAGGCCATGCGATTCCACACAACCAAGCACCCCAGAGGGGCCGCTAAAACGGCAAGGCCGACTGAGGCAAGAAACGCGTTTAGTAGAAACGGCTCAATCACTTTGCGACGTCCTCATCGCGAGGGTGCGCCTTGTGTGGCGTGTCAGCTGCGCCACCTGATGAATCCGAAGCAGGTTCTATGGAGCGTCCGGACAAGTCGTGGGCGTGATCGTGGTGATGTTCGTAAACAGCAAACGCCGGAGCAAGGCGTCGCCCGAACAATCGCTCGTACTCAGGATGCCGGGCAACGGTCGTGGGCACACCTGAGCAGCAGATATGACGATTAAGGCAGAGTACTCGATCACTGGAGCCCATCACGACGTGCAAATCATGGCTGACCATCAAGACAGCGAACCCACGTTCATCGCGCAGCTTGCCGATCAGCGCATAAAGTTCCGCCTCACCCAGGTAGTCGACGCCACGAACGGGCTCATCGAGCACCAGAAGCTGCGGGTTTCTTAACAGGCCGCGAGCGAGCAATACGCGTTGCAGCTCACCGCCGGACAATAACGATAGCTGCCGCTGAGCCAGACCGTCTGCCCCTACCTCGGACAAAGCCTCCGTGATGACTGAAGAGTGCACGCGCGGAGCAAGCCCCAATTCCAAAAAGCGGCCAACCGTTATGGGGAGCGCCCTATCGATATCAAAACGTTGCGGCACGTACCCGACCGAAAGACCGGGGCGGCGGTTCACGCTGCCGCGATCGGGCTTATCCAGACCCAACAGGAGACGCACGAGCGTTGTCTTGCCAGCGCCATTGGGACCAATCAGCGTGATAGCTTCGCCAGCAACGATATCCAGCGTGACGTCGGAAAGGATCGTCCGGCTACCGCGAGAATAGAATAAACCTTCCGCGCTCAGCAGAGCGTCGGGGCGAAGAACGATCGGCGGATGATCGTGATGCGCATCGCAAGACGACGATGGCTGATGCATGAGCTAGCTCGACGGACTGAGGGCGCGATGTTTGAACGAACGGCATCGGGGCGCGCCCTGCCCAGCATCACCCTTTGTTGGACTTACACTCGCTGCAAAGACCCGAAACTTCGACAAACTTTACTTTCGGTTCAAAGCCAGCAGTTTCAGCCAATTCCTTTATCGCATCAAAAATTGGCTGGGCGGAAACCTCGGTAACTGTGCCGCAGTTCTCGCAGGCTAAAAAGATCGGACGACCTTTACCGCCATGCTCATGGCGACGGCAAGCGAAGTAAGCATTTTTGCTTTCAAGGCGGTGGATCACGCCCGCATCCATCAAGGCATCGATGGACCGGTAAACGGAAATCGGTGCGAGCCGGGTCCCCTTCTGGGCCAGTCGCTCGAGAATGTCGTAAGCGCCAATGGACCCGCGTGTTGAGGCGATCTCCGTAAACACCTGCTCGCGGAGGTCTGTGAAACGTAGATTTTTTGAGTCGAACGCCTCGCGGGCATGCTCAAGCGTCTTGTTCAGTCTAGCGAGTTCGTTCGGCTCTAAAGTCAACTCCACTGAATTTTCAGTCGATTTTGTCATGTGGTTCATTGCCTGTTTCCTGCCCCAAACCGCACAATACAATAAACTTAGTTCAAATCTATTACCTGATGCAGGCCGCGCCTACTATGCACAGTCCGTAATCCCTCCGCATCGCCTTACTTTGGTAAACTTTCCTCTATTTTCATGAGCGCACTTCGGCGGCCTCCCGCGCATTTTACAGCAGAGGCAAGTCGCTCTTTCTCAATTCACATAGCGATGGTCGGGTCATTAGCCAATATGCCCAGCTCGGGACATTCTTATATCATTTCAGCGAAACGTACGGCGTTGGGGCGTGTCGGCGGGTTGCATCGCTCCCGTCGTATTGAGGCCCTCGTGGCTCCGGTCGTTGCTGCGGTGCTCGAAGATAGCGGACTTGAGGCCGCGGCGGTTGACGAAGTCATCCTCGGCAACACGATGCAGGGCGGAAATCCGGCAAGGCTCATTGGCCTAGCTGCCGGACTACCAGAGACAGCTTCCGCCATTACCGTTGACCGGCAGTGCGCCTCCGGCCTCGATGCCATCGTTGCAGGCTGCCGTGCTATCGAAACCGGTGAAGCCGAGGTCGTGATCGCGGGAGGGGCCGAATCCATCTCCACGGCTCCATGGCGCATCGCTAAGCCGAAGAGCCTTTATCAAACGCCACATTTTATTGGCTTGGAGGCCGCGAGCGAAGAAACAGGGGAGGACGCCCAGCTTTTTGAAGCGTCCGAGGTTTTGTCCCAGCGCCTGAACATCAGCCGCGATCAGCAGGACCAATGGGCGCTGCGGTCCCACCTGAAGGCAAACGCGGCACAGGACAAGCGGACGTTTGTCGGAGAGATCGTGCCGTTGCGTGGCAATGCTGAGGAGGCCCGTGACCAGAGCGCCGGCGTTGATCCGTCTCTGGACGAACTTACTGCACTTCCTCCGTTTCTTCCGCCCACAGGTACCCTTACACCGGGCAACACCAGCGCCATGCATGACGGCGCCGCCATCGTCGCAATCGTATCCGAGGCGGTCTGGCAGAAGCTCGGCAAGCCCCCGGCCTTACGATTTGTGGCGAGCGTCTCGCAGGGGGTCGTCCACGGGAATGAGGCCGGAGCGCCAATGGAGGCGATGAAGAAGCTCTATGGCCGCCTCGAAGGTTTCAATTCGAAAGACATCGGCCTCGTTGAGCTGAACGAAAACTCTGCTGCGCAGGCGATCGCTTTTTCGTCTTCACTCGGCCTCGAAGATGATCTCGTCAATCCGGACGGTGGAGCGATCGTGCGGGGAAATCCCTTGGCGGCAGCTGGTGCTGTTCTCGTCGTACGGTTGTTCACCCGCATGGTGCGTCAACGCGACGATAAAAAACCAAATTTGGGAATTGCGGCGCTAGGTGCGATCGGCGGGATCGGCGTGGCCGCTTTGTTCGAAGCAATTTGAGCGACAGGCTCTCGGCATAAAGTCGGGGCACATGTGGATGGGTCCGCGAACAATTATTCAAAATTAGGCCCCGGCGCCGGTCCATTGCCGCCGCATTCGTCGCTTTATCGCCAGGATCGGCAGCAAATATCCCCAAATTGATTTGTTTGTGTACGCGGCTCTCAGCGGATCGGAGCGCAGCATCCCTATCGCCCGACACTGCTTCCGGATAAAGCCGTGTCAGCAAGCGGGGACGAGCTGAAACGGATTTGGTGATGGAAAATCTGAGCCCAGACGCAATCACCGGGTGGTTGCAGCCGCTGAAAGATGCGATCGGCCCGGCTTGGCCGACGCTGCTCGCTCTGATGAGCGCCTTTCTGCTTTTTTGGCTTACGCAGGGTTTCTGGAAGCGCATGTGGGCCGCGCTCGAAGCCAACATCCTTTCCAATTGGCGGCTGGCGCTGCTTGGTTTAGCCGCGTTCGCTTTGTCTATGGCCTCTGGCTGGACAACGTGGGACGGCATGCGCAATTTCACGCGCGAACCGCTTCTGTCCGGCTTGATCACCTTCGGCATACAGGGCGTTATGCTGATTGCCGCCTGGCTGATCGGTGAATCGTTTGCAACAGGTATGCATAGCCGCTCGCGGAACCGCGTCTACGGTCTCACTGGCGTCATCGTGGGTATGCTTGCTGGCTTCGGCATTGTCGGCGGTGTCATCGCGCTGGCGTCAACCGGCGGCCTCCCCCTCACCACCAACCATATCTTGTTCGCGGGCGTCGGGTTGGCGCTCATCCTGCTTCTTGCGATCCTGCAGGGCGATCTCGTTCGACCCTACTTCCAGGGCGCGAAGGTGATCGTCCGAAACGCCGTTCTTTGGGTCATGTTTCTGGCCTGCATGGGGACCTCTGTCTTCTTCGCCTTCGACTCGCGGTTCACCGCGATCTTTCCGCAAGAGGAACGGACGCGCGCATCCGTGCTGCGGGCGCAGAATCAGGTTGCCGGAATTGTCGCCGATATCGGACGTACGCTTTCTGCGCGGCAGCAAACCGAAACTGAAACGCTCTTTCGATCCGAGGGCTGGGGCGCTTATGAGAACCAGCTCGACGAGCTCGCCGGAAAAGCCCAGGGCTCGCAATCTGCCATCGAAGCTTACTTCGTCGAACAAATGGAAGCGCGCCGCCGCACCATAGCCGAACAGCAGGAGCGTCGCGCCTCGGCGGAAAGCCAACAAGCCGGACTGCAAGGCAAGAACGTTCAACTGAATGAGGAGCTCTCACAGCTGCAAGCGGAACGTCCCGGCGCCATGACGGCTGTGATTGAACAGCAGCAAGTCGTCTCGGAAATCGAGCGGCGTATGGATGAGCAGCGGGCCAAGGTCCTCGCTGAAGAGAAGGGCGTAGAAGGCTCTGGCAAAGCCGGTCGCGGTCAGATGTGGCGTGCCGAGAAAGCCGCGCTTGACCGCGTCGCTGCCGAGCTGCAGGTGGCCAACGAACGCCTGCGCGGCCCCCAAAAGCGCGTCAGCGAGATCGATAAACGCATCGCTTCTATCAAGTCGGAGCTGTCGCAAATCGAAGGCACCCTTGCACAACTCAAGGGGGAAGCAGCCACCGCGGAACGACGCATCTCCGCGGCCGAACGCACAACCGGCGTGGAAGAGTCCGCGCTGAATGTCGATCCAGCGCACGTACTTCCTGCATTTGAGCGCGCCAAGGCTGCCTTCCGCCGCCAGCCGACTGTGGAACGTCTCACTGATCTTCAGCAGCAATGTGCGCAGTTGCTCGGTGCCATGGCGGCCACGCCAGCCACACGCGAAAGCATTCGAACGGTCGACTGCGATCCCAAACGGGCAACGGATGCCGCTTCCGCACTGTTTACCCTCAACGCTGGCGCCAAGGTCTTCGCGCAGAACTGCGTTGGCGGCGAAAAGCTCGAACGGCATTCGACAACGGATCAGTTGTTCGACTTCGCGCGCGGCTGTCTCGCGGATTCCGGGCTGCCCAGCGAAACCACCGATCAATTGCGCAAGCGGATCAATTTCGCCGAACTCAACCGGGACGACAAAGCGCACAACTTCGTCGTGAGCTGGAATGCGTTCCAGGACGGCAACCGGCTCGCCTATCTGGCGCTTGCCAATGCGATCGCGATCGATCTCCTGGTTCTGATGACCGGGTTGTTTGGTGCCAATGCGCTGCGCTCACCTTTGCAGGATGTGCCGAGCTACAAGCCACGTTCGGCCAAGCAGCTTGAGGCGATCATTGAAAATGCACTCGCACCCGATGCCTATGAGACGGCGCATGCGGTGATTGAGGCCATGCAGCCAATCACGCCCGTCGATGGGTTTACGCAAGAAGTCATACTCTCGGACAATGAGACAGGTGACAGGGCCAGCGTTCGCAAAGTTCTGAACGCCGGGGCGACAATCGGGGCGGTGGCACAAGATCCGATGGAACCGCGCCGTTATCTGGTGCGTCCGGAACTCTTCGAGTTCCTGTCGATCGTGGCACGCAAGCAGTATGAAAGTAGCGAAGAGCATCGGCGTCTGGCAGAGCTTAAGCAGCTGGTCACGGTTGCGTTGCAGCCTCATGTTGGTGATCACGCGGCAATCGTGTTGCACAACCTTCAACCGATCAATGAACGCGACGGATTTTCCTCCGAGGTTCTCTTCAATGAGGTGAGCCCACCGCATCAGCCCATCCTGCGACGGACCCTCAATGCCGCGGCGACCTTGCGGTATGCGGTGCAAGATACGCGGGCCGATGAGCGCGACCGGTTCTACATTCACAAAGACCTCTATAAAACGATCGCGAAAATTTCTTCTGTAAACCCCATGACGGGAACTTGGCAAAGTGGTCATCCGCTGCTGATAGGAGGCAAGGATGAAGTGCGGGAAGGTGGCGTGCTGAACGCCGCCCCGGCAAGTGTGCCGCAGGATCTCCCGACATATCTGACGTATGCCGATAATGCGCGCGACAAGAAATCCGCAGAGAGTGATGACCTATCGCCTGAACAAGCCGAGAAATTGCGTTCGTACTACGAGGGCCGGCTGCTAAAGGCGCTCGGCCTGACGGATGTCGTCATCAAAGAACGTCTGGGAACAGAAGGCGTGCGCGAGGCGGCGATCGACGCTTGGAAAGCGCTCAAGCGTAATGCCGATCGTAACCAGCGGCTGCACGAGTTGATGGGTGAATACCAGAACCAGCATAATTTGGCGCTGAGTGAAGAATATTCCCGTCTCCGCAGCGAGATCGACGGAAACGGCCAACGCGCCGATATTCTCGATCGTGCTGACCGGGACGTGAACGAACTTTTCCCGATCCTCATGCTGTTCCCAGAAACCGGCCTCATCTCCTACATCATCGCCGAATTGGAGACCGCTTATGCCAATGGCTTGACCGTCGACGAGCAAGAGCTTCTCGATCGCTTGCGCGACGTTCAGCAGGTCATGGCGGATCTCGATCTCAGCGAAGTCGAGGCGTGGCAAATGGTCGAGGAAGCTCTGATCAGCGTGGACGAGCGCTAGGAGGTTTTTATCGCTACGGCTTGAGGATTAGGTAGACGCCGGCGGCGATCATGATACCGGCTGCGGCCTTGTTCAGGAGCCCGCTTGCCCCAGCTCCCAAAAGCAATCCGGCACGGTCCGCCAAATATGCGTAGCCGAGCTTCACTCCTCCCACAGAAACGACTGTGATGGCGATAATGATCGCCAGATCGACACCCGTGATTTTCGAGAGATTCAGAAAAGCCGGAAGAAAGCCTAGGTAGAAGAGCACGACCTTTTGGTCGGCCAACGTGAGAAGCAGGCCACTCATAAAGCTCGACAGAAGCGAGGATCCGTCCTCGTGCCTTTCGCCCGTGACGCGTCCCGTCGAACGCCATAGGCTGATACCCAACCAGAGCACATATGCGCCGCCGACATATTTGATCAGATAGGCAGTGCTTCCCAGCGTTTCGGTGAGAAGCGCAAGGCCGAAGATCGCCAACATGATATAGATCACGTCACCCGCAACGATGCCGAGCGTGACGAAGACGCCGTGAAGAAAACCGGCCGACGCCGCCCGCGCGGTTACCGTCATGACGCTCACGCTCGGAACAACCGCAAGAACAATCATGGACCCGAGCAAAGCGATAGCGCTGCCAAGCGTCATACTGATCTGCACCGGGCAAATTTCCTCGTGACTTTTCTTTTCTGAGTTCGCGGGACTCTGAATGGACTCCACGATTTGTGAGCGGCGTCACTATGATCGCCGAGAGACTTTCACACAAGACGGTGCGACGGCCTCCTGGTTCTCAGACCCATCTTCGTTCTCGTGTGTGCCGACAATTCGTGTGCCTCCAAGGTCACAGATGCACGCGAACTTTTTCCTGCCGCCATTGATCCAGGTTTTGCCCAATGCCTTGCCCGTTTCCGCCGAAACGATGCGGCATCTTGTCGTGATTGTTTTAATTATCAGCGAGGAGACGTCCGACATGTCCGTACTGGACACTTTTCAGGCGGCTGCGAAAGCAGCGGCCCTGGTCCTGGGGCTTAGCCTTTTCGCCCTTTTCATTGGATTGTTTTTGGCGATCCGGACGCCTGCTTTCGCCGCAGAAGTCAACGTTACGGCGGATCTCGGTCAATCGGTGCTGCCCGCCCAGGGCGGCAAAGTTTATTTGCGGCTCAGCTTAAAGCCCGTCGAAACGGAGGTCCGAGAGTCACGCACCCCGGTCAACGTCGCGCTTGTGCTCGATCGGTCGGGATCAATGCGTGGTAAGCGCCTCGAGGCTGCCAAAGAGGCGACGGAAATGGCGCTGAGCCGTTTGGGCAGGGACGATATTGTGGCCCTCATCGCCTACAATCATAACGTCGATATTTTGCAAGCTGCCGAACGGCTGACCTCACATCAAGACTTGCAGCAGGCTGTAAACCGATTGCGTGCAGACGGGACGACAGCGCTTTTTGCCGGTGTCGTCGAAGGCGGCCGCCAAGTTGAAAAAGAGCTTTCCGAGCGACGTATCAATCGCGTGATCCTGATGTCCGACGGGCAGGCCAACGTCGGTCCGTCGAGCCCAGGCGAACTTGCAAAGCTTGGCCAGAAGCTCGGCGGCAAAGGGATTTCCGTAACGACGATCGGATTGGGCCTCGGCTACAATGAGGACCTGATGCAAAGGCTCGCGCTGGCGAGCGACGGCAACCACGCATTTGCTGAAACGCCGAGCGACCTCGTGAAGATCTTCAACTCCGAATTTGGCGATGCGCTGTCCATTGCCGCACAGGATATCGAAATCATTATCGAATGCCGTAAGGGCTTCCGTCCCAGACGTATTCTCGGCAGAACCGCCGATATCGAAGGCAATCGTATCAAGCTCAAACTCAATCAACTGACAGGCGGTCACGAACGCTATCTCGTGGTTGAACTGGAGGCCGACGCCAATACGCGTGCAGAACCGGACGATGTTGCGCAGGTCTCGGTGAATTATATCGATCTCGATGCCGGTTCGCGACGCGATGCGAAGGCCGATGTCAGCGTCAGCTTTTCGACCGATCAAAAAGCGCAGGAAGACAGCATCGATAAAGCTGTCATGAGTCAGGTCGCGGCTCAGATCGCAACGGAGACCTCCGAACGAGCGGTGGAATTACGCGACAAAGGTGACGTGAAGGCCGCTCGCAAGTTGCTACAGGACAACGCGGCTTACCTCGCAAAGTCGCGCGCGCAATACGGTAGCGGCCCAGGGGCAGCTTCCGCTTCGATCGTCGGTACGCTCAACCAACTCGAAGCGCAAAATTCGGAGGCGGCCAGCAATCTTGATGGCGATGAATGGAGCAAAACGCGAAAGACAATGCGTTACGAGCAGCATAAGGCCAAACGGCAGCAGTCCTACTAGGGGCTCTGTTGACCGTGCTTCCTATCGGAAGACCGGTGCCCACTTTTCCGGAAGCACTCAAACGCGCCGGCAGTGCCGACAATGGTCGTGCGCAGGTGCCCAGCCCTATGACCCCAAGGGCCCGAGACCGGCGCGTTTATCGGCCCGCCCCCGTTGCATCTCCGGGGCGGGCCGTCTGCTGTCTCGACATCACAGCTTGAAGGGCACGACTCTCTGGCATTGTTCTCCGAGGCCATCGATCCCAAGGCGAATAACGTCACCTGCTTGTAGCCACTTCGGCTCTTTCATGCCCAGCGCAACGCCTGGCGGCGTTCCGGTCGTGACGACGTCCCCCGCCTCCAGCACCATGAATTGTGTGACGTACGAGAGCATGTAGGGCACGTCGAAGATCATCGTTGCGGTTGAGCCGGTCTGACGGCGCTCGCCGTTGACATCGAGCCAAAGGCCGAGATTCGCCACGTCGACTTCGTCCGGGGTTACCAACCACGGCCCGAGGGGGCCAAATGTCTCGCAGCACTTGCCTTTCGCCCATTGACCGGAGCGCTCGAGCTGAAAGTGGCGCTCGGAGACGTCATTGCAGATGCAGAAACCGGCGATATACCGCATCGCATCCGCCTTCTCGACGTAACGGGCACGCTGTCCAATGACAAAGGCGAGTTCGACCTCCCAATCCATCTTCTGCACATTGCGAGGCTGCATAACGTCGTCGTTGGGACCGATAATGCAGTTGGCCAATTTGTTGAAGACCACGGGCTCGCTAGGAATGTGCAAGCCTGCTTCGGCCGCATGGTCGGCGTAGTTCAGACCAATACCGATGAAATTGCGGACATCGCCGACCGGCGGACCAATCCGCGCGTCATCAGGAGCCATCGGCAGGCTCTGGCGGTCCAGTCCGGCAATATGCGCCAAACGTTCGGGGGATAACCCGTCCCTGGCGAAATCCGCGGTGTGGCCGCTCAGATCGCGGATACGTCCCTCATCGTCAAGAATACCAGGCTTTTCGGCACCCGGTGCGCCAAAGCGAACCAACCGCATGTGCGTTTCTGTCTCCCTTTGCGTGGGGCCGGCGACCACCGGCTAGATTACGCCGCGTCGGACAATGCCGCGTTTGCGGACAAAGGGCAAAGACAAGCGTAGCCAAACCCACTCATCTTTTGGCGAACCGGCGGAGACATCAAACTGACGCAGGTGACCTCAGCCAATTTAACCCACACCAATTTCAGGCATGTGGACTTGTCCAGGTCGCCGTCTTTCGCAGAATTACGAATCGCAGTTTGAGTTGTCATCAGAGTGGGAATTACACAAACAGACGGATGGTATGGCGATGGCAGGTTCGCAAGCGGCCCGAGGCGGAAAGCGTTGCGCGCTCGTGATCGGAAATTCGGAGTATCAGCGCACGGCGCCTCTCGCCAATGCCGCCAATGATGCCGTCGAGGTCAGCCGCGCGCTAAAGCGCATGGGCTGGGACGTCAGTGTCCGGCAAAATCTGAACCGTGGCGCCATGGAAGACGCTCTGGATGCCTTTCGCGTTAAGATGGAGGGCTGCGCGGCAGCTCTTTTCTACTTTGCCGGTCATGGAACCAATATTTGGGGGCAAAACTATTTGCTTCCCGTGGATGCACGGATTGAATTTGAAGATCATGTGCATCGGCGTTCGTTCTTCCTCGGTAACATCCTTGAGGGCATGGTCGATCGCGCCGGTGTCTCCGTCGCACTCATTGACGCCTGTCAGGAAAACCCTTTTCAACGTAGCGCAACGCGATCGCTCAATACGGACTATCGGTCTGGTGGGCGTAGCGGCTCGGGACTTGCCTACATCAAAGCTCCGCAGGGCGCGTTTGTGGCGTTCGCCGCCAGCCCGGGCGAGCTTGCATATGACACGCCCGGCAAACATAGTCCGTTCACAAGCGCACTGCTTGAGAGCCTCGCGGACGATGAAGGCGAGATCACCGACGTTTTCACGCACGTCCAGGATCGGGTCTTTGCAGCAACGAGCGGCGCGCAACGTCCCTGGATGCATTCCGATCTCCCGGGTCCGTTTTATATGTCTTCCCTGGGCGAAGGCCCTCGGGCTTCAGCGCCCGTTGCACGTAGCGATAGTAATCGGCCGTCCGTCACCGTTGGAGGGCACGCGGTCGCGGCAAAGCTACGCGTAACGCCTGCAGCGACGCGCGTCACGCCGACGCCGCAGCCTTCCTCGCAGCCGCAACGGCAAGCCCAGGACACCGCGTCACCCCGTCCCCCTGAGAGGGTGAAGACGGCGACCGCCCCTGTGAGCAGCGAACGGCCTGCTGACACTCCTGCGCCCGCGCCTATATCCGTACCGGCGCACGCACCGATCGGACCGACGCTTCCAGCAGGCACTCAGCTCAGCATCAACAATATCGGTGAAATGGCCGGGCAACTTGCATTGGCACTCGGTGCAGCAGAATGGGAACGGCTGCGCAACACCCGCGACATCGCGCTGCTTACAAGATTTGCTGAGCACTTCCCTGGCTACTATGGAGAGCTAGCGCGTGATCGGGCGCACCAATTGTCGTCAGAGGCTCGCGAGCATTCGAATTGGCTTTGGGCGAGCCAGCGTGACAGCGTTGAAGCCTATCAGCGCTTCCTCGCAGTTTGGCCGCACGGGCGGTACTCGTCCATTGCTCACGGGCGACTACAGGAACTCGACGAGGGTCAAAAGCAGGTTCACCGTCAGACCAAAGCACGAGCGGAAGGTGATGCGCAGGACATCAAGCTGCGCTCCGAAGGTTTGGCGCAGGTCGATGTGACTGTCGACGACGGCGTCAAAACGGAACTCCTCAAAATCGGGCACGTCTTCCGGGACAGCGATATCGCGCCAGAGCTTGTTATCGTGCCGGGTGGCACGTTCACGATGGGCTCAGGAGAAGAAAAGGCGCACCCGTCAGAGCTGCCCGAACATCGCGTTGTCATTCCGCGGGCGCTGGCTGTTGGCCTCTATCCCATCACCTTCGAGGAATGGGATGCGGCCTACGATGCGGGCGGCCTTTTGCATCAGCCGTCGGACAAACGTTGGGGACGCGGACGGCGGCCCGTGATCAACGTGTCTTGGATGGATGCGCAGTCTTATGTCGAGTGGCTTAGCGAAGAAACGGGACACACGTACCGGCTGCTTACCGAGGCCGAATGGGAATACTGCTGCAGGGCCGGCACGACAACGACTTATGCAACGGGCTCCTATCTAGGCCGCAAAGCCGCTCACTGCTCATTCGACCATTGGGGGTGCGCGGGCAAGACTGTTGAAGTTGGCCAATTCGACGACAACCGTTTCGGTCTTTTCGACATGCATGGCAACGTCGCGGAATGGGTGCAGGATACCTGGACGGATACCTACAGCGATGCGCCTGGCGACGGGTCCGCCTTCGCCGGGGACCGGCAAAGTCCGAAGGTCGTCCGTGGGGGGGGATGGCCAGATGTTCCGCGGTCACTTCGCTCATCAAGCCGGAATCGCCTAAAGGCGTCCACGCGCAATGACCACACAGGCTTCCGTGTGGCCCGGGTCCTCACAGCGAAGACCCGCTCAGATAACGCGAAATAAAGAAGAGGAACCGTCGCTCACGCCGGACGCACAGTGCGTGCCGTCAACAAGGCATCATGTAATGCGACGGCGAAATCCTTGCGTTCATCGTCTGTCAGGAAACTGCCGAAGACGATCTCGTTGCCGTGGGAGGACAATGACAGGCTTGTGCGGCCGTCATGTTCCTCAAGAAGGTTGACTCGGACCCAGTAGGTATTGAAGTCAAAGATCTCACGGCGTCCTTTGGGGTCGACACGTGTCAGCACAAGCTGACGCGGATCTAGGTCAACCATCTCGTATTCTCGGCCGGCGCGATAGTTGAGTTTGAAAGCGAAGTAGATCAACAATGCGTCGAGGCCGAAAAAGCCGACGACGGGCCACGCCCCCATGAAGGCGAAGACCAAACCTAACGAAAAACTCGTAATCCCGATCAGCGTCATCAATATAAGGAAACCGGTCGGTCTAAGCGACCGATAGGGGAAGAGCACAGCTTTGAACGTCCCCGGCTCTTGCTTTTTCGATGCTGCTTCGGTCATCAGTGTCTCATCCGCGCCTAAGCGCTCATCCTCAAGGACCTGCCCCAGGAGTCCCTATGAAAGCCGATATGCCGGGCGATGCCAAGCCCGCTCCCCGACGGGCCGTAACGCAGAAAGCCCAAGCGGAACGTAAAAGTTCCCGCAAGGCTGGCAAAAGCGCGAAGCGCTCGAAGAGCAGCGTAAAACTTCTGTCGCCGGACGCCATCAAACAAGTCTTTGAACGTTTTCACGAGATTACCCCCGAGCCAAAAGGTGAGCTGGAGCATTCCAATCCCTTCACGCTTCTGGTCGCTGTCGTGCTTTCCGCACAGGCCACGGATGCTGGCGTCAACAAAGCCACGCGTAGCCTGTTCAAGATCGCCGATACGCCAGAGAAAATGTTGGCTCTGGGAGAGGACCGGGTGCGTGAAGCGATCAAAACCATCGGACTTTATCGCAACAAAGCCCGAAACGTCATCGCTCTTAGCCAGAAGTTGATTGACGAATTCGGCGGCGAGGTGCCGCAGGACCGCGATGCACTGGAGACACTCCCTGGCGTGGGGCGCAAGACGGCCAATGTCGTGATGAACGTCGCTTTCGGGGCTGCGACCATGGCGGTTGACACCCACGTCTATCGCGTCGCGCGCCGCATCGGGTTATCGGCCGGGACGACGCCTCTGGCTGTCGAAGACGACCTGTTGCGCGTTGTGCCTAAGGAATACGGCGTCGCAGCCCATCATTGGCTGATCCTGCATGGGCGCTATCTCTGCAAGGCTCGCAAGCCAGAATGCTGGCGCTGCCCCATCAGCGATCTGTGTCTCTTTGAGGATAAGACACCGGCTCCCTAGGTCTTTATTCGGCTCGTACTCCCCGCTGGGGCATGAAAACGAAAAACGCCGGCTCGGTTGAGCCGGCGTTGATGGTTCGTCAGTCCGTTCGGACGCAAATTCTTAGTACCAGATGACGGCTAAGAGATCGCGGCCTTCGCGGCTCATCAGCAGATCATCACAAGTGACCGTACGGCGATCCTGGCTCGCGGCGCGGAAACGCGCTTTGACAAGTCGGGTCCACTCGATCCGGTCCATGCCGCGAATCTTGATGCGATCGTAACGATCGAAGGCAGCCGGGCTGATGCGACTACCCACTTCCGGATACTGAAGCGTCCAGTTACCGTTGGTGTCGAGGGTCTTGAAAGCTTTCTTGCCCGCGCGCTTGGCTTCAAAAATGTTCAGCCGTCCGTCGCGATCGCGATCGTGCTTCGCGATAATCGAGCATGCAATTTCGCGCCGATCGTCAAAGGTGGGCTCGCTGGCGACCGCGGCCGGAGAAACTGTGGCGACCGTCGCAGCAACGGCGCAGCATGCGCTGAGGGCGATGGATAGCTTTCTGATCATTTGTTGCCTCGCTTGAACTAATTTTTACTGCACTCAATTCGTTAATTCCGAGCGCGAGCTTTCCTATACCAAGTAACCTAATCAGATTGTGTTTTTGCCGTGCTGCATCCTGACGCAGTGCACGGATTCTCGGCAAACACGCATTTCCTTTCGATGACAATCCTGTGATCGAACACGGCTCTTAAGCTAGGTTGATTGCACGCGATGTGCCCCCGCGTTGTGTCAACTCACAACGCGGGTATTGGATCCCAGAATGCGCAGCGCGGCACTCGGTTGGGGCCCCAAGAGGCCGTGCTTAGCTGCACGTTGGATCCCGGCAATAAATGCCGGGATGACGTGGAGAGCGTTCAAATCCCGTCGAGGCGCATAGCGAGGCCGGCTTCGGCCATGTGACGCTTCGCTTCGCCGACGGAATATGTTCCGAAGTGGAAGATCGAGGCTGCGAGCACAGCGCTCGCGTGTCCGTCGCGCACGCCGTCGACCAGATGCTCCAAGGTGCCCACCCCTCCCGAAGCGATCACAGGCACACTGACGGCATCGGCCACCGCGCGGGTGAGCCCGATATCAAATCCGGCCTTTGTGCCGTCGCGGTCCATGGAGGTGAGCAGGATTTCGCCAGCGCCCAGATCGACCACTTCGCGGGCAAAGGCGATGGCATCGATGCCGGTGGGTTTACGGCCTCCGTGAGTGAAAATTTGCCAGCGCGGGGGCTCGTCGGGACTGCTGACCTTCTTGGCATCAATGGCGACGACGATGCACTGCGCGCCGAACTTTTCGGACCCCTCTTTGACGAACTGGCGGTTCGTCACGGCGGCGGTGTTAATCGAAACTTTGTCAGCACCGGCTTCCAACAAACGGCGGATGTCCTCCACGGTGCGCACGCCGCCGCCGACGGTCAGCGGCATGAAGCAGCGCTCAGCCGTACGCTCGACAATGTCGAAAATCGTGTCGCGGTTCTCGTGGCTTGCGGTGATGTCGAGAAAGCAAAGCTCATCGGCGCCCGCCTCGTCATAAGCAGCTGCGGCTTCGACAGGATCGCCCGCATCAATGAGATCGACGAAATTGACGCCTTTGACGACACGGCCAGCATGGACGTCAAGGCAAGGGATAATGCGCGTTTTCAAGGTCATGGAGCTGGGCATACCTCAACGGATCGGGCCGTGGAACACAAAAAAGGCGCCAGCGATGATGAGGCCAAAGCCGATGGCGTGGTTGATGGTCAGCGGTTCTTTTAAAAACCAGATCGAGAAGCCCGCGAAAACAGTGAGCGTGATGACTTCCTGGATCGTCTTCAATTCAGCGGCCGAATAGACTTCGTGACCAATCCGGTTGGCGGGCACTGCGAAGCAATATTCGAAAAACGCTATGCCCCAGCTCGCAATCACGACGAGCCACAGCGGCCAGCTCTTATAGTTGAGGTGGCCGTACCAGGCGAACGTCATGAAGATATTGGAGATTGTCAGGAGCAGGATCGGCGCAACGCTGGCCGGAATGGCAATGCTGGACATGGGTGCCCCAGGAGAGATGAAGATGGATGCCGCGAGAGGTTACCTTGGCGTTAGCGCCGAGAGCCATCATCCTTTACGATTTCGGGAGGTGGTTGTCGCCTGATCCGCGCTGCCTCGCCAAGGTCGGCTCGAATTTCTAACCAGCGAGGACCGTTAGTGCCGCGTTTGCTCTGGCCTTTCGGCGATGATGCGCTCAACCGCATCCGCTAGGATCGCCTCAAACTCTTCGATCTGCTCTTGGGTAGCGCCGAGATCGGCCAAGTACGGCACCGACAACGCAAAGCCCCGCAGGTACTCTCGAAGCTGCTGTTCAAAGGTCCCTCGAACAAAGACATCATAGTCGAGCTGAGGCGCGCAGTCATACAGACGTTCCTCCTTGCGCAACTTCGAGCGCTCGGGATAACGCCCTCGCGTGATTTCAGGCATGGCGATCGGTACATAGCGTATTGTTACCGGCAGGCCCGAGAGACTGGGCGAATTAGCAACGGCGTTTTTTAGATAAACCTCCACAGCCGACCACACACGGCGAAGCCCATCGGAGGCATCAACGAACACTTCTGCTGAATACTGAAAAATCACTCTGCCCCAGCCTCTTCGCTTCATTGATGCGACACGATCGGCCAGTCCGCA
This sequence comes from Filomicrobium sp., assembly GCF_025698805.1. NCBI lineage: Bacteria > Pseudomonadati > Pseudomonadota > Alphaproteobacteria > Hyphomicrobiales > Hyphomicrobiaceae > Filomicrobium > Filomicrobium sp. The sequence goes on from NZ_JAILWT010000001.1 coordinate 286,667, forward strand.
GGCAGATGCCTAATGCGGTTGCACTTAACAATCAGCTTCCAGCTCATTGTGCGCGCCACCCGGCGTTCTAGATCACGCCGCCTTCAGAAGCGCCAAGGCTTCGGCTGGGTCGATACGGCCGTCGTAGAGAGCGCGGCCGGTGATGGCGCCGGCGAGCATGGCGTATTCCGGCTTGAGCAGGGCGCGCACATCTTCAATGGACGCCAGACCGCCGGACGCGATGACGGGGATCGTCGTGGAGCGAGCCAGCTCGGCGGTTGCGGGCAGGTTGAGGCCCTTCAACACGCCGTCGCGTTCGATGTCGGTGTAGATGATCGCCGCCACACCGGCATCTTCAAAGCGGGATGCCAATTCGATGGCGGTCAATTCTGACGTTTCCGCCCAGCCTTCAACGGCGACCCTGCCGCCCTTGGCGTCGATCCCTACGGCGATGCGGCCCGGGAACGCGCGACACGCTTCGCGGACCAGATCCGGATTGCGCACCGCAATCGTTCCGAGGATCACGCGCTTGATCCCCTTTTCCAGCCAGGCCTCGATGGTGGCCATATCGCGGATGCCGCCACCGAGCTGGGCCGGGATGGTCAAAGCGGCCAGGATGGCGTCCACTGCGGGCGCGTTGACCGGCTTGCCCGCGAAGGCGCCGTTCAGATCGACGATATGCAGCCACTCAAACCCCTGATCCTGGAAGCTGCGGGCTTGCGCCGCGGGATCGTCATTGAAGACGGTCGCGTCGTCCATTTCGCCAAGCTTGAGCCGCACGCATTGGCCGTCTTTCAGGTCGATGGCAGGAAACAGGATCACCGGGATTCGCCTTCGCTATTCGGGAGATTGGAGTGTCTTGAGTTGGCGCCACGATATGCAGCGTCCGTCATTGAATTGCTATTTTGTTCTTCTTTATTCATGATCGAAGTCAGCAACTCTGAGCGCTTCTTACCAGTCTTTCGTTCATCCGCAAGTTCGAGTCATGTCCACCCTGCTTGAGTCTCGCGTCAGTTCGTTCCCGCTAGCCCCTAAGGGGCCGCTTAGCGAAGCCGATGCTGTCGACATCTGGATTGCGCGCTGGCTGAGAGTTCGGCGCGTGGATATTCTGCGCCGCTATGACTGCGACCCGCGACGGCTTTACGAGATCTGGGAGGGGAGGCGCTTTCCGGCCAGCCGCGAGCGGGCGCGCAAGGTCTTCGCAGAGCGCTATCCCGAACTCATCGACCGCGTCGACTTCGGCAATCACCGGTCCATTCCGCGTTCGAACAACCATCCCGCGCAGCTGGGTTTGTTTGAGTGACTGCGTGCCTCTCAGCGTGCTTGAGAACGTTGAGAACAAATCCTGAACTTTCTCTGGACGAGGTCCGCGATTCATGAGATGTTCTTTTTATGTTCTTCGAACACGGAACATCTCTCAGTATCGCGTAAATGCCCAACCCCCGCCCCCGAAGGAAGCCCGCGATGCGCACTTATCTGATCTCCTACGACCTCGCCAATCCGAACGCCAAGAAGCACGCTCTCGCTGAAATCATCATGGGTCTCGGTGTGCGGTGGGCGCGTCCACTGGAACAGATCTGGTATTTGACGACGGACGATTCGCAGGAAGACATCGAAGCTCGGTTGAGCTGGCTGCTCGGCGACGAAGACGGCCTTCTGATCCAAGCGGTTGAAGATCCCGCCGTGCTGACCAACACCTCGATCCGCTGGTTTCGCCGCCGTGGCGCCGCTGCTGCAGTGACAGCCGAAGGGACCGGCGCCAATGTGGTCGCCTTCTCGCAGCGTGATGCAGAGGCTGACGCGATCGTCGAAGGTTTTGGCGGTGCCGAGGAAACGCTCGCTGATTTCAGGGCCGCCAGCTGAGGAAGTTGGCCAGCAATTTCAGGCCCAGCGTCTGGCTCTTTTCCGGATGGAATTGCGTGCCGACGATATTGTCCCTGCCAACAATAGCCGTGACCGGCCCCCCGTAGTCGGTCTCGGCAACCACATCATCAGGCCGCTCCGGGACCAGATGATAGGAGTGCACGAAATAGGCGTGCAAACCGTTCGGGCCCGTTTCGATATCTTTCAGCAGCGGGTGCGGGCGCAGCACGTTCAGCGTATTCCAGCCCATATGCGGAATCTTGAGCGCGGGGTCTGACGGCTCCAACGCGCGGACCTCTCCCGGAATCCAGCCGAAGCCTTCCGTCACGCCGAACTCCTGACCGCGCGTTGCGAGCAACTGCATACCAACGCAGATGCCGAGGAAGGGCTTACCCTCTGAAATAACGGCCTTTTCGAGCGCTTCGCGCATACCCGGAACGGCGATGAGGCCCTTCATGCAATCAGCGAAGGCCCCCACACCGGGCAGGACGATACGGTCTGCAGCGGCGACGTCGTCGGGTTTGGCCGTGACTTGCACACGGAACTCCGATCCGCTTTCGCGCGCGGCACGTTCCAGGGCCTTCCCGGCAGAGTGCAGGTTGCCGGACCCATAGTCGATAATGACAGCGTTTTGCATTCGGTGAATCAGTTTCTACGGCCGAACAGCCGCCAACGGCGGTCCTGGCTATCGTCTTGCTGCGGGGGCACCATCATGGGGAGCGGCGGTGGTTCGACAGCGGCTGCGCCCAGATCGTGTGCCGCAGGCGAAAGAGGCGCCATCGCAGGAACGCTCCCGACCGTGGCCGGCTGTACACGCTGCGCCGATTGTGCGGGTAGCCAGTTCTCAAAGAAGCGACGCTCGCATTCGGCGGTTGTGCGGCCGACGACGGTACCGACGAACTGCCAGCCACGCCGCTCCAACGTCCAACGCCGCAGCGAATCCCCTTCCAACGCAATGAGGAAGTTCAAAGCCAAGCCGGTCAAAGTTGCCCAGATGTGAGGGACCTTGAGCAATTCCAGCACCGCACCGATCCCGAAAGCGATGACGACATAAATCGCCAAAACGATCCACATACGGTTCAAAAGGAGCCAGATCGGGCCGAGGAGTAGCGCAGCAAAACTGAAACCGTCTTTGGTGAACACCAGCCGTTCCGCCCGCTCGATGGAGGCGGCGGGGGGATTGGGCGGTTCGTGTACGGTGAAAGCCAACACGCGCGAAGACTCTCCCAAACGCCACAACGATAGAATCATGCGGTCAGCGTTCCCTTCGTTGAGGGGACGCGGCCTTCCTGGCGCGGATCAAGAGTGATTGCCTGCCGCAAAGCCCGCGCCAGCCCTTTGTAACAGGTCTCGGCGATATGATGGTTATTATCGCCGTAAAGGTTCTCAACGTGGCATGTGATGCCTGCGTTCTGCGCAAACGCCTGGAACCACTCGCGGAAGAGCTCGGTGTCCATCTCGCCGAGCTTGTCGCGGGTGAAATTCACCTTCCAAACCAAAAAGGGACGGCCAGACACGTCGACGGCAACGCGGGTCAACGCCTCGTCCATCGGCAGGTGGACGTCGGCGTAGCGGGTGATGCCCTTCTTATCGCCCAGAGCTTCGGCAAAGGCCTGGCCTAGAACGATACCGCTGTCTTCGGCGGTGTGGTGGTAGTCGATGTGAAGATCGCCCTTGGCGCGCAGGGTGATATCGATCAGCGAATGCCGCGCGAGTTGCTCGATCATGTGATCGAGAAAACCAACACCTGTCACAATGTCATAGGCCCCCGAACCATCGAGGTTAATGGTCGCGGTGATCTCGGTTTCTTTGGTATTGCGCGAGATTGTCGCCTGGCGCCTGGTCTTTGCAGTCACGGAAAAGGCCCCTCTTCAGCGGCTCATTGCATCGGGTTTGTGAAGCGTTTATCAGCTTGTGGCCACCTCTTCTAGGCCACAGCTGGGGCAGCCTTACTTAGCCTGCCACTTGAAACTCCCCGTCAGTTTCCCCTAATCGCGTTAAACTTCTCATGAACGATCAGCCGAAAGATCCTCCCAGCACCATGTCGTGGCATGCAACAACTATCCTTACTGTTCGTAAGGATGGCCGAGTCGTCGTCGCCGGCGACGGTCAGGTCAGCCTTGGACAGACCATTATCAAGGCCAACGCGCGCAAAGTGCGGCGGCTTGGCAAAGGCGATGTCATCGGCGGTTTCGCCGGTGCAACCGCCGACGCGTTTACCTTGTTCGAACGTCTCGAAGCCAAACTCGAGCAATATCCGGGCCAGCTTATGCGGGCGTGCGTGGAGCTCGCGAAGGATTGGCGTACCGACCGCTATCTCCGGCGGTTAGAGGCGATGATGATCGTTGCCGATAAGGAAACGACTCTGGTGCTCACGGGAACCGGTGATGTGCTTGAACCGGAAAAGCATGTGATGGGCATCGGCTCAGGCGGCAATTATGCGTTGTGCGCAGCGCGCGCGCTTCTGGATCAGCCGCTCGATGCAGAAACCATATGCCGCCGAAGCATGGCGATCGCGTCTGAGGTCTGCGTCTATACAAACGACAACGTTGTGGTCGAGAGCCTCGAATCCAGCGTTTAGAGGCATTCGTCTTCACACGAGGAGTAAACAAGCCATGGCTTGGCTGTTTCTAATGGCGGCGGGCGCCTGTGAAATCGTAGCAACGACTCTGTTTCGCTACACTGACGGAATGACCCGGTTGTGGCCGACACTTGGCTTCATCGGCATCGGCCTCGTAAGTCTCTATCTTTTGCAACGGTCGATCTCGGGCACCGAGTCCATTCCGCTTGGCACCGCGTATGCGGTGTGGACCGGCATCGGGGCAGCGGGAACGGCATTGATCGGCGCAGCCTTTTACGACGAGCCAACCGGTACGGTAAGGCTGGCGCTGCTTGGCGTGCTCGTTTTTTCGATCATCGGATTAAAGCTGGCCTCAACTCACTGACGGCCTGGCTCACACCTTTCAGGAGTAACATCCCACGCGATGACAAACTTCTCTCCCCGCGAAATCGTCTCTGAACTCGATCGCTATATTGTCGGGCAAAACGATGCAAAACGCGCTGTCGCTATTGCACTCCGGAACCGCTGGCGGCGTCAGCAGCTCATCGGCGAGTTAAAGGACGAAGTGCTGCCAAAGAATATCTTGATGATCGGTCCAACCGGCGTGGGTAAAACCGAAATTTCTCGGCGTTTGGCACGTCTCGCGGGCGCTCCCTTCCTGAAGGTTGAAGCGACCAAGTTCACAGAAGTCGGCTACGTCGGCCGCGACGTAGAGAGCATAGTCCGGGATCTGGTCGAAGTCGGCATCGCTTTGGTGCGCGAAGTCAAACGCAAGGAAGTGCGGGCAAAAGCTGACAAGTTGGCAGAAGAGCGCGTGCTGGATGCCCTCGTCGGTCCAGGTGCGCAATCCTCCACTCGCGAAGCTTTTCGGCGGCGGCTGCGCAACAACGAACTCAATGACAAAGAAATCGAAATCGAAGTGACCGACACCTCAGGCGGCCTTCCGATGTTCGAGATCCCGGGTCAGCCTGGAAGTTCGATCGGGGCCATAAATATCGGCGACATGCTGGGCAAGGCCTTCGGAGGGCGCACCAAGAAACGGCGCGTGATGGTGGCGGACAGCTATGACATTCTTGTCGCCGAGGAAAGCGATCGTCTTCTCGATACAGAGGAGATCACGCAGGAAGCGATCCGAGCGGTCGAGGACAATGGGATCGTGTTTCTCGATGAGATCGATAAAATCTGCTCGCGCAGCGATGGCGGCCGTGGAAGCGCGGATGTCAGCCGCGAAGGCGTACAGCGCGACCTCTTACCACTGATTGAAGGCACGACGGTCGCAACCAAGCATGGTCCGGTGAAGACAGACCATATCCTGTTTATCGCGTCAGGCGCTTTTCACGTCGCCAAGCCCTCTGACCTGTTGCCCGAGTTGCAGGGACGTCTTCCTATCCGCGTAGAGTTGACGGCCCTCACCCGCGACGACATGCGGCGCATCCTCACGGAGCCGGAGGCGAGCCTCATCAAGCAATACGTGGCGCTCATGGCGACGGAGGACTTGACGCTCGTCTTTACCGACGACGCCATAGACGCGCTGGCAGACACTGCGGTGGCCGTCAATTCGTCCGTGGAAAATATCGGGGCCCGGCGTTTGCAAACCGTGATGGAGCGCGTGCTGGACAACATTTCCTTCGAGGCTTCGGATCGACCGGGTGAAACCATTACGGTTGACGCGAGCTACGTTGAAAAGCACGTGGGGGAACTCGCGAAAGATTCCGACCTTTCAAAATTTATCCTCTAAAGTACGGGTACGGCCAATCGGGGCGGGCTGGTAGCCTTCCTGCCATTGACGCAAACGCAGAGGTTACGCCCGCCTCATGGAACCCATATTCAACGTTCTATTTCCGGTGTTCGCCATTGTCGCGGCCGGATATTTCAGCGGATATTTCAAGCTGCTTGGCCCCGATAGCAGCGAAGCGCTCAATCGCTTCGTTTACTGGGTCGCGCTGCCGGTGTTCCTGTTCCACGCCATGGCGAAAGTGGATCTCGCCGTTCTGTTCAACGGCGCTTTCCTGGCCGCATACATCATTGGGCTGCTCTTGATTTGGGCCCTCGCGCTTGTCGTTGCGCGCGTTTTCTTCGGCCGCGGTCTGGCTGAAGGCGGCATGCATGGAATGAACTGCGTTTACGGCAACACCGGCTACATGGGGATACCGCTCGCCATCACGGCTTATGGCGAGGCCGCGGCCCTTCCCGCCATTCTCGCCACCGTTATCAATACCGCGGTCGTCATTGGGATCGCGGCAACCCTTATCGAAATCGGCCAGAAGGACGACAGAGGCGCGATCGTCCGGGACGTCTTCGTGGCACTGTTTAAAAATCCGCTGTTCGTGGCTCCGGTTCTCGGCGGCCTCTGGGCCACGACCGGCGTCGCCATGGCGGAGCCTGTCGAAGCTTTCACACGCATCCTCGGCGCGGCAGCCGGTCCTTGTGCGTTGTTCTCTATCGGATTGTTTCTTGTGGGCCGTCCGATGAGCGAGGGCCTCGGCGAAGTGTCTTCAATGACGGCTATGAAGCTGCTGCTTCAGCCCGTTCTCACCGCAGCCCTGATCTTTTTCTTCTTCCCGATGGATCAGCTCTGGACAAACGTCGCCGTTCTGATGGCGGCTTTGCCGACGGGGTCTGGCAGTTTCGTGATGGCCCAAGCTTACGGGATTTACGTGGCGCGGACATCGTCCGTCATTCTCATCAGCACGCTTTTGTCCGTTCTGACGCTCGCCATCTTCTTTTTGATCTTTCCGCCGACTGCATGAGTCTGAAGATCACTTCTTCAGCGTTTCCAGATAGCTGAGAAGGTCGCCAATCTCATGCGGCTGGAGCACGAATTCCGGCATAGCAGGATGGCCGACATTGATACCTTCCGCCAGGGCCTCGGCCAGAACTTCAGTATCCGGCCATTTCTCTACAAGCGCGCGGAAGGGTGGTGCCGGTTCGAAGGGGCTATCTCCTTGAGGTCCGACAGCATGGCATCGGGAACACAGGCGCTCAGCCAGCTGCCTGCCTTTCGTGACGTCCTCATCTTCAGCAGCCCAAGCTTGCGAAGCCGTCAACATCACAACTACTGCAACGACGTATTTGATAGCTCTCATAATCGTCTCGTCTGCTTCCGATTAAGTGTAGGGACTGCACTCGTAACGGAGTCGGAAGACACTCACCAGTTCCGACGCTATTCTCAACTCGGTAATGGCATACGAGGGTAGCATGACCGACGTACCATTCGATTTCGGATTTTTTGAGAAGTTCCTTATCCCGCTCAAGCGCTTTCGTGCGGGCGAGAAAATCTTTCAAGAAGGCGAGGCCGGACAGGCAATGTATGTCGTGCTCGAAGGGAAGGTCGACATCACGCTTGGACAAACAGTACTGGAGACCGTTGGGCTGCACGGCATATTCGGCGAGATGGCCTTAATTGAACACGCCCTCCGCAGCGCCGATGCCATCGCGAAGGCTGCTACCGAAGTTGCGGTCATCGATACGAACGCATTCGTAAAGCTGGTGAGCAACAATCCTCACTTCTCGCTCTACGTGATGCGGCAAATGGCGAGCCGTGTACGGCGCATGAATACGCGATTGTGAGGCCTAGCGAAGCTATCGGCTCTCGCAGGCTTGTGGGGTCAGGTCCTCAACAGCGCCAGCTTTACTCCAAAGCCTACGAACACCACTCCAGTGACCGCCTTCAGCCAGCGGCGGATTGAGCCGCGACGTGCCAACCCAGCCATACGCGCAAAGAGCACAATCATCGAAGAGAATCAGACAACATTTAACGCGGCATGGATGGTGACCAGAAGAAGCGTCACGTCCACGACCGAACTCGGCGTCAGCCCATTCGCCGCCGAAATGAACTGCGGGAATGCCGCAAGATAGAACATCGCAACTTTAGGATTAAGCGCGTTCGTCAGAAAACCTTCAGCAAAGGCAGTCCACATCGCGCGCCTTCTGCTGGCGTCTGTGACAGGCACCGGCGGCAGGCCGCGCCAGGCATCTCGCAGCGCTCTCAAGCCCAGCCAGATCAGATAGGCCGCTCCGAGCATCTTCAAGGTCCAGAAGGCCTCGGCGGAGCGTACGAGAATTATGGAGATGCCGAGAATTGACAGGGCCCCATGCACATAGAAGGCCGCCACGAACCCCGCCACGTTAGCGAATCCGGCGCTGCGTCCGGAAGAGGGGACAGTCTTAGCGATCAAGAGACCGTTGGGTCCCGGAGACATAACGAGCAAGGCGGCAACCACCGCAAAGCTTGCGATTTCCATCCACCCCATCTGAACTCCCTCTTAACTCGCATGGGGACGACCGGCCCCAACAACAAATCCGTTCACAACGGCTGCTGCTGCATCCGCGCCTCCTTCGGCGCGGATGGCTTCACCCAATTTTGCGGCGCGCGCGACCGTGTCGGGCTTCAGAGCCTCGCCGATGGCTCGGGAGAGATCGGCTACATTCAAGCTCTTTTGCGGCAGAGGCGGCGGCCCTGCGCCCAAGGCATTCACGCGGCGGCCCCAGTAGGGCTGGTCTACACCAAGCGGACAGATGACGGTCGGGCGCCCCCAGCGCAAACCCTCATGGGTCGTACCGGCGCCGCCGTGATGAACGACCGCCGCGCAGCGCTGGAACAGCCAATCATGCGGGGCAACGTCGAGGAAAAGCACGTCGTTGGCTGAGCCGGCCAAGGGCTTTAGTCCACCCCACCCCGTTGCGAGTATAGCGCGTTGGCCCGCCTGCCTGAGCGCTTCAATGACCATACCGGTTTGGGATTGAGCATCCGCTGCCGGCATGCTGCCGAAGCCGACATAGACAGGCGGTGGACCGGTCGCCAGAAAACGGTGCAGATCTTTCGCGGGCTCCCAGTCCGTATTGGGTTCGAAAAACCAATAGCCTGTGATGTGTTCTCGTGCTGTCCAATCCCTGGGGCGATTGACGATTATAGAACTATACCCGTGCAGCCGCGGGACCGTTCGGCCCTCCGGATCGTGGCCGCCGAAGAATGTGCCGCGGGTCGTGCTGTTGGCGCGTGCCGGCATTTCCTTTCTCCAACGGCCTTCCATATTGCGCTGCGCCCAAAACGTTAGCCGCTCGATAAAATGGTGCGAGAGCTTGTTACCGAACGCACCAAGGTTCGTGAATGGCAGGAACGGATTGGGAAACTCGCTCGTCGCCACATAACTGGGCTGTAAGGTTGTGGGGATGGCGACCGCGCCCAGCGCTGCTGCTATGTCCTGTGCGATGAAACCCTTGGGATGGTAGATGATGACATCCGGACGGACTTCGCGCGAGAGTTCCCACATTTCCCGGAATTGCTCGCAAACGACATCCTTGAAAGCCCGCATGGCGCGGAATTTTCCGGACATCGAGCGAAAGGCCGCCTGCGCTTCAGGCGTATCGATGAGTTCGCGATAATTGATGCTCAATGGCGCTGCGGTGAGGCCATGCGCGGCAATCATGTCGTCGAAACCCTGGCCGGTCGACAAACAAACTTGGTGTCCGCCACGACGCAGAGCCGTGCCCAACGCCACGTACGGCTGCACATCTCCACGAGATCCGAATGTAAAGATCAGGATGTTCATTGCCACGGCCGCTTGAGGTTGCTGCGACTCCACAGCCTCATATACGCGTGATTAGGCCGAACTGGGATTAAAACCTGTGCGTAGGCTTCCTGAATAGTTGCATCAGCTTGGTGTATCTGCGCCTTAGGAGGCGTGCGCTCGTGTGAACCCTGAAATCATCGGCTCAGGCAATGACAGTTGGGAAGAACAGGAGCGAGGGGCTTGATTTTACGCCAATTTTTCGTCATGTTTCTGTTTTGTTCTCTCCTTGAATCGCTTGCTGCAGAGACGGCGGCTTTCGTCGGACGTAGCTTCAAGAGGGCTTATGCGGATCATTCACACAGCTGACTGGCACATCGGGCAGACGCTGCGAGGGTATGCACGCGATCATGAGCATCGCGCCGTGCTCGACGAGCTTGTCGGGATCGTCACCGAACGTGAGGTCGATGCGCTGATCATCGCCGGCGACGTGTTCGATAGTCAGAACCCTTCCGGCGAAGCACAGCGGCTGTTTTATGAGACCCTCGTTAAGTTGCATCAAGCACGGCCGAGCCTACGCATCGTCGTGACCGCAGGAAATCACGACGCGGCAGGCCGATTGGAAGCACCGCGCGTCCTCCTTGGCGGGATTGGCGTGCACGTTGTCGGCAACGTTCGACGCATCAACGGGCAGATTGACATCGCGCGGCATGTGGTACCGCTACCTTCGACGACCGGCGAGATCGCGGCGCATGTGCTCGCCGTCTCCTATCCGACGCCGGCATGTCTTCCGACGTTACCTCGCCAAAAAGAGGAAGACGGTTCGTCCATCGCACGTGCGACCCACGCTCTCTATGAAGACTTGATGGATGCGGCGCGGCCGATAACGCGCGGATTGCCCCTGGTTATGACCGGGCATCTTCATGTGGCGGGTGGCACCGAATCCGAAGGCGCGGAACGACGCATTCTGGTCGGCGGACAGCATGCCGTAGCCCCAGATATATTTCCGGCGGATGCCTGTTATGTCGCGCTCGGGCATTTGCATAAGCTGCAAACCTTCAAAGGCGATCGCGTGCGCTACAGTGGCTCGCTCATTCCGCTTTCTGCCACCGAGCAACCCTATCGCCACGGCGTTACGCTTTTGACGCTCGGTGATCGCGGTGTGACGTCAATCGAGCATATTGAACTGACGCGCCCCGTTCCGTTTTTGCGCTTGCCGGAAAAGGGAGACATCCGGCTCGACGACCTCGGCGATCATTTTAAGGCCCTTGATCTGGACCCGGACCTTCCCATCAATCAACGTCCGTTCGTGCATGTGCGGCTGAACCACGAAGGTTTGAGCGCTGGTTTCCGCGCTGAAGCAGATCGGGTTGCCGAGAGCTTTCCTGTGCGGCTCGTCGATCTCAAGGTCAGCCCGCGTCCTGACGCCCCGACGGACACTGTTGCGAGCGGCCCCATCGTGCGCCTTTCAGAACGGGCTCCTGAAGATTTGTTTGTCACTGCGTTTCAGCGGACCCACGGAGGAGAGCCCGACGCGTCCCATCGCGATGTCTTCCATCGTGCGCTCGCCAATGCGAATGCGGAGGTTTGAACCATGCGTATTCTGGCCATCCGCGGCGCGAACCTCGCCAGCCTTGCAGACGAATTCGAGATTGACCTTAGGGCAGAGCCACTCGCGAGCGCAGGTCTCTTTGCGATCACCGGTGATACCGGGGCCGGCAAATCGACGATCCTCGATGCGCTGTGTCTGGCGCTCTATGGGCAGTTTCCGCGTGTCTCGATCGACAAACTCGAGTCCGTCAGAGATCCCAGCGGCAGAGACATAACCGCGAAAGATGCACGCGCGATCCTCCGTCGCGGCGCCGCCCAAGGTTATGCCGAGGTCGATTTTCTTGGACAGGATGGCAAGCAATACCGCGCGCGATGGGAAGTCCGACGCGCACGTGGAAAAGCGGATGGCAATCTGCAGAACGCCGAACGCAGGCTTGATTCCCTCGAAGACGGCAGCTCGATTGCGACGGGGCAGAAGGACGTTTCCCAAGCCGTCGAGGCGCGTACCGAACTCACGTTTGCGCAGTTCCGGCGCACGGTTCTGCTTGCGCAGGGTGAGTTCGACGCATTCCTGCTCGCTGCCGAAAACGAGCGCGCGGAGCTTCTCGAGAAAATTACCGGGACCGAGATTTACGGGCGAATCTCGGAACAGGTGAACTCCGGCACGAAAGAAAGGGCCAACGAAACGAAGGCTCTCGAACAAAGACGCGCCGACATCGGCTTGATGGAAGAGGACGTACGCACAAAGCTGGAAAGCGAACTCGCGGAACGTAGCGCTTTAAGCGAGAGCCAAAGTGTCCAACTGAAGGACCTCACCGAGCGTCTAAAGCATGCTGAGCGGCTGAAGGATGCGCGCGCACAAGCGCACAACGCCGAAACCGGACTTGCCGCGGCGAAACAGCGTTTGGACGAAGCCCGGGACGATATTGCGCGGCTCGAACGCCTCGATGCGGCCGAACCATTGCGAGCTAAGGCCGAAGCGGAGCGGTTGTCCGAACGCAAGTTGGCCGAGGCTCGGCGTCACGCCGAACTTTGCGAAGTGGCGGTACGGCAATCTGAGCAAAATGCAGCATCTGCTGCGCGCGCACTCAAAGAGGCGTCCGAAGCCTCCACAAAGGCTGATGCAGACGTCGAAAAATTCACACCTCTTTGGCGTGAAGCCGAGCAAGCTGATAGCCAAATCGCTAACGCTGCAAGCGAGCTTGAAGCTGCGCAGGCGGCGGTCGCGCAGGCCCAACGGCGGGCCGATGCCTGCGCTTGGGATCACGAGAAGATCGAGGTTCAGCGTTCAGGGCTCAACGAGCAACTTGCGCAGACGCTGAATGAGCTGGAGACGCGTTCGACCCATGCGTTGCTGGCGGACCGGCTGGAAGATATCACGTCACGAATTGATGACCGCGCCGAACTCCGGCGGCGGGAAGCCGTTGCAAAAAAAGAGCTGTTTTCGGCTACAGAGGAAGATGCGCGCCTGCAGCCCTTGATTGCGGCGGCGGAGGAGGAAGTCGCGGCATACGCCAGCCGACGCAGCCAGATTTCCGCTCAATTGAATGAGCTGCGCGAGGCTCTGTCCCAGATCGATGAGACGTCTCTCTCCGAACACGATGCGCGGCTGCGCGATGGACTCGAACTTCTCCGGCAAGCCAGAGAAATCGCGCGCCAACACAGCGATGCGGCGGCGACGGTTTCTGAGGCGGACGTGCTGCGGTTGGCGCAAGAAAAGGCGCTCGCAGAAGCCTCTGACATGATCCGGGAGGCGCAGGCACAACATGCCGACTGGCTGGCCCGGCGCAGCGAAGTCAGCGGCCTGTTCGAGTTGGCCGAGAAAACCCAATCGCAGCACGCCGTGGCCTTGCGGAGCGCCCTCATTACCGGGCAGCCCTGTCCCGTTTGTGGCGGCCTGGACCACCCCTATTCCGAACCCGGTCATCCCGAAGGTGAGATGGTGGCTCAGATGCGTGCGCGGCGTGCTGAGCTCGATCAAGCCATCGCCGCGACAGCCAAAGATATAACCACCTGGCAAGGCGCGGAGGAGCGCGCGCGCGCTCAGTGTGAGGTCGCAGCGCGACGTGGTGAAGACGCAACGGCCAGATGCTTAGACGCGCAGAACAAGTTCGAAGTGCTGGCTCCTCAACTGAGCCAGTTTTGCGTGGCCGAGAACCTGCCGCTTCCCATCGGTCCCGGAATCGATGCAAAGGCGGCATCGGCGCTCGACGGTTTGAAAGCTGATGCTGAAGCCATCCAACGCGGTCTACGAGAGCCCCTCGCGCAGGCGGTTTCTTTGCGCGGTGAGGCTGATGCTTTGCAGAAAACGCTTGATGAGATCTCAGAAGATTCAGAAAGAGTTGCCGCTCAAATCCAGAAAGACAGAGATGCTAAGGCCAGCGTTCGGGCAAAGTGCGGACAGCTGGAAACGCAACTTGCAAGTCTGGCCGAACAACTCGCGTCAATCGCTCGGGAACTCACTCCCTATCTTAGCACTGCCGGCTTGGCGCTAGACGATCTCGACCGCGATTCCTTAGCTGCACAGCAGCACGTCGCAGACCTTGCGACCTCATACGCCAAGCTCCGGGATGCGCGCGCATCTCTTGACGCTGAGCAGCAGAAGCTTGAGATGTCGCAAAGGGAAATCCACCTAGGATGGGAGAAGGCCAAGGCGTCTCTCGGCTCCTCGCTGCTTGCGCAATCACAACGTGAACAGCGGCTCCAAGAAGCCAAGACAGCGCGCGCGTCGATGCTTGGCGGAGAAGCCACCGACACGCATCGGGCACGTTTCACCCAAGCTGCGAAAGAAGCGCAAGTGGCTCTCTCGGCGGCTCAGGCAGCACATTCAGAAGCAGACAAGAAGCTTGAGCTCAGTAAGGCTCTTCTGGACGGAGCGCTCAGGGCTATTGATGCATCCGTGCAAGACTTCGCGACGGCACAGGAGGTCTTCGCCAACGCCATTTCCGTCGCCGCTATGAATCGGGACGAAATCTATGCCTTACTCGCCATCCCACAGGAGGAACGCGAGCTTTTGCGCAGCCAGATCAATGCCCTCCAAACCAAACTCACCGAAGCAACGATTGCGCTTACCCATCGCCGCCAGGAAGTGGAGCGCCTCCAAGGCGAACGGGAAGAAGAGACGGACCTTGTTGCACTCACAGAAGCTGTGACAACGCTCAACGCTGAAATCGAAGACATCCGCAACCGCGTCGCAGCCATACAGGCTGAGCTTAAGCAAGATAACCAAGCGCGCGCCAGTGCAGCAGATATTGGTCGCCAGCTGGAAGCTGCACGCGAGGAATTGGAGATCTGGCGGCGCGTCGATGATGCAATCGGATCCGCCGACGGCAACAAATTCCGTCGCTTCGCGCAGGGGGTGACGCTCGATCAGCTCGTGCAGCTGGCCAATGTACAGATCAGTGAGCTCAACCCGCGGTATCAGCTGGCGCGCGCCACCACATCGGATCTCGCGCTCCATGTGATTGATCGCGATATGGGTGATGAAGTTCGCTCGCTGCGTTCGCTGTCAGGCGGTGAGCGCTTTCTTGTTTCGCTTGGCCTCGCGCTCGCTCTGTCAGGGCTTGAAGGGCGGCAATCGTTCGTCGATACGCTTTTCATCGATGAAGGCTTTGGAGCGCTCGATGCAGAAACGCTCGACATGGCCATCGATGCTTTGGAAACGTTGCAAGGTCATGGCCGGAAGGTCGGTGTGATCACGCACGTCGCCGCGATGGTTGACCGTATCGCTGTGCAAATCCGCGTCGAGAAACGTGGCGGTGGGCGAGGTGTCGTGCGCGTCGTCGACGCGGGTTTCAACGACGCCAGCGCCTTTGCGGTTTTCGCCGAAGCCTGATGGCATGCCTCAATACGGCGATGGTTTTCCAAACAGGGCGAGGTGGAGCTTAGCGTCGCGCTGGTAGATGTCCGGCCTGAAATGAACTGCCCCATCCTCATCGCGCCATGCCGTCGAGTACGTGATGTGGACATCCAGTGGCTGCTTTAGACTGACGACGGTGCGGTCCTGTTTGGCAACGACTTCGTCGATTTTTTGGCGGCTCCACCCTGGCGCCTGAGCGAGGACTTGCTCTGCCATATCCAAAGGACGCGCGAGCCGTATGCATCCATGGCTGCGCGCACGGTCGGCCGAGGAAAAGAGCCCCCGCGCCGGGGTGTCATGCATGTAGACGTTGAACTGGTTGGGAAACATGAATTTGACGCGCCCCAACGCATTTCCGTTGCCCGGCTTTTGCCTCAAGCGAAACGGAAAATTGCTGGCGCTATACTTCTTCCAATCAATGGACATGACGCTTGTAGGTGTGTCCCCGACCATGACTTCGAAGCCTTTGCCGGCAACGGCGGCGGGCTGACTTTGTAATTTGGGGAGTTCCTCATTCACCGCGATTGAGTGCGGTACATTCCAGTATGGATTGATTTCGACGTAGGTCATTCGCTCACTGAAGACCGGCGTCTGATGATAAGGTTTGCCAACGACGACCCGCATCCGATCCTGCTTTTGACCGTTGCGTATGTGGACTAATTCGTATCCGGCAATGTTGACCATCACATAGTGGTCGCCGAGATTTTCGGGCATCCAACGCCACCGCTCCATCGACAGCTTTATCTGACGGATGCGCTGTTCAACAGGGACGTTGAGCTGAAACAACGTCTGCTTGCCCACAATCCCGTCAGGGTCGAGGCCGTGCGTCGCCTGGAACCGCTTTACCGCTGCCAGTAAAGCGTCGTCGTAAAGGGTTTCTGCGCCGGGCGGGGCGGCTGTCACCGCCGGATCTACGGCGCCGAGACGCGCGCGCAGTACCGTGACTTGAGGAGCGGTCATGCCGGGTTTCAGCACCTCTCCATGCTGCACGAACGGCCATCCCCCAGCCTTCTCAATCTCGCGATAGTGTTTCAGCGCGCGCTTCAATCCGGCATATCCGGGTACCTGGGGCTGCCAGACTTCGATGAACTTCTGCATGCTGCCGAGTTCGGCTATCCGGCGCAGGGCGGCAACCCGGTCAATAGATTTGCCCTGCCAATAGAGTTTTGAATCTACTTTCGTCGGCAAGAAGCGGCCAACTTTGATGTCGGACGCAAACTTCAAGAAGAACGCGGAATAGTAGAGCTCAATGCTCGCTGCATGGGTGAGATCAGCTGCGACAGCGAACGTAAAGCGATCCCTCTGCGGTAATTGCTGGAGCGGTTCTATGGGGTAGTCGGAAACACCCAACCCCTCGTCCTCAGCGTGACGCATCGCATTAATCAGGTCGTCCCGCATCGCAGGATTGCGCCACCAAATTGGAGCTGCAGCTTCAGTCACATAATAGGCTAGCAGCGCATCTTTGCGCTGGCGTACAGGTAAGGGTACGCCCTCTTCCTTTCTGAGCAGGGCTTCGACTGCTTCAGAGAATGTTTCAGGGGTTGGGTAAGTGATTTCACCGTCTGGAAGTTGCCGGACTTCCGTTGCGGGCACAGGTTGGGGCGGTACTGGACTGGTGGGCTCCGGTGCAGCGACGGCGAATGGGACCAGACCGCACCATATGGTCAGACTGAGAGCAAGGACCAACGACAACAATGCTGGCCTATTGGGAGCAATCTCGTCCTTCGACATTCAATTTGTAGGGCAACCGTGCAAGCCCCCTCCCCTACCCAGATGTTGGCACCAGAGCGGCACCGAAACTTTATGTCACAATAAAGATATTTGAACTTCGAAATATGGCATCCGTAGTCGCGTTGAATAACCTTTGGTTTTCGCGGACCCGTGGGGAAGGTTACTTTTCCTCCGGTTTGAAACCCTTCTGCGACAGGCGCCTGATGGCGGCGATTTCGCGTGCCCATTCCTTGAAAGGCCGCGCCGGTGTACCGCCCATGCGTGCGCCGGGGGGGACGTTGTCCTTAACATGTGCCATGCCAGCGATCTGCGCGCCGTCGCCAATCTTGACGTGCCCGACCACACCAGAATGTCCGCCCATTACGACGAAGTCACCCAACTGTGCCGAACCGGCTATGCCGGATTGCGCCACGATAACGCAATGACGGCCTATGACGACGTTATGACCGATCTGCACGAGATTATCGATCTTCGTCCCCTCACCAATTACCGTATTCATTAGTGAGCCTCGGTCGATCGTTGTATTGGCGCCGATCTCGACATCATCACCAATAACGACACAGCCAATCTGCGGAACCTTGATGTGCCCCTGGGCGCTCATCGCAAAACCAAATCCATCCTGACCAATTCGAACACCCGGATGGACGATAACGCGATCGCCTATGATGGCATGGCCGATCGAGGCGCACGCGCCGATCTGGCAATCGCTTCCGATTCTAACGCGTTCCCCAATGACAGCCCCACTGGCGATCGTAGTGCCGGCACCGATCGATGCGCCGGCGCCAACGACGGCTCCCTGTTCGATCTCGACATCGTTACAAAGGGCGGCCGTGGGATGCACATAGCCTGCTACACCTTCCGCTGGCGGAGCCACACGCTTGGGCCGCAGAGACCCCGGATAAAACATCGCCAGCGCTTTTGCGAAGGACCGATATGGCGCCCGGGTTATGAACGCCACGGTTCCAATTGGGACTTGGTCAGCAGCACTCGACACGACCAAGCATGCCGCGGCCTTTGTCGAGGCCAACTGCGATGCATACTTGCGATTGTCTAGAAACGTGAGATCGTCGGGACCGGCATCCTGCAGCGAACGCACATCACTTATCATGCGCGTTGCGTCCCCTGGATTAGCCAGGTCAGCCTCCACACAATCCGCGATGGAACGCAATGAAAATGGGCCGGCGCGCTCGAAAAAGCCGGGATGTTGCATACCGTGTCTTTCGTTTGGACGGATGGCGACGCGTGCACAGGAGCAGTTCCGTCGCCTCTCCCCCTACACAGTGCAACTTTTCAATTACCTTACTATGCCGCTGATGTCGTGGCACTTCAGCGAGACAAGCATCAATCGCGGTTAACAGCCGGTGGAGACGTTTTGGGGCCTCTCCGAGTTGCCCGTCAGTAGGTCGGATCTAGAGATATAACTAGGGGAAAGTGACCCTACTAAGCCTCTGCGTATAGCCATAAACCGAAGCGGTGCCACTTTGGTTTATGCCGCGGCGGATAAGAAACCATTGCGTGCGACACCGCTTGGGAGATCGCCGCGTGCCATGTATATATTTGCGCTATGTATCCGAATTACACACCCGGCGAGCGCTTCGCCGATGCTTGCATCCACGTCGTTGGTGTACTAGCCGGACTTATCGCGGTCACGGTAATGCTGGTCATCGCCATTCCGACACTGGATACGTCGACCACCGTGTCGGTCGCCGTTTACGGCCTCGCGATGATGGGCATGTTCGGATGCTCAGCCGCCTATCACATGATCCCTATTCCGAGTTGGAAGTCGATCTTAAGGCGTCTGGATCAGGCGGCAATTTTCGTAAAGATTGCTGGGACGTACACGCCCTTCGCGCTTATCAAAATCGGGGGCGCCTGGGGTTACAGTGTTTTTGGGGTCGTCTGGATTGCGGCTCTTGCGGGTGCGACGGCGAAGTTGGTGATGACATCTAACTGGGACAACGTCTCGGTTGTTTTGTATGTCGCTCTCGGATGGGCGGGCATCTTTATCTTACACCCGTTGATTAACTCCGTTTCGCTAACCACGCTTATATTACTGGGAGCCGGTGGCATCCTTTATACCGCCGGCGTCGTCTTTCATCTTTGGGATAGCCTACCCTACCAGAACGCGATCTGGCACTTATTTGTCCTCGCTGGAACTGCTTGTCATTTTGCAGCCGTCACTACGGCGGTTTTCGAATAACCGCTTTAAAGTGTTACTGTTCAACGTTTTATCACTTTTATTTCGTCCATAATTGTCAGCATTCCAGGTTCAACGCGATATTTGGTGTTTTTGTCAGGCTGTTTCTTTTCGTGCCAGATAGCACTCAGCGTGCGATCCAACATTTCCAGTGTTTCAGAACTAAATCCGGGGGGCCGTTCGATAAATGGGCACATTGCTCTCGTCCTTGGATAACAGGCGGGAGCACTCAGCCACTCTCAGTCGCTCGGAGCCTGCACTGCAACTGACCGGCGATGGCCTGACCATGATCTGCCGCCGACACTGAGTCTATGCAATTCGCAGTGATGTCGAATACGCGTAATCGCCTATGACATCGCAACGTTAGATTTAATTGTGTGGACCTATAGAGCCGAAGAGCGTACTAGTTGCGTAGTCAATATCGTGGTGCTCCGCTATTGCCGCCTCGCTACTCGCCAGATTGGTCAGTTTTTCACAAAAGTTGAAAATCCGTACGACTGATCCTTCTCCGTGATCACCAGGACATCAGAAGAACGTTTGTGCGTTTTTTTCGCGCGAATGTTCCTAGGAACTGGGAGCGCGAAAATGAGACAACAACACAAATTTAAGGTCGGCCAGACAGTAAACTTCAGACCTGGACGATCAAATATGGCGATCACGTCGCGAGAATATAAAATCATTAGGTTGCTGCCCGCTGTAGGTGGTCAGCCCCAGTACCGCATAAAAAGTACGGGGGAACCCTTCGAGCGGGTCGCACAGGAAAATAACCTCTCCTAAGCGCGAACATCTTGTCCTTATCATTTCGTTCGGCGTCAATTTGCGCTTCTGTAAGGAAGCTAAGTAGATCAAGTTATCGAGCTTTTGAAACAAGATATTCGGGTAGATGGGGGTGAAATTCCATCCTCGAATATCCATATATCTTCAATGACCCCCTTTGATTACACAGAGCCTGCGGAAGTATTCGCCAGCCGGATTGGTGCCGCACGGCATGCATCTGTCATCTACCGGCGCTTCGATTCGGCCGCGGCCGCCATCCAGTATGCTGTAGAAGAACTGTCGCCGGATTTTGCGACCGGTACATTTCTGGAGGCTGGCGATCTTCGCCTCTGCTACGCTGAGATCAAATCACTCTACGAGGATGCGGCTTTCCCGCTGCCCCGCGACGGTCCCGTGGCAGGGCCGTGACTATTATCGATGGGCCCTCTTGTGCTCTCAATCGATCCGGTCTATCTGTATATATCGAGACTTTGGCCGGACCATTGGGCCGTTCCGCTGTGGCGAAGCCCGGCGCGCGATCGAACTCCTTCCAAAAAATCGACGCAATGAGCTTGCAGTCATGTGGCAGCAGCTCTCTTACTTGCCTTTCAAAGGAACTACCATGACTAACGGTACTGTTAAATTTTATAATGATCAAAAGGGCTATGGATTCATTCAGCCCGATGATGGCAGCAAGGACGTATTCGTCCATGCAACAGCTTTGGAGCGCGCTGGCATCCGTATTCTCGTTGAAGGCCAGAAGGTCGCCTTTGATACCCAGCCTGACAGCCGCACTGGCAAAATTGCAGTCAGCAATATCGAAGCGTTTTGAGATCACTGGTTGAGAAACCAGAATCTTGATGAGAACCGCCTGGTCGTCCGGGCGGTTCTTTTATTTTGTGAGGCCTCACGCACACGGCAGCTCTCGAAGTGCCCTATCAAACGCTCGAAATCTGTCATCGAGTGTCTTGCGCCACGGCGCTTCACGAGCGACATTGCCGCGCGCGTGCAGCAGAACCGCTTTGAGCATTCAACTTGCCTCAATCTCGTGACGATACCGAGCTGAAAATTCTCGTCATCGACGAGAACCCTTTGCGCAGAGCAATCATCGAGGAAGGCCTGCGTGAGGCAGGCCAGCACGAGATCAAACTCGTCTCCGACATGAATGGGCTCGTGGAGAAGATCTACTCTTTCGACCCTGATGTGCTGCTGATCGACCTCGAAAATCCGAGCCGGGACGTTCTCGAGCAAATGTTCCAGGTCTCTCGGCTAGTCCGGCGACCAATAGCGATGTTCGTCGACAAAAGCGATGGACCAACCATTGACGCTGCGATCGATGCCGGCGTGTCCGCTTATATCGTCGATGGTTTACGCAAAGAACGCGTCCGGCCAATTCTCGAGACGACAATTTCTCGCTTTCGCGCATTTGACAGGTTGCGCTCCGAGCTGGAGGAAACGAGGAGCGCATTGAAGGAGCGTAAGATCATCGAGAAAGCGAAAGGCATCTTGATGAAGACGCGAGGTCTCGAAGAAGAGGCCGCCTACGCAGCTTTGCGGAGGCAAGCCATGTCGACAGGCAACCGGATTGCCGACGTCGCGGCCGCCCTGATTAGCACCTATAACCTCCTGAACGACAAATAGAGGCGCCGATGCCCGAACACGTACGCAACGAAATCCATGCAGGCTTTATTCCGCTGATCGATTGCGCACCGTTGGTCATCGCTGCCGAACAAGGGTTCGACGCGCAATTTGGATTTCAGCTACGCCTTTATCGCGAGGTTTCCTGGGCCAACATCCGCGACAAAATCGACGTCGGCGCCTACGACTGCGCACACATGCTGGCTCCGATGCCAATCGCTACCGCTCTCGGGCTTGGACGAACCACCGCGCCAATCATCGTTCCGATGGCTCTCAATCTGAATGGCAACGCCATTACGGTTTCAGCAGCAATATTCGAGGAAATGCTGGCCGCCGATCCAGAGGCAACCCGTGCCGGCGGGATGAACGCCGTTCAAGCCTTGAAGCGCGTTGTCGACGCACACGCCAAGTCCGGAATGGCTCCTTTGACACTTGGAATGGTGTTTCCGTTTTCATCGCATAGTTACGACATGCGATACTGGTTGGCCGCCGGCGGCATAGATCCCGATAACGATGTCAATCTGATTGTCATCCCGCCGCCTCTGACGGCTGAGAACCTCCGCAGCGGCCGTATCGATGGTTTCTGCGCGGGCGAGCCTTGGAACAGTGTCGCGGTCTCGCAAGGTGCCGGGCGCATTGTCGCGACGAAGAGCCAACTCTGGTCTCGCAGTCCGGAAAAGGTGCTCGGCGTTCGCGCCGCATGGGCCGAGCAGAATCCACAGCTCCTGGACGCCCTCATCAAGGCCATAATCAAAGCCGGTCAATGGCTGGAAGATCCCCGCAACTGTGACCAAGCTGCGGACATTTTGTCAAAGCCGCAATGGGTCGGAACAACGCGCGACATTATTCGAAACGTCTTGTCTGGAACTCTCGAACGCGGCGGACGCCTGGCCGTGAATAAAGACCCGGAACTTGTTCTGTTTCACAGCCATGCCGCAAATTTCCCATGGCGCTCGCACGCTCTTTGGATCCTGTCGCAGATGATCCGCTGGGGGCAGGTGCGTGAACCGTTCGATCTCAACGCCGTGGTCGAAGAAGTCTATCGCCCCGAATATTATCGCAAAGCCGCAGCAGCCCTCGGCATCTCAGTACCTCATGAGAATATGAAGCGTGAAGGTGATTACGCCGTCACCGAAACAGCATCTTCAGCTGCCAAACGCGGTCAAAGCTTTTTCGGGTCTGACCACTTCGATCCGCTTCATGTGCTGAACTATCT
Organism: Filomicrobium sp.; assembly: GCF_025698805.1. NCBI lineage: Bacteria > Pseudomonadati > Pseudomonadota > Alphaproteobacteria > Hyphomicrobiales > Hyphomicrobiaceae > Filomicrobium > Filomicrobium sp. The sequence goes on from NZ_JAILWT010000001.1 coordinate 309,527, forward strand.
CGAGCAGCAAAAGATACGATCGCCGTCGATCGACCTGACCCGCTTCAAGGGTCTCAACGCTTCACACTGATCATCGACCCGTTGCCGATCATTTTGTCATTCGCTCATTGCAATGCACAAAAAGGCAGCATCGATACCGCTTTTTGCCGGTCAGCCACTTTCACTCAACACATTGTTTTTATTTAAATTCCTTCAACATCTCTCATTGGCACAACTTTTGTAATGTCCTTTCGCGAAAGCGTGAAGGAGCGTCTCCTCACGTAGACATTGCGGTCCAATGAAGGTTCGCAGGAGGCAGCGCCGCCACCAGAGGAAGGTTCCGGATCATCCGGATCCTCACTTTGATGCGGCGCTTTTTTTGTCTGCGGTCGTCGGCCGAATGTCTTCAACGGCTCGCTGATCCGCAGGAACTGAAGGGACGATGGAATGACCAAAATCGCGGGCTGCGCCAGAGCGACACGCGTCTCTCACTTTCCCCTGTTGCTTATCGGGTCGGGCTTACTGCTTATGGCCGCGCTGACCTGGAGCATCATTTCCGCAACGAGTTCGAAGGCGGAGATGCTCGATGTCGAGAAGGACGAACTGAAGTTCGGCTTCATCAAGCTCACAGACATGGCCCCGCTGGCGATTGCCAAGGAAAAAGGCTTCTTCGAAGACGAGGGTCTGTTCGTAACGCTTGAACCGCAGGCCAACTGGAAAGTTCTGCTCGATCGCGTCATCACGGGTGAACTCGATGGCGCGCACATGCTTGCCGGTCAACCGCTAGCCGCAACCATCGGCTTCGGCACCAAGGCCCACGTCATTACACCGTTTTCAATGGATCTGAACGGTAACGGCATCACCGTCTCCAACGAAGTCTGGGAGATGATGAAGCCCCATATTCCGACAGGCGCCGACGGCAAACCTGAGCACCCAATCCAGGCCTCGGCACTGAAGAAGGTCGTCGACAAATTCAAGGCAGAAGGAAAGCCCTTCAAGATGGGCATGGTGTTTCCCGTCTCGACGCATAACTACGAGCTTCGCTATTGGCTCGCCTCGGGCGGACTGAATCCCGGCTACTACTCGAAGGACAACGTTTCCGGTCAGATCATGGCTGATGTTCTGCTGTCGGTGACACCTCCGCCGCAGATGCCAGCCACGCTCGAAGCTGGAACGATCAACGGCTACTGCGTGGGTGAGCCCTGGAACCAGCAAGCCGTGTTCAAGGGTATCGGCGTCCCTGTGATCACGGACTACGAGATCTGGAAAGATAATCCCGAAAAGGTGTTCGGCATCACCAAGGAATTCGCCGACAAATACCCCAATACGACGCTGGCCATCACCAAAGCGCTGATCCGCGCCGGACAGTGGCTCGATGAGAACAACAACGCCAACCGACAGGAGGCCGTCGAAATCCTGGCACGTTCCGAATACGTCGGAGCGGACGCCGAAGTCATCGCCAACTCCATGACCGGCACCTTTGAGTACGAGAAGGGTGACAAGCGCGATGTCCCCGACTTCAACGTCTTCTTCCGTTATTTCGCGACCTATCCCTACTACTCGGACGCCGTTTGGTATCTCACGCAGATGCGGCGATGGGGCCAGATCGCCGATGCCAAGTCAGACGAGTGGTACGACACCACGGCCAAGAGCGTCTACCGGCCAGATATCTACCTCAAAGCCGCGGAGATGCTCGTTGCTGACGGATTGGCGAAGAAAGCGGACTTCCCCTTCGACACCGACGGCTATCGGCCTCCCCAGACCAAGTTCATCGACGGCATCCCCTTCGATGGCAAGAAACCCAACGCATACATCGACAGCCTGCCGATCGGTTTGAAAAGCAAGGAAACCGTAACCGGCAACAAGGTCGCAACCCAGTGACGCCACGGCCGGGAACGGCCGCGATGAGGGCTGACACAGAGAGGTATCATTATGAGCATTGCGGCCGATTTTTCCGGTTCTGAACAAACCGACGCCGCCAGGGCTGAGCGCAAAGCACGGATCGCTCAGCGTATCGCCCGTACCGATAGAATCCTAAACCTTCTCGCTCTTGGGTGGATCACACCCATCCTGAAGATGATGGCTGGTGAAAATCCGAAAACGGAACTCGCAGCGCTGTGGCGAATGCTAGGCGTTCCTTTAACGGCGATCATCATATTCCTCTCCGCATGGGCTTACCTAGCACCCCAGGTCAAAACGTCCCTTGGTGCCGTTCCCGGCCCGGCGCAGGTCTGGGAGCAAGCCGGCAACCTTCTTGCCGATCACTATCGTGCACGAGAGAAAGAAGCTGCGTTCTATCAACGACAGGATGAGCGGAACGCCAAGTGGATCGCACAGGGCCAGCCGGACAGCGTGAAGTACCGCACCTATACCGGCGCGCCGACCTACGTTGACCAGATCTCGACGTCACTGCAGACAGTGTTCCTTGGATTTCTGATCGCGACGGTCGTTGCAGTTCCCCTCGGCATTGTCTGCGGCCTTTCGCCGACGATGAATGCGGCTTTCAATCCGCTCATTCAGATCTTCAAGCCCGTCTCTCCGCTGGCTTGGCTGCCTATCGTCACCATGATCGTGTCCGCCGTCTACGTCAGCGACGACCCCTGGTTTGCAAAATCCTTCTTGATCTCCGCGATTACGGTGACGCTGTGTTCGCTGTGGCCGACGCTGATCAATACGGCTGTCGGCGTCTCATCCATCGACAAGGACCTCATGAACGTAGGACGCGTCTTGAACCTCAGCTGGTTCACGACCGTGCGCAAGCTCGTCCTTCCGTCAGCTCTGCCGCTTATCTTCACGGGCCTCCGGCTGTCGCTTGGCGTGGGCTGGATGGTGCTGATCGCAGCTGAAATGCTGGCGCAAAACCCGGGGCTTGGGAAGTTCGTCTGGGACGAATTCCAGAACGGGTCTTCCTCGTCGCTGGCGAAGATCATGGTGGCCGTATTCACGATCGGGCTCATCGGCTTCCTGCTCGACCGCATCATGCTGGCGCTGCAGTCGCTCACCACCTATCAGGCAACGCGCTGATCCGCCGGAGACTTTGAACATGGCATTTCTCGAACTCAAGGGCGTATCGAAGAGCTACGGTACGGGCGCGGCACGAAGCAACGTCCTAACCGACATCAATCTCGAGGTGGCAGAAGGCGAGTTTATTGCGATCCTGGGGTTCTCAGGCTCGGGTAAAACCACGCTGCTTTCAGCTATTGCTGGGTTGGTCACGCCTGACACAGGAACGGTCACCCTGAAGGGCAAAGCGATCACGGGCCCCGGTCCCGAGCGCGGGGTCGTGTTCCAAAGCTACTCGTTGATGCCGTGGCTAACGGTCGAAGGAAACATCGAACTCGCTGTCAACGCTGTGTTCTCCAGCGAAGGCAAGGAAGAGCGCGCGGAACGCGTCACGAAAGCGATCGCGATGGTTGGCCTATCGCATGCCCGCGACCGGCGTCCGGAAGAGCTTTCAGGCGGCATGCGTCAGCGTGTTTCGGTCGCGCGGGCTCTCGCCATGAGCCCGGAAATCCTGCTTCTCGACGAGCCGCTTTCGGCCCTTGATGCGCTCACCCGCGCCAAGCTTCAGAATGAGATTGAGCAGATCTGGCGGCACGAGAAGAAAACCGTCGTGCTGATTACAAATGACGTCGATGAAGCGCTGCTTCTCGCCGATCGAGTTATTCCGCTCACGCCTGGTCCGGGCGCTACGCTCGGGCCATCGTTCGAGGTCGATCTCGAAAGACCGCGCAACCGGACCGCGCTCAACCATGACACGACCTACAAAAAATTGCGTGCCGATATCACCAAGACGCTGATTGCGTCCGGGATCAATCGCGGTTCTCAAGGTCGCGGCGTCGGGCAGGACAAGTTGCCGGCTATTGCGCCCATCTCCTGGATGAAGACGCTGCCAAAAGCTTATCGCGACGCCGCCAAGCCGCGGGCGCCCGACCGCTACCTCGAATTCTTCGAACTGCGCAAAGTTTATCCCACGCCCAAGGGGCCTCTGACCGTGGTTGAAGATTTCAACCTGATTATGCGCAAGGGCGAATTTATTTCGCTCATCGGCCACTCGGGTTGCGGGAAATCAACTGTTCTGTCGATGACTGCGGGGCTCAACAGCATAACGTCGGGCGGCATTGTTCTCGATGGCCAGGAGGTGACGGGAGCCGGGCCGGACCGTGCCGTTGTGTTTCAGGCGCCCTCACTGATGCCCTGGCTAACGGCACGCGAGAATGTCGCTCTCGGCGTCGATCGTGTTTATCCGCATGCCAGAAAGAACGAACGCGCCGATATCGTCGACTACTACCTGACCCGTGTCGGCCTCGGCGATGCCATGGACAAGCGTGCCGCGGACATGTCGAACGGTATGCGGCAACGCGTCGGTATTGCGCGGGCCTTTTCTCTGTCGCCCAAGCTCCTGTTGCTTGATGAGCCCTTCGGCATGCTGGACAGCCTGACTCGCTGGGAGCTTCAGGAAGTCCTGATGGACGTGTGGAAGCGCACGCAAGTGACGGCAATCTGCGTGACGCATGATGTCGATGAGGCCATTTTGCTGGCCGACCGCGTCGTCATGATGACGAATGGGCCGCACGCCACCATCGGCCGGATGGTCGAGATCGATATCCCACGCCCGCGCACGCGCCAGGAGTTGCTCCGGCATCCGCGCTACTACGAGTACCGCGAATCCATCCTCAACTTTCTTGAAGAATTCGAACACGGTGCGACACCGGCACCCGACGCTCAGGGCAAATCCAAACCCGACAAGTCTTTGGAGGATGCCGCGTGAGAAAGCGAATTGCTGTCGTCGGAAACGGAATGGCCGGCTTGAGGTTTGTCGAAGAGCTGGTCGCAGCTGCACCAGGCCAGTTCGATATCACAGTGATCGGCGCAGAACCTCAGCCTGCCTACAATCGGGTCTTACTTTCTCCGCTGCTCGCGGGCGAGATCGGCTTAGAGGACGTATCGCTGAAGCCTGCCGATTGGTACGCGGCCCATGGCGTGACGCTGCTCACCGGCGCGCCAGTCACGGTGCTTGATACGTATAATCGGTCAATCATCGTCGAGAATGCCGATGGCGGCATGGAGATTTATTTCGATGCCTGCGTACTTGCGACGGGATCCAACCCAATCCGACTGACACTGCCGGGAGACACGCTCGACGGCGTGCTCACGTTCCGCACGACGGCTGATGTCGACGCGATGAGCCAGTTTGCCCAAATCGGTCAGCCTGCGGTTGTCATCGGAGGCGGGTTACTCGGCATCGAAGCCGCCTATGGTCTGGCGCGCGCAGGTATTCCAGTGACCCTGGTCCACATCATGGACCGGTTGATGGAACGTCAGCTTGATCCGGAAGGTGCTCTCTATTTGAAAGGTGCGCTGGAAGCGAAGGGCATTCGCGTCATTCTCGGTGCTCAGACAAAAGAAATACTCGGCGAGACACGCGTCGAAAGCGTCATCCTGAGCGACGGGCAGAAGATCGACTGCGGTCTCGTGGTCATGGCAGTGGGCGTTCAGGCCAATACGAAATTGGCTGTGAGCGCTGGACTTGTCATTGGCCGTGGCATCATCGTCGATGAGGGCCTTCAGACAACCGCACCGAACATCTTTGCGATCGGCGAATGCGCTGAGTATCGCGGCATCTGTCACGGGTTGGTCGAACCGGCCTACGAACAGGCAAAGGTTCTTGCCGATTGTTTCGCGGGGCGCACCTCTGCCTATGGCGGCTCCGTTCCGGCAGCGAACCTGAAGGTTTCCGGTGTTCCCGTTTTTTCCGTGGGCAATTTCTCTGGCGATGACGCCGAGGTTTTGGTCACGCGCGATGCAGGGCTTGAGACGTATCGCAAGCTTTGCGTTCGCGAAGGCCAGTTAGTTGGTGCCGTGCTCGTCGGCGATACGACGGATGCACTTTGGTATCTCGACCTCATTCGATCCGGCGCGGACATAACGGCGTTCCGGGATTCGCTCGCGTTTGGCCGTGCCTATGCGGAGGCTGCGTGATGAGCGCTCAAGATTTCAGCGACGAACAGAAACGGTATCTGGAAGGCTTTGTCTCAGGGATTCAAACCTCGCGTGCCGCAGCGGGCTTGAAGCCCCTGGCAGGAGTTGGCGGGGGAGGCGCTGCGAGTGGGCCGGACGCCGGGCACCTCGAAGCCATGGCGCGCTTCGAACGCGATGGCAAAAAGCTCGTCAATGAAGAGAAGGCGAAGCGCGACGAGCATCCCTTCGATGCCTACAAACGCTTGAAGCGGGAGGCCCTTGGCGGCGCATTTCCAAAGGGTGTCGACAATTTCCGTTGGCGCTTTCACGGCCTCTACTATGTGGCGCCTGCACAGGACTCGTTCATGTGCCGGATGCGCATTCCCAATGGCATTCTCAACCACTGGCAATTCTCTGCGGTGGCCGATCTCGCTGAGCGTTTCGGCGGCGGCTATACGCACGTTACGACACGCGCCAATTTGCAGATTAGGGAGATCGCCGCGGAGAACGGCCCGCCGCTCATCGAGGGACTGGCCGAAATCGGGCTGACGCCGAAGGGCTCGGGTGCCGACAACATTCGTAACGTGACTGGCTCACCGACCGCCGGAATCGATCCGCAGGAACTGATCGATTCACGGCCTTACGCGAAAGCGTGGCACCACCACATTCTCAACGATCGCTCGCTCTACGGGTTGCCGAGAAAGTTCAACGTTGCGTTTGACGGTGGTGGCGCCGTTCCGGTGCTTGAAGATACAAACGACATTTCGTTCACCGCTATTAGGGTCAAAGGTAACACCGAGACGGAAGGCGGCGTGTGGTTTCGCCTGGGGCTTGGCGGCATAACCGGGCATCGCGATTTCGCCCGGCCTACCGGAGTCTTCGTCAAGCCGTCTGATGCGGTCGCAGTTGCCGATGCCATCGTACGTGTCTTCATCGCCAATGGCGATCGTACCAACCGGCAAAAAGCGCGAATGAAATACGTGCTCGACGAATGGGGGTTCGACAAATTCCTCACCGCTGTCGAAGAACAGCTTGGCAGCCCTTTGCAACGCTTTACGGACGATGAAGTCAGCCAGCCCAACGGCCAGGATCGGCAGGCACACATTGGTGTTCACCCGCAAAGCCAACCCGGTCTCGTGTGGATCGGCGTGGCGCTGCCGGTCGGCCGTCTCTCTTGTGATCAAATGCGGACTCTGGCTGATATTTCCCGCGAGTTCGGGGATGGCGATATTCGTCTCACCGTTTGGCAGAACCTCCTGATCTCTAGTGTTTCGGCAGATCGGGCAGAGGAGGTCGAAGCTCGGCTGCAGTCTATCGGGCTGACATCAAAGGCGTCGAGCATCCGCGCGGGCTTGGTCGCCTGCACGGGGAACACAGGTTGCAAGTTCGCCGCGTCCAATACCAAGGACACTGCGTTAGCGATTGCCGATTGGGTGGAGCCGAGGCTCTCTCTCGATCAACCCATCAACATTCATTTGACGGGCTGCCACCACTCCTGCGCCCAGCATTACATCGGCGACATCGGGCTTATCGCGTGCCGCGTTCCAATTCCCGATAGTGACGACACAGAAGAGGGATTCCACATACTGGTCGGCGGCGGATTTGGTGCCGACGCGGCCATCGCGCGTGAGCTTTTCAATGAGGTTCGCATCGCTGACTGTCCAGAGACCGTCGGGCGCATTCTCGCGGCTTACATGGCCAACCGCGCGGGCACGCAAGAAAGCTTCGCTGAGTTCTCCCGCCGTCACGAGATCGACACCCTGAAGACGATGGCGGAAGCCGCCGGAGGCCTATCATGAGCATTCAGGAGCGCACCGACGCGTACCAGCCCGGCCAAGTTCCGGTGATACCGGAAACGGCTCCATTCAATCCAGATCAGCGCGCGTGGCTCAATGGCTTCTTTGCCGGCCTGCTTTCACTTGATGCAGCGGGGGCTGCGGCCGTTCAATTCGAGGGCGGACTACCTGGAGGCCCGACGCCGGCTGCTGGCGACGGCGATGATGGCGCCGATCCGTGGCACGACCCTTCCATGGCGATCGACGAGCGGATGACACTTGCCGATGGACGGCCGCTACGACGTAAACTTTACGCAGCAATGGCACAGCAGGACTGTGGCCAGTGCGGCTATCTTTGCGAGAGCTACGCTGAAAAGGTTGCGGTCGGCGAAGAGGCGCGTCTCAATCTCTGCGTACCCGGCGGCAAAGAAACCAGCCGCATGTTGAAGCGCCTCATGGAAGAGGCGCCAGCAGCCCCAATTTCGGAACCTAAATTCGATGTTGCGGTGACCACGGCACCGGCTGTCGATCTCGTGCCCGGATATTCCCGCGAAGCTCCCGTCACCGCAATCTTCAGGGGCACTCGTTGCATTACGGGCGCGACCTCGACGAAAGATACCCGCCACGTTGTCTTCGATCTTACGGATTCTGGCATCGCGTACGAGCCAGGTGACAGCTTTGGCGTCTACGCGACGAATGATCCGGCGCTTGCCGATGCGGTTCTAGCGGCAATGAATGCCCCCGCTGATTTTCCCATCGGCGATAAGACACTGCGGCAGAGCCTCATTGAAGACTATGATCTCGGCACCGCGCCAGACATGCTCTTTGAGTTGGCGAGCTACATGGTCGGAGGCGACCGGCGCCGCAAGGCGAAAGCGCTCGCGAAAGGGGATGATCCTGACGGCGATGCCGCCACGTTTGACGTCCTCAAAGCCGTTGAATCCCTAGGCCCTATGCATCCAGATCCGGAAGCGTTTCTGGAATGCTTGGAGCCATTACATCCGCGCCTTTATTCCATCTCGTCTTCTCCACTGGCTACGCCCGGCGAACTTCACCTGATAGTCGATACGGTTCGTTATGAGATCGACGGACGACAGCGCGTCGGCGTTGCTTCAACTTTTCTGGCCGACCGGATCGCACCCGGTACACCGCTCAAAGTCTATGTGCAGAAGACGCATGGCTTCGGGCTTCCAGAGGATCCGAACGTTCCCGTTATCATGGTCGGTCCCGGCACGGGCATTGCGCCGTTCCGTTCGTTTCTCTGGCACCGCCACGCGAGTAAAGCACCCGGCCGTTCCTGGCTCTTTTTCGGACATCAGCACGAAGCTTCCGAGTTTTTCTATCGTGATGAACTCGATGCATTCCTCGCGACCGGAGTCCTCTCAAAACTGTCAACGGCTTGGTCTCGCGACGGGACCGAGAAGGTCTACGTTCAAGACCGCATGCGGGAGAACGCGGCGGAGGTGTGGGCGTGGCTGGGAGAGGGCGCCCACTTCTATGTGTGCGGCGACGCTAAGCGCATGGCTAAAGACGTCGAGACCGCCCTCATCGACATCGCTGGCAGCCAGGGCGGAAAGTCAGCAGAAGAAGCCAAGGAATTCGTCGTCAATTTGAAGGCCACTGGCCGCTATCAGGCGGATGTCTACTGATGGAGAACACCGAGACTGGCAAAGCGGTGCGCACGACCTGTCCCTACTGCGGGGTCGGATGTGGGGTTATTGCGACACCGGACGGCAATGGCGGGGCGACCATCGCGGGAGACACCGAGCATCCGGCAAACTTCGGCCGATTGTGCTCCAAAGGCTCTGCGTTGGGTGAAACGCTGGCGCTGGAGACCCGTCTGCTTCATCCCGAGATCGACGGGCAAAGGGTTACATGGGATGCAGCGCTCGACCATGTCTCGTCCAGGATTTCTGACATCAAGGAAGAACATGGGCCGGGCTCGATCGCATTCTATCTATCCGGTCAATTGCTGACAGAGGACTATTACGTCGCCAACAAGCTGGCGAAGGGTTTTATCGGCACGCCGCACGTCGACACGAATTCCCGCTTGTGCATGTCATCATCCGTGGCCGGGCACAAACGTGCTTTTGGCGCCGACATCGTTCCGCAGTGCTACGACGACCTGGAACTTGCCGACCTCATTGTCCTCGTGGGCTCAAACGCGGCTTGGTGCCACCCAATTCTCTATCAACGCATTCAGGTGGCGCGTGCCGAGCGTGGTGTCCGTGTTGTCGTCATAGATCCACGACGTACGGCGACTTGCGAAGGCGCAGACCTGCATCTTCCCATCGAGCCCGGCAAGGACTCTGTTCTGTGGAATGGTCTGCTCGTGCACTTGGCTGATAAAGGTCTCGTCGACTGGCGATTCATCGGCGACCACACTGAAGGATTTCCAGAAGCGCTCGCAGAAGCGCGAGGGCAGGCCGGCAGCATCGCCTCCATCGCGATCGAAACGGGGCTCAACGGTATCGATATCGAGACGTTTTTCTCGTGGTGGAGCGAAGCCCCGAAGGTCGTGAGCTGCTACAGCCAAGGCGTCAACCAATCTGCGCGGGGCACCGACAAGGTCAACGCGATCATCAATTGCCATCTCGCGACAGGTCGTATTGGTAAGATCGGTTCCGGGCCGTTGTCATTAACGGGGCAGCCTAATGCGATGGGCGGACGCGAGGTCGGCGGCCTTGCGAACATGCTTGCTGCTCACATGGGGTTCAGCCCCGCTGATCGCTCACGCGTCTCACGCTTTTGGCAGGCGCCTAATCTGATCACCGACGAAGGCCTCAAGGCCGTGCAGATGTTTGATGCGATCGCGGACGGGCGCATCAAGGCACTGTGGGTGATGGGGACAAACCCTGCGGTCAGCCTTCCGCAAGCCGATTACGTCCGCGCGGCTTTGTGCAAGCTCGAGCTCTTTGTCGTGTCCGAAAATGTTGTCAGCAATGACACCGCTGCTGAAGCGGGTGTGCGGCTCCCCGCCGCCGCCTGGGGTGAAAAAGATGGCACCGTTACCAACTCTGAACGGCGCATTTCGCGGCAGCGCAAATTTCTTCCTTTGGCTGGAGAGGCCCGACCGGATTGGTGGATCCTTTCCGAAGTCGCGAAAAGATTAGGCTACGAACGCTACTTCGCGTTCGAGTCCGTCTCCGACATCTTCCGCGAGCACGCCTCGCTATCGCATTTTGAAAACGGTGGCACGCGCCCGTTTGACCTCGGTGTCCTGACCGACCTTTCTCCAGCCTCTTACGACCAGCTTGCGCCCGTCCAATGGCCCATTTCTCAACCGGGAGCATCGCGAACGGAGCGGCTGTTCGGCGAAGGTGGGTTTGCAACCCCCAACGGCCGTGCGCGGTTCGTTACAGTCCGCATGCCCAAGCTTGCCGCAGAGGTGAACGAAGCGTGGCCCTTCGTACTCAACACGGGTCGTGTCCGCGATCAGTGGCATACGATGACACGGACCGGGCTATCACCGCGTCTCTGGAGCCATATCAGCGAACCGTTCGTAGAAGTTCATCCGAGCGACGCGGAAACCATGGGGCTCGTCCAAGGTCAGCTTGCCGAAGTCGAAACTGCTTCGGGCAAGGCCGTGTTACGCACCCTTATCAACGGGGGGCAAGCGCCTGGGTCGATCTTCGCACCCATTCACTGGTCCGGGCAGAACAGTTCGGCCGGACGGATCGGAGCCTTGGTGCATCCATTTACTGACCCCGTCTCAGGGCAACCGGAAGCCAAGGCAACGCCGGCTCGGATTTCACCACTCGGGGTGGCGTACTACGGCGTCGTCCTGTCGCGTGTCGTTCCGCAAATTGATGATTTGGCTTACTGGGCTCGCAGCGCGACATCTTTTGGCTGGACCACCCATATCGCTCTTCGCGAAGGTCCGACAGATTGGGGCGCCTGGTCGAAGACATTTATGCCAGACGGCGAGCAGGTCAGCTTCGAAGATCCTTCCTCGAATCTTTTCCGTGTTGCCACCTTGAACAGCGGCCGCCTCGAAGCCGTCGCCTACTTTGCCTCCAAGCCGGAATTGCCGTCGCTGGCCTGGTTGGCGTCCATCTTCGAACGTACAGACTTGACGGCTAACGACCGACGCTCCGTACTCGCGGGCCGTCCCATCGAGGGTTTGGCTGACGAGGGAGATATCATTTGTGTCTGCTTCCAAGTTGGCGCGCACCGTATCCGCGAAGCAATTCGCTCGGGCTGCAATTCGGTCGAAGATATTGGATGCGCTTTGCGTGCGGGTACCAACTGTGGCTCCTGCGTCCCCGAGCTGCGCCGCCTTCTCTCCGACGCGACCTCCGTGTCTTTAGACGCTGCGGAGTAAACCGATGTCCCACGTCCCTCCGAAATCGACTCGCCCCTCGCGGCTGACGCCACTGGCTGCCCTGCCTGTTTTCATGTCTTTAAGCGGCGCGCGCGCCATCGTCGCCGGTGAGGGTGAGGCCGCAGTATGGAAGGCGGAAATGTTGGCGGCTGCCGGTGCTGATGTAGAGGTGTATGCCCCTGCGCCGTGCGAGGAACTCAATGCAATGGCTGCAAAGCCCCCTGCGGGAAGCGTCGTCGTCGTTCGCCGCGAATGGTGTCCGGCCGACCTTGTGCGATCAAAGATCGCTATCGGCAGCCTGGAAGGCGCAGAGGCGAAGGCCTTCGTGGCAGCTGCCCGCGCACAGGGTGTCCCAGTCAACATCATCGACGCCCCGCACCTTTCCGATTTCAGCTTCGGGACCATCGTCAATCGTGCCCCCGTGACGATTGCCATCGGCACGGACGGCACAGCGCCAGTTCTAGCTCAGGCTATCCGGACTAAGATCGAGGCATTGCTTCATCCTTGTCTCGGGGCGTGGGCCGAAGCAGGCCGCGGCTTGCGCGAGCACATAAAGTCGCGCTTGCCGATGGGGGCGGCACGGCGCGCGTTGTGGCAGCGTTTCGCAGTCACTGCCTTAACAGCGCGCGCCGCGCCGGGCACTGGCGAGGTTGAAGAACTCCTGGCAAAGAGCCCGCCGACTCGCCGCGGACTCGTTACTCTTGTTGGTGCGGGCCCGGGAGATCCGGAGCTTCTGACCCTTAAGGGCATGCGAGCCCTTCAGTCGGCGGACATCATCCTTTACGACCGGCTCGTCAGCCCAGAAATTCTGGAACTCGCTCGTCGTGAAGCACGGCGCATGCTGGTCGGCAAAGCTGGCGGTGGAGATCATTGCAGCCAGCAGGATATCAATGCGCTGATGGTTCGTCTGGCCCAGAGCGGCAAGCAGGTCGTGCGCCTCAAGGGCGGAGATCCGATGGTCTTCGGGCGGGCTGCGGAAGAACTCGACGCGTGCCGCAGGGCTGGTGTTTCGGTCGAGGTGGTGCCGGGTATCACCGCTGCGCTCGGTGCCGCCGCGGCACTTCAGATGCCTCTCACCGATCGCGCCCACACGGGACGCGTGCAATTCGCCACCGGACATTCTCAGGCGGGCTCAGTTCCCGATCATGATTGGGCAACGTTTGCGGATCCATCCGTCACAAACGTCTTCTACATGGGAGCTCGCAAGTTCGGTGAAATTCTACCGCACTTGATTGGCGCAGGCCTCAGCCCGCAAACCGCCGCGGTTGCAATCACGGCGGCAACGACGCCACGGCAACGCTCCGTGCACTGCGCGATCCACGAACTTCCGGAACGTCTTGCTGAGTTCGACACTTCGCAACCATGCCTTATTCTCGTCGGTGGGAGTATGGCGCGGAGTGCAGAGGCCGTTTCAAGCAGGCTTAGCGACCTCGATCATTTGGCGTGCGGCCGTTAGCTCGTTTCACAGATCCGTTATACGGGGTGGAACTTTCTGGTTGCTCACACATTTAAAGTCTCAGGTTACGCAGGGACTTTAGGAAATGATCACGAGCACATTTATCGCCATCATCGGCGCGTTGCTGACCGGCGCGCTTGCTGCGGTTTGCCTCACCCTTATCGATCTTCGTCCATCGCGCAAAGAAACTGCGCGACGGGAACGCTTCTAAAATAGCTCCTGTCTGGGTAGGGCTTATCATTCCCACCGTTCCACGCCAGTATTGAGGAGTGGGCGAGCGAGGTTACTCAGACGACATTCCCATGTTTGCGGCCGGTGATTTCGCCGGCCGTTTTCTTTTTGGGGAACTGTGATTGTCATTAAACGTCGTTCGGTTATGCGATGACCGCATAGCACCCCGGGTGATTTTGCATTGCAGCATTCCCAATGCTTTGAAATCAAATAGAATATCGGAATAGCCGTGTTTCACCGCGTTCGCATAGGCGATCTTTTTGTTCGCACTTGCGAAGGACACTCCCTATGTTACGGCCAACACGAACTAAGGGGTGAAAACCATGAGCAAATATTCTGAAATCAAATTGGATGATCCTCCCACCGCTCAGCAGATCGACGCACTCGTTCGTTGGGCTCGCCGGGAGCGTTCCGTCGAGGTACGCCGGCTCTTCAAACAGTCAGGTAAGTGGCTCGCCTCACGGTTCTCTGGCTTGGCGTCTCACGGCACACCTCGCCAGGTTCACTAAAGGCATCTCTTAGCCTTTCTCTTCTTGGAGGAGGCTGGGCCATCGACCTCAGATCCTTAGGGATATCCGTCGAGCGCCCAGCCTCCTCTTTGTCGTTTTAGGACCTTCAAACGATCGCAGGATTGCAGGCCGCTCCTCCACTCAACGGGAATTTTACTATGTCGCTGAGAAATGCCGATATCCGACATCTCTTCGTTGCCGAGGCGCTGACGCTCTGATCTGGTAGAATATACTTCGCTCTCATTGCTACGCGCGGGTACGCTTCCGCATCTTCCGAGGTCTACCATGAACTTTGACCTGTCCTCTCTGTTCTGGGTCTTTCTAGCAGTCATGGTTCTGCAGCCTCTGCTCATGGCAGCATGGCTGACCCAGAAGCGAGCGCAGGCCATACGTGCTATCGAGAAAGAGCGCGGCACGCGGGTCATCACGATGATCCACCGCCAAGAGAAGCGAAGCTTCTTCGGCGTTTCCGTTTCCCGACACATCGATTTGGAAGACGCGCAGACCATCATCGCCGCCATCATGGAAACGCCCGATGACGTTCCGATTGATCTGGTGCTGCATACCCCCGGTGGTCTTGTCCTCGCGGCCATGCAAATTGCGCGAGCTGTTGAAGCGCACCCGGCAAAGGTTACCGTCTATGTCCCTGTTTACGCTATGTCCGGCGGAACGCTGATCGCGTTGGCCGCCGATGAAATCGTGATGGGCGAGTTCTCGATGCTCGGCCCGATCGATCCGCAAATCTTCGGATTGCCGGCTGCAGGTATCGTGAAGGCGCGCGATATGAAGCCCGTCGCGCGTGTCATGGACCTCACGCTGGTCCTTGCCGAGGTCAGTGAGAAGGCGATCGCCCAGGTCAAACAGGGTGCTGTCGAATTGCTTACGCCACGTCTTGATCACGCGTCAGCGGAAGCGCTCGCCGATAAGCTGGCTGGCGGTCATTGGACGCACGACTACGCGCTGACGGCGCGCGAAGCCAGCGCCCTTGGTTTGCCTGTGAAAGTCGGCATGCCGATCGAGATCATGGAGCTGATGAAATACTACCCGCAGCCGGTTCAGCAATCAGGCGTGGAGTTTCTTCCCGTCGACATCCCGCGACCGCGGCGCAGCTAGGGGTGCTGTTCCTTGGAACGTGAGTCCCAAGGTTTGCGTCGGGGGATCTTACCTGATGCCGAGGGATCTGCTTCCATGGACCATCGCAATTCTTGCTGAACGTATAAGTTCAGAAGACTGGAGGATGTGGCGTGGACGCTCATGTACGAGAGTTAGCCCAGAGGCTCATGAAGACTGGGTTTGATGACCTTGATGAACGCGATCGCCGCGTCATTCGCAGAATTGCCGAGCGCGTCCACATCACCAAGAACATCAATAGGGAGTTTGGCGATACGCGCACATTTGGACAGCGTCTCGCGGATCAAGTAGCGGAATTCGGGGGCTCGTGGCTTTTTATCATTATCAGCCTAGTCTTCTTAGCGTTCTGGACGTTTGGAAACACGCTGGCCCTCGGGTCACACGCCTTCGATCCTTACCCCTACATTTTTCTGAATCTGCTTCTCTCGATGCTCGCAGCTTTGCAGGCGCCGATCATCATGATGTCTCAGAACAGGCAAGCGGCGAAAGATCGGCTGGCCGCAGCCAACGACTACGAGGTCAACCTCAAAGCCGAACTTGAAATCATGGGGCTACACGAGAAACTCGATGATATCCGGACGGCTCAACTCAAAGAGCTCCTGAAAACGCAAGAGGAGCAGATCGCCATCCTGGCGCGCATGGTTGCGAAGCTTGACGCATGACGTTTTGGTCGGGTTGCCTGCCGCCGGCGGTGGGAGGCCGGAGGTTTGTCCACTCGCCGACGGCAGCCCCGCTGCACCTCTTATGATGCTGGGAGAACGGTGACGTCGCGAATTGCGCCGTCTACACCTGAGATTTCACCGACCTTGGTGGCCTTACCGCTATCGAGCGCAACCGTATAAAGCGTGTTGTCGGCAACCAGCCAAGCGGTGTTTGTGCCGTCCGCCGTGGTATGGACGTCGAACGCGTATGTTTTCGCGGCGTCGATGCCGAGCTTGCCGATAGCTTTCAGCGTGCCATCGTTTGGCTTAGTCTGCTGAATAAGGGCCACAATCGTCGCATCGATGTCGTACATCTTGGTCGTTTCCGGCTTACCGTGGGAGTTCGTGTAGGCGGCGGCGACGATGGCAGGCTTCTCGCCGGCATGCATATCATCGGACTCGAATGCCAAGTTGCCGTCTTTTACGGTCTTGCCGGTTTCGACATCCGCCCGGAGG
Organism: Filomicrobium sp.; assembly: GCF_025698805.1. Lineage (NCBI taxonomy): Bacteria > Pseudomonadati > Pseudomonadota > Alphaproteobacteria > Hyphomicrobiales > Hyphomicrobiaceae > Filomicrobium > Filomicrobium sp. The sequence continues at coordinate 326,050 of NZ_JAILWT010000001.1, forward strand.
TTCGTTCCATCCGTGCCCATGAAACGCAATTTGTCGGCCTTGGGGTTGAAGTCGACGATCGCTTCTGTGCCCTCCGGGATCATGGCTGAAAGCTTTGCACCTTTGGTCGCCTTGCCGGTCTCCGTATCGATCGTGAGCACATCGCCATCCGAATTGATGGCGTAAAGCATTTTGTTCGATGGCCGCACATCGATACCCAGAAGCTTCCCGACACCTTCCACTTTCATGGTTTTGGTGGCCGCCGGCTTGCTCCCGTCAATCATAACAAGGGTATTATCCCCGACGAGACCGACAGCCATCTGGGCGTGTGCCGCCGTCGCTGTCACGGCAACGCTTAGACTTGCGGCAAACAAAGCTTTCGCAAACTTCATGTTGTAACTCCCTGGTGATTCCAAAAATTGCACGGTGCCGGCAGGCGATGGACGGTGTCACTTTTCGCAAGGGGGATATGCGAATTCGCCGCCGGCATATGTGGAACACGCCAGGGAGTCCGCTTGGATGCAGGGGCTGTAAAATAATTTTGCTTCGGTGAGAGATTGCATCCAAACTGCATGTCTCGGTGTAGTCATACCGAGATCAGCTCTTAGGAATTGAAGCGCGAGAAGGCGTAAGGAATGTTCGATTACGTCGAAGCTCTCGACGCCTGTTCCAGGGGTGACCGAGAGGCGTTGAAACGGCTCTATGACGTGGAGGCGGCTCGTCTCGTGAGCGTGGCGCAACGCATCGTGCGCCGCCGAGAGCTGGCCGAGGATATCGTGCACGACGCTTTCGTACAGATTTGGACGAAAGCGGGAAGCTTCGATCCCGAACTCGGATCGGCACGTGGTTGGATCTATACGATTGTTCGCAATCGGGCGCTCAATGCTGTCCGCGACGGCGGCCGGCTTGACCTGATGGACCCCGCTACGCTTGCTGCCTTCACGGACCGGAGCGCCGTCATTGACGACGCTTTCGTGCAGCTGGACTCAAGCAGCCGATTGCGGCGCTGCCTTGAGGGAATGGAGCAAGAAAAGCGCGATAGCGTGCTTTTATCTTACGTCGCGGGATGTTCTCACGGCGAAATAGCCGGCGTCCTTGGTGTGCCTCTCGGCACAGCAAAGTCGTGGGTAAGGCGCGGGCTGACGGCGCTGAAGGACTGCATGTCATGACCAATTCAGCCAATGGATCATACGATATCGATGTTCTCGCGGGCGAATTCGTCCTCGGTGTGATGGACGACGGCGAGCGGCGTGAATTCGAGGCGCGCATAGCGACCGACCCTACCGTTCGCGCTGCAGTCGCGGCCGCACGAATGCGTTTTCTCGAACTTGATCTCGCGGCTCCCGAAGCACCCGTGTCCCCGTCGCTCTGGGACCGAATTGTTCAGACGATCGATAGCGGAGAGGACAACGTCGTGGGGCTCAAAGAGGCCCGGGCGCGACGGAAGCCAGCTGAGGTCTCCGCTCTGTCGCGTCAATCGCGGTCATCATTCTGGAAAGGTTTCGCGGCCGCAGGTGTCGCTGCGTGTTTGATCGCGGTCGCCGCATGGCAATTCATGGCACCCATGCAGCCGAAGCTGATTGTCGTATTGCTCGACTCAAAAGCGCAACCAGTTTCCATTGTCGAAGCGTTAGATAATCAGCGTATCCGCATCCTGCCCCTCGGGCCGATAGACATCCCGTCCGGCAAAACGCTTGAGGTCTGGACGCTTCCAGATAAGGACACTGGCCCCGTTTCAATGGGACTGCTGAACCGTCTGGGAGACGTTGTTCTGAAGGGGCCAGCGCTTCCCGAACCAAAAGCAGATCAGCTCTATGAGATCACCATTGAGCCTGAAGGTGGATCTCCAACCGGCAAACCCACCGGGCCAATTGTCGGCAAAGGTTTCGCACGGGTTCCGCACATTTGAGGTGCCGACAACGCTGTTTCCATTTTAGATTGACGGAAAAGAAAATACGCGCCCGACTTGCGAGCGCGTATCTTGTTCGATGGAGAGACGCTTATGCGACGTCTCTTATGATCGGTTATTGCGGGCCCTGTTAGTTGAAAATATGGACCTGCATCTTCCATGTTCCGTCATTCTGTTTTTCGTGAACCGTTACGATAGAGCCCTCAGCGGCTTTGCGCTTGCCGCCTTTGTCGGCCGGGCCCATCGCCTGCCAACGGCCAGTTTGAACACGCAAGTTTCCCGACTCAGTCACTTTAAGCGTTTCAATTTTGTGATCGGTATAGCCCGCACCAATGACGCCCGCGAAGAACTTTTCAATTCCTTCCGCGCCGTTGACTGGGGATTGTCCGGGGGGAAGCACCTGAGCGTCTTCGGCGTAAAGCTTTGCGACGGCCGCGGCGTCTCCGCTATTAAAGGCCGCGTCCCACTTCGAGTTTCCGGCTTTGATCATAGAAGACAGATCGTCTGCAAACGTTGATCCTGAGAACGCCAGACCAGCGACTAGCGCGACGGCGAAAGCCCCGCGACGGAGAGCGGACGAGCCCAGCGTCATCGTTGAGTTGATCATTATTGCGTTCCCTTTGCTCGTTTCATCATGATCCGAATGATGTCGTCCGGATCGGCCTTCTGCCGCACACAACGTGCCTTGGCGATCTGATTGCTAGATGCCATGCCGATCCACGCGGCTATCTAGTATCCGTGTCGTGCCTCGTAGGCTTTGAGATGGCAATAGATGACGCGCAGAACCGGGCTATCGAGACCCGCGGCATCAGCGCGCGCCAACAAGTCGCCTATGATCTGATCGGCTTCGATGCGCGATCCATGCTCGATGTCGCGGAACATGGATGCTGTCATCGGCGAGCCCTTCTCTGTAACGAGCGCGCGCGTAGCCTCTAACGCCGCTGGGCGTGGTTCGTAGCCCGCCGCCTTCGCGACACTACGGCATTCCTCAACAAGGCTTAGTGCAAACTCTGCACCGCCCGGCGCCGCGTTGATTTCACCCACCGAGGCGCGCATTAGGCATGTGCTGCCGGCAAGTGAAGCCAGGATCACCCACTTCTCCCACATCTCCAGCATGATCTTGCTGCTGGCACGAACAGCGAAGCCCGCATCGCGGAGCGTGGCAGTGATCTCTTCAACGCGTTTCGTCGTATTGCCGTCGACTTCGCCGAAGGTGAGATGGTTCTTGGTATTGAGATGATGGATGGTTCCGACTTCATCGAGCGTCGTCGAAATCACGCACTGACCACCGAGGACGGCACCCTGACCGAAACGTTCCTGCAAAACCGAAATGTGCCGCATTCCATTGAGCAACGGGAGGATCGCTGTTTGCGGGCCGACACCGGCTGAGAACCCAGAAATGGCGGATTCGAGGTCATAAGCCTTGCAGCTCAAAATGATGAGATCGAACGGCTCGTTCAGCTCTTGCGACTGCACCATCGGCGGCACACCCAACGCAGCATCGCCTAGCGGGCTCTTAATGTTCAGACCTGTTTCCTTCAAAGCGGCAGCACGTCCGGGGCGCACCAGAAACGTGACGTCGCGCCCCGCTTCGAGCAATTTGCCTCCGAAGTAGCCGCCGACAGCGCCCGCTCCAACGATCAAAATGCGCATGATCAGTTCCTCTCCTCGCACACACAGGTCTTATTAAGCGCTCGGCCCGTTGCTTGGCGAACCGGCAATATCCTTTGCTATCCCCTTACGCATGTGAGCTATGCATTGCCATGCGTTACTTCGTACACACCTTGCTATTACGGTGTGCGGGCATGCGGCAAATGTCGGGGTTTTGGCGCCATCTCTCAGGTCCTAGATATTGCCCCGCATATCAGGCACGCCGTTCTTCTGACGACGTGTGACACGGGAGTTCGCAATCTTGGATCAAGACCACCGCCTTTATTTCGAGGACATTTCTGTCGGCCAGAAATTCTCAACGGGTTCTCACTCATTAGATGAAGCTCAGATCATCTCGTTCGCCAAGCAATTTGATCCGCAGCCGTTTCACGTCGATCCAGACGCCGCGCAAGATTCGTTGTTCAAAGGGCTGGCGGCAAGCGGGTGGCATACGGCGGCGATCACAATGCGTCTTCTTGTCGAAAGCGGAATTCCTCTCGCAGGGGGCATGATCGGATCGGAAGCGAACGTCAAATGGCCAAGACCGACGCGCGCCGGCGACGTTCTTACAGCCCATGGCGAAGTTGTTGATGTGCGCCCCTCGAAATCGCGCCCGGATCGCGGTTGGATCTCAATCCGCACGGAAACGCGCAATCAACACGGAGATGTGCTTCAGATCTTCACTTCGATGATGGTGGTGCCACGCCGGAAGTCGTGATGGTGGTGCGCGGCGCGCTTGCGAGCAAAGCTCGCAGCGTCGCCACGACGCGCGTTGCCGGACCACCGCGACCGCCACACTGAATGTTGATCCGGGCCCCCTCAAACACCAAAAACACCTCGTCGGCCAAAACCTCTGGCGCTGAATACCCGGCCTGTCTGAACAGATTAACGAGGTGATCGCGTTTGCGGGCTTTATAAGCCTCGATAATGGAACGCCCCTCGTGAACTGGCGGCAACTCAACGGCGGCATTGGCCAGCGCGCAGCCGCGTTCATCCATGCTGCTCACGATTTGTTCAACGTACGCCAGCCAACCTTCCAGCTGCTTATTCGCATCATCAGCATATTCCGTCGCCAAGGCGTCCCACACGGCGTCGCCTTCGCTTGAAAGGCTTCTCAGATACTCTGCGATGACGTGGTCCTTCGACTTGAAGTGCCTGTAAAACGTCATTTTATTCGTTTCAGCCGCTTCCACGATCGCATCGACGCTGACGGCATTAATGCCTAGTCGGTAAAATAGGTCACGGACAGCCAAGATGATCCGTTCCCGCGGAGGTGGACGTGTGGCTTCGGCACTCGATCTCGAAATGTTCAGCTCTAGACCTATTGCATCTTGAAAATGTTACGGTTAAGTAACCTGCCGCAGCAGGTGTTACTAGTCAGTACCGCTTAACATGAGTCCTTCGTCTTAGACACCCCGTTTTCTCGCACTGCAACAAATAGCTGTCGCTGGAGCTGCCGGGGAACGCGCTAAATTTAGTGATCGAATTTTTTTGTTTCTGGAGAATCCCATGTCGGTTGGAAACTTGGGGCGCGTCCTCGTCGCGTTCTCAGCTCTCGGTTCCCTTCTCGCAGCATGCGGTGACAGTGGGCTGAAAGCGCAAGGGAAGTCGTCTCCGCCACCGCCGCCTCAGGTGACCGTCTCTAAGCCTCTCAAGAAGCTCGTCGCCGATCACGACGAGTATGTCGGGCGGTTTGTGGCTGTCGATTTTGTCGAAATCCGTGCGCGGGTCTCCGGCTATCTGGACGCTATCCATTTCGAGGACGGGCAGATTGTCCGGAAGGGCGATCCACTGTTCACCATCGATCCGCGAACCTTCCAAGCGGTTCTTGATCAGCAACGCGCGTCGTTAGTGCAGGCGGAGGCCAATCTGGAATTCGCAAAGTCCAACCTGAAGCGCGCCAAGAGACTCGTGGAAGGAACGACGATTACGCAGCAGACGCTGGACGAGCGGATCCAAGGCGAGCGTGCCGCGGAAGCAACCGTGGTGGCGCAGAAAGCCGCTATTCGTCAAGCGGAACTGGACCTCGAATTCACCAACCTGAAATCCCCGGTTTCCGGTCGTATCGGTGACCGGCGGGTGTCCGTTGGCAATCTCGTCAGTGGCGGTACGTCCGGCAATACGACGCTGCTGGCCACGATCGCGTCAGTTGATCCGATCCGCTTCGAATTCACGCTCGATGAGGCGTCGTATCTTCGCTATCTGCGGCACGCGGAAAAGGGCTCTGATCCGAAGAGCCGCGAATTAAACTTCAGCGTGCGGCTTAAGCTGATCGACGAAGACAACTATACACACGAAGGCACGATGAACTTCGTGGACAATGTCATTGAACGCTCGTCTGGCACTATCCGGGCCCGCGCAGACTTTCCCAATCCCGATGGCAAACTGACGCCAGGCATGTTCGGCCGCATTGAATTGGCAGCGCGTGAACCTGCGGAAGCTTTGCTGGTGCCGGATACCTCTATCGGTACGGAGCAAGTCCGCAAATACGTCATGGCGGTCGACAAGGAGAATGTCGCACATCCCAAGTACGTGAAGCTTGGCGCGCTGATCGACGACATGAGAGTGATTACAGAGGGCCTGTCCCCCGAAGATCGGATCATCGTCAAAGGGCTGATGCGTGTACGCCCAGGCTCCAAGGTTACACCGCAAGAGGCATCGCAAGCTTCTGCCTCCGCACAGGACGCAACCGTAAACTAACAGGCGCTTCGCATGCGGCTTTCACACTTCTTCATCGAACGACCGATCTTTGCATCGGTCGTTTCGATTGTTTTCATCATTCTTGGTGCTGTTTCGGTCGGGCGTCTGCCCATCGCACAATATCCAGAAATCGCGCCGCCGGTCATTACCGTGACTGGTCAGTATCCCGGTGCCAGTGCAGAAGTGGTGGCCTCGACGGTCGTCGCGCCTCTTGAGCAGCAGATCAATGGCGTCGAACACATGCTGTACGTGTCGTCAAACTCGACGGCCGACGGCAAGTTCACGATCTCTGTGACGTTCGATCTAGGCACGGATCTAGATACGGCTCAGGTTCAAGTGCAAAACCGTGTAGCCACGGCGACTCCACGTCTTCCTTCCGACGTGCGAAACATTGGCGTGACCGTCAACAAGGCGTCGCCCGACTTGATGATGGTGATCCACCTCTACTCACCTGATCAGTCGCGTGATGGTCTCTTCATCTCTAATTATGCGAGCATCAGCATTACCGATGTGCTGAGCCGCATTCAAGGCGTCGGGTCCGTTGTGGTCTTCGGCGGCCGCGACTACTCGATGCGCGTCTGGCTTGACCCTGACCGTCTTCAGACTTTGGCGCTGACGGCCGGCGACGTGATTTCGGCATTGCAACGGCAGAACGTGCAGGTCGCGGCGGGTGTCCTGAACCAGCCGCCGATCAAAGAGCAACAAGCCTTCCAGATCTCGGTGCAGACGCTCGGCCGTCTCGCGGACCCCGAAGCATTCGGAAATATTGTCGTCAAGCAGAGTGAAGACGCGGTTGTGCGCGTGAAGGATATCGCCCGCGTTGAACTGGCGGCGCTCGACTACGGCGTGAACTCGTATCTCGATTCTGATCCGGCAGTCGGTCTCGGTATTTTCCAGCGGCCTGGCTCAAACGCGCTCGAGACATCTGAAACGCTCATCGCGACGATGGACGAGTTGGCGAAAAGTTTTCCGCCCGGCCTGAAACACACCATCATCTATAACCCGACCGAATTCATTCAGCAGTCCGTCGACGCCGTCGTCATGACGATCATCGAAGCGGTGATCCTCGTTGTGCTCGTCGTGGTGCTGTTCCTGCAGACTTGGCGGGCTGCCATCATCCCGATTGTGGCTATCCCAATCTCGCTGATCGGCACGTTCTTTTTCATGGATCTGTTCGGCTTCTCGCTGAATAACCTATCGCTGTTCGGTCTAGTTCTGGCCATCGGCATCGTCGTCGATGACGCCATCGTCGTGGTCGAGAACGTTGAACGCAATATGGCCGCAGGCATGAGCCCGCGCGAAGCCTCCCATAAAACCATGGATGAAGTCGGCACAGCGCTTGTTGCTATTGCGCTCGTGCTCTCGGCCGTGTTTGTGCCATCCGCCTTCATCACAGGTATCTCTGGGCAATTCTACCGACAGTTCGCGCTGACCATTGCGGGCGCGACGATCATCTCCCTGGTCGTCTCTCTAACGCTATCGCCTGCCCTTTGCGCGATGCTTTTGAAGCCGCACGCGCATAATGCGCGGCCGCCATTCTTTATGTGGCCGGTGCATGCATTCTTCCGCCTGTTCAACTGGAGCTTCGACAAGCTGTCGTCGGGTTATGCGTGGATGGTCGGCCGGTTTGTACGGATGTCGGCTCTCATGCTGATCGTTTACGCGGGTGTGATCGCGTTCGGCCTCAACGAATTCCGACAGGCGCCTGTGGGCTTCATTCCACAGGTCGATGCTGGCTATCTGATCACCGTCACCCAGTTGCCGCCTGCAGCCTCGCTGGCACGTACGGACGCCGTCAACCGGAGGGCTGCCGAACTTGCCCTCGAGGTGCCTGGCGTGGCGCATGCGGTGAACATCGTTGGCTTCTCCGGCGCGACGCGCACGAACGCCTCCAACGCTGGGGCCGTATTCGTTACCTTAGAACCGTTTGAAGAACGCGCTAAGGATCCAAACAAATCGGCAGCAGCAATCCAAGCGGCACTATTTCAGAAGTTCTCGGTCATACAAGAAGCCATGGTTCTTGTGGTGCAGCCGCCGCCTGTGCGCGGTATCGGTAATGCGGGTGGCTTCCGCATGATGATCCAGGATCGTGGTGGGAACGGGCCTGCTGCGCTCCAAGGAGTCGTCGGGAACATGATGGTCAAAGCTGCACAGACACCCGGTCTGCAGCAAGTGTTCTCTTTGTTCGAGACATCGACACCGCAACTTTATCTCAATATCGACCGGACCAAGGCGCAACTACTCGGCGTCAACGTCTCTGACGTTTTCAGCTCGCTTCAGGCCTATCTGGGCTCGGCGTACGTCAATGACTTCAACCTTCTCGGTCGCACCTTCCGCGTGACGGCACAAGCCGACAGCTCGTACCGCCTCAGCCCCGAGGACGTTTTGAAGATCCGTGTGCGTAACGACAGGGGCGACACCGTTCCGCTGGGGTCTTTCACCACCGTTTCCGACATCTCGGGGCCGTCACGTGTGCCGCGATATAATCTGTTCCCAGCGGCGGAGCTCGATGGATCGGCGGCTCCGGGGTATTCGCAAGGGCAAGCGCTCGACATCATGGCGAAACTAGCGGCCGAAACGCTACCTCCGGGCTTCAGCTATGAATGGACGGATCTCGCCTACCAGCAGATCAAGGCCGGTGACACTGCCGTATTCGCGTTCGCGCTTGGCGTTGTGTTTGTCTTCCTTGTGTTGGCCGCTCAGTTCGAGAGCCTGACACTTCCGCTCGCCGTCATCCTTATCGTGCCCATGAGTCTTATCGCCTCGATCGTAGGTGTCGTCATGCGTGGGCAGGACAACAACATTCTCACTCAGGTCGGTTTTATCGTGTTGATCGGTCTGGCGGCCAAGAACGCGATTCTCATCGTCGAATTCGCCGCTCAGCTGGAACAACGAGGCGAAGATCGCTTTACGGCCGCGAAGGAAGCGGCACGACTGCGCATGCGTCCGATCGTCATGACCTCGCTCGCGTTCATCCTCGGTGTGGTTCCGTTGGTGTGGGCCACCGGTGCCGGTGCGGAGCTCCGGCAGGCGCTCGGTACGGCCGTCTTCTCCGGAATGATCGGCGTAACCGTGTTTGGCCTGATTTTCACACCAGTCTTCTATGTCGTCTGCCGGTGGCTGGGCAAAGCTGCGCAACGCAAAAAAACAGCGGAAGAGAATCCCGTCGCTGCAGAATAAAAAAAGCTTCCGGATTCATCCGGAAGCTCTCTTTCGCAGACTGTGATGAAGGGGAGGCCGACCCCCTATAAGATCTCCCCCGGCGCCAGCCTCCCGACAGGGCTCACCTGCCCGGCCTCACGTTCAGGATTGCCTATTTTCGTGTTTATATCAAACGAGTAAGCCTTTTGGCTCTCATAAGATGTTCTGATACCCGCGTGGGTTGCTGATATTCTCTTTGCTGATAGCGCTCAGGGCCGTGAAGACCGAAGGCTCATGATATAAGCGACCACGTCATTACGGTCCTTCTCGGGCAATACAAAGTTGGGCATCTTTTTATGCGACGTCTGCAATGCCACAACCAAAGCGCGACCTGTCATACCTGACATATTCGCAATTTCCGGGAAGCCCGGCGCCTCAAAATCAGGAACAATCTTGCTATGCCGCTCGACCTCGTGGCACTCGGCGCAATTCGCTCTCACATACTGTAGTCCGGCTTTGGCATCTCCTGGCTCTTCAGCCGATGCGGATACGAGTGAGACCATTGAACAAACGACAAAACCCACCACTAAGCGATGCATGACGATCCTTCCGTCTTTCACTGGCAATGAGATTGGGCTGCCTATTCACCTAATTAATTGTCTCTTGCGGAGGTGTTTTCTTCCTGCGCGGCGCGGATTGCAATCCTGCTCCCATTTTCCATAGAAAAATATGGGCAATCTGGGCTCGCTGTTCACAATACAGCTGTTCTAACACGGAATCTGCGCTCAGAACACGCGGACTGAAAAAGGTCTCCGCAAAACAATTCAATTCAGCGCGTCTCTTGCCGCGCAAAAACTCTAGTTTTTAAAGTGTGCCGTCGCGAGCAGCGGTAAAAAGCGCAAAAAGCGAGTGCGCGACATTTCATTGTCGTCAACTCGCACATGCTTTGCATCCAGCTTGAACACGCGGCCGATGATCATACGATTGCGAATTTGCTGTCCAAGCGGGAACCTATCCAAACCGTTTGCATCCAATCATTTATATCCATTCGAATATACCGGAGGTTTCAGGGTGGCTCTGACGCAAGTTGAGACGTACGACGGATCTACGGAATCTGAACTCATCCAACGCGCCGTGCAGAAGGATGAGGCTGCCGTTCGCGCAATAATTCAAGCTAACAACCGTCGTCTTTACCGAGTTGCAAGAAGCATCGTGGGCGATGATGGCGAGGCTGAGGATGTCCTGCAGGAAAGCTATCTACGCGCATTCTCCCGGCTCGCCAATTTCCGAGGAGATTCGAGCCTTGCCACTTGGCTCACACGGATCGTTCTCAATGAAGCTTTGCAGCGGCTACGACGTCGGACCGCGCCTACTGTCGCCGACGTCACCCAATCACGCGGCCCGATCGCGCAAGTCCTTCCGTTCCCGCACTCTGGAACGAATCCCGCTGACCCCGAACGTATCACAGCCCAAAGGGAGCTTTGCGTATTGCTGGAGCGCGCTGTCGATACGCTGCCGGTCGATTTTCGTTCCGTTCTCGTTGCTCGTGTTATTGAGGATATGAGCATAGAAGAAACTGCCGAGTTTTTGGGACTCCGGCCTGAAACGGTGAAAACCCGTTTGCATCGCGCCAGGAGAATGCTCAAAGCGGCTCTCGCCGATCATATCGGTCCGCTTTTCAGTGACATCTTTCCCTTCGCCGGCAAGCGCTGTGAGCGTGTCATGGAGAGGGTCGTCGCGAAACTAAATCTTACCTCCTGATTGTTGGGAACCTCCGCTGCGCGCTGACATCCAATTCAGTGTGAAGAAGGAGTGGCCGTTCGCGGCCCGACAACACGGAGGTCATTATAAGATGCATGAGTCTCTATCGGGCGGCGTGGCCGCCGCCATCCTGATGGCAACGGCAACGGTATCCGCTTCTGCTGCAGACAAGCCGTCTGATGCCCAGATCGCCCATATCGCCTACGTCGCAGGCGATATCGATGTGAAGGCTGCAAAGCTGGCTTTAAAAAAATCCAAGAATGAATCCGTGCGCGCTTTCGCCGACAACATGGTGCGCGATCATACGGCTGTGAACGAAAAAGCCTTGGCGCTGGTCAAGAAGCACAACGTTACACCTGAAGACAACGAGACGAGCAAAAGCCTCGTCAAGCAAGCTGAACAGAAGCGGGCCGAACTCTCAAAACTCTCAGGCGCAGCCTTCGACAGAGCTTACGTCGATAACGAGGTCACGTTCCACGGAACGGTCAACGGCGCGCTCGAAACGACACTCATTCCCTCCGCCAGCAATGCTGAACTCAAGAGCCTGCTACGGACGGGGCTCAAGGTTTTCTTGGGCCATAAACATCATGCTGAGCAGCTCGCCGATAAGCTCAATTAGCAGGTCTAGGATGCGGGTCATCATACATGGTTGGGCAGTAGTCATTCTGCTGCAAATCGCGGGCGCCGGAATGGCGCTCGCAGGCCAGCTCGTCCAAGTCAAAATCAGCAACCTTGCCTTTCAACCTGCCGAAATCAGCGTTCAGGTTGGCGACACAGTCGAGTGGGCCAATGACGACTTCATTGAGCATACCGCCACTGCAAACAATGGCGGTTGGGATGTCATCCTAGGTGTTGGGCACGTCGGGCGGGTTCAATTCGATCAACCAGGCACATTCGACTATTTCTGCGCCTATCACCCCAACATGACTGGCTCGATTCACGTCTCGGCCAACTAGTCAGAAACCCCTTAAAATCAGGAGCATAATCGTGGATGCACTGGTGCACCCTTTTGCCGACTGTTCTCGATTGCCAACCTCACGCGAAACCGAGAGAGCTGCGGCCGAAACGGCGTTTCGAGCCATTATTCGCTGGGCTGGTGATGATCCTGATCGGCCCGGCCTGATCGAAACCCCTGCACGTCTGGCGCGTGCGTTCGAGCAATACTTTGCAGGCTACTCTCAGGATCCGGGACAGATCCTGCAAAAAACGTTCAAAGAAATAGATGGATACGATGAAATGATTGTGTTGCGTGGCATACGGTTTGAGAGCCACTGCGAACACCATTTGGCTCCGATCGTCGGCAAAGCTTGGGTAGCCTATGTGCCCGAAGGCCGCGTCGTTGGCATCAGCAAGCTCGCGAGAGTCGTAGACGCCTACGCGCGGCGTCTGCAGATTCAGGAAAGAATGACGGTGCAGATCGCCAATACGATCAGCGAGGTCCTTCAACCCCGAGGCGTCGGCGTCATTATCAAGGCGACGCATCATTGCATGACAACGCGGGGAGTACACAAGCCGGACTCAGACTTGATCACCAGCCGGATGCTCGGCTGTTTCCGAGACAATTCACGTCTCCGACAAGAATTTGTCGCACTCGTCGATTGACGGAGAACAAGAAGCCTCTCTCTTGCCGTCACAAGACTCACTTTCTGTCTGCGGCCAGCGGAGAGTTTTTCTCCTGCAGAAACGAAGGAAAAGCTAGTCCGTATTACCGGACCAGCTTTTCCCACTAGGCTTCAGTATGGCTCGGGGGAACCAAGTAGTTGCCTAGAACCTGATCTTAGAACTTGATGCGTGCACCAGCCGTCACGACGTCAAGATCATCGAACGAGTTGGCGGGATCATTGTCGTCAACTTCGACGTGACGGTAGCCGAGGTAGAGTTCCATTGCCGCCGCATCGATCTTCTGCACGATACCTGCGCCGATGATTTCAGCTTCCGACGTCAGGCCGAGCGTGCCGCGGAAGTTGTCGTTCTCGTGCAGCTGGTATTCGCCATAGAGCGCTGTCTTACCGAGCGAGAAGAACTTCTGCGAGATACCAGCGCGGACACCCCACCAGGTGTTCTCTTCGTTGGCAGCACCCAAAGTTTCGATGTTGTCGAACTCACGACGCGCAGCGCCGGCAGTGACGAACAAGCCGGTTGGCGTGTGAATAAGAGATGCCGAACCGGTTACGATCTCTGCTTCCTGACACTCGCCGCCTTGCGCAGGAGATTCGCAAACGTTGTCGTTGCTGAGGCTACCCGTGCCGTCCGTGAACTGGCCATACGCAACAGCAGCAGCAAACTTGAACGCTCCTGCTTCCGTAGCGTAGCGCAGGGCGACGTCCCAAGCATCATCTTCGCCCCAGGCTGCCGACGCAACAAAGCCACCAATGGTCGGCGTATCATAGCGTACGCGATTGCCGCGGTTGTATTCGTAGCTGCCGCCACGTGTGTAGTCGTCGTAATCGCCCTGACCGCCGGCCGACATGATCGAGCGCGGGTCGATCTTTTCGCCGAACTTGAGGTCGTCGAACTGAGCGATGACGTTCGTGCCGGAGAGGTCTACGTGCGAAGCGCCGTCAGAAGCGAAGCTGCCCTGACCGACGGTTACCTGACCGTATGTCTTCGATTTCAGATACCATTCGGCTTTACGCAGGTTGATCTGCTGTGGGCCGTCGTCGTTGTTTTCATCAACTTCGTTAGAAGCTGCAAGCTGCGTCTCGATTTCAATCTTGAAGCCAGCAGACCAATCCGGCGAGATCTTCGCTTTACCCTTGAAGCCAAAGCGCGTCGAAGAAATGTCGTTGTCGACAACGTAGGCGTTGCTTTCCTTACCGTTGTCCCAGAACATCACGGCCGTATTGACTTGGCCGTAGATCTCGAGGCTGACCTTGCGGTTGCCCTTGCGTGCGGTCGTAGCTTCAAGCTCAGAAACACGCTCTTCAAGATCTGCGCAGCAGTCACCGCCCAAATCGGCAGCGAACGCATTCGACGTTACAGCAGCGGTGCTCAGCAACAGCGCCGCGCCAAATACACGAAAACTCATCATATCCCCCAGAGTGAAGACTTCATTCCCGACGGAAACCGCCGCGTCCGACGAAGCGCCGCTAAAGACACGTCGGCGCGACCTCGAGGGGGACCATAGTTTTCGAAGCTCGCAATTCGCTGTCAGTTACGTGGCAAACAAAACACAACGGAGTTTCAAGAAAGATACACAAAAGTGTTTCATAAGTGCTTGTAGCGACGTCCTAAACGGCGCGGCCTTCTGCTGCCCTTCGCGCTTCCCTAACATAGTCATGATGCGGACAATCACTCTCAGCGATGCGTATTCTTCATATTCAGGATTTCGGTCCGCTGGCTTTCCAAACAGCTGCGTTACTGAAGACGATGGTTGTCTCTGTCGATTCCGTTGGCTCTATCGCCTGTGCCGCGGATGCTCTGGAAGCCAACAAGTACGATCTCACAATCTGGGATGTCGATGCCGTCTCTCCAGAAGCCATAGACAAACTTCCGGACTTACGCGCACGCTCTCCTAAAACCCAGGTTCTCATCTGCGGAAGCAATGAAACGATCCAGATCGTTGTGGCTGCCATAGAGAAGGGTGCTGATGACTTTATTCTACGCCCTGTGCGTCCCGATGAATTGCGCATTCGAATTCAACAGGCATCTGCGCGCGCGCCAGATCTATCCAATGGAAGAGAGTCTTCTGAATTTGGTCCGCTTCGCATTGATATCACGCAGGGTGACGTATCCGTGGACGGAGTATCGCTCAATCTTACGCCACGCGAACGCAGCGTTCTTCACGTCCTCATGAGAGCTCGAGGAAATGTCGTCAGCAAGGATCAAATTGCAGCGCGTGTATTTTCGCTGAATGAAGATGCCGACCCACAATCCATCGAAACATATGTTCACCGCCTCAGGCGGAAGGTTGACCATCCCGCCTTTACGATCGAGACACTTCGAGGTCTCGGCTATCGGCTCACGGCAACAAACAAAGCGTAACGGCTCGCAGCTTGCCACGAACCGTCACGCGGCAGCTCACTGGGTCGATGTTGGATGCTGCTTCATGCAGTCTCTGCGGAAATCCTGACGCGCTTTGCCATGCAGGCCTTTAGCGTCTGCTTTCTTTGAGCAAGTAATGGAAGCCTCACTGCGCTCCTTTTTGACCATTGCAGTCTTTGAACCGTTCTTGGTCGGGCTCGTTGCAGACGATGACTTAGAGTCTGTACCGCTCGCGGCGTGGGCATGACCTGACAATGCGATAGGCGTGCCAACGGCGACCAGCAGAGCGAGCGCTGCAGACGCGAACAACGTTTTCATGGGAAACCTCGAAATATCGAAGATGCTACATGCCACGGCTCATGGCCGCGGCAACGAGCAAACGTGGACCACGGGCAAAAGTTGCCTATACTTTTTCGTGAAGTCATCGCGCAGCGCGGTGCAGACGAACGAGCACTTCCACGGCGGCACTTGCCTTGAACCCTAGGCTCCCCACATGTGATCTGTGAATTTTGGGAGGTTTACCAATGAAAGCCGAAGAGCGTGATCTCATCTTGGGTCTTTTCGATCGTATCGCCGCGACGTCGCCCCAGGAAAACGACCGTGAAGCGGAGCAGTTGATACGCGACGAAATAGCTCGCAACCCCAACGCCGCTTATGTTCTGGTCCAGAGCGTCCTCGTCCAGGAGGAAGCGCTGAAACGTGCCGATGAGCGCATTAAGCAACTCGAAAACGCGCGCGTTCAAGCAACGGCCGAAGCCAGTTCGCGCAGCTTTCTCGGAACCGCCCCACCCCTTGACGGTGGCTCAGTACCCACCGCGGGGAGACGCCAATCTATTGACGCTGATCGCGTTCGCGCGGGCTCAGATGATGCGCGACGTCAAAGCTCCGGCTGGTCATCGGGAAGCTTTTTGAGCAACGCCCTCTCGACCGCGGGTGGCGTGGCCGGCGGCATGCTTCTGGCTGATAGCATCCGAGGCCTTTTTGGCGGCAGCAGTGACAGTGGAGGCCTGTTCGGCAAGCCTGCAGAAGCCAGCACGCCAACGACTGGGAGCAATAACGAACACGATAACAAGATGGCCGCCGACGACGCGATCCAGGATGCCGATTATGATTCGGAATATGACTGGGACGACGGAGACGCGTTCGACATCTAATTCGTCCAATATGGTAGCATCACGGGACGGCGGGCCCTTGGGGGGGATGGGAGATCGCCCGCCGTCTCGCGCGCGGCGCAACTATTGCCCGCGGGGAACCGATAGCGGCATGGATATATTGATCATGCCCATGTTTCCTTCCAATCGGTTTTTTGCGTCAAATTCGTGCAACCACTCGACTTGCGTGCTGACAGGAATTTTTCCGACGGTGAAGCTATACGTGAGGATGGGGCCAAGTGCTGTGACCCTGCCTTCAAACGGACCAAACCTGGCCCCCGAACCACTATCGCCGGTTAATTGCTGGTAATGATATCCAGCAAGCCCAAAAGTAAATGTCTTTGAAAAGTGTTGGATTAAAGCCCACTCAACATGAAATTCCGTACCCGTTTTATAGTCGGTATCTGGGTTTTCGCCATTAAACGTGAAGCCGGCGGCAACAGACACTTCGTGGCCCAGCTTGGGATCGAGCCACGTTATAGCACCGGTCGTATCTAGCCCCCAGCGATTGAATGATATGTTGGATATGCTGTCACTCTCCCACGGCCCAATCGGGACGTTAAGGAGCGCTCCCACGGTCCAATGCCAGTTGCCTTCATGCCAGCCGATCAGCGCGTTGAGAACCGGGTCTCCAAATTTCGTCGTGCTGTCGTCAATCTCCAAACTGCGATTGGCATTAATGACGGTGCCGTTCGGAAGTGTCACTTGAGCAAAAGCGTCGATTCCAACGTCCACAGATTTGTGGCCGACGGGGGCCATAATGCCGAAGCCGACGTTGCCGCCAAATACCTTTTCAGGTGCAATCCAAAGAGCGACGGGCAAGTTAATATAGGCGTTGGCGTCAACCGTCACGTCTGCTTGAGCGGCGAGAAGCGCGCCTGTCTCTCTAAGGGCGATACCACGGGCTGCCGCCCCGCTGGCGTCGCCAGAGTAAAGATAGTTCATGTCGATCATATACGTACCGGGCGGAGGAACGAACCCCGCCATCGCCGTCTTGCTGCCGAGGAGGTAAAAGCCCGTAGCATTCTCTGCGGCCAAAACATCCTGGCATGCGGCCGTTATTCCCAGCCCCAGTACGGCCAGAGATAGCGCTCCCCTTCGCATTAACTTTTGCTCCCCGATCTTATTCGGCGTTGTGGCCCAATGCGCGCAGTTCGATTGATCGCGTTAAAACTTGCAAGCTTACAGACGTTCACTTCCCGCAGGCCACGTATTGGCCAAGGAAGGAAAAACTGAGTCCTTAAGATGTTTACTCAAATAATCTGCACGCATACAAAAGCGGCCATCAGCCACCGAACAGTGAGAAACATAATACCCCAAATTTAATCTTTTTATTGTGCCTCCTTGGCAATATCCACCGCATATTTAACCGAATTAATCTCCAATCATTTCCAGTCTGAGCCTTATTCGGACGACAGAAAGTTCATTGACTTCCACTACCTTACGCCTGATAATTCATGCATTGCGATAAAGCAGACGGGACCTGGCAGCTACCCTATCCAGTTGAGTCTGGAGAACGGGAAATGCGTGTGTTTTGGTGGTCATGCCGTCTGGCCGATACATTTAATTTCGGTCAACTTCGAAAACTCTATTTCATTACGCGCAGGCGATTTGAGCCACGCGAGCATTTCTCCGATTGCGCGGAGTTACCATCATGACAGTGGCAACTCGTGGCAGCGGAATTTCGGTTCAAAATCCAACTCTGAAAAGATCGCGCACCGCAGGCATGAAGCTCGTCCCCGGCGGCACCTTCGCTATGGGATCAAACGACCACTATCCCGAAGAGGCACCGGTCCACCGCGTTACCGTTGATGCATTCTGGATAGATGAAACCCCGGTTACGAATCGCCAATTCCGAGAGTTCGTCGAAGCCACAAACTACGTCACGTTTGCTGAAAAGGCCCCGAAGGCCGAAGACTATCCAGGTGCCCTTCCTCACATGCTCAAGCCTGGTTCCCTCGTATTCCGCCCCCCGCGCGAACGCGTCGATCTGCGAGACTGGGGGCAATGGTGGGAATTCAGGTTCGGAGCCGATTGGCGCCATCCCTACGGACGAGGAAGTTGGATCAAGGGCCGGGATGACCATCCCGTCGTGCACGTGGCCTATCAGGATGCGGAAGCTTACGCCGCATGGGTGGGAAAAATGCTCCCCACGGAAGCGGAATGGGAGTCGCGGCACGCGGCGGCCTGGATGGCGCTGAGTTTGCCTGGGGCGATGAGCTCAATCCCTCTGGGCGGCAAATGGCCAATACCTGGCAAGGGGAATTTCCGCACGAGAACCTTAAACTTGATGGCTATGAGCGCACGTCTCCCGTCAAATCGTACCCACCAAATGGATATGGCCTGTACGACATGATTGGAAACGTTTGGGAGTGGACCACTGATTGGTTTGCCCCAAAACATCCAGAAGACGCGCCAAAGGCTTGCTGTATTCCTGAAAATCCGCGCGGCCCTTCACGCGATCAAAGCTTCGATCCGTGCCAGCCACACATCAAAATTCCTCGGAAAGTTCTCAAAGGAGGCTCGCATCTTTGTGCGCCAAATTATTGTCGCCGCTACCGGCCTGCGGCACGCCATCCGGAGCCCGTCGACACGTCGACGAGTCACGTCGGATTTCGCTGCGTGATCCGCGATCAAGGGGACTAAGGACGTTGGGGAAAAGGGTGAGGAATAGAAACTCGGAGGTTATTTAAGATGGTTACCCAAAAGCGCTCTCACCCCGCAAGTTCCGAAAACCGAGACCCTTTACAAACTACCGGCATAAACAGGCGCGGTCTCCTATTGGGCGGTTCCCTTATCGCAGCGTCTGCCGTCGCGACGACTGCATTCCCCAACGCGGGTTATGCCGAGTTGAAGGAATACCCTCCAGGAACCACCTTCCCGGGCCGTATAGGGCGCACGATCGATGAGTCACAGCCCGCGTGGCCGGCGCCCATCGTTGCCAAGCCCGGCTCTCCCAACGTTCTTTTTATCGTCCTAGATGATACCGGCTTTGGCCAACTCGGTTGTTACGGGTCGCCGATCAATACGCCGAACATCAACAGGCTCGCAGAGGGTGGCCTGCTTTACACAAACATGCACACGACAGCGCTGTGCTCTCCCACTCGGTCGTGCATCCTGACAGGTCGCAACCATCACTCCAATGCCATGGCGTGCATTACTGAGGGTTCGACGGGATACCCAGGGTCCAATGGGCTCATTCCCTTCGAGAACGGCTTTCTTTCTGAGATGCTCGTCGGGCAAGGCTACAGCACATTTGCAGTCGGCAAATGGCACCTGACGCCTGCTGAGCAGATCAGTGCCGCCGGGCCTTACAATCGATGGCCACTGGGTCGTGGCTTCGAACGCTACTATGGCTTTCTGAGTGGTGATACGAGCCAGTACTATCCAGATCTCGTCTACGACAACCGGCAAGTCGAACCACCTAAGACACCCGAAGAGGGCTACCACCTCACGCCCGACCTCGTGGACAAGGCCATAGGATTTATCGCGGATACCAAGCAACTCGCCCCCGAGAAACCATTCTTCCTTTACTTCGCGACCGGTGCTCAGCACGCGCCACATCAGGTGCCGAAGGAGTGGGCCGACAAGTACAAAGGAAAGTTTGACGACGGCTGGGATGCCTATCGAGAGAAGGTTTTCGCCAAGCAAAAGGAACTTGGCGTCATTCCGCAAAACACGGTGTTGTCCCGTCACGATCCCGATGTTCAGGACTGGGGGCAGCTTCCCGCAGACGAGCGCAAACTATACGCACGCATGATGGAGGTGTTCGCGGGTTTCCTTGAACACACGGATCACCATATCGGCCGTCTCGTAGACTTTCTAGAGCAGATGGGCGAACTCGACAACACGCTGATCATGCTTATCTCTGACAACGGTGCGAGCGCCGAAGGCGGGCCCCACGGCTCAGTCAACGAGAACAAGTTTTTTAATAACGTGCCCGACGATCTGCAGCAGAATTTGCAGGCGCTCGACGAACTCGGCGGTCCCAAATATTTCAATCACTACGCTTGGGGTTGGACCTTTGCCGGCGACACGCCGTTCAAGCGATGGAAGCGTGAGACTTTTCGCGGCGGCGTCTCAGATGCATTCCTCGTGCACTGGCCAAAAGGCATCGAACCCAAAGGGGAAGTGCGCACGCAGTTTGCACATGCGATCGACATGGTGCCTACGGTTTTGGAAGCCTTGGAGATCTCGCCTCCAAAAGACATCCGCGGCGTCACACAATCCCCAATCGAAGGGGTGAGCTTCGCGTATACGTTTAACGACGCTGCAGCAGCATCGAAGCACGACACGCAATATTTCGAGATGTTCGCTCACCGCGCTATCTACCATGACGGCTGGCGCGCGGTCTGTCCGTTCCCCGGAGACTCATTTGCGGAGGCCAAGGCGTCTTTTGGCGAACTGACGCTTACCGAAGACAAGCTACGGGAATTGGATGCCAAGGGCTGGGAACTTTATAATCTCACCGAAGATCCGGCAGAGACGAACAATCTTGCTGAAACACATCGCGCCAAACTCATCGAGATGATTGCCCTTTGGTACGTCGAGGCGGGCCGGTATGATGTGCTTCCGCTCGACAGCCGAGGCACTGCACGTTTTGCAGATCCGCGACCGCAACTCACAAAAGAACGCGATACCTACGTCTATTACCCTGGCACGCAAAGCGTGCCCGAAAACGTCGCCGTCAAGGTCCTAAACCGTGCGCACACTATTAGTGCCGACGTGGACGTTCCCTCCGAAGGCGCTGAAGGTGTGCTCATCTGCCATGGCGGCAATACCGGTGGATACACGCTGTTCGTGAAGGACGGAAAACTTCACTACGTCCACAATTATGTCAGTGCGGAAGAATTCGACATTGCGTCAACCGAAAGCATTCCGACCGGTAAACTCACGCTCCGTTACGAATTCGAGCCGACAGGCAAACCAGACCTTGCACACGGCAAAGGTACCCCGGGAAAAGGCCGCCTTTTCGCCAACGAGACACTCATCGGCCAAGGCGAGTTACCTGTCACCATTCCGCTCCTTATTGGCCTTGGCGGCGGCCTCTCGGTGGGCCGCAATCCGGGATCTCCCGTTTCCGAGCTCTATACGCCGCCCTTCGCATTCACCGGCAAGATTTTCAAAGTCACCGTCGATGTCTCAGGAAAGTCGACCCAAAGCGCAGAGGAGCAGCACAAAGCGGCAGCGATGGCTGCGATGAAGCGACAATAGAAGATCTGAAAGGCTTCGACCTTTCAGGCAAATGACTAAACTTTTCAGGCCCGAACTTTGATCGCGAAGCAGCGGTCTTTTAGCGCGAAGGCGCCTCTAGAGATAACAGGAGCAAACTGGAACGGGGAACGAGGGAATGAGAGCCAATGACATAGCGAGGATTTCACAATGCAAGACGTTGAGAACCACGATAATCAAGCGGCGACTGATTCATTCACCCCTAACCGCAGGAATGTCTTGCTGACGGGAGCTTCGCTCATTGCGTTGGCAGCAGTGAACGGGTCGCAACAAGACGCAAAAGCGCAAGCCGCGCCGGAATCCGCTCCTACCGCAGACGATAGCAAGCCGAATATTCTCATTATTTGGGGTGACGACATCGGCATGTGGAACATCAGCCACAACAATCGCGGCATGATGGGCTACACGACTCCCAACATCGACCGGATCGCCAAGGAAGGCGTTAGCTTCACCGACTATTACGGGCAGCAGAGTTGTACAGCTGGTCGCGCCGCCTTCATCGGCGGCAACGTGCCGGTGCGTACTGGAATGACGAAAGTTGGCTTACCTGGCGCAAAGGAAGGTTGGCAGAAAACGGATGTCACCTTCGCCACCGTTTTGAAGAGCCTCGGGTACTCCACCGGCCAGTTCGGCAAGAACCATCAAGGTGACCGCGACGAACACCTGCCAACTATGCACGGCTTCGACGAATTCTTCGGCAACCTCTATCACCTCAACGCCGAGGAGGAGCCAGAGAACGAGGACTATCCGAAAGACCCTGAATTCCGGAAGAAGTTCGGCCCACGCGGAGTGATCCATTCATGGGCAAACCCGGATGGAACGCAGAAGGTAGAAGACACGGGGCCCCTCGACAAAAAGCGCATGGAAACCGTCGACGATGAGACCGTCGCCGCTGCTAAGGACTTCATCCAACGCCAGCACAACGACGGCAAACCTTGGTGCACATGGTGGAACGGAACCCGTATGCACTTCCGTACACACGTAAGGCAGGAGCATCGGGGAATTTCAGGTCCCGACGGCGACGAATACCATGACGGCATGGTCGAGCACGATGGGCACGTTGGTGAGCTATTGCAGCTGATCGACGAACTTGGCGTGGCCGACAACACGATCGTGTTCTACTCGACCGACAACGGACCGCATTTCAATACATGGCCTGATGCGGCGATTACGATATTTCGAAGTGAGAAGAATTCGAACTGGGAAGGCGCTTACCGGGTGCCGGCGTTCGTACGTTGGCCCGGAAAATTTCCAAGCGGCGTCACTCTGAACGGAATCGTCTCGCATGAAGACTGGCTCCCAACCTTCGCTGCGGCGGCAGGGGATCCAGTTATAAAAGAAAAGCTCTTACAAGGTGTCGAACTCAATGGTCGTTCCTACAGGAACTACATCGACGGCTACGACATGCTGGGATACCTCTCCGGAGAGGTCGAGGAGTCTCCGCGCAAAGAGTTCATGTACGTCAACGACGACGGTCAAGTAGTCGCGATACGGTATGATGCGTGGAAAACCGTTTTCTTGGAGAACCGCGGGCAGGCCTTCGGTGTGTGGCGTGAGCCGTTCACGGAGCTTCGCGTTCCGCTGCTGTTCAATCTGCGCCGAGATCCATTCGAACGCGCGCAGCACAACGCGAACATATACAATGACTGGTTCCTCGACCGGGCATTCGTTCTCGTGCCGCTGCAAGGTCTCGCCGCCAAATTCCTACAGACCATGAAGGACTATCCCCCAAGCCAGACACCGGGATCCTTCAATCTCACAAAAATCGAAGCTCAACTGAAAGAGAATATGGGCGCAAGGTGACGTCCCTTTACGGGCTGCGCAAGTATCTCGCGCAGCTCGTACCACCACGCGTCTTGAATATGACGCCGACAATATTCGTCAGAGAAGAAGCGTCCTACTTCGAAATTCCGGAGGGAATATATGCATTTCATTGATATATTCGCCATTTTCATTCTAATCATCTTACTCAGCACATTGATCGCTATCTTTGTCGCTTTGGGAATGGCGCCGGGGTATATCGCGAAGAAGCGTAATCATCCGTGGGCAGAAGGTGTCGCAGTGGCGGGTTGGGTTACTCTGATCTGTGGTTTTGTTTTCTGGCCACTCGCCCTCGTCTGGGCCTTTGTCGACGCCCCCGCACCCTATAAGCGGGAGGCTGCTCGATGATCATATTTCTCGTTCTCGTCTACCTTCTCATTCTTTTCATACTGGTCAAGATCAAGATCATTCCGTTCAATCTGTTCTGGAAACTTTCTCCGATCCTCGTATTTGTCCTGCTCAATATTCTCCTCTTCATTCCTATGGGCTGGGCCGCACCCTCGGGCCCGCTTCTCGTCAGACGGCATTCGGTTCCAATTGTACCAGACGTAGCCGGAGAAGTTATCGAAGTTCCCGTCGAGGCCAATGTTCCGCTAAAGGCCAACGACGTCCTTTTTCGCATCGATCCTGTCCCGTTTCAGACGCAGGTCGACTCACTCGATGCACAACTCAAGTTTGCTCAGCTCCGTTACGAACAAATGGCCGAGCTGCATAGCCGGGATACCGGAAGGCTGTTCGATGTCCAGCAGCGTGAGGCTGAAGTCAAACAGCTCCGGGCACAACTCGAAGCGGCGAAATGGAACCTCGATAAGACGGTCGTCCGCGCGCCCGCCAATGGCTACGTGACGAATATCGCGCTTCGTAAAGGGGCGCGCGTCGCATCCCTACCGCTCTCTCCCGCGATGGCGTTTATCGATACATCTGAGACGCTCATCGGCGTAGAGATCAAACAAATCAGTGCGCGGTTCGTTGAACCTGGGCAGCGCGTCGAAGCGACCTTCAAGTTCTTTCCAGGGAAGATCTTTAAAGGTCGCGTGGAATCTGTACTCCAGGCGATCGCTTCTGGTCAGACCCAAATATCGGGGCAAGCCATTGCCCCCCCGAAGGTATTTTCTGATCCCTTCGTCGTGCTGATTAAACTTGATGATGCGAAGTCAGCACAACGCTTGCCGGCAGGCACCGCTGGCGATGCGGCAATCTTCACTGAGCGTCTCAAGCCCACGCATGTGATACGACGCGTGATGCTTCGGATGACGGCGATCATGAACTACATCAACCCGTTCTAGCTAAATCCAGACGTTCATAGCAATCGCGAGAACGGCAATAGCAACGGCCTGTATCACGCACGCGATGCGATAGACTTGCAATGCGCGCCGGATATCGACCGCGTTGGCCTCAGCACGTCCCTGTCCCATCCAATGATCAGGGACTGTCAGGCCATCATATATCCTCGGTCCCGCAAGTTTGAGGCCGAGCGCACCGGCCATTGCCGCTTCAGGCCAGCCCGCGTTCGGCGATCGGTGCTGGCCCGCATCGCGGGCGATTGCCTGTAACGCATCGCGTCCGTTCATCTGCGGAAGAAGAAACGCAGCAGCGGCGATCAGCAAGCCGGACAAACGCGATGCTGGTAAGTTGACAATGTCGTCCAGACGGGCTGCGGCCCAACCGAACGCCAAGTAGCGATCGCTCTTATGTCCGATCATGCTGTCAGCGGTATTGATGGTCTTGTATGCAGCTACCCCAGGCAGCCCGGAGATAAGGAGCCAGAAGGTCGGGGCAACAATGCCATCGGAAAAATTCTCAGACAGGCTCTCAATGGCGGCTCGACTGACGGCATGCTCATCAAGCGACGTCGGATCGCGTCCAACAATCATCGCAACAGCTCTGCGGCCGGATTCTATGCCCTCACTTTCGAGCGCATCGGCAACAGCTTCGACGTGCTGATACAGGCTGCGTTGCGCGATAAAGGCACTGGCGACGATACCGACAATGACGACATTCAGGGGATGCGGTAAAAGCCGGTCAGCAATGAGCACACATGCGAGGCTCGCAATCAATGTTGCTGATAGGCACACAACGAGTGCCATTAGCCCGTTGAAGCGCCTTTGTTCGAATGAATATTGCGTCCCATTCCAGGCGCTCTCGCACCATGTTATCAGTCGGCCGATCCAACTGACAGGGTGCCCCAACGCGCGATACAGCCTTTGCGGGTAGCCGCAGGCTGCTTCGAATAACAATGCGATCAGCGTGAGAGGAGCGTACACGGGTTTGCAGTTCAATAGCTTGGCACAGCCGACAGGTGCTACCACGATGGCGACGCAGCCGGAACATCTATTGCACGGCGGAAACCTCGACGCGGCGCGTCAACGTTTTCCTTCCGCGCCAGAGCCGTGGATTGACCTGTCGACGGGTATTAATCCTTTTCCTTATTCGATTCCACCGTTGACCCCGGAGATATGGTCGCGATTGCCGCAGCGCTCTCATGAGTTGGCGTTGCGCGAAGCTGCTGCCCGGAGCTATGGCGCGCAGAACCAGGACATGGTCATCCCCGCCTCAGGCACGCAAGCCCTCATACAGATTCTGCCACGGCTTATTGCTCGCTCGCAGATCGCTATTCTCAGTCCGACTTACAGTGAGCACGCCAAGGCTTGGCGGCACGAGGGCCATTACGTTGTTGAAGTTCCCGACCTGACGACCATCGCGAGTGCCCGCGTGGCCATCGTCGTCAATCCCAACAATCCTACCGGCCAAGTCATACCTACAGAACGATTGCGGGGGGTGGCCGCCGAGCTGCAGTCCCGAGATGGGCTGCTTGTGGTCGACGAGGCGTTCGCCGATGTCATGGCGCCAGACGTAAGTCTTATTCCTGATCTTCCGCCCGCAACGATCGTACTTCGCTCCTTCGGCAAGATGTATGGGCTTGCCGGATTGCGCCTCGGATTTGCGATTACGCACGAAGACCTTGCTTCACAGCTGCGCGATTATTTTGGACCGTGGGCGGTATCCGGTCCGGCTTTGTCGATCGGCGCAGCAGCCCTTGCCGATATCGCGTGGCGCGAGAAAGCCGTGACGCGGCTGCAGAACGCTCAGCGCAGGCTCGATGCACTTCTGGAAACCTGCGGTGGCTGCTCGGTTATCGGCGGAACGCCTCTCTTTCGCCTCGCCACGCATTCGCGTGCGGCGCAAGTGGCCGACACATTGGCGCAGCACGGCATCCTTGTGCGCCAGTTCTCCTACGCGCCAACGTGGCTGCGCTTTGGCTTGCCGGGACCGGAAGAATCTTGGCGGCGGCTGGAGCAGGCGCTTCGCGCGATTGGCACCAACATCTAGCCTGCGAGGATGACGGCAGCCACGACAACTGCCAACAGCAAGAGCGTCTCCGTCACTTCGACGCTCGCACCGAGACAATCGCCCGTGATGCCCCTTAGACGGACGCGCCAATAGACGGCGATCAACGGGATGATGAGCAGGGCCGCCAACAATGCGGGAGCCAGCCAGACGCTCAAAAGCGCCAAGATGCCCCCTTGGACAACGACAACGGGTCGGTTGATCTGCCAAGAGAAGCGCTCTCCTGATCCGCTTGCCAGAGGCGGCACGTAGAGGCTCCACACTTGTGTGCCCCATCGCGCCCACGCAGGAACAAGGACGAGCGCCGCCAGCGTGTGCCATCCTTCGGAAAGTTGAGCCAAAAGCACCAACTTAGCGATGAGCAGCAAAACGATTGCTATGACGCCAAAGGATCCGACATGGGGATCGCGCAGCACTTCCAGAAAACGCTCAGGAGAACGATGCGCCGCGCCCAGCGCATCGGCCACATCGCCGAGCCCGTCAATATGCAGACCGCCTGTCACCCATACCCACAGCACGAGCGCTACGAGCGCCCCAAGCCAGGGTGAAATGAAATATCCCGCCCAAAAGCCTGCGGCGACAATGGCCCCGATAATTGCCCCAACCACGGCAAACCACCCTGCCGAACGGGATAGATCCGCCGGATTGAATTCCGCGGTTTGCGGCGCTGGAAGTCTCGTCAGAAATTGAAGGGCGTAGCCGAATGTCTGCAAATTCATGGCTGCACGATCTCGATAATCTCGCCCCAAAATTTCCCGTCTACACGGCCGAAGCGCAAGGTGATGCGGGTCCCGTAGTCAATCTTAAGTGCCCAAACACGATCTAGGGGAATATCGCAAGCGAGGGAGAGAGCCGCGCGCATTGGCCCGGCATGGGTGACGATGAGCGCGTTACCCTCGTCTGGCGCCTCCAGAAGTCTGCCAAGTGCAAGAGCGATGCGATCGCTCAGCGTCGTCCAGTTTTCTCCACCAGGCGGCCCCGAGGCGTTTGGATCACGATAAAAGGCATCTAACGCCTGTGCGATCTCAGCATCCTTCCGGAGCTCCGCGACCGGCTTCCCATCCCATGCGCCAAAATCGAGTTCCGCCCAGTCTTTATCGCGGCGTGTCTGCACGTTGCGCGCGTTCGCAAGCTGTTCGGCCGGTTCGCGGGCACGTTTCAGTGGCGATGTCAGGATTATACAGTACTCACGATTTCTGGTCTGCTTCTCGAACTGCTGCCAACCCAGTTCCGACAAGACTGCGTCGGTGCGGCCCAGCAGCACCCCTTTTCTTTCTGTTTCGCCGTGACGGAGCAGATCGATCTGGCGCATCAGCCACGCCCCGACACGTTCGCTTCGTCAAACGTTGCCATGCCGGCGTGCAGGGCACAGACAAGTTTCACGATAGGGAGCGCCAAAGCAGCGCCAGAGCCCTCCCCGAGCCGCAGCTTCAGATCGAGTAGCGGTTCGGCATCTAACGCTTCGAGAACCTGCTGATGACCCTGTTCATAGGAGCGATGCGAATAAACGAGCCACTCCTTGCACGATGGATTGATCCGCACAGCCAGAAGCGCTGCGACGGAAACGATAAAGCCATCGATCAGAACCGGGACACGCGATTGAGCGGAGCTGATAATCGCACCCGTCAGAGCCGCAATTTCCAAACCACCGACACACGCCAGAGTTTCGAGCGGAGATTTTTCCGTCCCTCCTAGTCCATGCAGCTTCAACGCGGCGTTGATCATGCGTGCCTTGTGCTCGACGCCCTTATTGTCGAGGCCGGTGCCACGCCCCACGAGATCATCCGGGGACTTTGAAAGAAGCGCAGAAGCGACAGCGGCTGCCGACGTCGTATTGCCTATGCCCATCTCGCCCAGGATGAGTAGATCGGCGCCAACGGCTGCACGCTGCACGGCTCTCCGCCCCGCTGCCATTGCGAACTGGGCTTCCTCGATCGTCATTGCGGGCTCGGTCGAGAAGTCCCGCGTTCCAGCGCATTGCTTGTCTCTCACAACACCGGGGATCTCCGTTGTTGCCAGCGTTCCGACATCGACGACCTCAAGAGGCGCTCTGAGTTCACGCGCAAGAACGGATATCGCCGCGCCGCCTGTTGCGAAGTTGTGAAGCATCTGAACCGTTACGGCCGAAGGATAGGCTGAGACGCCGTGCAGAGTTATGCCATGATCGCCCGCAAACAGAATGATGCGCGCGTCGTCGACCTTCGGGCGCTCAGTCTCCTGAAGCGCGGCAAGCCGCACTGCAAGCCGCTCAAGAATGCCAAGCGAGCCGGGAGGTTTCGTCAATGAATTCTGGCGGTTCTCGGCTGCTGCGGCATGTTCTTGAGAAGGGAGGGGACAGGAGAGGGTTGTCCAATCGTCGCTTTTCACTCTTTACCCTTTGATCTTGGAAATTGGCGGTGCAGGTTGAATGTCCTTGACCGCTTGTCAAGCGCAGCCGCGTGCTCGAAAGCAACACATTAATTTCACTGCCCTGAGGCCCATTCCTGTGACACTTCCTTTTTCGGTGAGTTGCCTTCGCCCGTTTCTGGTGGCGAAGTTCTTCGAACCTCAACGCATGCTGAGCTGGTCTCTCACGCACCCGGGCGCACGGGTGGCGCAGTGCGTTGCCTGGATAGAGGTGTGTAACACGGATCTGCCGCAAGATACCGACGCCGCCTCGTACATTTCCCGACGCATGGTAGAGGCCAATCTGTCAGACGCAGTCACGCTAGTGACCTCTCGCGATATTCGCCGTCATCACGTCTCACAATCGATCATCGAGGACGATGCCGCCACCTGTCTCACAACAGCGGGACTTTCAAACGGCGAACGCGTCGGCCGACGTATTTCCACCCCTGTGCCGTTGGCTGGCACGATCAATACGCTTCTGCATGTGTCGCGGCCGCTTTCAGAGGGGGCTTTCCTCGAAACAATGTCCGTTGTGACGCAGGCGCGCACGACTGCGATACTTGAGGCCGATGTTCAGCGCGATGGCGTCACCTTAACGGGAACGGGGACCGACTGCATTGTCGTCGCAGCACCAATAAACGGTACGGTCGCACAATTCGCGGGCCTGCACACTGCCCTCGGTGAAGCGGTTGGCGCAGCCGTGTACCAGGCGACGCGGGACGGCGTTGAAACATGGCAGCGCGATCGGGAAACTTCTTTCGCGCACCGCACCGCTCGTGCTTAAGCGGTTGCCGCGCACACTCCGGTCCTGATATTGGGCGCACTGAACTTCACCGACGAATTCGAAAAGATGCCTTCAGAACCTAACAACCACATCACGCTTGTGCTTGGCGGCGCGCGATCCGGCAAAAGCAAAAAAGCGGAAAGCCTCGTGATGGCTCTTCCCCCGCCGTGGATCTATGTTGCAACGGCCCAAGCCTTCGACGGCGAGATGCGGGAGCGTCTCGAGGCTCATAAAGAGCGTCGGGATGATCGTTGGGCGACCGTGGAAGAGCCGCTCGACTTAGCGCAAGCTGTTCGCGACAACTGCGAGGATGATGGCGCACTGCTTGTTGATTGCCTTACGCTCTGGCTCAGCAACGTCATGTTGGCAGGTCGCTCGGTGGAATGGGAGAGCGACGCCCTGTTGGCTGCGATTAAAGAAGCTCGTGGAACGCTGGTCATCGTTTCCAACGAAGTCGGGCTCGGTATCGTGCCGGACAATAAGCTCGCTCGAGAGTTTCGAGATGCGCAGGGGCTGCTCAATCAACGCGTCGCAGAGATTGCTGACAACGTTATCCTTATGGCAGCCGGCTTACCGCTTACTTTGAAATAGCCTTTGGATTGTTCACATGGGAAGCGGCTAGCGCTTCCCATTGCAATTCCGCGTCTGTGCTCTCGCGTTAGTTTCCGATCAACGGTTCCGCTCGTGCAAAGTGCGCCGCCGATACCGTTATCAGTCCGTCTTCGGCCATACGATCGAGGACCCAATCGCGGCGTTCCTTCGCGCGCTCATGATTGGTTGGGACATCGAGCCGGTAGTTGTTCGGTGCCTTTGGAAGGGCGGCGAGATAGGCCGCTTCCGCGACAGTAAGACCAGCGGGGTCCTTGCCAAAATACTGCTCGGCAGCCGCAGCGATCCCATAAGCATGACCGCCGAAGTAGATCTGGTTGAGGTAGAGTTCCAGTATCCGGTCTTTATCCAACGCATCCTCGATACGGCTAGCAAGGATGATTTCCTTCACTTTGCGCGAGATCGATGGGGGCTGCCCCGTAAGCAGAATATTTTTGGCGAGCTGCTGTGTGATCGTGGCGGCACCGGAGGGCTTGCGGCCACTTCCCAAATCTCCGACGTTCTGGAAGGTGGCGCGAACAATCGCGGACACACTGAAGCCGGAGTGGCCATAATAGTCCTGATCTTCAGCGGCGAGGAACGCCTTTACGACGTGTTTCGGGATCGATGTCAGCGGGATGAAGCGACGGTACTCAGCCAACCGACCGCTATCATCGTAACGCACGATATTCGGCGGCGTGTAATTGGCAATATCCGCTGTGCTTGGCAGCTGTCGACCGTAACTCCAGAAAACACCGCCAACGGTGAAGGCACCGAGCATGAGGACAAGCCCAAGGGCCGCCACACCGCGGACAACCGTTCGCTTCATGCCTCCCGCGATCGCATAGGGTGCTGAAAGCGGTTTGGTCGGCATGTTCCACGCCTTGGAGAGTTTCGCGATCATCTCCGCAGAAAGGTGTCGACGCCGGTTCAGGATTTCGGAGGCCCGAGAGCGGGAGCCCAGGACTTGCGCCAAGTCCGCCTGCGTGCGCCCCTGAGCCTGCATCGCGAATGTCAAAAACTCAATCGGATCGGGCGGCTCTACGGGATACGATTTACGCTCGTAATCGGCGACAAGAACACAGAGCACTTCAAGACGGTCTCCGTCCTCCGAGCCGGCCGGAGCGTCAAAGAGCCGGTCAATTTCAGCGAGAGCGGCGCGATGGTCTGCTTCAGATTTAATCGGCCTGATGGTTTGAATCGCGGACTTCGTCATCTCTTTCGAGTCTCCTTCATCGCCGAAACAGACGTGATGCGAACCACGCCGAGCTGATAGTTGATGTTGAGCACGACGCGACAGCCTGCATCACGCAACTCCAGAACTGTCTGAGTGCCTTCATCGGCGCCGACGAGAGCACCGCATTCACGGGCAAGACCATCAGGGTTCGTCCACACTGCTTGCTGCAGCAGAACATTGAGCGCGCGCAATGCCGGCCTCGCTCGCGGATTCTTATCCGCGTAGTCCGTCAAAACTGATGCACCCACTATCGTCATGCCATAGCCAAGCTCCCAAACATGGGAACATACTATGCGCAAGTTTAAGGAATTCCAAGCACGAAATCTGGGAAAGTTAGAGGCGATTGCCGAAGCGGAAGCACTTCATGCCGCGGGGTGCAGCGTTGGTTCCGCGGATCTGGATTTCTCGGTCAGAGGAATATTCATCCGGCAATGAAGTCCTTCTCGCTCGTAGGCGATCTCAATCTCCGCACCGCACTGTGCAGCAAGCACCCGATGTAGCAGCGTTGACCCGAAGCCTTTGCGACGTGGTTGCTTGACCGGTGGCCCCCCGCGTTCGGTCCAACTAATCGAGAGTTTGCGCCCCGGGTTGACGTTTGCGACCCTCCACAGAACCTCTATGCTTCCATCAGGCGCAGATAAAGCGCCGTACTTTGCAGCATTTGTCGTTAGCTCATGCACAGCCATACCGATCGGCACGGCGAGGTCAGCTGATAGTTCCACCTGGGGACCGTCAAGTACGATCCGTTGCTTTGCAGCATTATCATAGTGGCCTAATTCGTTCCTCAGAAGTTCGATTAGCGACGCCGTCTGCCAATAGTCTTCGGTCAGCAGATTGTGCGTGCGGCCAAGCGAGACGATCCGCTCAACGAAGGAATGATGAAAATCATCAATGGATCGCGCAGTGCGGGCCGTTGCTCCGAGCAATCCCTGCACCGTGGCGAGAGTATTCTTGACCCGATGATGCAATTCGCGAATTAGCAGTTCCTGGCGTTCGTGTGTCTGTTCGCGTTCTTGCAAATGCGCTTCGACTTCGCGTTGCCGGTGACGTGCTCGCACCGCCGATTTGACGGCGTTGACTAAAACAGTCGGGTGGAACGGACGCTCCAGCACCGTCACGTTTCCCAGCAACTCAATGAGATGCTCGACCGGTGTATCCCCACGAAAGGTAAGTAGAACGAAAGGGAGGTCCGACCATGCCGACTGACGCACTATCCAATCCGCAAGTGCTGCGCGATCAGCGTTTAAAAGCGCCTCCTCCGTGACGACCGCGCAAGAGGCCCCGTCCAGCTTTGCGACAAGATCACTAAGTTCGGAGCACACTTCGGATTCAATGGCAACTTCACGTAGGATAGCTGACGCGACTGAACCGTCTCGCCCGGTCGGGGCAAGTAGCAGCACAGGCGCGTCATAGCTCTCCATTGTATTCCACCTCACGATCATCAAGGAGCGTGGCGGATTCGCCATCGAACGTCGGCACGCCCGTCAGCACACCCCGGAATTTTTCCAGAGGCAGACCAACGCGCAAGCCCCGATGATCGATCCTAAATTCCCTGATCGTATCTTCGTGAGATCCGGTCCGCCTTTTCAACACCGACAAGGCCCGCCGAATGCGACCATTCGCTTCAAAGAACCGCAGCATCACTACAGAGTCGCTCAAGTACGTGAGGTCCACCGGTGACACCATTTGTCCGACCATGCCGTGCTGCGAGAGAATTAGGATTGTAACAACACCCTGCTGATTCAGGTATGTCAGCAGCTCGTGCATCTGCAGAACAACGAACGGCTGCTCCGGCATCGCGTTCAAGTAGCCCGTCAAGCTGTCAATCACGACGAGGCGTGTACCGCGTTCCTCAACCGCCGCTCTTACGCGGCCGGAAAACTCTCCCGGCGAGACATCGGCTGGATCAATCTGCTCAATCTTCAATCGGCCAGTGTCAATGTGGGGGCTAAGGTCGTATCCAACGCCCTTAGCCCTTTGCAGTAGAATTCCTGTGGTCTCATCGAAACTGATGATCAAAGCGGGCTCGCCACGCTGCAATGATTCCCACAGGTGGCTTAGGGCTAAGGTGGATTTTCCCGCACCGGAGGGGCCCACAATCAGCGTGCTCGTACCGCGAGTCAGGCCGCCCCCAAGTATTTTGTCCAAACCAGCAACGCCGCTTGGGATCACATCAAGTTCGAAGTTTCGATGATGATGAGCAGCCTTGAGACGCGGGAATATCCGTAGACCGCCACGTTCAATGATCAGGTCGTGGTAGCCACCGCGGAAGGCCGTTCCGCGCATCTTCGTAACGGTAACCCTGCGCCGCTCAGAACCGTAAGCCGGTACGACCTGATCAAGACGTATTACTGCGTGACTTATAGAATGCAGGTTGAGGTCATCATGATCCGACGTGAGGTCGTCAAGCATAAGGACAGTGGCATCGTTCAGCAGGAAGTAGCTCTTCAGGGCGAGCACCTGCCGCCGATACCGCAATGAGCCTTGAGACAGTAGTCGTATTTCGGAAAGTGAATCGAAAACAACGCGCGTGGGTTTTACTCGTTCGATTTCCGCCATCGCCATGCGGACTGTTTCACCTAGCTCAAGGTCGGAGGAATAGACGAGACTTTGCTGCTGTTTCGGATCGAAGCTCAACTCCGGAGGAACGAGTTCGAATATCTCGATGCCATCGAGCGACCAGCCATGACGAGACGCTACAGATAGGAGTTCCCGACGGCTTTCTGAAAGTGTGATGTAGAGGCAGGTCTCACCGAGCTCCCGTCCCTCCAATAGAAACTGAAGGCCTAACGTCGTTTTGCCGGAACCCGGCCGTCCCTCAATGAGATGTGCCCTGTTCGTGGCATAACCGCCCACTAAAATTTCATCGAGACCTGGAACACCAGTTGGGATTGGCGCTGCATCAGTACGCAAGGGTGCTGTCATTCAATAACCTTATCTGGCGAAAGCAGTCTTTCGCTTGAATTGGAGCGCCCATCGAACATCGCCGCGTTCGCTCCGTTTGTGGGGCACGGCCGAGGGGCTCTCGCGAACGAGATAGCGCGAATGCCCGTCGATCCCTTGTGATCGTGTTGCCCGCTTTATTTCAGCGGTCCGTGCACAAGCTTGCGCGTTGCGACACTGGCTCGTTATCGACCCCTAAATTCCTCGTCTAGCGGCGCGTAATCGCGGCACTGTAAACAGAGCTTCAGTAGTTTGTCTGTCCACTTGTGAACACTTTGGGGGGGATCGGCGTTTAGCCCGCGTTGTTAATTGCTAAGCGGGGTATCCGTGTGGATCATTCTGTAACGACGGGGGCTTCTGAACCCTACGCCATTCGAAATAATCTTTTGCGCTCTTTGAAGCGTGATGACCTTATGCTTTTAGAGCCTTTTCTTCAGGAAATGCATGGAGAAACCGGCGCGATACTAGCCGAGCCTGGCGACCCCGTGCAGTATGCCTATTTCCCTTGTGGTCCGGCGTTGGCCTCTTTTGTCATCGTCATGGATGATGGCCGCGCTGTCGAAACAGCCTTGATCGGGCGAGAGGGCGCCGTTGGCGGAATAGTAAGTCAGGGCCGGCTGCCCGCTTATGCTCGCGCAATCGTACAATTTCCAGGACCGTTCCTGCGTATATCCATCGGTGATCTGGAATACGCAAAGGCAAGGTCACTGACGCTTCGCTACTTGTTTGCGAGATATGCTGATTGTCTCTTGGCCCAGGTCTTCCAATCAGTCGCGTGCAATGCCGCTCATTCCATTGAGCAACGAACGGTGAAGTGGCTGCTCGCTGCTATTGACCGCACTGGAGACCACCAGGTTCCTCTTACCCAGGAGCAGCTCGCAGGCATGCTCGGAGTTGGGCGGAGCTACGTGAGCCGCGTCATGCAGTCGCTCAGGGCTAGTGGACTTCTTGAAACGCGACGCGGCAGCGTTTGCATTCGGGACGCTGAACGTTTGGCATCCTTATCATGCGGCTGCAATGATGCTCTCAAGCGCCATTTTGACCTCGTACTCGCTGGTGTTTATCCCACCTGCATTGAGAGTACGGCACAGAGACTTGCCATGGCCAATGACGTAAACGGCTCAAACGGTGCGACGGGCGCGCATTTGTAGCTTTGCTCCGCTCCTGCTCACGCCCGGTTCCCAGTTCCAAGATGTCTCATAAGAGCTCGCGCCACAGGTGTCAGCTCCATTTCCGAGCGAAAACATAACGACAACTGTCGAGTCGCCCAGGCGTCCTCCAGACGGATCGCCACGATGCCCAGTGCTCGGCGGCATCGCCGGGCGGCTGCTTCCGGCATGATCGCTAATCCGACATCGTCCGACACCATTCGGCACATGCCTTCGAACGTTCGGACACGGACACGAAACTTCAGTTTCTGTGCCATGCGCGCGACTTGAAGCTCGATATGAGCTTGCAGAGCGCTATCGGCTGACAGGCCTACAAACTTGTATTTGAGCACACTGGAAAATGCGACGCGCTTGAACGCAGTCAATGGATGACCTCGCGGTGCGACAATCACCAGACGATCAATCGCAAAAGGCTCAAGTTGTAAAACGCCGGGATCGACAGCATCGGAAACGATGCCTAGCTCCGCCAGCCCCCCGGTCACAGCCTGAACGATGTCCGAACTCTGTCGCTCCCTCAGATCCACATCAATCCGAGGATGCGCTGCTAGCCAAGGCCCAAGCCTCTCCGGCAAGAATTCAGCAATCGCCGCGGTATTGGCCAGGAGCCGGATCGTCGCTTTTGCACCCTTGGAAAATTCTCCAAGCTCGCCTTGCATATGATCGACTTGGCGCAGGATCAAACGGGCATGGTGAGCAAGCGCCTCTCCGGCTTCCGTCGGCGTCACGCCTCGTCGTCCCCGTTCAAGGAGCATTACACCGCTTGCCTCTTCCATGCCGCGTAGACGCTCGCTCGCGGAGGGCAACGACAAGTTCGCCCCGGCAGCACCGTGGGTGATGCTGCCGGCTTCGATAACCGTAAGAAACAAGCGGAGGTCTGTAAGGTCGAAGCGCATACGGCGCATATTACAAGACCTGTAGCCTTCGGCACAGCCTAAGTCTGTCTCTGGATCATCCGCATTGCCTGACGTCATCGGGACCGTCCAGATGAGGCATGGCAGAATTCTCGACCTCGCTCTTCAGCCCCATCGCCCTTACGTTCTTCCTTGCCGGTCTCGTCAAGGGTGTCACCGGCATGGGGCTTCCAACCGTCGCGATGGGCATCCTCGGCGCTTTCATGCCGCCGGTCGCCGCAGCTTCGCTCCTGATCGTGCCGTCGGCTGTCACCAACGTTTGGCAACTTTTGATGGGACCTAGCTTCTGGGCCCTCCTCAATCGACTCAAGTTTATGATGGCTGGAATCGTCGTCGGGACCGTGTCAGGGGCGTCCTTTATTGCCAGCGGCGATATGGCGGTCACCACCGCCGCACTCGGTACGGCGCTGGTGATTTACGCGCTCTATAGCTTGATCGCTCGCCAGCTCCGTGTGCCAGATGCTTCAGAAAAATGGCTTTCTCCGCTTATTGGCCTGACGACGGGTGTCGTCACAGGCGGTACGGGTGTCTTCGTCATTCCTGCCGTGCCTTACCTTCAGGGTCTCGACCTGAAACGGGATGACCTGGTGCAAGCGCTGGGCCTC
Source organism: Filomicrobium sp. (assembly GCF_025698805.1). Taxonomy (NCBI): domain Bacteria; kingdom Pseudomonadati; phylum Pseudomonadota; class Alphaproteobacteria; order Hyphomicrobiales; family Hyphomicrobiaceae; genus Filomicrobium; species Filomicrobium sp. Next base: position 363,351 of record NZ_JAILWT010000001.1, read on the forward strand.
TCCTTCACCGTATCAACCATCGCGCTCGCAATCGGGTTAGGTTTGCAAGGTGCTTTGCAAGTGTCGGATCTGGGTATGTCGACGCTCACCATTGCTCCAGCGCTCGTTGGCATGTGGACCGGGCAATTGATCCGCCAAAGGATCAGCGCAGCGGCGTTTCGCCGATGGTTCCTTCTTGGCCTCGTGGTCCTTGGCACGGAACTGATGAGTAGAGGGCTCATTTGAAATCAGCTCGAAAATATACGCTGCGCGCCAAGCCATATGATATTGTGCAGAGATGTTCCGCCTAAGCGCGCGGAAGCAAAAGAGGCAAGACGGGCCGGGGACCAAGTGATGGAGTTTCCGATGGCCAAATATGTTGTGCTTGCGAACTTTACAGACAAAGGCATCAAGGACGTTAAAGAAACGGTGCAACGCGCTGAAGCCTTCAAGAAGATGGCCTCAAAGGTCGGCGCGTCCGTTTTAGATATGTACTGGACCTTAGGGTCTCATGACGTCGTCGCCATTTGCGAAGCCCCCGACGACGAGTCGGTGACCGCTCTTTCGCTCAGCGTGACATCGCGCGGCAATGTTCGCTCAGAAACGCTTCGCGCCTTCTCTTTCGATGAGATGAAGAAAATTCTCGATCAGATCGTGTGAACGCATGACCGCGCAGAAAGAGCACCGCCAACGTCCCACAACGCTGACGGTGCTTTAGCTCTCGATTTTACTCGCCGGCCTCAGCCTTTACATAGGTTTCGATTGGCGGACACGCGCACATGAGATGACGATCTCCGTAGACGTTGTCGACCCGGTTCACCGATGGCCAGTATTTGTCGACGCGGAACGCTCCTGTTGGGAAGCAGGCTGCTTCACGCGAATACGGCCTATCCCACGTACCGATAAGGTCCTCGACGGTGTGTGGCGCATTTTTCAAAGCGTTGTTCTGCTTGTCTGCCTTGCCATCTTCGATCGCACGCACCTCTTCACGAATGGCGAGCATCGCATCGCAGAACCTGTCGAGCTCTGCTTTCGTTTCTGACTCGGTCGGCTCGACCATAAGTGTTCCGGCGACGGGCCAACTCATGGTCGGGGGATGGAAGCCGCAATCGATGAGCCGCTTGGCGATGTCGTCGACTGTCACTCCAGCGCTTTCGGCAAGCGGGCGCGTATCAATAATGCACTCGTGGGCGACGCGTCCCTGCCCGCCCGTATAAAGAATACGGAAAGCACCTTCGAGACGTTTCGCGATATAGTTCGCGCTGAGAATCGCCACGCGTGTCGCCTGCGTGAGGCCCGCGCCGCCCATCATCAGACAATAGCTCCACGAAATCGGCAGGATTGACGTGGATCCGTAGGGCGCCGCCGATACGGTCATGGCGTTGCCACCGGTTTCGGGATGGCCCGGCAAAAATGGTGCCAGGTGCGCTTTGACGCCAATCGGCCCCATGCCTGGCCCCCCTCCTCCGTGGGGAATACAGAACGTTTTGTGCAGATTGAGGTGACTAACGTCCGATCCAATATCCCCCGGCCGTGCAAGTCCGACAAGCGCATTCAGGTTGGCGCCATCCAAATAGACTTGTCCGCCGTGCTCGTGCGTGATGGCGCAGATATCCTTAACCGTTTCCTCGAACACCCCGTGCGTCGACGGATAGGTGATCATCGCGACAGCGAGGTTTTTTGAGTTCGCCTCTGCCTTGGCGCGGAAGTCGGCAAGATCGATGTTTCCTTTGGCATCCGTTGCAACGACGACAACTTTAAAGCCACACATCGAAGCCGATGCCGGATTGGTGCCGTGCGCTGATGCCGGGATAAGGCAGATGTTCCTATGCCCCTCGCCGCGGCTCTTATGATAGGCACGGATCGTCAGTAGACCGGCATACTCGCCTTGAGCACCCGAATTGGGTTGAAGCGAGAAGGCATCGTAGCCCGTAATCTGACACAGCTTATCGGACAGGTCCTCGAGCAATTCCGCATATCCAAGTGCCTGATCCGAGGGCGCGAAGGGATGGACCTCCGCAAACTCGGGCCATGTTATCGGCAGCATCTCTGCGGTCGCATTGAGCTTCATGGTGCATGAGCCCAATGGAATCATCGCCCGATCCAACGCAAGGTCACGATCGGCGAGGCGACGCATGTAGCGCGTCATTTCGCTTTCTGCCCGGTTCATGTGGAAGACGGGGTGCGTGAGATAATCAGACTGACGAATGAGATCCTTCGGCAGGCGGTACTCGGGATACGCATCAGTGTAGGCCAGATCGTAGCCACCGAATGCACGCCAAACCGCTTCGAGCGTTTCCGGGCGCGTCCGCTCATCGATGGTGATGCCAATGCGATCCTGCCCGACCTTTCTCACGTTCACGCCGTTATCAACGGCGTTCTTCATGATAAGACCCTGATAGGGTCCGACCTCGACGGTTATCGTGTCGAAGTAGGCTTCAGGCGCGATCTTGAAGCCCAACGACTCCAAGCCGTCAGCCAATCGGGCTGCTTTACGATGCACACGCTCGGCAATTCCCTTCAATCCCTTCGGACCATGAAACACCGCGTACATCGACGCAATCACGGCTGGCAGAACCTGTGCCGTGCAGATGTTCGACGTCGCGCTTTCACGGCGGATGTGCTGTTCGCGCGTCTGTAGAGACAAGCGATAAGCGCGATTTCCGCGCGCATCGACTGAAACCCCAACGAGACGCCCGGGTAAAGAACGTTTGTAGGCGTCCTTGACTGCAATGTAAGCCGCGTGCGGTCCGCCATATCCCATCGGCATGCCGAAGCGCTGCATGGAGCCGACAACAATGTCTGCGCCCATCTCGCCCGGAGGTTTTAGAAGTGTGAGCGCCAGTGGATCAGCCGCTACGGCTGCCAGGGCTTTAGCTTCATGCAATCGTTCGATGACGGCGGAGAAGTCGTGAAAAGCTCCGCAGACACCGGGGTACTGAAACAATGCGCCGAAGACTTCGGTTGGCTCGAGATCCTCGAACGGATTGCCAACTATGATCTGCCAGCCCAATGGCTCGGCCCTTGTCTTCAACACGGCGATGGTCTGAGGCAAGCATTCCTCGTCGACGAAAAAGCTCGACGCCTTCGACTTCGTGATGCGATGCGCGAGTGCCATCGCCTCCGCTGCAGCGGTGGCCTCGTCAAGAAGAGACGCGTTGGCAACGTCTAGCCCCGTGAGATCGGAGACCATCGTTTGGAAGTTCAGCAGCGCCTCGAGGCGCCCCTGGCTTATCTCCGGCTGATAGGGCGTGTAGGCGGTGTACCAAGCGGGATTTTCCAGGATGTTGCGCTGTATCGCGGGCGGCATGATCGTGCCGTGGTATCCCTGGCCTATGAGCGAGGTCAGCACCTGATTTTTGTCGGCCGTTTCGCGCATACGATCCAACGCACCTCGCTCAGAGAGAGGCTTACCGAAATCGAGGGGTTCGGCTTGACGAATGCCTTTCGGAACGGTCTCTTCGATCAGCTGATCAAGGCTTTTCACCCCGACAACTTTCAGCATCTCCTCCATCTCTTCGGGGGAGGGGCCGATGTGCCGGCGATTGGCAAAATCGTAGGGCTCGTAACTTTTGGAAGCGGTCATGGAATATCCCGTTAGCCGACGAGTGCCTTATAGGCTGCCTCGTCCATGAGGCTTTCTAGTGCGTTCATGTCGGCGAGTTTCAACTTGAAAAGCCAACCTGCGTTTTGCGGATCTGAGCTCACGATCGACGGATCGTTTGCGACGGCTTCGTTGACCTCGACGATTTCACCGTCGAGAGGCGCGTAGACATCTGACGCAGCCTTGACGGATTCGACGACGGCAACGTCGTCGCCCTTGGCAAGCTTTGTTCCGATTTCCGGCAGCTGAACAAAGACCAAATCTCCCAGCTGGGTTGTAGCGTGCTCCGTAATTCCGACGGTCGCGACATCACCTTCGAGCTTCAGCCACTCGTGGTCTTCTGTGAATTTCATTAGGGCATCCTCCTGGCACAGAAACGGATCAGCTACGTTTGTAACGAGGTACTATGAATGGAAGTTCGGTTACGTTTACCGGGAGCCGCTTCCCCCGGACTTCCGCGAACACTTTTGTGCCGGGCGTGCCGAACGAGCCTGGCAGATATCCCATGGCAATGGGGGCATCAACGCTCGGGCCAAATCCGCCGGATGTGACAAGGCCAATTGACTCAGACGCCTCTAGACTCTCGAACAGCGGAGCACCGGTACGCACGGGTGCGCGGCCTTCCGGACGTAGTCCAACACGACGGCGCTCTGTACCCTTTTCAAGTTGCTCCAAGATCGTATCGGCGCCGGGATACCCTCCCGCGCGCACACCGCCAATTCGGCGGGATTTTTGGATCGCCCAGACAAGATCGGCCTCAACCGGCGTAGTCTCCGTATCGATATCGGAGCCGCAAAGGCACATGCCCGCCTCAAGCCGCAACGAGTCGCGCGCGCCTAATCCGATCGGTTCTACGTCAGGTTCCCCAAGCAACGCTTCCGCAATCGGCCGTGCTGCCTCGATCGGTGTCGAAATTTCGAAGCCATCTTCTCCGGTGTAACCCGAGCGCGTAACAATGCAGGCCGCGCCGTTGATCTGGACCTCACGTACGTCCATGAAGCGCATCCCGGCGCAATCGGGTGCAAGCCGTGTCAGTATGGCTTCAGCCCTTGGCCCTTGCAGCGCCATCAGCGCGCGATCAAGGCGCTCGATGTCGCAATCGTCGGAGAGCTCCGCCCTTAAAAGCGCCTCATCGGCTTCCTTGCTGGCCGCATTCACCACCAACAACAGATGATCACCACGATTGGCGACCATCATATCATCAATGATGCCGCCGTTCGCGTTGGTGAAGAACGCGTAACGCTGCCGACCTGGCGCCAGCCCCAAGATATCGACAGGCACCAGCCTCTCCAGTGCCCGTGCCGCATCGGCAACGTCACCGGACTTCGGTCGCAAAACGATTTGTCCCATGTGCGAGACATCGAACAATCCTGCTGCCGCGCGCGTGTGAAGGTGTTCCTTGAGGACACCCAACGCGAACTGGACAGGCATCTCGTAGCCAGCGAACGGCACCATGCGTGCACCGTGCTCCAAATGAAGCTCGTACAGCGGCGTTCTCTTCAGGGGGGCGCTTGATGTAGTTGGGGTTGTAGCGCTCAAGGCAGAGGCTCCATAGGCTCGTTGACGCGCACGGCAGTGCGCTGATGCGAGCCCCCTCTGTCATAAGACCTGAAAGATTTAGCACCGTAACCCTAGGGTGCTTTTCCTCGTCGGTGGACCGGATTGTACCCGATCGCTTTCCAGAGTTTTAGAAGCCTTGCGGTCCTTGGTGCCTGAGAGTTTCCGGGGCGGTTGCTCCTTCGGCGCCGGGATAAACCCGATCTCTTCCGCAAAACAGTAGGCCAGACTATCGAGATGACATCCTGCGAAGTCAATCCTACCAAGGTCGACGCGGCCACAGAGCTGCTAGCAACGGGGAGCCACGCTGACAGCTGGCGAAAGGTGCGAGACATATCACTTGCACCGGCGCGGCGTTAGGCTTTGGGTTTCTCCCATTCCATAACAACGAACCAGGGAACACGTCGACAGCGATCGGCTATTTCCGGATCGCCCCCCACGGGGGCTGGCTCTTCGAATGCGCGTAGGATCAAGCCCTCGGCGAGCAGAAGCCGCATATAGCTGCTCATAGGCCGATGCCAATTCCGGATGCGGATGTCACGCAACTCAACCCATTCAGCGCGTTCTTCCAAATAATGATCGATGCAGAATTGGAGCTCGCCGTTGGAATCTCGCGACCACCCACCATTCTTACCCGCGGTGCTGAAACTGGTGAGGTTGGCTATCAAAAGCGTTCCGCCCGGCCTAAGCACGCGCCCCATCTCGGTTATCGCTTTAGCCACGTCGGGAATGTCAATCAACGTCAGATAGCTAATAACGAGATCGAATGTATTGTTCGGAAATGCGAGTGCCTCGGCACGGCCGATGCGATAATCGCCCTGCGGATCACGTTGCCAAGCCGCCTCCACCAAGGCTTCTGTGGGGTCGATACCCACGACTTTTATTCCGTGGGCCCGCAACATTCTAGAAAAGCGTCCCTCTCCACATCCGACATCCAACGCACTTTGGAAGTTCTTTTCCCGAACCCTTTCAATCATTGGTCCATCAAGTACAAACTCACGGCTGAAGTCGCCGCGATCGCCCATACTCGTAATCCACGCCGGTGCTGACTCTCGCCAACCGTCGGACATTCGAATCTCCATCTAATCCAGGGATGTCTTGCCAAGGCTTGGCCGTATCCTCAAGGAGGAATCGTATGGCGCGAGCGAGGCGAGGTGTGCATCTGCCGCAAACTCAAAGGATCAGGAGTAGTCGTGCAGTTCTCCTATCGATGATCCCCCCGCTCTTGAATAGCTGCAGCGGCTCGCTTACTTTCACGGGGCTCCTAACCAACGTCAAACAGGAAGTGTGCAGCAATGGATTTCAACCCGACAGCAATGCCAATTCGCTCTGTCGTCGGGGAAATTCATAACCATGCCTGCATCAATCACTCTTTCCAATCTTTCCTGGTCCACGCCGGATAACTCTCCGCTTTTTTCCGACCTCACATTGAGCTTCGGTCCCGAGCGTACCGGGCTTGTTGGCCGGAACGGCATCGGAAAGACGACCCTATTCCGGATCATCGCCGGTCTGCTCTCGCCTCAGTCAGGCAACCTCGTGATCAATGGCACGTTTGGCATTTTGCGTCAGACGGTACAGGTGTGCGCAACCGAAACAGTTGCTGACCTCTTCGGCATTCGGGATGCGCTTGCGCTTCTTCGACGTGCTGAGGCCGGTGGGGCGACCATCGAAGAGCTCGAAGATGCTGATTGGACGTTAGAGGCGCGCGTTGCGTCCGCTCTCGACCGCGTCGACCTCGTTGCTTCTCTCGATACGCCGTTATCAACTCTCTCTGGCGGACAACGCACCCGCGTGGGCCTTGCCGCACTTCTTTTCGCCGAACCGGACTTTCTGCTCTTGGATGAACCGACCAACAACCTTGATCGTGATGGCCGCGAGGCGGTCTTGGCCTTTCTTTCAACTTGGCGTGTGGGTGCCATTGTCATCAGCCATGATCGTGAACTGCTTGAAACGATGGACGCGATTGTCGAGCTCACCTCGCTGGGCGCAAAACGCTACGGGGGCAACTGGAGTCAGTACCGCGCGCGTAAAGCCCGAGAGCTTGCGGCGGCGCACCGTGAACTTGACGACGCTGAAAACCGTCTGTCGGACATTGCACGCAGGACTCAAACGATAGCGGAGCGAAAAGCACGCAAGGACGGTGTTGGGCGAAAGACCGCGGCCAAGGGCGGAATGCCCCGGATCATTCTGGGCCGATTGCAGGACAGAAGCGAGAGTACGAGCGGCCGCAATGCCCGGCTGGCTGAGGACAAGCGCGCTGAGGCCATGGACGCTGCAGCATCTGCCCGCAAGCAGATCGAAATCCTCCAACCTCTTTCGGTTGACATTGCTCCGACGCATCTGCCTGCCAATAAGACGGTGTTGGAGATCGTATCTGCTGATGCCCGCTACGATACTGACCGGCCTGTCCTTCAGGATATGACATACGCAGTCGTTGGACCGGAACGCATCGCCATCACTGGACCGAACGGTTCGGGCAAATCGACGTTCCTCGCAATGGTGACGGGGCAGTTGCAACCGTGGCGCGGCGCCGTGAACGTCACGACCGATTTCGCAATGCTCGACCAGCGCGTGAGTCTCCTCGACCCTTCGATGTCGATCCGGGACAACTTTCTGCGCCTCAATCCCGGCACCGATGAGAACATCTGCCGCGCCGTACTTGCTCGTTTTCGATTTCGCGCGGATGCAGCACTTCAGGCTGTCGCGAACCTCAGTGGCGGACAAATACTCCGCGCTGGTCTCGCCTGCGTTCTTGGCGCCCCCCAGCCGCCGTCACTTCTCATTCTCGATGAGCCGACAAACCATCTCGATATCGACTCCATCGAATCTGTCGAAGCAGGCTTGCGCGCCTACGACGGCGCGCTTCTGGTTGTCAGTCACGATGAAGCATTTCTGGAAGGTATCCGCATTACGCGGCGCCTAGAATTGTCCGCTTTATAGCGGGGCGGGTTACCGGCACTTCGCCGCGCTGACAAACTCATTGGATACCTCGCACCACAAGACCACCATGTTAAATACCGTCGCGTTTGGGTCGGGCGGGACATCTACGATAAATCCGTCAGACCATCTCAGTATTCTAACTCAGCGCTAACCCTTCCTTGACTCCATACCAACTAGTAGGTATACACAAACCGATCAGTTGGTATGGTAACGGAAATGGCCCAACAAGATTCAAGAACCAAGCTTCTCAATGCGACGCTGAAGATCGTGCGCTCGAAGGGCTATACGGCGACCAGGATCGAAGACATCTGCGCCGAAGCCGGTGTCACCAAGGGCAGCTTCTTCCATCACTTCAAAAGCAAAGATGACCTGGCGCTCGCCGCGGTTGCCCATTGGGACGCAATGACCGGCGGACTTTTCGCGCAGGCGAAATATCACGACCACGCCGATCCGCTCGACCGCCTGCTCGCCTATGTCGATTTCCGCAAGGAACTTCTCGCTGGAGATCTGCCAGATTTCACCTGCTTCGCCGGCATGATCACTCAGGAAGCCTATCAGACGCGTCCGGACATCGTAGAGGCTTGCGCGCGCAATATCAGCGGCCATGCCAAGACGCTCGAAGCCGACATCGGTGAAGCGATGAAGAAATACGGCGTCCGCGGCGATTGGACCACTGAAAGCCTCGCTCTGCACATGCAGGCGGTGATCCAGGGGTCGTTCGTCCTCGCCAAAGCAAAGGGCGGAGCAGCAGTCGCCGCCGACAGCATCGGCCATCTTCGCCGGTATCTGGAACTCCTGTTCAGATCAGACACATCCAAACGTACATCTTGAACTCGAAACGGCAGGAGAGTTGTCATGCCTAACACCGTCCGCTTGCATCGCGTCATCGCTGCCAAGCCAGAAAAGGTCTATCGGGCGTTTCTTGAACCGGATGCGATCGCCAGTTGGCTCCCACCCTTTGGGTTCACCTGTACCGTCCATGCATTGGACGCCAAGGTGGGTGGCAGCCACAGAATGTCGTTCCGGAACTTCACGACTGGTGAGAGCCATTCCTTCGGCGGCGATTATCTCGAACTCATCCCAAATGAGCGGCTGGTCTACACGGACAAATTCGACGATCCCAATTTGCCCGGCGAGATGAAAGTCACTGTCACGCTCAGCGCCGTATCGGTCGGCACGGAAATGACTGTCGTACAGGAGGGGCTCCCAGACACGATCCCGGTCGAGGGTTGTTATCTCGGCTGGCAGGAATGTCTCCAAAAGCTGGCAAACCTTGTCGAACCCGAAATCACTCAGTAGCGCCGGTATCTCATCTGACAATTATTCGACGTGAGCAGCTTTGACTGGCGCACTGACTTCGGCTCGGCGAGGGCAAAACCGTGAGAGCGTTCAACGGATGCGAAGGAGTGGTGATCATGGAGCCCTGTGACAAGGAGAAGAGCGCTCACTTTGATTACTCCCGGCTAAGCCGATCTTTTCTCGCTCTCTCGAAGCCGGCGCAGCGGGCGTTGATCAACAACGGTATTTTTAAGCCCCACGATCTTGCAAGGTGGAGCCGCGCGGACATCGCCAAACTCCATGGCATCGGACCAACCGCCCTTCCCAAGTTGGATGAAATCCTCCGTGCGGAAGATCTCAAATTCGACGAGTAACTCTTCTGGCATCGCCGGGCTCGGGCTGAGCCCATCCTACAAACTCACAAGCGGAACGTATTCATCATGAAATCGATCACGCCCAACCTCTGGTTCGACAATAATGCCGAAGAGGCCGCCGAATTCTACACCCGCCTTTTTCCCAATAGCAGGATCGAGAAGGTCCTTCACTCACCAGCCGACAATCCCTCCGTGAAGAAGGCTGACGTGATCACCGTCGACTTCACGTTAAACGGGCAACGCTTCGTCGGTATCAACGGTGGCCCCGCATTCAAATTTACGGAAGCCGTATCGTTCTCGATCGACTGCGAAGACCAAGCAGAAGTTGACCGCTACTGGGGTGCGCTTACCGCCGATGGCGGCAGCGAAAGCATGTGCGGGTGGTGCAAAGACCGGTTCGGCTTATCCTGGCAGGTGGTGCCCCGACGGCTCATTGAGCTTCTAAGCAGCGATGATACCGAGGCTAACAAGCGTGCGATGGAGGCGATGCTCAAGATGAAAAAGATCGACATCGCTACACTGGAAGCCGCCGCGAAAGGCAGCTAGACAATCCCTCAAAATCCGCATGACAGACATACGATCGCCTCGCGGGCCGTAGAAATGAACCGGCGTTAGCCGTAGGCCCGCGATCTGCTACGATGGTCTCACGGATGTCTAAACTGATATAGGTTGTGCCCTAGCACGCATCCTGCAGCCGCGGGAGTTCAAGGATCGCAGCAAGGCCACCCAACTTCGAGGGGTGCAAGCTGATATCGCCGCCGTAGAGCCGAGCAAGATCGCGCACGATCGCAAGCCCCAGTCCGCCGCCGGGTTTCTGGCTATCCCATCTTTGTCCGATGTCGAAAACAATGTCATAGGCCTCCGGGGGAAGCCCTGGACCATCATCCTCGACGATGATCTGCAACAGGTCCGAAGGTGAGCCCGGAGCCACAGAGATTCTGACCTTTTCCTTAGCGTGCTTACACGCATTATCGACGAGGTTGGCGAGCATTTCGTTCAGATCCTGAGGGTCGCACGCGACCTTCGCAGGGTCCGCAATATCATTGTCGATATTGAGCATGCGATCCCGGTAAAGGCGTGAAAGTGCACTTGTTACCTCGCTCGCGGCCTTGGCAACCGAAGCGACTGTGCCTGGGACCGCGCGCATGGCGACAGCGCGGGCGCGGGTGATCTGGAAGTTGATCTGCGTCTGCATCCTGCTGCATTGCTCAAAAATCGTCTTGGAGGATTGTTCCAGGCCCTGCTCCGCAATTTTGTGCGCTTCATCGGTCAATATTGCGAGCGGCGTTTTCAATCCGTGCGCTAGGTTCCCGGCCTGGGTGCGCGCACGCTGGATCAAGTCCGAGCTTGACGCCAGCAATGTGTTGAGATCATCAGCCAGGGGCTGAACTTCAGGCGGGAACTGCCCAGAAAGGCGTTTTTCCTGACCGGATCGAACGCGCATCAAAGCTTCGCGCATTCCGGCAAAGGGCCGCATGGCAAAAGTAATCAGCACCGCGGCGGCCAGCGCCATTGTCAGACCTAGGAGGCCCAACGCTAATATGAGCATGTTGTTGAAACTCGCCAGCACCGTTTCTAGGTGGCGCCGATCCGTGCCGATGATGTACCGGACGGGTGGACCATCGGGAGCGGTCCATTTGGAACGCTCTGCGACAATCAAGCTGCCTGTCGGGCCATCAATTTCGTGGGTGTGGACCCCGGCACCAGCAGCGTCGTCGACTGGTGTTTTTAAAATTCCACCCTTCAGCGATTCCGAGCGAGCAAGCACGTGATCGTTACGCTGCACTTCCCAGTAAAACCCCGAGCTGTCCACGTCATAGCGCGGGTCGCTCAGCTGACGCTCGACTTTCGCCTGTCCGCCCTTACCGACATTAACAAGCCGCTGCAGTTCGTCGAGATGAACATAAAGCTCATCGTAGAATTGCTGGGTGACATGCTCGCGGAAAATTGCCGAGAGTGCGAAACCGGCGGAAAGCATACCTACGACAATCCATAAGACAGCAGCGCCGATCAGCCTGTTTTTCAGCGACATCATTTACGCTCGTCCATTCTGTAACCCATGCCACGAACGGTTTTGATGATGTCTGCTCCGAGCTTACGCCGCAGCCGGCTGACATAAACCTCGATCGTGTTTGACTCCCGGCTTTCATCCAGCGTGTAGAGATGTTCGGTCAGTTCGGCCTGCGGTATGATGCGCCCGAGCCGGTGCATGAAATAGTTGAGCATTCGCAATTCTCGCGCCGTCATATCCACTGGCTTGCCATCAAGGGTGACGCGTCCGTTGGCGGTATCGAGAGAAACGTTTCCGTTCGTAAAGACAGGTGTAGCAAGCCCGGAATTCCGCCTGATGAGCGCCTTCAATCGCGCATCGACTTCTGGGATATGGAAAGGCTTGGTGATGTAATCGTCGGCCCCGGCGTTCAGGCCTTCAACCTTCTCTGACCACATCCCCCTGGCCGTCAACACAAGGACGGGCAGCTGGACCCCATCCGCGCGCCAGCGACGCAAGACCTCAAGACCCTCCAATCCGGGAAGACCAAGATCGAGGATTACTGCGTCAAAGTTTTCGTCCTTGCCGATCACATAGGCGTCGGGACCGTTGTCAGCGTGGTCGACGACATATCCAAGCGCTTCGAGGCCTGAGACCAGTCGCTCGGAGATCTCTTGGTCGTCCTCAATCAGGAAAATCCGCATGCCAGTTCCTTGGTTTGCCGGTGCTTATAGGTCGCCAAGCTGAAAATGAGCTGAACACCGACGTCGCAGGAAATGCGCAATTCAGGTGGCTTTCAGGTTCGCATGGCATGCGCTTCCCCGAGATTGGCTTTCGTTCGCCTCAGGAGGCTCCGCAAATGCTGCGCGCGCTGCTTTGTTCCACGGTCACTTCAATACTGGCTTTAGGCCCGGCGTTTGCTGCTGGAGAGCAGAGTATCGCCGTTAGCCCGAAGCAGGTCGAGAACCTCGAAATTAAGCTTGCCGAAACTAAGCCGGCGACAAGCGAGGCACTTGCGCTGCTGCCGGCCACCGTCGTGTCGGCCATGAACCAGCACATTGCAGCAACAGCGCCGTTCTCAGGAACTGTCGTTCAAAACCACGTTCTTCCAGGACAGTACGTCAAGAAAGGGGATGCACTCGCCACGCTGGCGAGCCGAGAGCTCCTTGAGACGTTAAGCCAAATTGCTCAATCCGAAGCTGAGCTGCAGATGGCCAGAGCCATAGCCGAGCGCAAACGCACGCTAGCAGACAAACAAATTTATAGTCCGACGATGGCGGCGGAAGCTGAAGCCCATGTCGCCAAAATCGCCGCCGTTCTTGAGCAAAACCGTAAAGCTGTCTCGATGGGTGGCATCAAGCTTGGCGCCCCAGGTCAATATACGATCGTGGCGGCGAACGATGGCCGCGTCGACGAGGTTTCCGCACTGCCCGGCGCCGCGGTCGAAGCGAACGCACCGGTTGCCACACTTGTTCTCGGCGACGAAATTTGGATCGAAGCTCAGGTCTCAGCGGATCTCGTGACCAAGATCCGCCCTGGCGACAAAGTTCAGGTGGTCGACGGCCCCATCGGCGTCGTCGTCTCCATTGGCGGTAGTCTCGATAAGCTCACGCGGTCTGCAAAGTTATTGGCGCGACTGCCGACGGACGCCCGCCTTCTACGGGGTGAGATGGTGACGATCAGTGTCATGCGGGAGGCCACGATGGGTAGCCTCGAGGTCCCAGCTTCGGCGGTCAGTTGGATCAATGACCACCATGCCGTCTTCGTACGTCAAAACAGTGGGTTCAGGCTGGCACCCGTCTCTGTAAACGGCCGCTCACAATCCTCCGCAACTGTGACCGGTGATTTGACTGCAGGTGAGATGGTTGCCGCAAGCGGTCTTCCGCAGCTTCAATTCATTCTTGAGGGCAACTGACCATGCTGCGGAGATTAATCGAATTCTCCCTGACGCAACGCGTCTTCATGCTGCTTGCCGCCCTGCTGCTTGCGGGGGCGGGAACCTACGCCTTCCTAAACATCTCAATCGATGCGTTCCCGAACATCGCCCCGGTTCAGGTCAAGATGATCATGAAGGCGCCGGGGATGACGCCGGAAGAAGTCGAGACGCGGGTAATCGCGCCCATTGAAATGGACCTGCTTGGCATTCCTCGTCAGACCATTCTGCGCTCCCTGGCGAAATACGCGGTTGCCGACATCACCCTCGACTTCGAAGACGGCACCGACATCTACTGGGCGCGCCAGCAGGTTGCAGAGCGGCTTGCCGGCATACGCGGCGATCTTCCGGCCAGTGTTACCGGCGGGCTGGCACCTGTCTCGACGCCGCTGTCTGACGTGTTCATGTTCACGATCGAAGGTGGAGGTTTATCGCTCGAAGAACGGCGCAGCCTTCTTGACTGGACAATTCGTCCCGCACTTCGAACCATTCCGGGTGTCGCTGACGTCAACGCGCTCGGTGGAATGGTGCGCACCTTCGAAGTGGTACCCGACAGTGCGGCTCTCGCGGCTTCGGGTCTAGGCGTCTCGGACCTCATTACCGCAATTGCGGAAGCCAACCGTAACGACGGATCCGGGCGATTAAGCGAGGGCGAAAAGGCGCTTGTCGTCCGTGCTGAAGGCGCGATCAAGAAGCCTGAAGATCTCGAGCAGATCGTTATTAAAAACTACGACGGTCGCGTCCTGCGGCTGCGCGACGTTGCGTCCGTTCGCATCGGCAGCCTTACCCGCTATGGCGCTGTAACCAAGGACGGTAAGGGCGAAGCTGTTGAGGGCCTCGTCTTGTCGCTGCGTGGTGCCGACGCAAGCTCGATCGTTGAAGCTGTGCGCAAACGGCTGGCAGAACTCGAACCGGGGCTCCCGAAGGGTGTCAAGGTTGCGGTGTTTTACGACCGTTCCGACCTGATCCAGCGGGCTGTCGGAACTGTCAGCAGAGCACTGCTCGAAGCAACCGTTCTGGTGGTGGTTTTGCTCCTTGCCTTCCTCGGCAATCTTCGGGCGGCACTGGTCGTGGCCATCACGCTTCCCTTCGCAGCGCTTTCCACCTTCGTCATCATGTACGGCTTGGGGATGTCGGCAAACCTAATGAGCCTTGGCGGACTTGCGATCGCAATCGGGCTTATTGTCGATGCTGCCGTTGTGGTCGTCGAGAACACCGTCGAGAGGCTGCATCATGAAGGCGACCAGGTACGAATTCCGCACCTGCATCAAGTCTACCGCGCAGCGAGTGAAGTTGCTGTGCCGGTGGCTTCCGGCATCGTGATCATCTGCTTGGTATTTCTGCCGCTGTTGTCGTTGCAGGGACTGGAAGGCAAGCTATTTGCTCCGGTTGCACTAACAATCATCTTTGCATTGAGCGCTTCTCTCGTCTTGTCGCTGACCCTCATTCCCGTCCTGTCCTCGTTCTTTTTAAAACCGGGCCAGCATAGCGAGCCGTTGCTGATGCGATTGCTGACCAGAGGTTATCGGGTTCTCCTGAGAGGCGGCCTGCGATTTCCATTGCCGCTTTATTTGTTCGCAGCTGGCGGCATGGCAGCCTTGGTTATTGCCTATAGCGCGATTGGCAAAACCTTCATGCCAACCATGGATGAAGGTTCGATCATCATGCAGCTCACAAAGCTGCCATCGGTCAATCTCCAGAGCAGCATCGAAACCGATCTCATCATTCAGCGCCGATTGATGGCCGCCATTCCGGAAGTTGAACAGGTGATTGCCCGTGTTGGCTCAGACGAACTTGGCCTCGACCCGATGGGGCCGAATGAAACCGATACGTTCCTCGTTCTGAGGCCAAAGACGGAGTGGCGCGTTCCAGACAAGGACTGGCTGCTCAATCAGATGCGCCAGGCGATGGTTGATATTCCAGGCGTCGAGTTCGCATTCACCCAGCCGATCGAGATGCGCACGGCGGAAATGCTGACTGGGGCGCGGGGAGATTTGGCCGTCAAAATTTTTGGTCCCGACCTGAAAGTGCTCTCGGAACTGGCGGGCAAGATCCAGGCCGCGATCGAGACGGTCAGCGGCGCTGCAGAAGTCTCAACGGTCGCTAACGACACCGTCGACTATCTGCAGATCAACGTCGACCGATTGAACTCCGGGCGCACTGGTTTGTCGGTTACCGAGATCCAGGACGAACTTCGCGCCCTGCTCGAAGGTGCCAAGGCTGGGATCGTCGCTGAGCCGGGTCGGCGTACGGATATCTTGATCCGGGGCGGGCCCGCTGTTCGCGAAACGCCACAGCTTTTTGCAAATAGCCAGCTCGCGGCAGGCGATGGCGGCCTTGTCCGAGTCGGTGACGTTGCCCGCATAGAGAGAACTGCCGGGCCTGTCAAAATCGACCGGGAAAATGCTTCGCGCTTTGCACTCGTGCAGGCCTATGTCACGGGGCGCGATCTCGTCGGATTTGTCGAAGATGCTCAGCAAGCAGTCGCCCAAAAAGTTACTCTACCATCGGGCTACCGTCTGGTATGGGGCGGGCAATTCGAGAACCAGCAGCGCGCTGCGACGCGGCTCGCTATCGTCGTTCCACTTGCGCTGCTTCTCATCTTTGGCGTGCTTTTCGCGACATTGCGTTCCTTACGTCAAGCACTGCTGATCCTTGCCAACATTCCTTTCGCTCTCGTCGGCGGCATGCTCGCCTTGTGGGCATTTGGCGGCTACCTGTCGGTACCGGCCTCTGTCGGCTTCATCGCGCTGCTTGGCATCGCTGTTCTGAATGGGCTGGTCCTGGTCAGTCATTTCAACCAACTCATCGCTGAAGGTCTACCGCTTGATCGTGTTGTGTTCGAGGGGGCGGTCCGGCGACTTCGACCGGTATTGATGACCGCCAGCATTGCGGCATTCGGCCTTGTCCCCTTGCTGTTCGCCAGCGGTCCAGGTTCCGAGATTCAGAAGCCCTTGGCGATCGTCGTTATCGGCGGGCTCGTCACATCGACAGCGCTCACCCTTTTCCTGCTTCCCATTTTATTCCGTCGCTTCGGCGTCGCCGGCAAAGGCGATGTCCAGGCTGCGGAAGAGGAGTTCGTATGGACCAACCCGCTTGCAAGCTAATGCTGGTTTTTCCCGAGAATATTGGGGACCGCGTCGTCGAACTTCTGCAAGCCTCCGACCCGCCCATTACCGGGTTTACCACGTGGGCCGCAGATGGGCACGGACACGATTTCGACTCTTCTGAAATGAGGGAACGCGTACGCGGTCGCGTCAGGCGTCAACTGCTCGCCGCTGTGATGACGTTACCTCGCGCGAAGGACTTGCTCGAAGAAATCAGACAGCGCATCCCAGTGCGTCATGTGACGTACTGGATCGAACCGGTTCTGGGTTTTGGAACGCTGACCCCAAGGACTGTCGACACGCAGGCGCTGGATCCCACGACACAACTCTGTTCTGAAGAGTCTGCCAGATGATGGATTGGTTCACTGTTGGGTCCGTGCTGTCCTTCCTCTTTACGCTTGCCGTAGCCGCTGGCGGCTTCGCCATTGCGGTCTGGGCTTCACGTAAAGCGAACGTCCAATCCGAACATATTGCCCGCCTTGTGCACCCGTCTCAAACCAAGACTTCGTCAGCCTCAACCACCGCACCACCTCGAAAGCTCTCACAGCAATGAACCTGCCAAAGAAGGCTCAATAGTTGCCGGGGGGCAAACTCGTCAGCGCCTTAGTCCACTTAAGGCGTTTCAGCACAGCCAGCTCCGGTCCAAGAAAATCAAGAAAATCGGCGCTGTCATTGGCAACCTTGTTCACGCGTGTGCCAAGCGGTCACATCAGATGGTGAAGAGTGGAGGAACAAGTCCGAACTTAAATCCGCATAGCGCTTGGTGAGACGGAACGCCCGAGCAGATTGTCAGGCGCGCGGCTTTGCCATTCTCAGAATTTCACCGCGAGGCTTGCCTTGATGCCATGGTCCTGGGCGTCCGAAGCAATCTGGCCAGTATAGGATACGCCGAAGGTCGCCTCGGATGTCAGGTTGAGGTCAAGCCCTGCCTCAACAACGGCACTGTTTCTGGCGATCGGAACGCCAGTGATGGTGAAGGCGTCCCCTGCCGAGAAGGCATGCGTGCTCTCGGGGGCCGTATCACCGAATGCATGCTGCCATCCGATCATGCCGCGCACGGTGGCGTCGACCGTGCCGAGCGCGAAATTGTTTTCTCCCCGCAAGCCGAGCGTCATGAACGTCACGTCAGTCGTGCCGCTCTCGACGGACAGCCCCGCCGCGCCGCCATCTTCGGTGAAGTCCTCGGTACGCAGGCTCACATGAGCGAGATTGACGAAGGGCTCCAGGCGCATTCCGATTACCAGGTTCATGCCATAGCCGAGTTCTCCGAACGCCTGAAAGGTGCCGGCATTGTAATCGGCCGAAAGGCTATCGGTGAGGCCCGCAATGGAGACAGTGCGATTGGTCTCGATATCGTGCCAAGTGTAGGCCCCGCCTGCCCTGAAAGCCACATTGCTCCATTCGGTGCCGCCATAAAGGCCGACATGGTAGTTGGGGCTCGATCCCGACGAAGTGCGGTCCTGCACGTCAAAGCTCGACTGGCTGTAGCCGGCCAGAACGCCGATACGCCAATCGCCAACAAGACCGTCGGCGCCGATCAGCAGGCCGCCCAACGAGCGGTCGAGGCTCGCGGCATTGCCGTCGATGTCGGTTGAGCCCCAGGCCCCGAAGCCGTGCGACCAGAACACCGGCCCGGCATAGTCGGCGGCGACGAGAACTGGCGCATGCCCCGAGCCATAGGCCAGCACCGTGGCGTAGGACGCTCCTGCCGTTGCGAACGCCGCACGGATTCGATCGTTGGCAGCTTTACGCAGGAACCGGCTATCCTCCATCAGGGCCGTTTGCGCTGAGGCGAAGATCTCGCCCGACAGCGCGTCGAAGCTGGCGCGAATGAGATCTGTGTCGTTGGCCAGTTGGGCAATCGCGTCATAGACGCGATGACCGGCGCCGAAACCGATGCTCTCAATTCCTTTGGCCGTGGCGATCTGGTTGTGGGTGAGCGCGAACGCAGCAAAATCTTGACTATTGCGGACAAGCACAAGATCGACCGTGTCGGCGATATAATCATAGATCAGATCGGGATTGAGAAAGGCGAAGTCTGAGGTGACGCTCTCAAACAC
The DNA here is from genome assembly GCF_025698805.1 of Filomicrobium sp. NCBI lineage: Bacteria > Pseudomonadati > Pseudomonadota > Alphaproteobacteria > Hyphomicrobiales > Hyphomicrobiaceae > Filomicrobium > Filomicrobium sp. Next base: position 382,173 of record NZ_JAILWT010000001.1, read on the forward strand.
GCCGACCAGCTCTACGGCTGACAGGATCGTGTAGGTCGAGTCCAGATCGTAATTGCCGTTAGCACCGATATGGGCAACGCTGCCGCCGTTGAGCGTCGCCTTGCCGGTCACTTTGACAAGATCGCTTTCCGTGCCTTGGGGGTTCACTTCCACGGCAAAGCGAGAGCCTGCCATAAAGGTGAGATCGCCATCCACAGTCAGTGTACCGATGGAACTACCCGGCGCTAGCGTGCCGCCATCTGCCACGATCGTACTGCCGACAATGCCTGATCCGCCAAGCATTGCTCCGGAATCTATCGTGAGAAGGGAGGAAGTGGCAATTGATCCAACAACGATCAAGGTACCTTCGGAAACAGTGGTTTCGCCAGTATAGGTACTCTCCCCGGCTAGCGTCAGTGTGCCGCCGCCCAGCTTGGTAAGGCCACCAGCTCCCTGTAAATCCGTGCCGATACCAATGTCGAACCCATCTGTATCGAAGATCGCTCCCCCCGCTCCAAACGTCACGTCACCGGTGCCGAAATTGCGCAGAAAATCGGCCTCATCGGACGTCGCGCGCAATATGCCGCCATCGAACGAAAGCACCCCGGAGCCCAGTCCCTTCTCGACAACGCGGGTAGCCAGAACACCATTGCTATCGAGCGCAATCATACCCGATGCGCCGGGTGCATCGGAACCAAGATAGGTTGCCCCAGCGGTCACCGCCCCACCATCCCAAATTGTCAGCGCGCCCTGAGCGCGCCGCCCCACAAAAAGATCGCCGGCAATATTCCATTGCGAACCGTTGTCTTCGACCGTTACGCTGCCTGCTCCTCCACCGTTTGCGATCGCGGCCCACTCTCCAACGTTTACGACACCGCCCTTCTCGATGGTGAGCGTGCCCGCGCCCTCATTGCCGACGCGGAAAAATCCGGCCCCTGCCCATGTGGAGGCGTTTCCATCGGCGCCCGTTCCCGACACGGTGACGATGCCGTTCGAGCTAGAGCGGTAACCGACCGCGCTAAATGCGCTGGACACTTGGCCGCCATTCTTGATGGTGAGCTCGCCGGCGCCAAGGTCGCCGACATAGAGGAGATGGCCGGTGTCCCAAGGACTGGGCCGAGTGCCGCTCGTCGTTCCGGTGGGGTCGTCGCCATCGATAATTTCATGCCCGTTGATAATGACGATCTGCGCCTGAACCGGGCTAGCGGCGCTTAGTGCCAGCGCCGAACCGCCGGCCAGAAATGCCCAAGGCAATCTCCCGCGTGCAATCGCAGAACACTTCGATCGTATTCTGGTCTTCAATGTCCAAGCTCCTCGCGGCGCGGCCGTTGAACAGCCGACACCCTTCAGCCCGGGACAGGGACCGGGCAAAGTTTCGGAGTTTGCACTATAAATTCATTGAAAAATAAGCGGTAATCAGCGTGTCTCAAATGCATAATCGAGCAGTCTATTCTCTCGATTTCTGACCGGTATCACCGTCGGCGGAGCTACTCTGGCTCTCACGCAGCTCACTCGGGGAGAGGCCGAATCGATGCCGGAAGGCACGATTGACATTCGGCGTGTCGAACAACCCGCAGCGCTCTGCCAGTACCGAGATCGGCACCAACTGGTCGGGGCTTTCGAGTAAGGCTTTGAGTTTCTGAAGCCGCAGTTCACGTATCTGACCATTGACGGTCAGATGGTAGGTGGCAAACAGGCGATAAAGACTGGCCCGCGAACAGCCGATGGCACGGGCGATTTCCTCCGCGCCCAGTGTCTTCTTCCCCAGGTTGAGCCGGATATAGCGTTGCGCGGCTGCGAACAAACCCTCATTGCGGCTGCCTCGATCGCCATAGGCCGAGGTGAAGGCGGTTTCGATGGTGGTGATGGCGAAAGCTTCCGAGACATCGAGCAGCCCGAGTTGTTCCATCGGATTGAGCGCGGTGGCCTTTTTGGGAAACTGTGCCAAATGCGCGCCAAGTAGACCGGAGAGCCGTGAGCTATTGAGCGCCTTGCCGATCAAGGCCGGATCGGGGATCGATCCGGTGAAGATCGACGCAAGCAATGGCCGGGAAAGATCGATCTGTATCATGCTGTGTCGACCACAGAACTGGACTTTTCCTGGACGGGCGGCATCGAACAGATAAAACTCGCCCGGGCCTGCTACGGCATCTGCTCCATGCTCGTGTGAGCCTTCGATACGGCCATCCAGGACATAGAGCAGGGCGAGTTCTTCGCCGCCATCCGCCCTGATCTGGCCGCGCGTTCTGATCCCCTCGTAGCCATCGGCCTCGACATGGTGCATTTCGCCCGACAGCGTTGCGAGCGAAGTGACCGAGGCCACGAAATCGCGCTGTTGCGCAGCGTTCGGCCGGGGAACTTCGAGATTATAGATGACAGATTTGAGCCAGTAATCGTAGCGCTCGCGCTCAGGCGCATCGATCGAGGAGACTGTCTGGAAGACATGCGCGCGCGGTCGCCCTTTCGAAAACTGATAGAATTGCTGTCGCCGCGTCAAATCATCCATGCGGGAAGTATAAGGTGAGGGCCGCCTAGGGCAAGGAGACACAGACCTTTGTCCATTAACTCGGCCTGAAAACGCACAGGCGAATTCTATAGAGGCAACTTATCCCGAGCGGGCCTCAGTTCCGTATCATGCGCGAGCGGATGCGGGAAGCAGGCGATGTGGCGGAGGATGTCGACATCAACATCATCGAACGCGGCGAACGCAGCTTCGTCAGCAATCGGCTCAAACTATCTGTTAGGTTCTGACGCCGGACGGGCTCGCTAGTCCGCGACCTTTTTCACGAACGCGGATTTCAACCCCATCTGGCCGATCCCTGGTATTTTGCAGTCGATGTCGTGGTCACCGCCAACAAGGCGAATGTTTTTCACTTTGGTGCCAACCTTGACCACATTCGACGAGCCCCTGATCTTCAGATCCTTGACGACCATCACGGTATCGCCATCCGTTAGCACGGCGCCATTAGCGTCACGGACAACCGCTTCTTCCGTCGCCTCCTCTTCATGCGCTTCCGCGCCCGACCACTCGTGCGCGCACTCGGGACAAATGAACAGTCCTCGGTCTTCGTATGCGTACGGTGATTGGCATTTCACGCAATGGATGGTGTCGGTCATGTCGGATTCACTTGTCCTGCTGGATAGAGGCAGTCGTATTACTCGCGCGTTGGCGGTACCGCGCCGAATACGCTCTCGGATACCCGGCTGGCAAGGCATTTACAAACCTTTGGACGATCGATTTAAGGTCGGCGGGTATTCGTCACCACCGCGCTCAAGGCGCTTGAGATCATTGCCCGCGTTTGGTCGACGAGGGTGTTCCTGTCAGGGAGGAAAATCGTCCGTTTCGCGGATGCCAGCTTCCTCAAACGCCAGATGATTTGGACCGTCGTGTACGTCTCGCCCGTTCCGGACAGACCTTTTATTAGAGACCGTCCAGATAAGATGCCCGGCATTGGCGGCCGCGAGCGCGCGACCGCTGACAACCTCAAAGGTCGGGTTTCGTGTAGTCGCCGAGCTTCGAGCCGCAGAATTGCCAAATGTGCTTAAAGGCCGCTTGACTCCCCCGCGCGCCGGGCCTGCTGTTTTCGAAACGCTTGCCCGCGATCATGACGGCAACCGCTATGCGGGACCTCGCCTTGGCAATAGCTTCGAGCACAGGAAACACATGATCACCGCCGGCCACGACGCGAACGCATCATTCCCACAGCGTAGGACCAGCCCGCGTCCGCCTGACATGGTAGCGGCCAGCCCCACATGGTTGGTGCCGAAGTCGTCGCGTTCAATATTTGCCTCCCAACGGGCGGCTGCGGGCTGGGGCAGCAGCGTCAATCCCGCAATGAGGAGTACTGCGAAACCCCTTCGGACCGTGCGACGTGACACACCTTCCTTCCTCGGACTATTCCTATAGGGACTAGTCTGAACCAGATTGGTACCGAGTGCACGCATTTCGTCAGAGGCTTCGCCTGTCAGATGGAGATCAAGATGTCAAAGCAGCAGTTTATGGCCGTCGATGTATTCATCGACTGGAAAGACGAGGGTGTGTACGCCGTCAGCCATACGTTGGGGGCACCTGGATGAAGGCGCCATATTGTCGGGGGGCTAATGATCTTTCGCGGGCAATCGCGAACTTGGTTGAACGCGGCTGAAGCGCCGGCTGACAATCTCCATCCTTTGATGCAGCTCGCAAGTTGCACGGCAGCTGCCTGAACCGAACCGGACATATCAACCTGTCACCTTGACTTCCCAGCTTGGCCCACAGGCGCCTTACGCTGCTCTCACAAGCTTTAGGGTCAGGTTCGGTCGCCCGACGCTTCGGCAATGTGTTCCTTGGCCTTGAGGATCTCTTCCTTGAGTTGATGTGTCTTATCGGGCTCGGCCTCAAGGCTCTCGAGGAACTCGCGCCATTCGCTGATCGGTGCAAAGTGCGATGGTGGATCGATGAAGCTAAATTTTCGCGGCGGATTAAGTGACGACATTAGCGATCACCTCGGATTTGCTTTTGGTCGTCGAAACATGAAGCTGTCCGGTTCATCACCCCGCATACGATCGCCCAACAGCGAGTTGTCTTCTTGAAGGTCGACGAGAAGCTGCAAATCTAGCTTTGAGGTGAGCAATGCCGCGTGGAATTCTGGAGAAGCCGGGAGCACTTCTAGCTCCGCTATGTAGTGCTTCAAACTGTCTTCGGTCTTAAATTTAGGTCGCTTTGCTAACGCCATCGGTGCACGTCCTGACCAATCGTGTCGACGAACACATATAGTCTATCTTAGCCTATCTGGATCCTTGCCGGGGCAATCCTTGGTGGCTTTTAGTTTGAATTGCGGTCGATAATTCAGGCCTCTCACCATTGGATGCCATCCGGCAACAGCCGACATCGAGTGAATCCCACGCGACGCGAATGACCCACAGCCGACATCATGATCCGCGCGACCACCCGACTGGTAACTTCTGCTGTGCCGAGAAAGCGGACATTGCAACCAGGAACAAGCTTCTCAATGGGTCGCCGAAAGAATGCATCACCTTATCGACTCTCTGCTGACGTCAAACTAAATATCTTGAGCGTTGCACGTCACCGATAAGACGCAAGCGAACCTCTGCCGAACACCGAGTTCATAGAAGGGAGCAGAGTTGCAAGACTGCACGTGCAAACGGCGTCTATCGATTTCTATAGGTCCTGATCTAGCGCCATAGTAGTAATGAAGGGTGATCTGCGGACAGGTGCGTGTGAGATGGATAGGTCGGATCAGCTAGAGAACATTGATGGTGAATATTTAGCCAGCGAGATTTCCAGGCTTCGCGCGGCCTACCTCGACCTAATGTGCGACAGCCTCGTCGGGCGCCTCAATCGCGATCCCGCGATACAGCCGCACATCGGAGGCTACGATGAGAACCACCGCCTCAACGGATGGGATTGGCCATCGGTAGCCCCCTCAATGATCGGTGCGCGGCGCATGCGCCATCTGAGGGCCGAGTGCGAACGCGTCATCTCCGGTGGCGTCGCGGGAGATTTCCTCGAGGCAGGCGTATGGCGCGGCGGCGCGGCCATGATGATGAGAGCGGCGCTAAAGGCCTACGGCGTCACCGACCGGCGCGTTATTGCAGCCGACACGTTTGACGGTCAGCCTCTCGATACGGACCCTGAGGATTCCGCCGCTTTCCTACGTGAAGAACCCGTCTTCGCCGTGCCGCTTTACGAGGTGAGGGCCACCTTCGAGCGCTATGGGCTTCTCGACCGGCAAGTGGTTTTTCTGGAAGGGCCGTTCGCCGAGACGCTTGCGAACGCGCCGGTCGAGAGGCTTGCGATCCTGCGGCTTGATGGTGACACCTTCTCAAGCGCCCGCGATACGCTGGCAGCTCTCTACGATAAGCTTTCCCCCGGAGGGAGCGTCATCCTCGATGATTACTACCTGTTCGAAGACAACCGGCGTGCGGTCGATATTTTTCGGGCCGAGCGAGAAATCGTTGATCCGATCGTGGGGATCGATGACTACGGTGGCTACTGGGTAAAGGAGAGGCGCAGTACAGCCTGTTGATGGTCGCGCGGGCGGTATCGTGTTGTGTGAAGGACAGAAAAGATCCGGCAGCGTCGACGATAGGCTCGCTACTCCCCTAATGGCGCGGTTTCCTCCACGGTGCCCGTATCCTCGATGATGCCACCTGCATAGCAATCACGATTGACCAGTGTGGCGGCCGTGCGTGCTGGTTCAAGGGGTGCGCCGTACTTGAGCAGGGACTCAAAATAGGAGATCGTGCGTACGAGGCCGTCGCGCAAACCGACTTCCGGTCGCCAGCCGAGGGCCGAAGATGCCAGCGAAATGTCCGGCCGACGTTGGCGCGGATCGTCTGCCGGCAGAGGGCGGAAAACCATCTTGGATGACGACCCTGTCAAGTCGATCACGAGTTTGGCGAGTTCGCGGACGGTGAATTCGCCCGGGTTCCCGAGATTGACGGGTCCCATTAAATCGGGCGGGCTTCCCATGAGGGCAACCAGCCCCGTCACCAAGTCGTCCACATAGCAGAATGAGCGCGTTTGAGCGCCTTCACCGTAGACCGTGATTGGCGCGCCGCGTAACGCCTGCACGATGAAGTTCGATACAACGCGGCCGTCGTTCGGCTGCATCCTGGGACCGTATGTATTGAAGATGCGCGCAACCTTGATTTCAGTCCCGTACTGGCGCTGGAAGTCAAAGAACAGTGTCTCGGCACAGCGCTTGCCCTCGTCGTAGCAGGCGCGTGGTCCGATCGGATTGACATTCCCGTGGTAGGTCTCGTGCTGTGGGTGCTCAAGCGGATCGCCGTAGACTTCGGATGTCGAGGCTTGGAGAACGCGACTGCGTGTGCGGTTTGCTAACTCCAGAACGTTGAATGCGCCGAACACGCTTGTTTTCGTCGTTCGGACGGGATCATCTTGATAGTGCTGAGGGGAAGCGGGACAGGCGAGGTTGAAGATCTCATCGGCATCGAGGTTGAGTGGAGCAGCGATGTCGTGCTCAACAAGCTCGAAGCTGGAGTGATCGTTCAAATGATCTACATTGGCGCGCCGGCCAGTATGAAAGTTGTCAACGCAGATCGCGACGTGACCCGCTGCAAGCAACCGGTCGCACAGGTGGGATCCGAGAAAACCTGCACCGCCCGTCACGACCACACGCTTGCGACCACCCATACTGTCACCTAGCCTTTCTTCCAGCAGCTCCAACGTCGGTCAATATTGCCGGAGCTTTCCTGAATTGCAGATGTACGGACAATATCGAGTGCCCTCAGACCGCCTCAACAAACAGATCTCGCACCTCGTCGACCCAGTCGATCAGCCCTGTAACACCTTTCTCGACGCCGATTTCCGGTTTCCAGCCCAACTCCGCCTCCAGCTTTCGGATATCGCTCACATACGCGCGCTGATCGCCTGGCCGCCAGTCCTGCCACTTTAGCGGGATCGTCTTGCCGAGCCGCCGCTCCAGCATTGCGATCAGATCGAGCAAAGAGAGGACGTGATCCGGCCCGCCGCCAACGTTGAAGGCCTGTCCCGCGATGCGGTCCGGCGCCTGTATGGCGGCCTCGTAGGCGCGTAATAGGTCTTCGACATGAAGTACGTCGCGAACCTGGCGGCCATCGCCGTAAATGGTGATGTTGCGCCCCAGCCGCGCCGCGATGGTGAACCATGCAATCCAGCCCTGATCCTCGACGCCGAACTGCCGTGTTCCGTAGATGCAGGACTGTCTGAATGAAGTTGCGGGAATGTTATAAATGCGCGCGAAATCGAGAGTGTACTGATCAGCTGCTCCTTTCGAGCAACCGTAGGGTGAGAGAAAGTCGAGAGGTTCGCTTTCGGAAATGCCGTGCGGTCTGTCGGTGTAGCCGTAGCGTTCACCTTTCAGTTCGGTTACCGCTGATGTGATCTTGCCATAGACCTTGTTGGTCGAGGCGAAGATGACGACCGCTTCAGGGTTAAACCGGCGAATGGCGTCAAGCACATTGAAGGTGCCAAGCGCATTCGCCATGAAGTCGGCTCTCGGATCGACAACGGACGTTGTGACCGCCACCTGAGCAGCGAGGTGAATGACGGCATCGTAGCGCTTCTCGGAGACAACACGGTCGATTGCAGCGCGGTCGCAAACATCGGCGTGTTCGAAATCAAACGACGTGCCGTCGCGTAGCCATTCAAGGTTTTGTTCGGTGCCTGTGCGTGACAGGTTATCGAGGACCGTGACACTCCAGTTACGGCCACTGAAATAACGGGCGGCATTGCAGCCGACGAAACCGGCTCCCCCCGTGATCAACACACTCTTTGTGCCCATACCCAGTTCCTGTCGCAACGGTCACAGCCGACTGAACGGTCGATCGGGCACGTTTTCGTGCCGGCAGGAGAACCAGCTAGATCCCCTTATCTCTATAACGGACAACAAATTTTCGGCATCGCCAAGTAAAAAAAGTTGCCGTCGGATCAAAATTTTGCCTTGCGGCTCTCTCCTAACACGCGGGATAGTCCGCAGGCGGGGGAGCTTGCCAGGCCCGTCGACGGCGGCAGGAGTCGAAGATCATCGCGTTCGGAAGGTTCTGATTTGAAGATCATCGTCACCGGAGGGGCTGGCTTCATCGGCACCCACCTCACGCGTCGGCTCGTCGGTCATGGCCACGACGTTATCATTATTGACAACGAGTCCAATTCGAGCCGCGCCAGCGTTCCTGCCGGGGCACGGTTCGTCTTCGGAGACGTCACCAAACCTGAAGAGCTGGAGCCGGTCTTCTCGCAAGGCGCCGATGCCGTCTGTCATCTTGCAGGACAGGTGTCGATCATACGCGCATTCGACAATCCGATTGGCGATCTGCGTACCAATACAGAGGGTACGATCAACGTGGTTCGCGTCTGTCTCGCACATAGGGTACCGCGGCTGATTTACGCCAGTTCAATGACAGCTTACGGCGACACCGATGTGGTCCCGACGCCGGAGAGCGAGCCCTGCCGCCCCGACTCCTATTATGGGATTACGAAGTTCGCTGCGGAGCGCTACGTGCACGCAACCGCCGAACGGCCTGACCTTGAGTGCCCGCTTGCTGTCACCTCGCTGAGGATGTTTTCGGTGTTTGGCCCCGGACAGGCCTGGGACAATCCCTATCAGGGGGTGTTGGGTATCTTCCTTGGACGGATTCAGCGTGGCGAGCCGATCACCATCTTCGGCGACGGAGAGCAGACCCGTGACTTCGTGTTCATCGACGACGTCATCGACGGCTGGTTGGGTGCGCTTGAGAATACGGACTCGACGGCGGGACGGATCATCAATCTGGGGAGCGGCCGGCCGCATTCGATCAACGAACTCGCCGCGAAGGTCCTGGCCGCGCACGGCATTCCCGAGGGCGAATACGATGTGCGCTATGCACCGACGCGCCCCGGAGAGCAGCGCCGCGTCCAAGCTGATATCAGCCTCGCACGCGAGTTGTTCGGCTGGCAGCCGAAAACGAGTTTCGAGGAGGGGCTGCTTGAAACAATGCAGTGGGCCGGCGGGACAGGTCCGGGCGAGGACGCGAATGGTCTAACAGCTCAGGCGGAAACCACGATCGGGGAGCGAACATGAAAATTGTACTCGTCGGAGCGCACGACGCCTGGACGCGCAGCACCGCGACGGTTCACCGTTATGTTGCCTGGGGCCGAAAACTCGGCCACCAGATTGCGGTCTACGGACGACCAAACCCAGAGTTGCCGCAACTTCCGGCAACGCTCGATACCTCTGACGCCGATCTCGTCGTGTTCCTTGTTCAGGTGCCCCATGACATTCCGGGAATGCCCGGGATCGCCCGGATGATGGACCGGATTCCACGTGAGAAGCGGATTGTGCTCGACCTGTGGGGGCGCTTCAACGAGACAGTCCGTATTGATCACGATTTCAATCACCTTGAGAAGTTCGACGGTCATCCCGATTGGGAGTGGAAGCAGGCGATGACGGCGTTGGGCGGCACCATCCTCCAGCCGACTCTCAAACCCCGGCGCGCCGACGTGGGGTCATTCCTATTCCATGGTTTCGATCCCAAGGCGGTCGACAAGCCTTTCGATAGTGCCAAAGAAGCAGCGGAAGCGTGGCTGGCAGGAGACCGTGGCGCGAGACCTTACGGTGTCGTCTATGTCGGCAGCAATTGGCAACGCTGGAGCCAGGTGAAACCTTTCCTTGAGGGATACAGGCGATCGGCTGAACGCGTCGGACAGATGTGTCTTGCGGGTTGGGATTGGGCAGAACGCCCCGGCTGGGCACGCGATATGGGCATTGCTGGCGTTGACACCGATCCAGATCTTATCGCCGATCTTAGGGTCGAAGTGCGAATGGGCATTCGTTTCGACCGCGTCGTGCCCCTCTTGGGTCAAGGGCTGTTTGCCCCGGTGATCCACCGGCCTTTGTTTAAAGAGCTAGCCCTTGTCACGAACCGAACGTTTGAAACGTTCGAGGCCGATTGCGTGCCGGTACTGATGTTGGATCGACACTTCGTCGAGGTAATCTACGGACCGGCGGCGTTGCGTCTGGTGCCGGGCGAGGACGTGGGGGCACATCTCGAAAGTCTTCTTGACGATCCAGAAGGGGCCTGGGAGGCGGTGCTCGAAGCGCGTGCGTATCTCGCGCAGCATCATTCAATCGACGGACGCCTAAGGCAGTTGGAGGAACTCGCGTCGGCTGACGTACCGGCTAAGGCGGCCTCATGAAAATACTTTTCGTGATGAAGCATCGCGGCAAGGCCGGCAGCACGCACGCTGTTTCAAACTACATGCGGCTTGCTCCGCATTTCGGGCACGAAGTTGCGATCTTCGGAACGCCGATTTGGTACATCCCGGAGCTAAAGTTCTCGATGGACATCGAAGACTTCGACCGGGTCGTTTACCTGTTCGAGACGGATCTTTACCGTATCCTGCCGGTGCATCAGGCGATCATGCTGAATACCTTCTCGCGCGATCGACGGCTGATCATTGACACCGATGGTATGTATCACGAGCTCATCCAGCTCGATGGCTACGACTTCAACCATGCGAATGAGGCCGACCGGAAGGCATGGATCGCCTACATGGACTCACTCGGCGACACAGTCGTGCACACACTGATGGACGAGTCGCGATTTCCAAAGGCGAAGGCGCTACCGTTCTTCGGCTACGATCCGGCACTTGAGGTCGACGCTGCATCCACTCCGGGCAAAGTATGGGATATTCTTCATGTCGGCCACAATTGGTGGCGCTGGCGTGAGGTGGAGCGCGAGCTATTGCCGGCGTTCCACAAGATCCGCGATCGCGTAGGGCGGATCGGTTTTCTGGGGCTGTGGTGGGACGAGCCCCCGGATGAGGGACCTGATGCCGGCCCCTCCGATGCGTTCCTTGCCGATCCTTATGCTTTCAAGCGACTGAGGATCGAGAGCCCACCGGCGGTCAATTATAACGACGTCATCAAGACGATGAGTTCCGCGCGTATCAACATCATGACGCAACGTCCCCTGTTGCGTCATCTCAAGCATCTCACGCTCAAGTACTTCGAAATCTTCTGTGCCGATACGATTCCACTTTTGATGCTCGACGAAGACCATGCCGAGGAGGTCTATGGACCGGCTGCACGCGAGTTGACATTGCCGGGGCGGGCCGCGGAAAAAATTGTCGATGTGCTCGAGAATGAAGACAAATATCGGGACATCGTCGCGGACGTGCGCACCCATCTAAAAATCCACCACGCCTACGAGGCGCGTGCGCGCGAGCTATTTGAAACTCTCGAGTCTCTCCCCGCATGATTCACCTGCTGCAGCTGACGCGCGCGAACCTGGACCACCGCCCATGAAAATCGTCTTCGTCTACTGGGGCTATGAAAATGCCGGGTCGATGCTCGACCTTCGAGGATATGCGAGGGCGGCAAAGGTAGCCGGGCACGAAGTGATTGTCTACGGTCCACCGGAATGGGCGTTTGCCCTCGACTATTCGAAGGACCTCTCCAACGCTGATGCCGTTGTCTTTGTCGTCGAATGGACGACGGACCTGCAATTTGGCGACAATGTCGACTGGGTCAGACTCCTCACCGCGGTACCGCGGGAGCGGCGCATCATCATCGATTGCGACGGCCACTACAACGAGCCGATATGGTTTATGGGCGACTACAACCATCGCTCGATGGAGGCAAGCGCGGAATGGATCGAGTTTTGCGACAGCTTGACCGACAAAATCTTCCAGCCGACCTACCGCCCGCGCCGCAAGAACGTACGCTCGTTCCTGTTTCACATTTATGACCCCGCCTGGGAGTCGCCAATTCGAACGGATAAGAAGCCGTTCGATATGATCTACGTCGGCCACACAAAGCATCGCTGGCGCGGCATGTTGCAGGTATTCAAGGCGATCGCGAAGGTGCGGGACAAAGTCGGTCGCGTCGGGCTTGTCGGCGAAGGCTGGGGTGACATCATTGATTGGATGGAGCACGGCGAAGCCAAGCTCAAGCACTACGTCGATCGCGAGTACATGAAGACTCATCGCTTCGAGGGACTGCCCGCTGTGCCGTTCAACGAGGTCGCCACGACCATTGAGAAGGGCGTATTCAATCCCGTTGTTTACCGGCCGTTATTCGAGCAACTCGGCTTCGTAACGTGCCGCACGTTTGAAACGCCGGCTTCGGGCACGATCCCGTTGTTTCTGTTGAACCACGAGTACGTGGTCGAGGTCTTCGGCGAACGTGCAACGGAGCTGATGATCCGGGGTGAAGAGGACAGTGAGAAGATCCTCGACGTTCTGGAGCGACCACAGCACTACGCAGAAATCGTCATGGACATTCGCAAGGAATTTCGCGAGCGCCACAGTCCGGAGGCCCGTCTTCGTGAACTCATTGGTTACATCGAGGATTAGCGCGTCGATGGCAGGGAAGGCCACAGCATCCCGGAGCAACGCGGCGGTGGAGGCCGATGCGCGTGCGGTTCCACCGGGCTGGCAGGTTAACCGTCTGCGTTATGGGTTCAATGAGATCGACGGTTGGCCCGGGTTCGCATTCAGCGACAATCGATCCGAAATTCAGCGCCGTCTCTCGTTGATGAATACCGAGATCATCCGCCTGTTCGTGTTTGACAAGCCGGTGCCCGATCCCTTCAAGCGATGGGACTTTTTTGCAGCTGTCGTCGATGCCGTTCTCGCCTGCGGTGCAAAACCGATGATCACGTTCGCAAAATTCGAACCTCCCCACCACGATCCGGTGCGCATCGAACGGTTCGTCAAGCGCGCCACCGAAATTGTCTGGAACTGTCTTGAGCAGTGGGGCGGAGAAGAGGTCAAAGACTGGTATTGGTGCGTCTGGAATGAACCCAACAACCCCGACGTCGGAGGCAATCTCTCCTACCGCGATTATCTGACGATCTACCGCGCCATTTCCGAGCCGGTCGTTGAGCTTTTGGCACCCCACACCAAGACCGCACGGGTAAACATCGGCGGCCCCTCTATCGACGGTACGCAGCGTGCGTATTGGCTCGACTGGATCGCACAATTGCTCGACGACATCGACGATGACCACCTCGCGTTTGTGAATTGGCACATGTACAGCGACTGGCGTCCTGCCGCGCCAGTCGAAACCGTCAAGGTCAAGCTTGTTGATGATCCAGCCTCACCCAACGGGCCTGTCTTCGAATCCCTGGTCATGGCGCGTACGCCCCAGTATGAGGCCCGCGCCCGATCCGTCGCGCGGTTGATTGGTGAGCGTGACATCCTCAATTTCTGCGGCGAACTCAACACGATCGCGCATCACGAGCATGAGTTTACCGGTGGGCTCAACCGCAATATTTTTGGAGCGGCCTATTACGCTTCCGCGATTTTGAACCTGATGCGCGGCAGCGCCGATCTCGAGATGCGTTGGACGGCGACGTCAAAGCATTGGTTCGGACGTGACGACGCCTACGGGCTCCTGACCAACGATGGCGTGCCGACTCCACCAGCTCTTGCCAAGCAGATCATCGCCCAGCATGTCAGACGGGGCGACCTGATCCACTTTCCGAGTCAGGACCCGGAGCTTTGCGGTATCGATGCCGTTGTCGCCCAAGGCGAAAATGGCCGGACGAGCGTGGTCCTCGTCAATACACATCCCACGACCCGGCGGATTGAGTTGCCCCGAATAGGCGGGGGCGCTGAACGTTGCCACGATGGATTACGATTGGATGCTGCGACAGGCGGACGAGTGACCCGCGTGCAAGCAGCGGACACGATCACGATTGAGGGCTATGGTCTCGCCATTCTGAGTGAGGATGCAAGCCGTACGATCATCGACTGATCGAATGAATGAGACTGCAGTTATTGACAGGCTGCTGACCGGTTCCATGCCGGGCAGGGCGAATTGGAAACCTACGGAGTAGACGCGTGGAGCGGGCATTCGGTTGGATTGGCGAGATTTTCCAAACCCTCATGAAGTTGTTTCCTTGGCTCGTGATTGTGCCGGCGACACATGAGGGAGTCGCTTTCGTTTGGGGCAGGCATATTCGGAGATGGAAGCCGGGGCTGCACTGGTACTGGCCGGTTGCAACTCAGTACAAGACGATCGCCGTCGTGCGCCAGACGCAGCTGATCCAGTCCAAAGTCGTCATGACAAAGGATATGCAGACGGTCATCGCAGGCGCGCTGGTGACGTATTACATCGACGACGTGATCGCCGCGCTGGCCCAGATCGCCGACCTCGCCTCCGACGTCATGGAGCGATCACAGGGCGCCATCTACGAGGTCATCAGCAAGCACACTTTGGAAGAGATCCAGGCGGATCGGCAAGCCTTCAAGGATAAACTTACCGAACGCTGCTGCGAGGCACTCGATGGCTACGGGGTTAAGATCATCCAGGTACAGTTGACCGAGTTTGCCCCAGCCCGGGCACTCGCCATCAACACACGAGGCGCCATCGGCCAATACGCCATGTGGACAGGATTCTGAACGACACTAGCGGCTCGGCTGTCACGATGGGCGCTGCTCCGGCCCAGATAGTGACACCCTCTGCGATGCACGAATGATATCTCTGCTTTGGGTGAGGGAGAAACTTTCGCAAGTAACGACGATGATGCGCCGCAAAGCTGACATTCGAGCGAGCGTGGCGCCGGTTTCCGAGATACTCAAGGGCAATGGTCTTGAAGGTAGAATCTGCGGAAACCTTCTCAGCAAGCCTTTGACGCCTCCTCTGAACGCTTGGGTACAAGCCCCCCCTCAGCCAGGAGTCGTTTGGCCGCGTCGCGGCCCTCTCGGGCTTTCTGTAGGGAAACTGTCGGATAACTGCCAAGTGCAAAGGTCTTTTGCTTGCCGGCGAAGCGATAGGCTAAGCGCCACAGCCGAGAGCCGTTGGTTTGCACCAACAAATGAAGCCCGCCGCCGTCCGAGAGCTTATAGGCCTATTCGCGTGGCTTGGCCGCGCGAATAGCAGTATCGGTAAGCGGCATCTGCCCCCTTGGTGTTGGTACTTCCGAAGCACCTACCAACAAAGATACCACCTTCTGAATGCCAGCGACCGCTCGTGAATTCCTGTGAACGGATAATGCCGGTATTTTCAGGCGTTATCGCCTCTGAAATGAACCCTGATGAACGTCCGTGAACTAGGTTCTGGCGGGCCATGCGGGAACCCGATGGGCACGACATCTACTCTATAGCCCTCCCAATTGAATCCTGAAAACGGTTTCCAACCTCTTGAAACGACGAAGAAGTTTTATCTTTCGTTTGGCAATCGGCGGGTTTCGACGAAGATGACATAGCTATGCCGCCTTTGCAGCTTGCGCTGACGCGAAGGTCGTCCGGCTACGTCGCATAAGACGAATGGACCAAGCGCAAGCATGCCGACAAGTATGTGCCGGCCTTACCGCCTGCGCTATCGGCCGACAGCGATCCGGACAGGCGGAGGTGCCGTTCTCGAAAGCCGTCCTGCGCGAGACGCCGGACCAGAACAAGTCAAACCGCGTCGATGACGGTTATAAGCGGCAGAGCGAGCGCCGAGGGGTATGAGACTCTTGGGCCTTGAGGGGTGACAGGCCGAAGCTTATGAAAACGCGGAAGAATAGCCTATGCTTGTGAGTCAAAGTGATGCACTGTGTTGCAATTAGAATCACACCTCGCTAAGGTGAACAATAGGTGAACAATAGGGGAACATTAGCAGGTCTGCGATGAGTGATCGATCAAAAAAGCTCGGCCCCCGTGTCACCGTCAGCGTCACGCCCGGAGACTACGACACGCTGAACACGCTCGCCGAAAAGGACGACGTATCCGTGTCCTGGGTCGTGCGGCGTGCCATCCATGAATATTTGCGGCGACACCAGCAGCCCGCACGGGCTGTGCGGCGGCCGGCTCTGGACAAGCGGGCAGCGGCACCAGAGCGGACATGAAACAAATGAAAATGCCGGGGGAAAACGAACAGATGCTTCACACAGCAAACAGGCCACGCAAGGCAGCGCCGGCGATGCCCGCCAAATCTCTGGATGCCCTCTACCGCCAGCCACTGGCGGCAAAGCGCACCGGTGCCCTGTACGGGGCCTTTCCCTACCCGACAAAGATTTCCCCGGAGGCGATTGCCCTCTATATCGCCGCCCATACCAAACCCGGCGACACCGTGTTTGACGGGTTCGGGGGCAGCGGGACGACCGGCCTCGCGGCGCTGCTTTGTGAACGGCCAACCGAGGAATTGCGCGCCGAAGCGATCCGCCTTGGTCTTGACGTGCAGTGGGGTGCCCGCAATGCCGTTCTCTATGAGCTGGGCGCGCTCGGCTCGTTTGTCGGCCGGACCCTGACCAATCCGCCCGATCCTGCCGCGTTCAGGAAGGCCGCCGAAGATGTCCTGGCGGCCGGGGAGAGCGAAGACGGCTGGATGTATGAAGCGCGCGATCCCTCCGGCGCGAAAGGCTCCCTTCGTCACCTGATCTGGAGCGATAAGCTGCGCTGCCCCGGTTGCCGCAGCTCTGTCACGTTGTGGGATGCGTGCGTTTCGCTCGATCCGGCGGAGATTTCTTCCACCTTCTCCTGCCCGAAATGCCGCCATGAAGCGCCGATGGATGATGTGCAACGGGTGACGGTGCAGGAACAGGATGATGTGCTGGGCGAGCAGCGCGCATTGCGCGGACGCGCAATGGCCCGCGTCTATGGTTCGACCGGAAAAAAACGCTGGTCGCGCCGGGCCACAGCCGCCGACCTGACGCTTATCAAGAAGATTGAGGCGGAGCCGATCCCGTCCTGCGTCCCGCAGGCGTTGATCCCCTGGGGCGATCTTTACCGAAAAGGCTACCACCAGGGCATTACGCACGTTCATCACTTCTACACGCGGCGCAATCTCATCGTCTTCGCCCGCATGTGGGAGCGTGTGGAATCGTATCGCGGCGCGCTCCGCGAAGGGCTGCGCTTCTGGCTGCTCAGCTATAACGCGGCGCACGGCACGATCATGACGCGCGTCGTGGCGAAGTCCGGCCAGAAAGACCTAGTCGTCACCAGTGCCCAACCCGGCGTGCTCTATGTCAGCGGCCTTCCGGTCGAAAAGAACTTTTTTGCAGGATTGCGGCGCAAGCTGACAACAATTGCGCAGGCGTTTGAGACAATCCACGGCGGCAGCGGCAAGGTCGAAGTCGTCCACGGATCTAGCTGCGCTGTCGCGCTGCCGTCCGGTAGTATCGACTATGTATTCACGGACCCGCCCTTCGGAGCCAACATACCCTATGCCGAACTCAGTTATATAAACGAGGCTTGGCT
Organism: Filomicrobium sp.; assembly: GCF_025698805.1. Taxonomy (NCBI): domain Bacteria; kingdom Pseudomonadati; phylum Pseudomonadota; class Alphaproteobacteria; order Hyphomicrobiales; family Hyphomicrobiaceae; genus Filomicrobium; species Filomicrobium sp. The sequence goes on from NZ_JAILWT010000001.1 coordinate 399,823, forward strand.
CAAGACCTTCACCGACCGCACAGATGAAGCCATCGTTAGCCCAGACCAAGGCAAGGCCATTGACGAGTACCGGGACCTGCTGACCCAGTCGTTCAGCGAGGCACGCCGGATATTGAAGCCGTCCGGCAAAGCCACGATGGTGTTTCATTCCGCATCCGCCGAAGTCTGGAACGCCTTGCAGCGCGCCTACCAGGATGCGGGCTTTGACGTGGAGTATGCGGGGGTTCTCGACAAGAAGCAGGGCAGCTTCAAACAGGTCACAACGGAAGGAGCCGTGCGCGGCGATCCCGTGCTCCTGTTGGGGCCCCGTCGTAAGGCCGAGGCCCGGATCGAAAGCAAGACCGGTGCGGACGAATGTGTATGGACGGTCGCAACGGCCCTTCACCGCGCGGCGACCGCCGCGCATGATCCGGCCGAAGCGACGGCGCAGAGGCTTTACTCCCGCCTCGTGACGCATTTCCTCAGCCATCATCAGCAAGTCCCGCTCGACGCGGACGTCTTCTATCGCTGGTACGCCGAACAGCCGCTGCCCGGAGTTCTATGCAGTGCCGGCGACTGACGCAGTCGGCGCGATCAGGTCCTCGGCACGGTCCTTTGAGGAAAGCCTGCCGCCGGCTCAGCGCAAACGGCTGGGGCAGTTCTTTACTGGGTTGCCGTTGGGGGCGCTTCTCGCGCACCTAGCGCTCGACCCCGTCGCGCGCACGGTGATCGATCCGATGGCCGGGCACGGCGACCTCCTTGATGCGGCAGCATTGACGGCGCAGGCGCGGGGAGCTCGGATCAGCCGACTGCACGGAATAGAGCTTGATTCCGAAACAGCCGCCTTCTGCGGTCGCAGGATGGCGGCTTTGCAGGCGGACGAAGCTGCGGAGAGCAGCCATGTTCTCACGGGAAGTGCTTTTGACCCCGCCGCCATCGCGGCGCTAGATACCCCCGGCTACGATCTCGTCATCACCAATCCCCCCTATGTGAGATACCAATCGCAAAACGGGAACGGTGCCGGTGTCGGTGACGTGCGCCGGGGCCTGTCCGCGATTGTTGATGCGCGCATGATCGGCGGCGAGCGCACGCTCTGGCAGACACTGGTTGACGGCTATTCGGGCCTTGCCGATCTTTCCATACCGGCCTGGCTCCTGTCCGCCCTGTTGACACGGCCGGGCGGTCGCCTGGCCCTTGTCGTTCCCGCCACCTGGCGTTCGCGCGACTATGCCGATGTTGTGCGCTACCTGCTGCTGCGCTCGTTTCGCCTTGAGTACATTGTCGCGGATACACAGCCCGGCTGGTTTTCCGATGCGCTGGTGCGCACGCATCTTGTGATCGCGCGGCGGCTTTCTTGGGACGAGGCGCAAGCGCCCGTGTCAGGCCGGTCGCTTTTGCCGGCAACCTGGCTGCAAGTTGCACCGGCGGCTGCGGGCAGAGAGTCGCTTGTGGGCGGCGCCTTTCCCGGTTCGGAACCGGAGCGGGATTTTGCGGCATGGGCGGGCGCGGCGAACGGGGACGTGCCGGGCATTGAGCGCCGCCCCTTTGTGCTGGATGAGGAATGGCGCACACTGGAGCAACGCCTTGCACGCAAGGGCTGGTTCCAAAAGGCCGAAAACAGGCGCGATGCCCTGCCGCTATTTTCCGCCGGGGACGCAAGGCGGGCGGCGATACCGGAAGGATTGCGGGACATGCTGCCGCCCGGCGCGGTGCCGGCGCACCTCCAGACGCTCGAACAGGCGGGTATCCGGGTCAGCCAGGGCCTGCGCTCTGGCTGCAACCGGTTCTTCTATGTAACGCTTGCCGGTGACGATGAGGGCGAAACCGTCACCGTCGAAGCGTCGGACAGCTTTCAGAACATGCGTTTCCGTGTTCCGGCGGACGCGCTGCGGCCGGTTCTCCATCGCCAGGCCGATATGCAGGCATTTGCGAGCGGCCACCTTCCGGCAACACGCGCGCTCGATCTGTCGGACTGGGTCTTGCCGGAAGACCAGCCAGCCGTCACCGAAGCGACGGAGGCTTACCGCAGGCGGGGCATGTCCGTGCCGCGCGTCATGCCGCCCGAACTGGCATCGTTCGTGCGGCTGGTAGCCCGGTATGCGCCGGATCCCAAAGAGCCGGCGCGGTTCATTCCCGACCTTTCGGCGGTGCGCACCAATGTCCGCCGGCCAACCAACGGCCGCGACGTTCCGCGCTTCTGGTACATGTTGCCGGCCTTCACCGCGCGCCACCTGCCCTCGATCTTCACGCCGCGGATCAATCACGGGACACCGTCTGTCGCGCTGAATACGCAGCCGCCGGTTCTGATCGATGCCAACTTCTCAACCCTGTGGGCGGATGAGAAGCGATGGACAGCGCATGCGCTCTACGCCCTGTTCCATAGCAGCTGGAGCCGGGCGGCCATGGAAGCCGCCGGCACACCTCTTGGCGGCGGCGCGCTCAAACTCGAAGCGACGCATATCCGTCAGGTGCCAATTCCCGCTTTATCGGACCGCGACCGCGAGAGACTTGCCGCGCTCGGACAGCAACTGGCTGCGGGTGTACCGACAGCCCGGCACCAGATCGACATGTTCATCCTGGCCGTTTCGTTGCCCGGCATGAATGAAAACAACCTTAAAGACGTAGCGCGCCACCTCGACTCTCGCCTTGAGGCTGCGTGCGTCGCCCGTCAAAGGACCGTCCATGACAGCTGATATTATTCGCATTCGTGAAACTATCGCGCGCTGCCGTATGCTGCGGGATGCAGGTCATGTAGAGGCGGTGCTGCGCAGCGAGTTCCAGGGGCGGTTGCGGCTCATGTTCCCGGACACCGCGCATGAGACCTGGATCAACAACTACACCGAAGGCACGGAAGCCCATACCAAGGTGGGCACTGGATCAGGCAAGGCCGCGTCCCGCTTCATCGACAATCTGGTGGGTTCGACCACGATTGAGTACGAATCCGATCTGCGCAACACTGCTAAGCGCGATACCGGCTCCGCGCAGGTGCAGGAGCAGGCAGCGGGGCTGGTCCGCGCGGGCATGCCGGTTTCAACGGTCCGGGGCGTATTGTCGGATACGGTCGAATGGTACGCTTACGATGCTGAGCTTGCAGCAGGGGTCGATTCATTATCCTGCACCGCTGCCGACATCACGCTCGTCGTCATAGACGAGCTCAAGCTGCTTGATGACAGCGTCCTGTCCGCCGAGCAGCTCGGCGGCTTTATCAAGAAGCATCTGGCGCGCGAACAGTCGCGGCCGTTGAGGTCAGAATTCCTCGCCTCCGACCTTGGCATTGACTCGGCTGCATACAAGAACAGCGCGGCGCCTTTGTCGCTGCTGGTGGACGAGGGGCGCAAGGCCGATCCGTCGGCGGGCCTTGCCACCGATCTCTGGTCGCAGTTCGTCGATCATCTGGAGGGACCGGCGGGCACCTTCCGCACCACCGCGTATGTCGATGAAGCTTACGTGACCCTTCTCGCGCGGCTTCTGAGCGCGAACGTGCTGACAGGCAAGGCGGTGCTCAGCACGGACGACGAATTGAAGACAATCCTGAACGGGGAATTCTTCCGCAACAATTTCCAGCTGGAGAATGTGGTCGAGCAGGATTATTTCGGCTGGCTTCTCAGCCCGGTCTACATCGACCGGCTTGTCGCGGTGGCCCGAGACCTCCAGCGCGATCTCTATGCTTACGATTTCAGCTGGTATCCCGAAGAGGATTTATTCGGCCGCTTTATGGCGCAGCTCGCCCGCCGCAGCCAGCGCAAGCTGCTCGGCCAGGAATGGACCCCGCACTGGCTCGCGCGCCTGCTTGCCGACCGTTGCATCGACGGCCTCCCGAACGGGGAAAGCCCCCGGATCGTCGATATGTGCTGCGGGTCCGGCACGATGCTCGCAGAAATCATAAAGGCCACACGGGTCCGGTTCGGCTTTTCCGCCATCGAACAGCTTGAAGACGTGGCGACCGGATTCGACATCGACCCGCTGGCGGTCAGTCTCGCCAAGACGACCTGGGTCGTCAGCCTCTCGGCTGAGATCAAGGCGGCGACGAAGCCCATCGTCATCCCGGTCTATCATGCGGACTCGCTGTTCGCCGTCACACCGGTTTCGGCGTCAGTTCCGCTGGTCGGCGAAAGCGATACCATACCGGTATCGCTTGACGGCACGACCGTACATCTGCCGACAGCGTTGGTACAGCCGGCATACCGCGAATTTTTCGACAAGATCGTGGACTGGGCCTATGACGAGGCGCGCGATGCGCAGCAGCGCGGAACCGTTGCGGGTTTCAGCAAGGCGGACGCGGATAGTTTTCTCGATGGCACGATCGCCGTGTTCGGGATCACGTTGTCGCCGGAGCTTTACAAGCAGCTTTCCGAGGCGCTGTTCCCGCTGGCGCATCGCATGGCTGAACTGGCCGTTGCCGGGCGCAACGGCATCTGGGCGTTCATCCTGCGCAATACCTACAGGCCGGGGCTCCTGACCGGCCACTTCAACGGGCTTGTGTCCAATCCGCCATGGCTCGCCATGAGCGGGCTGGCCGACAACCCGTACCGGGACTTGCTGAAAGGCCGAGCGAAACTCTACGGCATCCAGCCCGCAGGACAGTCCTTTCTCCATCTTGAGCTGGGCACGATGCACCTGCTTCATGCCATCGACCGTTATTTGGGACCGGATGCCTGCGTCGCCTGTCTTGTACCCGGCACGGTGCTGAACGGCACCCACCACGAAAGGCTCAGGCAGCATGATTTCCTGACAAGCGACCGCCCCGTCCCGTTCGACATCGCCGAAATCTGGCAGGTCGCGCCGGGAACCTTCAAATATCCCGGCGCGGCGCTAGTCGGTCACAAAAAAGCGAATACGACCGGTCTTCCACAAAGCACGTTTAGCGGCTTTGTGGCGACAGACGCGGGGCTGAACGCCGCAGGCTTTTCGGTTCGCACCATCGGTTCGGCGCGCAGCGCCTGGGTGCTCGAAACGGGCGGCGGTTCAGCCGTGGCCGGCGGTGGCGGCGACCTGCCGCAGCAAGGAGCCGACCTTATGCCGCGCACGGCCGTCTGCGTGGACATCGTCCAGAATGCGGGCGCGGAGGTTCGCGTCGATACGCCGACACGCGCTTCCGCGTGGGGATTTACGATCAAATCAGCCAAAGAAATGGCGGCAGACCGCTTCCCCGGCCACGTCGCGCCGCGCTTTCTTTTCCGCATGGCCCAGTCGGAAAACCTGCTGCCGTTCGTGCTCGGTGTCCATCGCGCGCCGCTGGCTCTGCCGGCGTTGCGCGCGGCGGGCGGAACGTGGAGCATTCTCGACGAGGCCGAAATCCGCAGGCAGGGCTTTACCCAGACCGCACGGCGGTTCGCCGCGATCAACCAGAGGCTCAAAACGGTGGGGAAAGGCAAGTCGCTCCAACAGCGCATCGATGAGCGGGGTAAGCTTTCCAAGCAAGTCTTCGGTATGAGCGGGTACCTCATTCTGGCCGGTGCCGGCGGCAAGATCATCTGCGCGGCGTGCGTTCCGGTTGCGCAGGCTCAGGACCTTGTCGTTGACCAGACGCTGTATTGGAAAGTTGTGACGGACGCGGACGAGGCCTGGTACCAGGTCGGGATGCTCAACAGCGAGGCTCTCACCAACGCCACCCTCGCGTTTAACCCGAAGGGCGATTTTGGGGAGCGGCATCTTCACACGCTACCCTACAGAATGATGCCCGCGTACGATGCCGCCAACGGCGATCATCAGCAGATCGCGGTCCTTGCCGAGGATATTGCCACACTAGCGGACGGCCATTGCACGACGGACCTGTATCTGGCTGATCCTGCCAAAGCACTGACGGCGCGCCGCCGCAAATTGCGCACGCTGCTCGAAGCATCGCCGCTACTGGCGCAGCTTGAAACATTGGCGCAATCGGCGCTGGCCGGTGCATCCACCGCGCCATCCGGCGGCAGCGGTAGCGGGACGCAGGCTCCGGTATGCTGATCGTCCAGAACGCCGCAGAACCGGCGCGCTTGCGCAATGCTCTCGTCGATATGGTCGCGGCGGGGGCCATCGATATCCGCGCCGCCTCCGCATACGTCACGCTCGGCGGCGCAAACATATTGCTGTCTGCCGTCGCAAATGCCGTGGGGCCGGTCGCATTCGCGGCGATGCCCAAAACCCTTGTGACATCCTTTGATTTCGGCCTTACCGAACCTCAAGCCTTGCAGCATTGGCGCGGGCTGGCGAACGCCACTGTTCTCGTGTCGGGCGCGCAGAGGCTGGCGCAGGGCTCGCTTATGCCGCTGCGCGCCTTTCATCCCAAACTATACGTCTTTGGCACCGATCCCCAAACATGCTGCACGCTGGTCGGCTCGGCGAACCTGACCAGCCGCGGTTTTAGCGTGAATACCGAGGCGGCATGGGCACAGCAGGGCGTTCCGCGCGCCGATGCCGATGAAGCCTTCGACAAGGCCCGCTTTGAAACGACTGCTCTCACCGACGACTTGCTCGCAGCCTATACCGCCCTGCGACAGGCCCAGCCGCCGCCGCCCGAAATCGAGCAGGAGGCACAGCCTGTAGCAACACCGGCACCGGTGGCGGGTGCCGCGTTGCCCTTGTTCCGCGTCGCCATGGAAACCGGAGTGATCAACCCCGCCGACTATGCCGCCATGTGGGTTCACGGCGAGGCCCTTCAGGGCGGATCGAGCAACCAACTGGAGCTGCCGCGCGGCGGACACCGGTTCTTCGGCTTCGTGTTTGACCAATACGACTATCCGCATAACTTGATAATCGGTGAGCCCGTCCTCCGCAGCGGCGCGCGCGTGTGGAACGACCGGCGACTGACCTGGCATGGCAATAACAAGATGGAGCGGATGAACCTGCCGACTGCCGCACAGGGCGGGTTCAATTATGCCGACTCGGCGGTCATGTTCCGCCGCCTGACCAACGGTTCCTTCGAGCTGATCGTGACCCCCTGGGAGTCCGACCTTGCACGTTCGTGGCGGCAGGCCTCGGCACAGCGTCAAACGCTTTTTTGCCTTGGCACGGTGGCCACCAACAGGGTTGTCGGTTTGCTGTAAAGCAGCGAATTTAATCGTCTTGTACGGCTGCCCAGATTGTGGTGCCTCCGCGTGCGCGGACCTGGCTCTATGCCGCCGGATGTGCCGGCTCTACGGTGCCAACCATGCTGTCTCCGCCCATTCGGGTGACGATCCCTGGCACGAAGCATTCAGGGCGAACGAGCTGGTCACGGCAAGGCGTTCTGCCGGGACCGGATCGAATCCGCCCAATCCGCAAGAGTCTTGATGTCGGCAAGGATGTCGTCGGGCGGCGGCACCGCGCCGTCCCGTGCGCGCGACGGGTCGTGCGCGTCCACGAGGTCGCTGCACTTCTTGAAATTCTTGCGGAATGTCTCGACATCCGCGTCTTCAACGACAGTCACCCGTTTCAGGTTCTTCGTGTCGATATAGTCCCGGTGGCGGTGGATGACCCCGGCAAAGGCGACATCCTCCAGCCCGCGCTCCCACGTCGCCCGCAGCCGGTCATAGATTTTCACGGCTGCGTCCCGGTATCCTTCTTCATCGTCCGCGTCATACAGATTCCGCGCCTCTCGCGCCGCCTTTTCCAGCTTATCAACCCGGTCGCGGATACCGGCGTGCTGCCAGGGCAAGCCGTCCGTGACCATGCCCGTCCCGGCTGGCCCTCGCGACAGGCTGACGAGCTTCATAGGAACAGCCTCGCGGACGGCCTTGTCGTGAAGGTCGTTCACGAACACCATGTCATGGGTGAAGACGATAATCTGGCGGGTTGCGGATTCTTCGACAAGCCGGTCCGCCACCTTTTCGCGCCAGCGATGATCGAGGGATGTCACCGGGTCATCGAACACCAGCGCAGATTTATGCTGGGCCGTCGCCAGTTCGGTGAGGAACGCGGCGAGAGCGACGCAGGTTTGCTCACCCTCGCTCAGGACCATATGGATCTTGGCTTTCGGGTTGGCAAAGAGGCGGACCTGGTAGTTGGGCGAGCCGTACTGCCCGCCCGAACGCACGACTTCCACGCGCACTTTCTCCGCTGCGAGACGGACAATTTCCGACTGGAACTGGTCGCGCATTTTCGGGGTGATGACATTGTCGGCGATATCGTTGCCGAGCTTGGTGATGGCGTTGGTTGCCGTGTCAGTGATGCAGGCGCGGACAATGCGCAGGTCATCAAGTCGCTTGATTTCTTTCTTTGCGATTTCGAGAAAGTCGGCAACCGCCGCCCGGTCCGTCAACGAGTCACGTTCGAGGATCAGCCGGTCGCGGCCCTCAGCGTCGGCCGCTTCGTCAAGTTCCGCAGCATAGGCTTCCAGAGTGGCCGCTAACGCCTCCAGCTCCGCCTTCGGTGACGGCGAAAACGGCGGCAGGATTAGCGGGTCAGCGGTCGAAAGGGCGCAAAGGCATTTCAGGCGGCGCAAATCCGCGCTGGCGACAAAGCGCAAAACCTTGCGGGCAAGGCCGGGGTTCTGGAGGGCGATGCGCTGGCGCGCCTGCGCGATCACGCGCACGTCCGGTTGCCGCGCCGTGAATGCGGCAAGAGCCTCAGAATAGTCCTGCTCGGCGCGCGCCGCTTGTGATTCGGCATCCGCGCGGACGAATGCCTCGAAGCTCCCCAGCCGGTCCTTGGCATCCGCATGCAGCGCCTGGTGACACAGGACGCAGGCTTCGTCCCCTGTGGGCGGGAAAGGCGCGCCGGGATAAGCCGTTTGTTCCGAATAGCGGCGGGCGGCCTCCCATAGCGCCCGCCATGTTTCCCCGCCGACACCGGGAATGGAAAGGCCGTCAAAGGTCTCGCGCGCGGCAAGATCGGCCGCCGCCCGCTTGTCCCGCGCCGCGTCCGCCAGCGTTTTCATCCCGGCCAGCTTTTCATCCCCATAGGCGGGGGCAAGCCTGTCCAGGGTAGCGATCAGCTGCCGTACATTGCCGGCAAAAAGCCTCTGTTCGGCGGCAGCGTCCGCCGGGTTTTTCAGCAGGTCTTCGTCAAGGCGTGCCAGCCGCGCGCGCTCGTCGGCGCTCATCTCACCAAGTTTCTCAAGCGCGGCAAGATCGGTGTCATGGCTCAGTGCTGACATGATCGCGCCGACCGGCGTGGCCGGGTTCCACGTCGGCTTCTCGAAGACCGGGTCGCGGACCGCATTGAGCTGAGTTTCTTCAGCACCCAGTTTCTGCTTGAGTGCCTGGCAAACGCCAGCGAGGTCGTCGGGAATATCCAAGCCGAAGGGCCTGAACGCCACTTCGTTCTTTTCCTGCACATGCACCGAGCCGCAGTCCCGGTCAAAGACGCTGACGGCAGACAGCACCGCGTCCGGCTTGCCGTCGTCGGTCCAACTGACGGGCGGTGCGGCTACACCGTCCTTGAGAATCGAAAAAGTGCCGGTCGCGTTGCCGGCGGGCGGCGGGTTGTACGCATCCGGCATGATCTCGCCCGCCTTGCGCGCGCGGCAGGCACGCTTGAGCACTCGCCCGTAACCCGACTTGCCGGACCCGTTCGGCCCGTACACGATGGTGAGCCCCGCCGCTTCAAACAGTAGGGACTGGCCGGAGGCAAGCTGGTTTACACCGGCGATATCCCCGACGCTTGCCAGTGCTATCGACTCGCCGCCGGCGGGGGCGGCAGGCAAATGCGCGGCTTCGAGAGCCGCCGGTTCCAACGCAATACCTTCGGCACCGTGCTCCTTCTTGCACAGGGCGAGGATGTCCTTCACCCCATCGTCATCGGGCGTTCCGCCGGTCACGATCCGGCGCAGGGCATCGCGTTGCCAAAGCGGGCGGTCAGCCGACCAGTCGAGTATGGTTTCGAGAACGGTCTTGTTTGCTTTCTTGTTCATTCTGTTGCCCCCGGTACCCGGCCCTTTCCCCGTATAGTTGATAGCGCCGAAAGCCCGCCAATATTGTCTCAGTAACAGGCCGCATCCACGCCCGCGCAGGATAGCATGTAACCTGCGGCAGTGCCCGGTCAGGGGCCAAGTGGGCACTGCCCTCCCACTCTCGGGCCGGGGTTTTGCCGCTCGGGCTTCGCAATATGATGGCAGCAGGATTCTGACGAGGTTCAGCACATGCCGGAAATGGATGATAGCGGGCGGCATGAGGTCTCGCACATGGCATCCTTCCTGAGTCGCGCGGTTGCCAGCGAGCTTTGCGAACACGCGCAAGTGCAGGCGAACCCCGAATGGAAGGCACTGGCCGACTCGGCAGCGGAATCTCTTTGGCGCTCTATCAGGCGGCCGGCGGGACACATCTTGGAGACGATGGCACCATATCCAGGGAATAAGCCTGCAATACTTAGGCTTGTGCCGCTCGTCATTGACATGCGTCCCCGTCTTCTTTCTGCTATTGCAGGTTTAAGAAGCGAGATGTTGATCGCGCGCCGGGGGCGGCATGGCAAAGAGCAGGGCTTTCTCGATATACCTTCTCAAGGAAGGCTATGATGCTGCCAACGCGCTGCGGGAGGACCATGCGCTCGATGACGATATCGGCGCGCAGGGCCTGCCGGAAGGCGCAACGCTGTTCGTGCTGGACAGCGACCCGCGCCCGCCATGGTGGAAGTCATATTTCAACGTCGAGAAAAACCTGACGCAGGTCAACAAGGGTGCCCTTGTGTTCCTGCCGGTCGGCGGGCGGTGTTTCGCGCTCTCCTTCGGCCATGTCGCCCATAACTTGATCGACTCCAGCTACGAATATGATTTTGGGCTGCGGGTAACATTGAACAGCCTTGACCCGCACAAGCTTAAAAGCACCGACACGCTCGATCCCGGTGCGGCCAAGCGCCAGCGGACGCAGCTTCCGATCGAGTCTGAACTGACGCTGTTCGATTTCGACCGTGACAGCACGATCTTGCGCAGCCTGACCGGCAAGGTCCGCGATGAGCATAAGGAACTGTTCCGGCACGCCACAGGCGGCAGTAATTTGCGTATCAGCACGGATGTCGAGGCCGACCGGCTGGCGGCGCTGTGCGAGAAGCTGCTCGATCTATATCAGAGCGAGGAATACAAGGCCGCTTTCCCGGACATCCAGAACATCATGCCGGTCCGTGATCCGGCGCAGATCGAGGCGCTGAACGGCCAACTCCTAGCGGCCTTTCGCGCGCGCAATCCCGACCTCAACCTCACGGTTCCGGAAATCATCAACTACAGCGACAACCTCTACGCCGCCTTCGCCGGAGCCGGGCGCAGCCGCGTCTATGACGATGTCTATATCGGGCGGTACTACGAATATCTGGATGAACATGGGATCGACCTGAATGCTCTGGGCGTCGAGGATTTGCGCCGTCACGCGCTGGTCCTGACCGACGAGGACGGAAACAGCCGCGATCGCTACAGCATCTTCAAGAGCCTGGTCTTCGACACGACGCTGGAGGACGCGCAAGGCGAAACCTTCCATCTTTGCGAAGGCAATTGGTACCGCATCGACGATACCTATATCGCGCGGCTTAGCGCCTATCTCGATCCGCTATGCGCGGACAGCGATCTCCCGCCCTACGATCATCCGAGCGAGGGCGAATACAATGCGGCCGTTGGGGCGGGGGACGCGGCTATCGCCTGCCTTGATACAAAGAATATCAGCCCGGATGGGCAAAGCGCGGTGGAGCCTTGCGACCTGCTGGCGGTCCGCGACGGCGTCGCTGCCTTCTATCATGTCAAAGTCTCGACGCTCTCGGCTCAGTTGAGCCATCTGTTCAATCAGGGCGTAAACGCCATCGAATTGATGCGGCTGGAACCGCAGGCCGTTGACAAGCTGGAGGCGCTTATCCGGGAAGTGCTTGCCGATGGCGATGCGGATGCGATGGTCACGCTCGTTCGTGACCGGAAATGCCGCATCGTCTTCGGCATCGTGACCCGGAAAGACCCCGCCGGGCGGTCGCTGAACCTGCCCTTGTTCTCCCGCATCAGCCTTATGCGCGGCATGAAGGCGCTCCAGCTTATGGACGTTCCGGGGCGTGTGATTTTCATCGCGGACCAGGTTGTGGCAGCGGAAGGCCGCAAGAAGAAGCGGAATAAGAAGGACGTGCCTGGTGAGGTGTAATTGGCAGCCGCCTCCGATAAACGCCCCTTAAAAACCCTACGCTAAGCGCATCGATCACGTTCATTCGCGCCGCGCATCCCGGTTCGAACAGGGCCACCGGCAACGGGTCCAGCGACCACGCCACATGACTCACCGCCGCGACCCATACGAACGGTTCCCGCCGCAACACCTCGAAGGATTGCGCCGGGAGCCGTGTCACAATCGCCGGATCGATACGCCCTTCATCTATCGCCGGCACCAGCAACCGCGAGGGTTCGCAGACAAGTTCGACATTCACACGCGGATGGTCTTCCGCAAACCGGGCGAGCACCGGCGGCAGAAGGAAAGCGGCGTAGTCATCCGGCACGCCAAGCGAACCGTGCCTGCCTCAAACGCCCACTCGCAGCACACGAAATGGCCTTGAAGGTCAGGATGAATAGGCCGCAGCCAAGGCGACCGGCGCAGCGTCCCCGTTCCCAGCGCGGCGCAGAACGGCCGCCATTTGCCGTATTCCCACGATTTCCTGAAACGGGCGCTCCATCCGCGTCCTCGATTGGCACGGTCTGACCGAAGACCGGCTTCGCCTCGCTCGTCTTCCCGCAACGTCCGCCGCCAGCTTTTTTCCGCCGCCTTCGGCTTTGCATCGCGAGGCAAAAAAGAAGTCGCCGGACGCCTTCCACGATGTTCCAGCCCCAAGGGGTGCGGGGCCGATCGTCCCCGGTCCAACGACCGCCATCGAGGTCGCAATGGTGCGGCCCGACAGGAAAAGGAATACGACAATGGCGACCATCGGCACCTTCACCCAGAACGAGAACGGCGCGGGCTTCACTGGTGCGGTCAAGACCCTGACCCTCAACGTCAAGGCCAAGTTCGTCCCAAGCGAGGGCGACAGCGAGCGCGGCCCCGACTTCCGCATCTTCGCCGGCGCCACCGAGTTCGGCGCGGCCTGGAAGAAGACCGCCCGCGAGACGCAGCGTGAATACCTCTCCGTCAAGCTGGACGATCCGAGCTTCCCCGCGCCGATCTACGCCAGCCTGGTCGAAGCCGAGGACGGAAAGTCCCACAACCTCATCTGGTCCCGCCGCAACGGCGACTAAGACCGGCTCCCGGAACTGCCCCGCTCAACCGAGCGGGGCTTCTTTTTGCTCATGTCCGCCGCCTTTCACGAAACAAGGAGATCAGGATACACGGCTTTCCGGTTTTCAAGTTTCGCGTATCCCGATCAAATCTTCTCCCCGGCCTCCGCTTCGCTTTGGCCGAGCTGGTTGCTTGGGAGCGCTGCCCCCTGGCGCGGCACAAGGGCGGCCGGGCGGTATCCCCAGCCTTCCGCGCGGATATGTGCTGCGCACCTTCGTCACGACTTCGATCCGCTTGTGCAGGCCGGGTGATCCCCCTCCGCCCGTCCGCCCTTGCGCCTTGCACCCCCCGGTCTCGGCGACGGCCAGGGTTGCAGCGCAGCGCTGCGCTCCAACCCAAGCCCATAAGGATCAAGATCATGACCTATCATCACCTTGCCACCCGGTTCGGCCGCAACAGCCATCAGATCAGCGGGCGCGAAGCGCTCGACAACGAAGCGCTCTATCGTCATGTCCCGTCCATCTTCGCCCGCGAGGCCCATGACAGCCGGTCGGAGCGTTACGTCTATGTCCCCACCATCGACATCGTGGAGGGGTTGCGGCGGGAAGGATGGTTCCCGTTCTTCGCCGTGCAGTCGGTTCCGCGTGACGGCAGCCGCCACGGCCACGCCAAGCATATGCTGCGCCTGCGCCGGGATGGCGGCATCGGCAAGCCGGAGGCGGCGGAAGTCATCATCGTCAACAGCCATGACGGAACCAGCAGCTACCAGATGTTCGCCGGAATGCTCCGTTTCGTCTGCACCAACAGCCTTGTGGCGGGAGAGCGGTTCGAGGACGTGCGCGTTCCTCACAAGGGCAATATCCAGCATGACATTATCGAAGGCGTCTATACGGTCGCGGAGGACTTCCCCCGGCTGATCGACGCCAGCGAAACCATGAAGGAAATCCAGCTTGGCGAAGATGAGCGCCGCGTTCTGGCCGAGGCCAGCCTTGTCGCCCGCTATGGCGAGGACGAAAGCCCGATCCGCCCGGAACAGATCATCGAACCGCGCCGCCGCGAGGATGTCGGGCAAAACCTCTGGATGACCTACAACACCATTCAGGAAAATATCATCCGGGGTGGACTCCATGGCCGCAAGCGTAACGCCGAAGGCCGCATCCGCCGCAGCCAGACCCGCCCCATCAACGGCATCGACCAGAATGTGACTCTCAATCGCGCCCTCTGGACGCTGGCCGAAGGTATGCAGCGCCTCAAGGCCCGATGACCGCTAATCCGTAGAGCCGGAAAACCGGCTCTACGGGTTTCCGCTTTTCAGGCTTTCAGGTTCCTCAATTTTTGCGCCGATCCGCCTCAGCGGATCGGCGGCGCGGCCATGCCGGGACACGGCCGCCGCTCGCCGGGCTGTGCCCGGCTCGCGAATCCAAATAAGCACTTTTAAGACAAAAATAACCAAACCATCGATCGACTTAGAGGCACAACTTATATCGTTGAGGCAGCTACAGCCAGTTCCTGAAATCTCGCAGGCTTCCGAACCGGGCCTGTCCTGTGCAGCCCGGTATTCGGAGGTAACGCCATGCTTAGCATCGACTGGCGTGCTCCGGCGGCTTACGGGCACACCAAGCATCTGTCCGCCGCCGGCTTCGCCTGGGAATATCTTCGTCGCAATGACGATTATCGCAACGATTTCCAGACCATTGCCCTGACCGGACAAGCCGGCGGGCCGCAACTGGAACGGTTCGCGCTGCGATGGGGGTTGCGATTTCCCAAGCGACCCCGACACATCGCCTGACAATCTGACTTTGTTCTGGTCTCCGCGCATTCAGCCGCAGGCGGTCATGCTATCGCTGGTCGGCCACGAGGACATTGCGGCAGACCTGCCGATCACGTTCGCCCGTCTTGACGGTCTCGATCTGCGCCGCGCGGCCGATGGCTGGCATGGTGTCTGGCAGGCAGGTGACATAGCGCACCAGTTCTGGCTACCCGAAGCGATGCCGGACACCGCCGCCTTCTACGCCGTGACCCTGCCGATGGATTCCTTGTTGGAGCTTCGCATCCATGCCGCACGGCGTCTCTGGCGATCTCTCACCCAGCGACCGCCGGGACCGCCTATCGGCATCCTTCCCGACCAACTCCGGCAATGGCACGTCCTGTCCCTACGCGCGCTGGATGCGCGACTATGCGGCGAGAGCTATCGCGCCATTGCGGAAATCCTGCTCGACTTCCACGGCAACAAGGAGGATTTCGAGGGTGATCCGAGCAAGAACAAGGCTCGCAGGCTCGTGGCGCATGGCATCAAGATGATGCGCGGCGGCTATCGCATGCTGCTGCACTATCCGGTCAAACCCGGCAAACCCTGAGTCCGGTGGATGTCATCGCTTGTCGCCAATGTTACGGCATCACGCCTTGTTGGCCGCAGCGTGCTCCAGAAGCCGCTTATAACCCTCGCGGGATAGCCATTGCGCCCGTTCGAGATGGCTCTGCCAGCACCGATAGGTCCGAAGCTCCTCGGCGACCGGATCGCGGTGCAGCACGATTTGAGCGACTTCCTTCCAATCTGCATCCTCGGCCTTGGCGTCGAGGAGACGGAGATAGGTCACGAAATGCCGTTCGTCATAGCTGGTGATCTCGTCGCCTGTCGGCGCTACGTCATCCACATCGGGATCAAGTTCGACCGGAACCCGCATCGTCATTCCCCTTCATCCTGGGAGAGCGATGGCTTGCGGTGCGCCCCCGCAAACAAAACTCTCTGACTCCTGGTGATCGGGGAGTTAGTAACCGTGTTGAACGGCCCCATGGCCTTTAGCTGGAAAGCCTGTTGCATACGCCACAGGCTCCCCGACCATAGGGTCAAGGAGTGTGGTGCCGTCACGGCCGGCACCAACCGTCAACAGGGGTTACTACGCCCCAGAGCAGCGCGTCTGCTCCACCCGCATTATTAGCCGACCCGCGCGCGAATGTCTTCGGCAATTTGGCGCGATGGGCATTGAGCCGCTGAAATCTCTCACCTTTTCCGGCTGACTATCACCCGTCAGGGGGTGCCGCCAGCGCATAGGCGCAACTGCGGCACGCTACAGGCCGCCGATCCCTCGCCATCGTCCGACACAGCCCGCTGTCGCTGCGACAGCCGCCTGTCTGACGAACCGGAGAGAGATTCCATGGCCATCCGCCCTAATGCGGACCTGCCGCCGCGCCTGCTGCGCACAAAGGAAGCCGCGCGCTTCCTCGGCTTGTCCATCCGCACCCTTGAGAAGCATCGCACCTATGGCACCGGCCCGACCTATCGCAAGGTCGGCGGCCGCGTCCTCTACGCCGTCCGCGATCTGGAAGCGTGGAGCGCCATCGGCACCCGCAAATCCACCAGCGACAAGAACGCCGGCACGGTCTTCGCCGCGCGCCCGCTGACGCCCCGAGAGCGGGACGAGCTGTAAATGCTGCGCGACGACGATCCCAGACCCGCGCAGCGGAGCGAAGACAGCGAGCGCACCCGCCTGGACCCGTTCATCGTGGCGACCGGCGACGCCACGCCGCGCGACCAGCGCGACCTGATGGAACGGCCGTTCTTCTCACTGGCGAAGCGGCCCCGCACCACGCCGATCCTCTACCGGGCCGCCGATGTCGAGGTGCAGGTGCTGGCCATGCCCGAACATGGCATGGCGACGATCTGGGATGCCGATGTGCTGATCTGGGCCGCCTCGCAAATCGTCGCGGCCGAGAACAACGGCATCCCCACGTCGCGCTTCTTCCGCTTCATGCCTTACCAACTCCTGCGCTCGATCGGGCGGGCCACCGGAAACCGCGATTATCTGCTGCTCAAGGCCGCGCTCTCGCGCCTGCAATCCACCGTCATCGCCACGACCATCCGCAACGGCAAGCATTGGCGGCGGCGTCAGTTTTCGTGGATCAACGAGTGGGAGGAAATGACGACGCACACCGGCCGCGTCGAGGGCATGGAGTTCGTCCTGCCCGAATGGTTCTACAACAGCGTCATCGACCGCTCGCTGGTCCTGACCATCGACCCGGCCTATTTCCGGCTGACAGGCGGGATCGAGCGCTGGCTGTATCGCGTCGCCCGCAAGCACGCCGGTCGCCAGCCCGAGGGCTGGGCGTTCGAGGTCTCCCACCTTCACCAGAAATCCGGCAGCGCGGCGCGACCGTCCGACTTCGCGTTCGACCTGCGCAGGATCGCAAACCGCCAGTCGCTGCCCGGATACCGCCTCCAGAGCGAATGGGAGGACGGGCGCGAACTGCTGCGCTTTCTTCCTGAAAATCCATCCACAGTGCCTGTGGAAACCCGTGTGAATCCTATCGGGACATTAGGCGCACGCAGTATCGGGACATTAGGCGCAAATCGCGCGCCGGACTCTATAGAAGAATCTAACAAAGAATCTAACTCTTCTTCTTTGACGCTTGCGCACGCGATCCGTGGTGCCGGTGCCAGTGCTGCTTTTGGCCGGCGAGGTGCGCCATGATCGTCGCGCTTCTCAACCAGAAGGGCGGCGTCGGCAAGACCACGCTGGCCTTGCATCTCGCCGGAGCCTGGGCGGCTGAAGGACGGCGCGTCATCCTGATCGACGCCGATCCGCAAGGCTCTGCACTCGACTGGTCGCAGACACGCAGCCATGAGGGGCTGCCGAGGCTGTTCAGCACCATCGGCCTGGCCCGCGACACCTTGCACCGGGAAGCCCCGGAGCTGGCCCGCGACGCCGATCACGTCGTCATCGACGGGCCACCGCGCGTTGCCGCTCTGATGCGCTCGGCGCTGCTTGCTGCCGATCTGGTGCTGATCCCGGTGCAGCCATCCCCATTCGACGGCTGGGCGTCGGCCGAGATGCTGGCCCTTCTCAGGGAAGCGCGCATCTACCGGCCAGAACTGGCCGCCCGCTTCGTGCTTAACCGTTGCGGCGCGCGCACCGTTATCGCCCGCGAGACGGCCGAGACGCTGGCCGACCACGATCCGCCATTGCTCACCGCCACCATCGGCCAGCGCGTCGTCTTCGCCAATGCCGCGCAGTCCGGCCGGCTGGCATCCGAGATCGACGCCGACAGCCGGGCCACGCGCGAGATCGCAGCGCTTGCCGCCGAGATCGACCGGCCGCGCGTCGGGAGGTCCGCGCCATGACCGGACGCACCCGCAAACGCGGCTTCGCCTCCCGTCCGGGCAATCCCGATAGCTGGATCAAGGCTGCTGGCACGCCGTCCACCAGCAAGGTTGCTGGCGAGGCGTTCACCGCCCGCCTGACGATCGACATCACGCCCGAGCTACGCGGCCGCATCAAGGTCGCGGCCTTCCGGCGCGGCATCACGGTCGCCGACATGCTGCGCGACTTGCTCGCACGCGAATTTCCATCCACCGAAGGAGATCCGATATGACCGGCAACGCGGCACGCCGCATGCACGGCCGTCCGCTGCCGGACGGTCCCGCGCCCTCCACCACATTGGTCGAACTGACCTTCGACAAGCGCAAGGTCGAGCGCTGGATCCGGTTCGGCCGCAAGAGCTACGAACAGATCATCGACCGCCGTCGCAGCGTCGTCGGCTTCGCGCCGGAAAGCGTCTTCGCCTTCGTCCGCTGGGCGGCGGGCGAGCATGGCACGGTGATTTCACGCATCGACATCGTGCGGGCCATCGGCCGCGGCGAGCCGTTCCAGACGCTGCCTTTCGTCCGCCCCGGCGGCGACATCCTGTTGCGCCTCGATAGCTGGGCGAAGGTGGAGCGGGCGCTTGCCGCCATCGACGCCGTGGAAGCGCTCGGCCTCGATCCGGCCGACGCCGCGCCGGATTACTGGCGGCACGTCCACAACCGCCTGATCGCCGGTCTGGAACCGCGCGACTACACGCCGGAACGACATGCCGCCTGGCTCCATCGCCGGAGGATCGAGCCATGACGCGGTTCGGCTACGTCATGGTGACGTATTTCGTGGGCGTCGGCATGGCCATCGCGGCGTTCATCCCGACGCCCACGAAACTGATCTGGAACGCCACCGCGAGCGCGCCCATCGGATTCTACACCGTCGAACCCGCCGAGCGGATCGCGGTGCCCGAGCTGGTCGCAATCATGCCGCCCGAACCGCTCGCCGACTTCATGGTGGAGCGCGGTTATGTCGGGCGCGACGTGCCGCTGCTGAAGCGCGTCGTCGGCCTGCCCGGACAGCGGGTTTGCCGCACTGGCCACGCCGTCACCGTCGATGGCGTGGAGATGGGCGAAGCGCTGGAGCGCGACCGGATCGGCCGCGAACTGCCTGTCTGGCAGGGCTGCCGTGTCATCGGCGTCGGCGAAATCTTCCTCATGAATTGGCAAGTCCGAGACAGCCTCGACGGCCGTTACTTCGGACCCATCCCCGCAAGTTCCGTCATCGGCCGGGCGCTGCCGCTCTGGACCGATGAGGAAGGCGACGGCCGCTACGAATGGCGTACGCCGACACGCTGACCGCTTTCCCATCGGCGGAAGCGGTGCCCGCCGATGGCCTTTTCAACCTCACCGCCAAGGAGACTGTCATGCCCCAGATCGGTCAATTCACCGCCGAAAACGAAAACTTCGTGGGCCGTGTTCATACGCTCACCCTTTACCGCGAGCTGACCATCGTTCCCGCCGAACCATCGGACGCGGAAAACGCGCCCGCCTATCGCGTCCTTCACGGGGCCGAAGACGGCCCGGAGGTCGGCGC
Organism: Filomicrobium sp.; assembly: GCF_025698805.1. Lineage (NCBI taxonomy): Bacteria > Pseudomonadati > Pseudomonadota > Alphaproteobacteria > Hyphomicrobiales > Hyphomicrobiaceae > Filomicrobium > Filomicrobium sp. The sequence continues at coordinate 419,531 of NZ_JAILWT010000001.1, forward strand.
GGGCTGGAAGGAGGTCGGCGAAAAGGCCGGCGACTACATTTCGCTGGTGATCGACGATCCCGCCTTGCCGCAGCCGATCCGCGCCAACCTCTTCCAGAACAGCAACGACAAGACCGCCTGGTCGCTGCACTGGAGCCGCCCGAAGCCGCGCGGCGGGCGGGACTGAAAGCCATGCGCTATCGCGTCATCCCCGCGTTCAAAACCCTCATCCCGTTGTTCGCGGAAAGGCCGTCTCATCCCGTCGTCCCGCTCGGCCACCGGACGGCCGGCGCGCGCAGCGAAGGTCAAGGGCGGCCTCTGGCCGGCGCTCGCGCCTTGCCCTTGACCACAGCGAGCACGCTGGCAGGCTGGAGGTCGAATGGAGGCAGGGAGATCGCGCGATATGCCGGTCTCCTGCTGGCTGGCGTGCTCGCGGTCGCAGCCTGTCCGGTCGCCGTATCGGCGCAGGCCGCACCCGTCACGCGCGCCAATCCCGTTGATCCCTATGCCGGCTTCATCACCGAAGCCTCGCAGCGCTTCGGTATTCCCGAGCACTGGATTCGCGCCGTGCTGCGCGCCGAGAGCGCGGGCGACATGCGCGCGATCTCGTCGGCCGGAGCCATGGGATTGATGCAGGTCATGCCCGATACCTGGGCGGGCCTGCGCGTCCGTCATGGCCTCGGCCGCGATCCCTACGATCCACGCGACAACATCATGGCGGGCGTGGCTTATATGCGCGAAATGTGGGACCGCTACGGCAATGTCGCGGCGATGCTCGCGGCCTACAATGCCGGTCCTGGCCGCTACGACGAACATCGCACGACAGGCCGCGCGCTGCCGGCCGAGACGCGCGCCTATGTCACCGCGCTCGCCCCGGTTCTGGGTGGCTCGGCCGGGAGTGAACCACCCGCGCCAGCACCGCCACCGCCGCCCGACTGGCGCGCCGCTCCGCTGTTCGTCACACGCTCGACCGACATGCGGATTGCCGCTGCGCCGTCATCCGAAGCGCAATCCGGCGACATCCGCGCGACCGTTCCGGTGCGCGATGCCGCCAGTGCGGAGCCGCAGGGCGGCAGCATTTTCGTGGCCCGTGCCGACGACGGGAGTGCGCCATGAGAGACGTGTTCCCGCGCTCGGCGCGATCCATTCCGGTGTTCAGCCAGGCAGGATTCTTCCTGTCTGGAATCCCGGCAGGAAGGGCAGAAGAGAAGGCAGGAAGGGAGGGCAAGATAAAGGAAACCGGCACTACGCTGGCTGGATTTTTGAATTTGTTATTGTCTGCACACTGGTTAGGCGAGCCGCGAGCGGCACCCTGTTTTTGGACGGCGCGAGCCGTGATTTTGCGCAAAGCCTTGGCTTTGCTGGGTTTCGACCGGCACCATGGCCGCCGATTGCCCGATTTTCTGCGATTTTGGCCGGAGGCGCTTCCATGAGCGCCGACGATGAAAACCGCTTCCGGCCGAAGCCCGGACGCATCCGTGCTGATGCCCCCAAGCTCGGCAAGACCAAGAGCTTTCTGACGCAGGCGAAGAAACTCGCCCGCCAGCACAGCAACAGCCCGTCGCGGTCATCCGCATCATCCTCGCCACGCTCCAGATCATCAGCCACTACCATGGGCGGCAAGGCATCGCGGACGAGCAGCGGGCCGGGCCTCAAGCGTGGGCGCGGCGCGACCTTCGTGCGTGCCCGCACCTTGTCCGGCGGCTGGAAGCACAGCGCGCCGGGGGTGCGCCGCGTCGTCGTGAAAACCCGCTATGTCCAGCAGGCCGGAAAGAACGGTAAAGCCGCCGCCCATCTGCGCTACATCCAGCGCGACGGCACGTCGCGCGATGGCGAGCGTGGGCAACTCTATTCGGCGACCGAGGACCGCACCGAGCCGCAAGCCTTCCTTGATCGCGGCAAGGACGATCGCCACCAGTTCCGGTTCATCGTCTCGCCGGAAGACGGCGCTGACCTGACCGACCTGACGGCGCACACCCGCGACCTTATGAGCCGGATCGAAATCGACCTTGGCACGAAACTCGATTGGGTCGCGGTCAATCACTACAACACCGGCCACCCCCATGTGCACGTCATCGTCCGGGGCAAGGACGACCTGGGCGAGAATCTGGTCATCATCGGCGACTATCTCGCCAACGGCATTCGCGAGCGGGCGAGCGAGCTGACCACGCTGGAGCTTGGTCCCGTCACCGAGATCGAGCAGACCCGCAAGCTCTCGGCCGAAGTCGATCAGGGTCGCTTCACCCGCATCGACCGGGCGATGACCGAGGAAGCCGATGAACGCTTTATCGACCTGCGCCATGAACCGGCCGAGCCACGCCGCCAGTTCGACCGGGCGCTGCGCCTGCGCCGCCTGGGCAAGCTGGAGCAGATGGGCCTCGCCACCGAACACGCGCCGGGTGTCTGGGAGTTGAGCGAGCGGATGGAGCCGACCTTGCGCGAGCTGGGCGAGCGCGGTGACATCATCCGGAACATGCACAAGGCGCTGAAGGCCGATGGGCTGGAGCGCGATCCGATGACGTTCCAGCTTCATGATGCCGCGCCCGAGACGCCCATCGCCGGCCGCGTCGTGGACAAATATCTCACCGACGAGATGGGCGAGAACCTGACACTTGTGGTGGACGGGATCGACGGGCGCACCCACCATGTTCCGGGTGTCGACCCGGCTCGCGTCGAGAATGCCCGGATCGGCAGCATCATCGAGATCGGCCCGGCCGACACGGCGCAGCGACCATCCGACCGGGCCATTGCCGCCATCGCCGAGTATGGCGTCTATCGACCGAGCCGTCATCTGGAACAGGCGAAGTTTGAGGGCCGCGTTCCGGGCGGCGATTATGAGGGCTTCGTCGATGCCCATGTGCGCCGGCTGGAGGCGCTGCGCCGCGCCGGGATCGTCGAGCGGATCGACCCCGATCAATGGCGCATCTCCGAGGATTTCGAGAGCCGCGCCGCCGCCTATGATGCAGGCCGCAACCGGCAGGCCAGCATTCGGGTCATCTCGACCTTCGATCTGGAAAGTCAGATCGGGTCCGATGGCGCGACCTGGCTCGACCGGCGATTGGTTACGCCCGACGCATCGGATATTGCTCCGGCCGGTTTCGGTCAGCAGGTGCGCGACGCCATGGACCAGCGCCGCGAGCATCATATCGAACAGGGCGACGCCACCCGAGCGCGGGACGGCCGCATCTTTTACCGGCGCAGCCTTCTTGCCACGCTGCGCGAGCGCGAAGTCGCCCGCGTCGGCGCGGAGATGGCCGAGCGCAAGACGCTGCCGTTCCGGGCGGCGGCGGACGGGGAGAAGATTAGCGGCAAGTTCACCGGGACGGTTCAGCTATCGAGCGGTAAGTTCGCCGTGGTCGAGCAGAGCCACGAGTTCACGCTTGTTCCGTGGCGGCCCCTCATCGACCGTCAGCTCGATCGCGAAGTCACAGGCATTGTGCAAGGCGGTTCGGTGTCGTGGCAGTTGGGGAAGCAGAGAGGGCTAAGTATTTAGGTCGGTTTTGACCGAGATCGTGTCGCTCGAACGCGCGGCGAGCAGTCAACCGGGAAGCCTTGCGGCCGAGGCCTGAGTATTAGCCAGCAAAGGCCGCCCGAACCCTTGGTGCAATGAACGGCGGCCTTTGCGCGGCTTCTACGCTTGCATGACGTCAATAATCCGCAAAGGTCGCTCCTTCCCTGCGCGATCAGGCCACATGATCGACTGGCCCGCTTTGAGGCCGAGGAGTCCGGCTCCGACCAGAGACAGGATCGAGATGCGACCTGCGTCGAAATCAGCTTCCGTCGGATACACGAGTTGCAGGGTGCGTTCGACGCCGCTTGCTTCATCGATGAACTTTACCGTCGCTTGCATGGTTACGATGTCGGCCGGCATCTCGGCATCAGGGATCACTTCGGCGCGGTTGAGTTCCCGCAGCAGGAGAGCGGCAACCTGCGGGAGCCGGTCTTCTGCTGCAATGGCAAGGTTGGTTACACGGTCGGCATCGCTCGCCCGGATCACGATCGGGGTCTGAGCATCGACAACTGGCTGGTCAGTCATGACAATTCCTTCCGCGCCATTCGTCCTGGCGCGTTCAATGCGCCTGCGGGCGCAGAAAAATTGATGGGTGGAGTTGGATTTGCCCCGGACTGCGCCGGTCGTGTCTATCGCTGTCCGGGGGCACTAGCCCCAAACGAGCGGACTCGTGCGACAGCGTCGAAGCTGAAGAGAGGGGCGACCAGACATTACTTATATCTGATCTTGATTGCCGATGAAGTCAAACCTGTGTTGCAGCTCGACAGATCAGTGGGTCAGAGCTTTCCTCAGTCCATTGACCACACAGTGTGCGGCGCTCGGCGCAACCACAATTTGCAGCCCGGTCGCCTTGACCAACGCCGATTTGACCAGACTGACGGCCGCGCTGCCGCCGGTCAGCACGATACCACTATCGTGCACGTCACGGCTCAGTTCAGGAGAAAGGCTGCCTAGCAATTCGAGCACCATCCGTGTGATACCGGCAGTGTGCCTTGCTGCAACCGGCAGCAATTCGTCTACTGGCAGCCTGATCACTTGCGGAAGCCCGGTTACTAGACTGCGCCCCTTGACCACGACGTCGGTCGCCGAGGTGGTTTCGTCCTGTTCCGCACCGATTATGTCACACTTGATTTTTTCCGCAGTGGTCGGGCTGATCAGGAACTTGTGCTGAAAGTGCAGGTAATCGACGATTGCGGCATCAAGCGCATCACCTCCTCCGCGAAGTGAGGCCGATGCGCAGATGCCGCCAAGCGAAACAACGGCGGCTTCCGTTGTGCCGGCGCCGCATTCCACAATCATCGAGCCCCGCGCTTGATCGACATCAAGATCTGCACCGCGCGCGGCTGCCAGCGGCTCAGATAGCAGTTCAACTCCGCCAAGTCCGGCGTCCCGCGCCGCCGTCAACAATGCGCTGCGCTCGGCCTTGGTAGCGTCAGCCGGAACACCGATGATGGCCCGGAACGACCGCAGCCTGCGCTGACCAACGCTGGCTTGAACCGCATAGGCGAGGAAATGGCGTGCGGCCAAAATATCTGCGAGCACGCCGCGATTGAGCGGGCGCACGATCCGCAGATTGCCCGTCGTCCGATCCTTCATAAGCTGGGCGGCGTTTCCGGTAGCGACGAGCTCGCCGGAGCCAGAACCTATGGCGAAACAGCACAGGGATGGCTCGTCGAATACGATGCCACCCTCTGCGGTGACGACGCGGGTATTTGCCGTGCCGAAATCAATTGCGAGGTCCGGTTTGCCAGAGCCATTGAACAGTCTTCTCAGCGAATACGCCGCCGACCGCAGGGCCGACCAGGGTCGCGACGCCCCACATGCCTGAAACGAGCGCCATCGCGCGCGGCCAAAGGGCTTCGTGGAACACCACCCGGATCATCGCATAGGCGAGGGCAAAGAGGAATCCGCCGCCGAGTCCCTGGACGAGACGTCCAATCAACATGATCGGCATTGAAGGCGAAACCGCACAGATCAAGGCGCCGATGGCGAAGATCGCAGCCGCGATCGTATAGCCGCCCCTTGGCCCCGCCCGCTGGAGCAGCCTGGTCGAGAGCGCGGACCCCATGATGGAGGCGACGACGAAGACCGTCGTGTTCCAGGCATAGAGATCCAGCCCTCCGATATCGCGAACAACCGAAGGTAGGATGGTGGTCGCGATGTAGACGTTGATCGCATGGAGAGCGACGCCCCCGACAAGCGCGAGCGACCGTACGCCGTTCGCGCCGGACAGCAGGGCGGCCCAGCCGACCCTCGGCGGGACGAGGAGCGCCTCACCTGTATCGTCGTCCGCCGACCGTATGGGTTGCGAGCGCGGCTCGGACGGGATGTCACGAGAGTTCATGTCAGCTCCACTTCGGGATCTCATCCGCAACCGCGGATGCGAGCTTGCAAGGGCAAGCTGACGCGCCTTATGAAACCTCAACCATAGTTGAGGTCAAGAAGCTTCGTGAACATGCCGATCGACGTCCGCATCCCGCTTTCGGTCGGAGACATTGCGCGTCGCAGCGGCGTCGCGGTCTCGACCATCCACTTCTATGAGGCAAAGGGGCTGATCCAGGGATGGCGTAGCGATGGCAACCAGCGCCGCTATTCCCGCGACGTCTTGCGCCGCGTCGCTATCATCAAAGTAGCTCAGCGCGCCGGTATTCCGCTGGCGGCGATCAAGACGGCGCTGGCCAAACTCCCTTCCGACCGAGCCCCCGCCTTGGACGACTGGCGACAGCTCTCCACAAGTTGGCGAGACATGCTGACTGACCGCATACGCAGCCTAGGTCAGTTGCGTGACCAGCTCGACGGGTGCATCGGCTGCGGCTGTCTTTCGATGGCCGACTGCCCCCTCAGAAATCCGAGCGATCGTTTGAGCCAACTCGGCGAAGGCGCTGTCCTGCTCGAACGAGACACGACAGCAGACCTTCGCAAAGGCAACGGCGATGAGGGAACTCAACGATCTTCACAAATCAACCGAGCGACATGACCACCCGGCCTTCGATCTGGCCTCTGTGCATGCGGGCGAAGATGTCGTTGATGTTGTCCAGCGGTTCGATTGTATTGATCGACTTCACCTTGCCGTCGGCCGCAAAATCCAGGGCTTCCTGAAGGTCCAGTCGCGTGCCGACAATCGACCCACGCACCGTCGTCCCGTTCAGCACCATGTCAAAGATCGACAGCGGGAAATCGCCGGGCGGCAGGCCGTTCAGGGCCACCGTCGCCCCGCGCGAAGTCATGCCCAGGGCCTGTTCGAACGCCTTGGGCGACACGGCCGTGACCAGCACCCCCTGGGCGCCGCCGTCGGTCTGGCGCTTTATGTCGGCGGCGGGGTCGTTTGAGGTCTTGGCGTTGACCGTCACGGTCGCGCCCAGACGACGGGCCAGGTCGAGCTTGGCGTCGTCGATGTCGACCGCCGCCACGTTCAGGCCCATGGCCTTGGCGTATTGCACCGCCAGGTGGCCCAGACCGCCCACGCCCGAGATCACCACCCAGTCGCCCGGCTTGGTGTCCGTAACCTTCAGCCCCTTGTAGACCGTGACCCCGGCGCACAGGATCGGCGCAATTTCCTCGAAGCTGATGTTGGCCGGCAGGTGGCCGACGAAGTTCGGGTCGGCGACGACATATTCCGCAAAGCTGCCGTTCACCGAATAGCCGGTGTTCTGCTGCTCGTGACACAGGGTCTCCCAGCCGCCGAGGCAGTGCTTGCAGTGGCCGCAAGCGGTGTAGAGCCAGGGCACGCCAACCCGGTCGCCTTCCTTCACATGCTTGACGCCTGCGCCGACGCCCGAGACGTAGCCGACGCCCTCATGGCCGGGAATGAAAGGCGGGTTCGGCTTGACCGGCCAGTCGCCTTCAGCCGCGTGCAGATCGGTGTGGCAGACCCCGGTGGCCTCGATCTTCACCTGGATCATGCCGGGGCCCGGCGTCGGGATCGGCGCATCCTCGATCACCAATGGTTTGCCGAACTCACGCACGACAGCGGCCTTCATGGTCCTGGCCATAATCACTACTCCTCGGTTGGATCGCGAAAGAGAAAAGGCGCGGACTGAACGTCCGCGCCTCCGAAAGGATCAGAAGAAGCCCAGCTTGTCCGGGCTGTAGCTGACCAGCAGGTTCTTGGTCTGCTGATAGTGGTCCAGCATCATCCGGTGGTTCTCGCGGCCGATGCCCGACTTCTTGTAGCCGCCAAAGGCCGCGTGCGCCGGATACTGGTGATAGCAGTTGGTCCAGACCCGCCCGGCCTGAATGGCCCGGCCGGCGCGATAGGCGGTGTTCATGTCGCGTGACCAGACACCGGCGCCCAGGCCGTATTCGGTGTCGTTGGCGATCTCCATCGCCTCTTCGAAGGTCTTGAAGGTGGTCACGGCCAGGACCGGACCAAAGATCTCCTCCTGGAAGACCCGCATGTCATTGGTGCCCTTGAACACCGTCGGCTTGACATAATAGCCGCCCGACAGGTCGTCCGGCAGCAGCGACTGCTCCCCGCCCGTCAGGACCTCGGCCCCTTCGTCCTTGCCGATCTTCAAATAGCTCAGGATCTTCTGCAACTGCTGGTCCGAGGCCTGGGCACCGACCTGGGTGGTCGGGTCCAGCGGATCGCCCTGCTTGATGGCCTCGACGCGGGCGATGGCCTTCTCAATGAAGGCCTCATAGATGTCTTCGTGGATCAGGGCGCGGCTGGGGCAGGTGCAGACCTCGCCCTGGTTCAGGGCGAACATGGCGAAACCTTCCAGCGCCTTGTCCAGGAAGGCGTCGTCGGCGTCCATGACGTCCTTGAAGAAGATGTTGGGCGATTTGCCGCCCAGTTCCAGCGTCACCGGAATGATGTTCTGCGTCGCGTACTCCATGATCTTCTGACCGACGGCGGTCGAGCCGGTGAAGGCGATCTTGGCGATGCGCGGATTTGTGGCCAACGGCTCGCCGACCTCGACCCCCGTGCCGGAGACGATGTTCAGCACGCCCGCCGGCAGAATGTCCTGGATCAGTTCGGCCAGCAGCAGGATCGAGGCCGGGGTCTGTTCCGCCGGTTTCAGCACGATGCAGTTGCCCGCCGCCAGGGCGGGGGCGATCTTCCACGCCGCCATCAGGATAGGGAAGTTCCACGGGATGATCTGCCCGACCACACCCAGCGGCTCGTGGAAGTGATAGGCGACCGTGTCGTTATCCAGCTCCGAAATGCCGCCCTCCTGGGCGCGGATGCAGCCGGCGAAATAGCGGAAGTGGTCAATGGCCAGGGGGATGTCCGCCGCCAAGGTCTCACGCACCGGCTTGCCGTTGTCCCAGGTCTCAGCCTCGGCCACGGCCTGAAGATTGGCCTCGATGCGGTCGGCGATCCGATTAAGGATCAGCGCGCGCTGGGCGACGCTGGTCTTGCCCCAGGCGTCCTTGGCGGCGTGCGCGGCGTCCAGCGCCAATTCAACATCAGCCGCGTCCGAGCGAGCCACCTCGCACAGGACGCGGCCGTTCACCGGGGAGGTGTTCTCAAAATAGCGGCCGTTGACCGGAGCGACCCATTGGCCGCCGATGAAGTTGTCGTAGCGCGTCTTGAACTTGGGCGTCGCGGCGCGGATGAATTCGGGCTTGGTCACGGAAAGAGCCTCCTGCTGGTTTCCTCGGGCGTCGATTGTTCGACGTCGTTTGAGCCGACATTCCCCAAGTGGCCTGCCGCTTGACTTCAAGATCGCCTGATTTTGCTCGCTGGGCAAGCGTTTTTCGCCCCGAGCGGTGTCTGTCGTCGCGCAAACGGCCGAAGTCGGGTGGATCAAGCCTCGAACCCGTAGCATTCTGGCCCGGCAGAGCCGCTTTTCCGCGCGGCAGACCGACCTGTCCTGCCGCTTTCGTTCAGCTTGGGCATGGATCGTGGTCATGCGCATGACGGAGGCGTTCGAAGACGGCGGATGGCGGCAAGGACGGCCCGCACCATCGGGCCGGTGACGGCGACCTCGGCCAACTGGAAGGTAATGGCGCGGGCGTGGCGGACGACGCGGGCGCCGATCTTGATCAGCTTGAGTTGCAGGCTGGTCAACGACCAGTCCGCCATGGCCTCGGGCAGTTCGATGCAGCGCAGGAAGGTTGCCAGGTTGTAGGCCAGCGCGTGCAGTTGCAGCCGCACCTCGTTGTGCCGGAACTTCCGGCATGACAGCCGCGTCCAGCGAAAGGCATATTTGCCTTCCTTGATGTGCTGCTCTGCGGTGCCGCGCTGGTTGTAGAACCTCACCACCCAGTCTGGCTCCATCGGCAGGTTGGTGACGATGAAGCCGACTTTGGGGAACAGCTCGCCCGGATGCCATTCGATCTTGGCGATGACGCGGCGCGGCTTGTCCCAGGACGCCGCCTGATACTCGAAGTCCTCGAAGAACCGTTTGACCTTGGTCAGCGAAGGCCGTCCCACGGGCCGTGTCAGCCGATGCGCGATCTTCTCGCGCAAGACGGCGTTGGCGGGCAGACGGATGGCGTAGAAGAACCTGGCTTCTTCCAGCCGCATATAGATCGCGGGGATCGCGTAGGCAGCGTCGGCCCGGAAGAAGCGTCCACCAAGGTCGCGGCCAGCATATCGGGCAATGACGGGATCAAGGACATCCCGCCAGCCATCGGCGCTGTGGACATTGCCGTTACGCAGGGCGCAGCGCTCCAGCATGCCAAACTGGTTGAACAAGAAGATGGGGTGATAGCAGGTGCAGTCGAAATGCCCGTTCCAGGCAGCACCTTCCTGATCGCCGTGGGTGGGGCTGACCGAGCTGTCCATGTCCAGCACGATGTATTTCAACCCGTTGCGGTCATGAAACCGGTCGATCCATTGGCCGTTCAGATCGGCCAGCGCCGCCCGGTTCGCGGCCAGAGCCAGCGTCTCGGTCTCGAACCGTCCCATCTGCGATGCCGAAGCAGCTTGCGCCTCGACGGCCCTGCCGCCAACGACCTGACGCATCACGGGATCGAGGGCCAAGCGGTCGGCATCGTTCACATCCTCGTATCCGGCCAGTCGTCCGAACACCGATTGCCGGAACAATCCGTCAAGCCGATGGAGCGTGTTCTTCCCGGTGCGGCTGTCTCGCAGCGCCTCCGACGCCAGATTGGACAGGCCGAGCACGTCATCAAGCTCGCGCATCACCAGCAGGCCACCGTCTGAACTGATCTGCGCACCACGGAACTCCAGACGCACACGGCGGTCGAAATCAACCCGATCTCCCCGCGCCAAGCCCGCACCCTCCAGGTGATCCATGAAACGCGCCCCTCGCAGCCGTCAACGCCATGATTTATATGCGAAATATCACGATTACGACAGCGAAATCAGCGACTTACTTGGAGAATGTGGGTTAGGAGAGCCTGGGTTTCAGCGTGGCGACAAGCCAATCGACAAACACGCGTACCCGCTGAGAAAGATGGCGATTGTTGGGATACAGCACAGAAATGGGCGTTTCTGGCGGAGCAAACTCGGGTAGCACTTCTACAAGAGCGCCTGAGGCAAGATCATCCTCGAACCGACTGCGCGGCGCCTGCGCCAAGCCAAGTCCGAGACGTGCCGCCCCTGCATTCATATCCGCACCGGAAACCAGAACACGCGAAGGCAGCGCGACCTCGACGGCCCTTCCATCTACCGTGAACTCCAGCGGCATAACGCGGTCGGTGCGCGATGACACGAAGCCGATCATCGTGTGACCTTCGAGGGCGTCGGGCGACAACGGAATACCATGCCTTGCCAGATAGTCGGGGCTCGCGCAGGTGATTTCCTCCATGCCGCCTATAGGTCGAACGATCATGTCGCTGTCGGAAAGCTGCCCACTGCGGACGACGCAATCAACGCCCTCACGTACCAGATCGACATAACGTTCGCTTTCTCGGAGATGGACAGTGAGTGACGGATGCTGGGCCAGAAAAGCAGGCAATGCGGGTAACAACATCGTTCGAGCAAGGTTGCCAGCAACATCGACCCGTAGGAGGCCAGTCACGGCGCCGCTCGCACTCCTGTCGGCATCTTCGATGTCCGCGAGAATGGCCATGCAACGGCGATAGTATATTTCTCCTTCGACAGTTGGCTGGACATGGCGTGTGGTGCGCTGGAGCAGACGTGTGCCGAGCCGGTGCTCCAACTCCTTGATGGTTGCAGTCGCGACGGGGCGTGAAACACCGACATCTGCGGCCGCTGCGCTGAAGCTGGCACGCTCAACGATCCGCACGAATAATTCTATAGAGGACAATCTATCCATGTTGATTATTCTCTATGGCAAAACAGTATGGGCGGCAATCGCGATCTAATCCGGTGGGACCATGCATCTATATTGGGATCATCAATCTCAGGAGATCCTTATGACAAATCACGTTCCCATCGCATTGGTTACCGGCGGCAGCCGCGGCCTGGGCCGCTCCACCGTCGAAGCGCTCGCCCGTCGCGGCGTCACTTCGATCTTCACCTACAACACGAACAGGTCGGAAGCCGACAAGGTCGTCAGCCTGATCGAGAAAGCTGGCGGCAAGGCCGTAGCGCTCCAACTGGATACGAGTGATACCAGCAGCTTCGACGCATTTGTCATCAGCATCCAGCAGACACTCCAAGCTCTTGGCAGCGAGAAAATAGACTACCTCGTCAACAACGCCGGCAATTCCAGCGGCATGGGTTTCCTGAACGCGCAGGAAGAGGAATTCGATACGCTCTATCGGATTCATGTGAAGGGCGTTTTCTTCCTCACCCAGAAGCTTGCGCCCCTGCTCAGGGATGGTGGTCGTATCGTGAATATTTCATCGGGCCTGACGCGGATCATCATGGCGAACCGCGCCGCCTACGCCACGATGAAGGCTGCTGTCGAAACGATGACCAAATATATGGCGTTCGAGCTGGGCGAGCGACGGATCGCCGTTAATTGCGTTGCGCCCGGTGCTATTGCAACCGATTTCAGCGGCGGTGTCGTGCGCGATAATCCTGATGTCGCCAAGGCTATTGCCGGGATGACCGCTCTTGGCCGACCGGGCCAGCCAGACGACATCGGGCCGATGATTGCCTCGCTGCTGTCGGAGGATCATCGCTGGGTGAACGCACAGCGGATCGAGGTTTCCGGCGGAATGCGAATCTGAGGGGTTCGCCATTTTCGGTAACGACCCGGCCTGCGTCGAGAGACGGCTGGCCGGGGCCGAGCGGGCACTAAAGGCATCGTCGATTGTCCGCTGAGCTTCGTCAGTCGTTATTCGCCTCCGCAACGAGCCAGTCAACGAAACCGCGAACCAGACTTCCAGGATCGGCCTGACGGGGGATGACCGCGACATATCCCGTCCTCGGAACCCGGATGTCCGGCAGAGGCGTCATCAGCCTTCCGTTGGCAATGTCGATGTCCAGCATGGGAAGCGGGCCGATCCCGATGCCAAGCCCGTCTTCCGCCGCCTGGCGCGCCACGAAGAAGTGGTCAAATGTCTGACGCGGCAGTCCGACCAGGTGCTGGAGGTCTGCCGCTTCCAGCCAGTTCACCCAATCGCCGGGACGTGTTTCGCTGGCAAGCAGCGTATGCTCCTCAATGTCCGTCGGCTTGAGGATCGGGCGCTTGGCGAACAAGGCAGGGCTCATGATCAATGTATCCACGTCGTCCAGCACCGGAATGACATGGTGCTGGGGCCAGATATCAGCCCGTGCAACGCCGCGCCGGATCGAGAGATCAACGCCGCCGCGCAACTCTTCCTGCACGCAGGATACGGTCGTAACGACGACTTCGACATGTGGGTGATCGACATGATAGCGACCGAGCCGGGGGATGAGCCAGCGCATTGCCAGGCTGGTCGGGGCGCTCACGCGCAGGATGCGACGTGCCGTCGGGCGACCGCAGGCTTCTGCCGCGACCGCCAGACGGTCGAATGAAAGCCCGACCTCGGCGGCGAAGATTTTCGCCGTTGGCGTGGCGACCATGCGGCGGCCATCCCGCACGAACAGCCTCTGCCCCAGCCAGCCTTCCAACGCGGCGATCTGCCGGCTCACCGCGCCATGGGTGAGGCCGAGTTCAGCTCCTGCCTCGGCATAGCTCCCCGTCCGGGCAGCCACTTCGAATATGCGCAGGGCATTCAACGGGGGAAGACGGCGCATCCTGTATCCGTGAGAAAAGCGAACGATATGCGTGAGCAAATCCATACTAGTCGATGAAAGCTCACACGTATACCGTCGAATGATAAGATGGCCAGACATGGCAAGGTAAAAAAAGCATTCTAGGCAGACCAGTGAGAGATGAACCGCAGCAATCGATGGAATAATCAAAAACGTAGCCTCGTCGGAGCAAGCCTCGCACATGCCCTGCATGATGGATACACCGACTCCCTTTATGCCTTTATGCCGGTATGGCAGGCGCAGTTCGGGCTGTCCTATGCGGCTCTTGCCGTTATCCGTGCCCTCTACTACGCGACCATGGGCGGCCTTCAGCTACCCGCCAACCGACTCCTTAGCGGCTGGTCGCCACGCGCAGCGCTGATCCTCTCCACAGCTATCGCGGCAGCCGGCCTTGGGATTATGGCTCTGCCATTGGGGCTGGCGGGGCTCTGTGTCGGCCTCGTCGTGGCCGGCATTGGATCGAGCATTCAGCACCCCCGGGCCTCCCTCCTTGTCACCGACAGTTATGGGGATGCCGCGCGACGCCCCCTCGGTATCTATAATTTCGCGGGCGATCTCGGAAAGGCCGTCTTGCCGGCGCTTGTCGCATTGCTGCTGACGGTTCTGGCATGGCGGCCAGTGCTCGGATTGATGGCAATGCTCGGAGCCGCTTTGATCTTGACTCTGGCTCGGCTGGTGCCGCCCGTTTCCGTCGCCACGGAAAGCAAGAGACAGGCGACCATCAGCCGCCGACGCAGCGGTTTTCGTATTCTCACAGTGATCGGCGGCTTCGATACCGCCACCCGCATGGGGTATCTCCTGTTCCTTCCCTTTCTTGTTCAGGGACGTGGTGGCGGGCTTCCAACGGTCGGCCTCGCTCTAGCCCTGCTGTTTATCGGTGGAGCGTTCGGGAAAGCAGTTTTCGGCGGGCTTGGAGAAAGGCTGGGCGTCGTCAGGACCGTGATGGTAGCCGAGGCCATGACCGCCTCGCTGATCGTCGCGACGCTGTTCACGCCGCTGCCCTTGACGCTCATCCTGCTGCCGCTGCTCGGCATTGTTCTCAACGGCACATCGTCGGTGCTCTACGGCACCGTGCCTGAACTGTCGGACGGCGATACCGGTCGAGCTTTCGCAATCTTCTATACGAGCGTTATCGGTTCCGGTGGTCTCGCCCCGATCCTTTATGGCGCAATCGCCGATCACAGCAACCGAACGATCGGCGTTTTTGCGGCGGCTGCCACCGCCGTTCTGATCATTCCGCTCGTACTGGCGCTAGCCCCCCACCTGCGAAGTCCGGCAGCCGAGATCACAACGGTCGCATAAACCATTCTGAAGCTCAAATAACCGGCCGGCTCCTGACCGGCCTCATTCAATCCCAGAGAAAGGCCAGGAAATGAATACCGTTTCGCCGACACCGCTGATGCTGATAACCGGAGGAAGCCGTGGCGTGGGCGCTGCGACGGCGCGGCTTGCCGCTGCCAGAGGCTATGATGTCGTCCTCACTTTCGTTTCCAATGAGGCCGCCGCTCATGCGGTCACAGCGGATGTGGAAGCAGCCGGGCGCCGGGCTTTGGCCGTACAGGCAGATAGTGCCGATCCCGAGCAAATCACCCAGCTTTTCTCCGTGATCGACCGGGAGTTTGGCCGGATCGATGTGCTGGTGAACAATGCCGGGATCATTGCGCAGCAGTCCCGCCTGGAAAACCTCGGCTTCGAGCGCATGCAACGGATATTCGCGGTCAACGCGATCGGCCCGATGCTCTGCGCCCAGCAGGCGGCCAGGCGGATGTCCACCCGCCACAACGGGCGGGGTGGTGTCGTGATCAACATTTCGTCGGCATCGGCCCGGCTCGGCAGTCCGAACGAATATGTCGACTACGCGGCCTCCAAGGGTGCCCTGGAAACATTCACCATCGGCTTCTCAAAGGAAGTTGCGCGGGAGGGAATACGCGTATGCTGCATTCGTCCCGGCCACATCTATACCGAGATGCACGCCAGCGGCGGAGAGCCGGGGCGAGTGGATCGGGTCAGGGACACGATCCCCATGGGAAGGGGTGGCCAACCGGAAGAGGTCGCCCGCGCGATCGTGTGGCTGTCGAGTGACGAAGCCTCCTTCATCACCGGAACATTTCTCGATGTCACCGGGGGCAAGTGAACAACGGAGCTGTGCGGCGAGCTGTTGGCGCGCTCTGTCGGCGTGCGAACGGGGGCGACGTGAACGAGTCCGCGGCGACAGTGCCCCCAGAGGCGGCGTAGCGTGGAATTGGCTCAGCACGTCGGCGTCAGGATGTCTTCGGAGGCAGTAGTCGGCAGGTGACCCTCAGGTGGTGAAGACTTGAATAACCTGACAAACCGGTTTATACGGTTTGCATGATCAACGTAGATGAATTCCGATTCAATTCTGGCCGTATTGCCCTGGATCTTCCGGCAACCGTCCGTCGCAGGGCTTCCGAGCCGCAAGACGTGCTGGCGCCATCAGGCGCACCGGCTCGTTGGCTGCGCGATGCTGGTCTGAGCCATGAGTTGCTGGCACTTTCCCCTGAGCAGACGTCCGACCTCGAAAAGCTCCGGGAAGCGATATGGGCGGTTGCCGATGCGGCGGCCGCCGAGCGCGATTTGCCCGCAGATGCGGTCGCAACGCTGAACGAAATGGCGGCGCTCCCATTGGCGGTGCCGAAACTCGATGCGAAGTCGGTGACGGTAAAGCTGTTTGCCGACGATCCATTCCAGACAGCACTCGCAACAATTGCGAGGGATGCGATCGACCTACTCGGCAGCCCCCTACGGACACGCATCAAGGCGTGTGAGCAGCCTGATTGCCGAATGCTCTTCCTCGACACTTCCCGCAGCTCGCGGCGGCGCTGGTGTTCAATGGATCGGTGCGGAAGCCGAGCCAAGGGGGCGGCTTTTCGCGCCCGCAACAGGCAGGACGCTCATGAGCATTGATGTCAGCCAAAATGGTCGATTGAGCATCGGCGGCCATCAAATCGCATATACGCACTTGGGGAATGGTCCCAAGATTGCGCTTATTCACGGAATTCCGACCAGTCGTCATCTCTGGCGGAAGATCATTCCCGCTCTCGTCTCGGCTGGTAGGGAGGTCATCGCGCTTGACCTTCTCGGCTATGGTGAAAGTGACAAGCCGCTGGTTGCCGACCTCGGTATACAGGGTCAATCCGATATCGTTGTGCAGGCGCTGTTAGCGCTTGGCTGGGCACGGGGAACGCTCGTTGGCCACGACATTGGCGGTGGTATCGTTCAACTGATTGCCGTCGATCATCCTGAAATCATCGAACGGCTCATCCTCGTCGATTCCATCGTCTACGATTCCTTTCCCGAGCCGGGTATCGCCAGACTGAAGGACCCCGTCTGGGACGGCATCCTCGAAGCGCCCGACTTCGATCTGAAGAAGGGGTTAGCTAAAGGATTTGCCCGCGGAATGGTCCATCCCGACAAGATCACGTCAGAACTGATCGAAGCCTACGAGCGCCCCTTCCGGGGCGTTGAAGGGAGGCGTGCCTATTTACGGGTGGCACGCGGGCTGCGGACGGAGGATCTTTCGTCGCGGATGGATGCCGTCGAGAGATTGGAGGCCCCCACACTCGTTATCTGGGGCGACAATGATGTGTTCCAGCCGAAAGCGCTTGGCGAACGTCTGGCCCGGACAGTGGCAAATGGCCAGTTCGAAGTCATAGAACAGGCCGGGCATTTTCTGCCGGAAGATGCGCCCGAAGCTCTTGCCGAACTTATTACAAAATTCACCACACCCGGCAAGGGAGCATAATCATGGCCACGCGGTCGCAACCTACGCCGGTTTCTCAGGTACCGTTTTTTATAACACTGATTGCATCAACCTTTCTGATGGGGTCCAGCTTCGTCGCAGGGAAAATCCTGATCCAGCAGGGTTTTCCGACGATGATGCTGGTGGGATGGCGTTTTCTCGTCGCAGCGCTCGCCACTCTCCCTTTGGTCCTTCTCGACAAGGGCAGCCTCAGACAGGCACTTTTTCCGCGCCGAGTTGGTCTGCGTGACCTTTCTCTGGTGATCCTTATTGGACTGGTCCAGACGGCAGCGGTCATGGGGCTACTCTTCTGGGCAATGCAGTTCGTATCCGCGTCCACCGCCGCCATTTTGCTTTTCACCAATCCGATCTGGGTCGCGGTGCTGGGTCGGTTCTTTCTCGGCGAGAAGCTCCATCGTGGAAGATTGGCCGGCCTTTTCCTCGGCGCCATCGGTGTCGGTCTCGCGATAGGTCTCGGGCCAGACATGCTCTCCGGTGGCGAAACCTTGATCGGCGAAATCATCGGCCTCGCATCCGCCCTTTGCTGGGCGACAGCGACGATCATCAACAAGCGCGCCAATCTGCCGTTTGGTCCATGGGGGTTAAGCTTCTGGCAGATGCTGATCGGCTCGATCGCCGTTCTGGGCCTTGCATACGGCACGGTCGAACAGTGGCCCACAGCCGTCACGAGGGAGCAGTGGGGTTGGTTCTTCTGGCTTGCGATCCCCGCCTCAACAGGCTCCTTCGGCTTGTGGTTCGTAGCGTTGAACAAGGGGGGAGCAACAAAGACGAGCGGCTTCCTTTTCCTGGCCCCTTTGTTCACGGTTATTCTGTCTTACTTCATACTCGGCGCCACGCTCTCCTGGCTCCAAGCCTGTGGAGGTATTCTGATCAGCATCGCGTTATGGCTGGTCAACAGCGAGCTTCCCGCGAGAAACCGCCGCGAACGCCGCGATGAAGTGATCACGGAGGGCCAACCATGATGCGCCATCCGTGGAGTGAGATATCGGCAAGCCGTCATTGGGTTGACGCACAGCATAATCAAATTTTGATCACGAAAATCGATCCGCCTGAATGTCGTTGCATTCGTAGCTGCTACAGCATCCTCTTGTTAAAGAACTACGCCTCCGCTGATGAAGCGTGACGTTCAGCTTGGCGGTGAACGACATGCGAAGGAGACAGAGAAAAGAACCCGAAATAGGATCTCCTCTTTCGATCCTTCGAAGCCGCGTCCCCATGATCGCCCTGATCCAGGCACTCGCCGTTGCTGAGTATCTCAGCTTCAATCGTGCCGCGCTCGCGCTCGGCACAAGTCAATCGAGCGTCAGCGCTCGGATAAAGGCGCTGGAGGAAGACCTTGGCATCGTTCTCTTCGACCGCAACACACGAGGCGTCCGCCTGACCGAAGCCGGACGCCGCTTCGTCGATCAGGTCGGTGAGGCCATGGGCATCCTCGACCGCGCCATCAAGATCGCCGGGATGCAAGCGCGCGGCGAGGCCGGAGAACTTCGCATTGGCGTGCATGCGCTCACCCCTGGCTGCTTTCTCGACCGGCTATTGGAGCAGTTCCACACCGACCATCCCGGTATCCGGCTGCACGTTGTCGAGGGAACGGCTAGAGACGCCCAATTCATGATCCGCGAAGGCAGGCTCGATGTCGCCTTCATGGCCTGCACCCATCAAATTCCCGACCTTAATTCCCGGGTGATCTGGCGCGACCGCCTGATGGTTGCGCTGCCGGTCAAGCATCCTCTGGCGGCACAATCGGATGTGGAATGGCTTCACCTTGCGGACGAAACTTTCCTCGTCCGTCATAGCGGCACCGGCCCACAGGTTCACGACCTTATAGTGGCGCGGGCGGCCGGCAAATGGCTAACGCCAACAATCCAGCGTTTTGATGTTGAGCGCAGCACCCTGCTGTCTATGGTAGCGATCGGACACGGAATTTCGCTTTTCGTCGGGGAAGGCGCAGCGGACAGCACGGCGAATGTCGCTTTCCGGCCGATCCGGGACGAGCCTGAAACGATCCCATTTTCGGCTGTCTGGTCGCCGTCCAATCGCGCGCCCGCGCTTCTCAAGTTGCTCGCGCTCACGACGAACATACGCTGATCTTTCCGCTGATCTTTCCGCTGACCGAATCGCAACCAATCCACTAGCACAGTGCTAGAAGAGTGCCGCGGCAACCCGTCCTATTTGCCGCCGATAGTATCCTATAGCCCTCCGGCAATGCCTTTGCTGTTGCAGACCCGATGATTGCCTATTCTCTGATCGGCTCCGTCTCTCTTGCCGATTGGAGCCTGTATGCGTGGAGGCCGAATACTCTGGGGGCAGATTGCCGTTGTCTTCGCCATTGTCATGGTGATGACCTGGGCCGCAACGCAATGGGTAGCCTTTCGCCTCGGCTTCCAGTCCCAGCTTGGTCCGCCGTGGTTCGATCTGGCCGGATGGCCGTTCTACTATCCGCCCGCCTTCTTCTGGTGGTGGTTCTCCTTCGACGCTTATGCACCCGCGATTTTCATGGAAGGCGCGGCCATTGCCACGTCCGGCGGTATTTTTGCCATCGCCGCCGCCATCTTCATGTCGATCATCCGGGCACGCGAAGCCCGCAATGTCGCCACCTACGGCTCGGCGCGATGGGCGGAAGATCGCGAGATTCGAGCCGCCGGTCTGCTCGGCCCGGATGGCGTCCTGCTCGGCCGATACGATCGCGACTATCTGCGCCATGACGGGCCGGAGCATGTCCTTTGCTTCGCCCCCACGAGGTCCGGCAAGGGCGTCGGCCTCGTCGTGCCGACGCTGCTGACCTGGCCGGGAAGCTGCATCGTCCATGACATCAAGGGCGAGAACTGGACCCTGACGGCGGGCTTCCGGGCGAAGCACGGCCGCGTGCTGCTGTTCGATCCCACGAATGCGAGGTCGTCCGCCTACAACCCGTTGCTGGAGGTGCGGCAGGGCGAATGGGAAGTCCGCGACGTGCAGAATATCGCGGACATCCTGGTCGATCCCGAAGGCAGTCTCGATAAGCGCAACCATTGGGAAAAGACCAGCCACAGCCTGCTTGTCGGCGCGATCCTGCACGTCCTCTATGCCGAGCCGGACAAAACCCTGTCCGGCGTCGCCAATTTCCTGTCCGATCCCCGCCGCCCGGTCGAGGCGACCTTGCGTGCGATGATGGACACGCCTCATCTGGGCGAGGCTGGCGTTCATCCCGTCATCGCCTCGTCGGCGCGCGAACTGCTGAACAAGAGCGAGAACGAACGGTCGGGCGTGCTGTCCACCGCCATGTCGTTCCTCGGCCTTTACCGCGATCCGGTCGTGGCCCGCGTCACGGATCGTTGCGACTGGCGGATTGCCGACCTGGTCGGCAGCCGCCGTCCGGTGACGCTCTACCTTGTCGTTCCGCCGTCCGACATCAACCGCACCAAACCGCTGATCCGGCTCATCCTCAACCAGATCGGCCGCAGGCTGACCGAGGAACTGACGCTATCCGGCAAGCGGCATCGCCTGCTCATGATGCTGGACGAGTTTCCCGCGCTCGGCCGTCTCGACTTCTTTGAATCGGCGCTCGCCTTCATGGCGGGCTACGGCCTCAAGTCCTTCCTGATCGCCCAATCGCTCAACCAGATCGAGCGCGCCTACGGGCCGAACAACAGCATCCTCGACAACTGCCATGTGCGCGTCGCCTTCGCCACGAACGACGAGCGCACCGCCAAGCGCGTGTCGGACTCGCTCGGCACAGCAACCGAGATGCGAGATTCCACCAACTATGCCGGCCATCGCCTCGCGCCCTGGCTCGGGCATCTGATGGTCTCGCGGCAGGAAACAGCGCGGCCGCTGCTGACGCCGGGCGAGATCATGCAGCTTCCACCCGCCGATGAAATCGTCATGGTCGCGGGAACGCCACCGATCCGGGCGAAGAAGGCCCGGTATTTCGAGGATGCACGATTGCAGGAGCGCATCCTGCCGCCGCCCGAGTTGCCGTCCGTCCTACCGACGAAACCGGCAACCGACGACTGGACGAGCCGCGTCATCGTGGCGGCGGACCATACAACGGCGAGGGCCGCCAGTGGGGCCGAGGGCGATTCCGACAATGCCGGCATCCGCCGCGAGCCGGAATTGCCCGAGCATGAGGAAATCGTCCCGCCGCCCCCATCGCCCGTCCAGGAGTTCGACATTCTGGACGACGAGCCGGACGTCGATGCCGCCAAGGCCAGCACCATCCGCCAGCGAATGCGGATGATCGCCCGGCAAGCGTCGATGAACCCCGATGACGGCATAGAGCTTTGAGAGGCCGCCCATGACGACGCGCACCCGCATGAATGTCTATTTCGACCCGGAACTGCTCAAACAGGTCGAGGCGCTATCGCTGCGCCGACAGGTCTCGAAGTCTGCTATCGTCGAGGCGGCGGTCGCATCCTTCCTGTCGGGCGACACATCGGATCGGCTGGAAGCGGCCATGTCGCGCCGCCTCGACAAGATCGGCCGGCAGATCGGCACGCTGGACGAAGATCTCGCCGTGCTCGGCGAGACCCTCTCCTTGTTCGTTCACTTCTGGCTGACGATGACCCCGCCATTGCCGGATAGCGCCAAACAGTCCGCACGCATCAAGGGCAACGAGCGGTTCGAGGGCTTCATGCAGAATCTCGGCCGCAGGCTTGCGACCGGCGATAGGTTCCTGAAAGAGCTATCGCGCGACATGGATTCGCTTCATGACAGTCCTCCGCAAGATCAGACCAAGACCGATGGTGACGCTGCCTAGATTTTCAACCCATCCTATTTGCCGCCGATAGCCGCCGATCACCGCATCCTCTTAGATACTTGTTGAATCGGCCTGATTTCAGGCTCTTTTAATCGACCCCGTTGCGGGGTCCGTCTGTTGCGCCCCGCCCGAGATGGGGCCGACATGACGACACATCACCAGAAACCGGAGGCGATTGCACGCGGCGCGCGGATGCTGCGCACAGCGCTTGGCGCGTCCATCGCACGGTTTCTGGAAGACCCGGCCGTCATCGAGGTGATGCTGAACCCAGACGGCCGCATCTGGATCGACCGGCTGTCCGAGGGTCTGGCCGATACGGGCGAGATGCTGTCCGCCGCCGATGGCGAGCGTATCGTCCGCCTGGTCGCGCACCATGTCGGCGCGGAAGTTCACGCCCGATCCCCGCGCGTGTCGGCGGAACTACCTGAAACCGGCGAACGGTTTGAAGGCTTGTTGCCGCCCGTCGTCGCAGCACCGGCCTTCGCCATCCGCAAGCCCGCCGTCGCGGTGTTTACGCTCGACGACTATGTGGCGGCCGGGATCATGTCCGCCGATCAGGCCGTGACTCTCCGCGAAGCCGTTGCCGCACGCGCCAACATCCTCGTCGCGGGCGGCACCAGCACCGGCAAGACCACCTTGACCAACGCGCTGCTCGCCGAGGTGGCGAAGACGCAGGATCGCGTCGTCATCATCGAGGATACGCGCGAGCTGCAATGCGCCGCGCCGAACCTTGTCGCCATGCGGACCAAGGATGGCGTCGCCACGCTCTCCGATCTGGTGCGCTCCAGCCTTCGCTTGCGGCCTGATCGTATCCCCATCGGCGAGGTGCGCGGCTCGGAAGCCCTCGACCTGCTCAAAGCCTGGGGCACCGGCCACCCCGGCGGCATCGGCACCATCCACGCCGGCTCCGGCATCGGCGCATTGCGCCGTCTCGAACAGCTCATTCAGGAAGCTGTCATAACGGTCCCGCGCGCGCTGATCGCGGAGACCATCGACCTTGTTGCCGTCCTCGCCGGACGCGGTTCCGCGCGCCGGCTCGCCGAACTCGCCCGCGTCGAGGGGCTGGGACCGGACGGCGACTACCGCATCACGCATCCCAGCGCCTTGGCAACCACCCCGAAAGGAGACCCATCATGATCCCCACACTTTCACGCGCCTGCCGCTTCATGGCGACATCGGCGGCAACCGTTTCCATCAGCCTGATGCTCGCCCCGGCCGCTCATGCCTCCGGCTCGTCGATGCCGTGGGAAGCGCCCCTGCAATCCATCCTTCAGTCGATCGAGGGGCCGGTCGCCAAGATCATCGCGGTGATCGTGATTATCGCCACTGGCCTCGCGCTCGCTTTCGGCGACACGTCGGGCGGCTTCCGTCGCTTGATCCAGATCGTGTTCGGCCTCTCGATCGCCTTCGCCGCCAGCTCGTTCTTCCTCAGCTTCTTCAGCTTCGGCGGCGGGGCGCTCATTTGATGGCGGGCGGCCTCGAACAACTCGACGCGGTGCCGGGGTTTTCCGTCCCCGTCCACCGGGCGCTGACCGAGCATATCCTGCTCGGCGGCGCACCGCGCTCCATCGCCATCATGAACGGGACGCTGGCCGGAGCCGTGGGTCTCGGCCTGCGCCTCTGGCTGGTCGGCCTCGCCATCTGGGCCATCGGCCACTTCGCCGCCGTGTGGATGGCCAAGCGCGACCCGCTCTTTGTCGAGGTGGGCCGCAGGCATCTGCGCATCCCCGGTCATCTGTCGGTGTGAGGGCGCCATGATGAACCTTGTCGAATACCGCCGCACCGCCAGCCGTCTCGCGGATTTCCTGCCTTGGGCCGCACTTGTCGGCTCCGGCGTCGTCTTGAACAAGGACGGCTCGCTCCAGCGCACCGCGAAGTTTCGCGGTCCCGATCTGGATTCCGCCGTCGCGGCCGAGCTGGTTGCGGTCGCAGGCCGCATCAACAACGCCGTCCGCCGTCTCGGATCGGGCTGGAGCATTTTCGTCGAGGCGCAGCGCAGCGAAGCCGCGACCTATCCCGACAGCCAATTTCCTGAAGCCGCATCCGCGCTGCTCGACGCTGAGCGCAAGGCAGGTTTCGAGGAAGCCGGAGCGCATTTCGTGTCGGGCTATTTCCTCACGTTCCTCTGGCTGCCTCCTGCCGAGGACACCGCCCGCGCCGAAACCTGGCTCTATGAGGGCCGCGAGCAATCCGGTGTGGATCCATGGGAACTGCTGCGCGGTTTCATCGATCGCACCGACCGCGTGCTGGCGCTGCTCGACGGCTTCATGCCCGAATGCCGTTGGCTCGATGACGCCGGCACGCTGACCTATCTCCACTCCACCATTTCGACCAACCGGCATCGCGTGCGCGTGCCGGAGGTGCCGATGCACCTCGATGCGCTGCTCGCCGACCAGCCCCTGACCGGCGGGCTGGAACCGCGCCTGGGCGACCAGCATCTGCGCGTCCTGACCATCATCGGCTTCCCGACCGCGACGACGCCCGGCCTGCTCGACGAGATGAACCGGCTGCCGTTCCCCTATCGGTGGAGCACCCGCGCCATCCTGATGGACAAGACCGACGCGACCCGGTTGCTGACCAAAATACGCCGCCAATGGTTCGCCAAGCGCAAGAGCATCGCCGCGATCCTCAAGGAAGTCATGACCAACGAAGCGTCGGCGCTTGTCGATACTGACGCAGCCAACAAGGCCGCCGACGCAGACATGGCCTTGCAGGAGTTGGGCGCGGACGTGGCGGGCATGGCCTACGTCACGGCCACCATCACCGTCTGGGATGCCGATCCGCGCATCGCCGACGAGAAGCTGCGGCTCGCCGAAAAAATCATTCAGGGCCGCGACTTCACCGCGATGCCTGAAACCGTCAACGCCGTCGATGCCTGGCTCGGCTCGATCCCCGGGCATGCCTACGCCAACGTCCGGCAGCCGCCGGTCTCGACGCTCAACCTCGCCCACATGATCCCCCTGAGCGCCGTGTGGGCGGGGCCGGAACGGGGAGGCCCGAGTAGTGATGGGCATTTCAGCGCGCCCCCGCTGTTCTTCGGCAAGACCGAAGGCTCGACCCCGTTCCGGTTTTCCCTTCATGTCGGCGACGTGGGCCACACCCTCGTCGTTGGCCCGACCGGCGCGGGCAAGTCCGTGCTGCTGGCGCTGATGGCCCTACAGTTCCGCCGTTACGCCGATGCTCAGGTCTTCGCCTTCGACTTCGGCGGCTCGATCCGCGCTGCCTCGCTCGCCATGGGCGGCGACTGGCATGACCTGGGCGGCGGGCTGACGGAAGGAGACGAGGCGTCCGTCTCGCTCCAGCCGCTCGCCCGTATCGACGACACTTATGAACGCGGCTGGGCGGCCGATTGGATCGCCGCCATTCTTGGCCGCGAGGGTGTGCCGATCACGCCCGAGACCAAGGAATATATCTGGACGGCGCTGACCTCACTGGCGTCCGCTCCGGTCGGGGAACGCACCATCACCGGTCTCACGGTCCTGCTGCAATCCAACGATCTGAAACAGGCATTGCGGCCCTATTGCATCGGCGGGGCCTATGGCCGGTTGCTCGATGCCGAGACCGAACATCTCGGTTCGGCCGATGTGCAGGCGTTCGAGATCGAAGGGCTCGTCGGAACCGGCGCCGCCCCGGCCGTGCTCGCCTATCTGTTCCACCGGATCAGCGACCGGCTCGACGGGCGGCCGACGCTGCTCATCATCGACGAGGGGTGGCTGGCGCTGGACGATGAAGGGTTCGCCAACCAGCTCCGTGAATGGTTGAAGACACTCCGCAAGAAGAACGCCAGCGTCATCTTCGCCACGCAAAGCCTGTCGGACATCGACGGCAGCAGCATCGCGCCC
The DNA here is from genome assembly GCF_025698805.1 of Filomicrobium sp. NCBI lineage: Bacteria > Pseudomonadati > Pseudomonadota > Alphaproteobacteria > Hyphomicrobiales > Hyphomicrobiaceae > Filomicrobium > Filomicrobium sp. Next base: position 445,451 of record NZ_JAILWT010000001.1, read on the forward strand.
GCCATCATCGAAAGCTGCCCGACGCGGCTGCTGCTGCCGAACGAACGCGCCATCGAGCCGCAGATTACCGCCATCTATCGGCGCTTCGGCCTCAATGATCGCCAGATCGAAATCCTCGCGCGGGCCACGCCCAAGCGGGATTATTACTGCCAGAGCCGCAGGGGAAATCGCCTGTTCGAGCTGGGCCTGTCCGAAGTCGGACTGGCTCTCTGCACCGCATCCGCGAAGTCCGACCACAAGCGCATCGCCGGGCTTGTCGCAGAACATGGCCGCGACGGCTTCCTTGCCGCCTGGCTGCGCCTGCGCGGCGTCGATTGGGCGGCCGACCTGATCCCCGACCTTACCAATCTCATCCCCCAGACCGAGAAGGAGTCCCAATCATGACCATTCGCCGTTCCCGCTCGCGCGCCATTTTCATGGCCGCGACCATGCTGGCAGCGCCGCTCGCGCTGTCGTCCATGCTGACCAGCCCGGCCCACGCGCAGTTCGGTCGCATCGTCTATGACCCAAGCAACTACGCCCAGAATCTGCTCACCGCCGCGCGCACGTTGCAGCAGATCAACAACCAGATCACGTCGCTTCAGAACGAAGCGCAGATGCTCATCAATCAGGCGAAGAATCTGGCGAGCCTGCCATATTCCTCGCTTCAGGCGTTGCAGCAGAACGTGCAGCGCACGCAGCAGCTCCTCGCCCAAGCACAGAACATCGCCTTCGACGTGCAGAAGGTCGATCAGATCTTCCAGACCCAATATGGCAACGTCTCGCTGTCCGCGACCGATGGCCAGCTTGTCGCCGATGCGCGGTCCCGCTGGCAGAACACGGTCGGCGGCTTGCAGGACGCCATGCGCGTGCAGGCCGGCGTCGTCGGCAACATCGACACCAACCGCACGCAGATGTCGGAACTGGTCGGCCAGAGCCAGAACGCGACCGGCGCGCTGCAAGCCACGCAGGCCGGCAACCAGCTTCTCGCCCTCCAGTCGCAGCAGCTTTCAGACCTCGTTGCGCTTCTCGCCGCGAACGGCCGGGCGGGCGCACTGACCGAGGCCGAGCGTGCCACCGCCGCCGAACAGGGCCGCGTGCAGCGCGAGCGTTTCCTGACACCGGGATCGGGCTACCAGCCCGGCAACGCGCAGATGTTCGGCAACGGCAACAACTGACCGGACAGGAGGGGCGCGACATGGACGGCAAGATGCTGGCGCGGCTGGGCGCGATCATATTCGTCGCCATCGCCATCACCGCCACGGTGATCGAGATGACCCGCAAGGACGAGCCGGCACGCGGCAGGCCCGCACCGGAGCTACAGCGTCCCGCCGATCCGCTGCGCCAGAGCCTGCGCGATTGCCAGCGTCTTGGCGAGGCTGCCGCGAGCGATCCCGACTGCCTCGCCACCTGGGCCGAGAACCGGGACCGCTTTCTCGGTCGGACACCGGTGCCCGCCGCCCCGCATCAGAACGGGGGGCAGTGAACCATGGGCGGCACCGGCGTCATCGACAACTTCCTCGGGGTATTCACCTCCTACATCGACAGCGGATTCGGCCTGCTCGGCGGCGAGGTCGCCTTCATCGCCACCACGCTGATCGTGATCGACGTGACGCTCGCGGCGCTGTTCTGGAGCTGGGGCGCCGACGACGACATCATGGCCCGACTCGTGAAGAAGACGCTGTTCGTCGGCGTCTTCGCCTATCTGATCTCCAACTGGAACAACCTGGCGCGCATCGTCTTCGAGAGCTTCGCCGGTCTCGGCCTGAAAGCCTCCGGCACCAGCTTTTCCGCCGCCGACCTGATGCGCCCCGGCAAGGTCGCTCAGACCGGCCTCGACGCGGGCCGTCCGCTGCTCGACTCCATCTCCGACCTGATGGGCTACTGGTCGTTCTTCGAGAACTTCATCCAGATCGCCTGCCTCTTGTTCGCCTGGGCGCTGGTCATCCTCGCCTTCTTCATTCTCGCGATCCAGCTTTTCGTGACGCTGATCGAGTTCAAGCTGACCACCTTGGCCGGATTCGTCCTGATCCCGTTCGGCCTGTTCGGCAAGACCGCCTTCATGGCCGAGCGCGTGCTGGGCAACGTCATCTCGTCGGGGATCAAAGTCCTCGTGCTCGCCGTCATCATCGGCATCGGCTCGACGCTGTTCTCGCAATTTACCGCAGGCTTTGGCGGTGCGACGCCGACCATCGACGACGCGATGGCGATCGTGCTCGCAGCGCTGTCTCTTCTCGGCCTCGGCATCTTCGGACCCGGCATTGCGTCCGGTCTCGTCTCGGGCGGCCCGCAGCTCGGCGCTGGCGCTGCCGTTGGCACCGGCCTTGCCGTAGGAGGCGCAGCCCTTGCCGCAGGCGGTGCAGCCGGTCTCGCCGTCAAGGGAGGCGCTGCCGCCATGTCCGGTGGCGCCGCGGCCGTTCGGGGCGGCGCTGCCGCCGCCGGAGGGGCCGCTGCGACCTACAGCATGGCTTCGCTCGGCCAATCTGGTGCAGCGGGCGTTGCGTCCGGTCTCGGCGGCGTTGCCCGCGCCGCAGGCTCCGCCGCCGTATCGCCTCTGAAACGCGCCGCCTCGAAAGCAACGGAAAGCGTCAAATCCAGCTTTTCGGATGGCGCACGCGCAGCCTTCGGGGTGACGGGGGGATCATCTACCGCAGGCACGGTCGGAGGCAGCAGCGCAGCGCCCGCAGCCGCATCTTCCCCCGCTGGCAGTCCCCCGGCCTGGGCGCAGCGGATGCAGCGATCCCAGGCTGTCAACCACGGCGCCACCATGGCCGCCCATGCCGTGCGCTCCGGCGACAGCCACGGTGGCGGCTCTTCCCTCAATCTCTCCGAAAGTGACCGCTCATGAGCATCTTCAAACGACCCGCAACCCATTACGGCAAATCGCCGGAACCTGAGACGCCCTATCAGAAGGCCGCGCAAGTCTGGGACGAGCGCATCGGCTCGGCCCGCGTGCAGGCGAAGAACTGGCGCTATATGGCCTTCGGCTCGCTGATCCTGTCGGCCGGTTTTGCCGCCGCCCTTGTCTGGCAATCGGCGCGCGGGACCGTCGTGCCGTGGGTGGTGCAGGTCGATAATCTCGGACAGGCACAGACCGTTGCGCCCGCGAACGCCGACTATCGGCCGACCGATCCGCAGATCGCGTTCCATCTCGGCCGCTTCATCGAACAGGTCCGCGCGATCCCGGCCGATGCGATCATCGTCCGCCAGAACTGGCTTCGCGCCTATGAATGGACCACGGATCGCGGCGCGGCGGCCTTGAACGATTATGCGCGCAGCAACGACCCGTTCACGAAGGTCGGACGGCAACAGGTCGCTGTCGAGGTGTCCAGCGTCATCCGGGCATCGAACGACAGCTTCCGCGTCGCCTGGACCGAACGTCACTATGAAAACGGGCAGCTTTCCACGACCGAGCGCTGGACCGCCATCCTGACCATCGTGATCCAGACGCCGCGCGACGCCGAACGGCTGCGCGCCAATCCGCTCGGCATCTACGTCAATGCAATCTCATGGTCGCGGGAGATGAGCCAATGACCCCCACGACGTTCCGCAAAGCCGCGTTTCCGGCTTTCCGTAAATCCGGCATTCCGGCTTTGCTGCTCTCCGCGACCATGCTGGCCGGCTGCGCGACCAACAGGCCGCCGCAGTTCAGCTATGACGCCGACGTGCCATCGCTCCCGGTCGTGCAGGCCGCCGTCACCGATGACCGGCCCCGGCCTTTGCACACGCCGCCCGCATGGACCGTAGCGCGCGGCGGGAACGCTGCAACGACGCCCGCAGGCCGCGTCGAGAACGCCAATGCCGCCGCGCGTGTCGAGCCGCGCCGCGAGGGCTACTATAACGCCATCCAGATTTATCCGTGGTCGGAAGGCGCGCTCTATCAGGTCTATGCCGCGCCGGGGCAGATCACGACCATTGCCCTCGAACCCGGCGAGAGCCTGACCGGCGCGGGACCGATCGCGGCAGGCGACACCGCCCGCTGGATCATCGGCGACACCGAGAGCGGTTCAGGCACGACGCGCCGGGTCCATATCCTCGTCAAGCCGACGCGGCCGGACATCATGACCAACCTCGTCGTGACGACAGACCGGCGCACCTACATGATCGAGCTGCGCGCGCGGGAAGCCCTCTATATGCCGTCCGTCGCCTGGGCTTATCCGGCGCAACCGGCGAGCCAGCGCCAGACCGTTCCCGCCGCTCCGATCATTCCGGCCGGGGCGGCGCGCAACTATCGCTACGGCCTGACCGGCGATAGCCCGCCTTGGAAGCCTATCTCCGTCTTCGACGACGGCCGCCGCGTCTATGTCGTCTTCCCGCGCGGCATCGTGCAGGGCGAGATGCCGCCGATCTTCGTCATCGGTTCCGATGGCGAAACCCAGATCGTCAACAGCCGCATCCACCAGAACATCCTGATCGTGGATCGCCTGTTCGGCGCAGCCGAATTGCGCCTTGGCAGCGGTGATCGCCAGCAGACGGTCAGGATCGTCCGCATCGAGCAACGGCAGGCTGCACAGCCGGCAAAGACGACCGGAGAATCCCCGTCATGACCGAGAACACGCCCCCTGTAGAAGCCGCAGCCGACACCACCGCACCCATGAGGCTGCGTGCCGAACCGCCCCGCGTCACGCGCCTGTCCCGCAAGATGCTCGCCGGCGTTGGAGCGGTGGCGCTTCTCGGTATCGGCGGGGCGCTGATCTATGCGCTCCAGACCCGCGACATGAGCGGCAGCAGCAAAGAACTCTACTCGACCGAGAACCGCCCCACGGCGGACGGTTTGTCCGGCCTGCCGCGCGACTATACCGGACCCGTCCTGGGGCCGGCCTTGCCCGGCGATCTCGGCGGCCCGATCCTTGATGCGCAAAACAGGGGCCAGCCCGTCGCGCCGCCTGTCATGGCCACGCCAGCCGTCGATCCCGAGGAGCAACGCCGTCTTGCCGAAGAAGAAGCCGCGCGCGTCAGCCGCGTCTTTTTCCAGACTGCACCGGGAGCGGGAACAGCAAGCCCGAGCCTCGCCGGCCTTGGCCTCAACGGTCAATCTGGTGCTGCCGCCAGCCAGGACCGGCACACAGCGTTCCTCAATGGTCCGGTGGATCGCCAGACCGTCGCCCTGGACCGCATCATGGCCCCCGCATCACCCTACATCCTTCAGGCCGGAGCCGTGATCCCGGCGGCGATGATTACCGGCATCCGCTCCGACCTTCCGGGACAAATCACCGCGCAAGTCACGGAGAATGTCTATGACAGCCCGACCGGCAGCCTACTCCTGATTCCGCAGGGGACGCGCATCATCGGCCAATATGATGCCGGCGTGACCTTCGGCCAACGCCGCGTGCTGCTCGTCTGGAACCGCCTGATCCTGCCAAACGGCCGCTCCATCGTGCTGGAGCGCCAGCCCGGCGCGGACGCTTCCGGCTATGCCGGGCTTGAGGATGGCGTCGATTATCACTGGTGGGATCTGATGAAAGCGGCCGGGCTGTCTACGCTGCTCGGCATCGGCACGGAGCTGGCGACCGACGACGAGGACCGGCTGATCCGCGCCATCCGCGACGGGGCGCAGGACACCATCAATCAAGCCGGGCAGCAGATCGTCCAGCGCCAGTTGCAGGTCGCGCCCACGCTGACCATCCGGCCGGGCTTCCCGGTCAGGGTCATTGTGACGCGGGATTTAGTCCTCGAACCCTACAGGAACTGACTATGACGAAGCTGAAACTCGGTCCCCTTGCCGACGACAAGCCGGTGAAGGTGACGCTGGAACTACCCGCGCAGCTCCACCGTGACCTGATTGACTATGGCGCTCTCTTGGCTGATGGCGGTGCCCCAATCGAGCCAGCCAGACTTATCGTGCCGATGCTGGAACGGTTCATCGCCACGGATCGCGGCTTCGCCAAGGCACAGCGGCAGGCGACCTGATCCGTCACGACGGGGGTGCCGCGAGCGAACAGGCGCGAATGCGGCACGCTACATACCGCCGATCCCCCTCCATGCTTCGCTTAATTCCGGGGCCATAGCGCGCCGGATGCCAACCGCAAAACACGGAGGATACCATGTGCGCAGAGCACCGCCGCGCCCAACGGGGCCGTCCAAGACAGCCGGCCCGCGGAACGCTCCCCGACGATCTCTACGACTATGACGACGATCCCGCGCCGCGCGTCAGCCCGCCGCGCGGCAGTCCGTCTCATGTCTTCGACGTGGAGAAGCTGCCCGTCATTGATGACTGGCCCGGCGAAGTGCCGATCACCGAGGCCGAGATTCAGGTGTTCGAGCGCTGGTTCGCCGATGTTTTCGATGAAATGTTCGGCTCAGTCGATCTGCCTGAAGGCTTGAAAAAGTTATCGCGGTATGATAATGAAAAGCCATAACTGATGATCGAGCTATGCCATGACGACACTCAAGGTCGGGATCGCCGAACCCGATGAAATGAAAGCCCGCACCATGCGGGTCGCCAGGGGCGAGGAAAAGCCCGCACCCGGCGATCCGACTGTCTGGTTCGCGTCCACCATGTCCTTTGCCAAGTTCCTGTCGCCCAGCAACTGCGAACTGCTCCGCATCATCCATGAGCATGAGCCGGACTCGCTGGAGGAACTGGCGCAGATCACCGGCCGCGCGAAATCCAACCTGTCCCGGACCCTCAAGGCCATGGCCGGCTACGGCCTTGTTCGCATGGAGAAGGGCAAGGGTCTCAAGCTGGTCCCCAAGGTCATCCATGACCGCGTGGAGCTGGTCTTGCCCCTGATCGAGCGGCGCAAGTCGAAAGGAACCCGCAAATGAACGCACAATCCCCCAATGTCGCCCTGCGGGCTGCCCTGTATTTGCGCGTCTCTACCGCTCGGCAGGCCGAGCATGACGTGTCGATCCCCGACCAGCGCAAGCAGGGCGAAGCCTGGTGCGCGGCGCGCGGCTATCAGCTTGTCGAAATCTTCGTGGAGCCGGGCAACACGGCCACCAACGACCGCCGCCCTGAGTTCCAGCGGATGATCGAGGCGGGCACGTCGAAGCCCACACCGTTCGACGTGGTTCTGGTTCACAGCTTCTCGCGCTTCTTCCGCGATGCTTTCGACATGGAATATTACTATCGCAAGCTCGCCAAGAATGACGTGCGCCTCATTTCCATTACGCAAGAGCTGGGGGACGACCCGATCCACGACATGATGCGTCGGATCATGTCCTTGTTCGATGAATACCAGTCGAAGGAGAACGGCAAGCACGTCACGCGCGCTCTGAAGGAGAATGCCCGGCAAGGCTTCTGGAACGGTGCGTTGCCGCCGATCGGCTACCGGATCGCCGCCGCCGAACAGCGTGGGGCCAAGACCAAGAAGAAGCTGGAAATCGACCCGCTGCACGCCGACACGATCCGTCTGATCTATCGGCTCGCTCTGGAAGGTCAGGGCGACAGCGGCCAGATGGGCGTCAAGGCGATCGTCAAGCACTTGAACGCCAAGGGTATCTTCACCCGTGATGGCGGCCGCTGGGGCATCGGCCAGGTCCATCGCGTCCTGACCCGCCGCACCTATATCGGCGAACATGAATGGGGGAAGCGCAGCAAGCACAACGACCCGCGTTCCGCCGGCGAAATCGTCATCGTCCCGGTGCCCGCCATCATCGAGCGGGAGACTTTCTACGCCGTTCAGTCGCTTTTGCAGGCTCGCAACCCCAAGACCGAACTGCCCGCCCGCGTCGTGATCGGGCCGACCCTGCTGACCGGCATCTGTTATTGCGGCAATTGCGGTGGGGCCATGACCATCCGCACCGGCAAGAGCGGCCGCTACCGCTACTATGCCTGCTCGATCAAGGCGCGGCAGGGCGAGACCGGCTGCAAGGGCCGAGCGATCCCCATGGACAAGCTCGACGACATGGTGGTCAGCCATATCGAGGACCGCCTGCTCGATCCCGACCGTCTGGAGAAGCTGCTTGGCAGCATCCTCGGCCGCCGCGAGGATCAGGCCGAGCGCCGCCGCGAACACATCGCCTCTTTGCAGCGGCAGGCGACCGAATCGGAATCGCGCCTCAAGCGCCTCTATGACGCCATTGAGGCGGGCGTGGCTGATCTGGACGATCCGGCGCTCAAGGAGCGGATCGCCGGTCTCAAGGTTCTCCGCGATCAGGCGCGGGCTGATGCCGACCGGGCGCAAGCCCTGCTCGAAAGCCCCGGCCACAGTGCCCTCAGTCCCGCGATGATCGAAGGGTTTGCACGCCGCGCGCGGGAGCGCATTCGCGGTCACGAGGGCGGCTATCGGCGGGATCACCTGCGCGCGCTGGCGCAGCGCGTCGAGGTCGCGGACGACGCAATCCGGATCATGGGGTCGAAAACGGAACTGCTAAAGACGCTTATTGCCGGTCAAGGGCGGCAATCGGCGGCGATTGGCGTGCCCAGAGGCGGTCTGAAATGGCGGAGAGGGAGGGATTCGAACCCTCGATACCCTTGCGGGTATGCCGGTTTTCGAGACCGGTGCTTTCAACCACTCAGCCACCTCTCCGTACCGAATATGTATGACGGGAAAAATTGGCTCCGCCTACCCCCAAGGCCGCAGGCCCAAAATACCCGCGACCGCAGTCCCGCCGACGCAAAAAAACGATCCAGCAGGACGCGAGCTTGTAGCGTCTTGATCGCAGCGATGCAAGGGGGCGTATCCGATTGATGACACGCCTCAAACCGCTCGGCTTTGGACATAAGCACTAAGAATTCCGAAAGCGTCTGATGCGCACCTGCCCTTGCACAAGTCTTTGAAAATTGCGCGATTCGCAGTGCGTACATCGTTTCAAGGGACCCCGGCCAGCCCCTTGAAAACAAAACGAACACTGCTATCTTTGATTTGAGATTCAACAACGGGAAGGAGGTGATCCGATGTTAAGTGAGATCTTCGGACTGACGCGGTGGTCTGGGTTTGCGGGCACAGTGTCGGAGCAGCCTCCGGTTCTAAGCTAGCTGACCAGGATTTCTATCCGGACCGGCGTTTTCAGCCAGTCTCACGGAGGGGTCGCGGATACGCGGCCCCTTTCGCGTTTCTGGAGTTTGCCATGCGCTTCGTGTTGCACATCCAGGATATTGACCTCATCACAGGGATAGTTGCAGAGGCATGGTCGCCGCGGCTTGCGCTTCATAGCCTTGGGCGATGAGACGCCCCTCAGTTGCATCAGCTTGCATCACCAGACGCGTCCGATCATTGAGCATCGGAGCAGCGAGCCAGCCAAAATCCGGCTTCAGATCTGCTGGAATTCGCGCCATCTGGCAGGCTCGGCCGGCGCTGTCCGTGCCGCGCGCGGTACCGTGCCAGCCAGCCGCTTGCCAATGGTTCGCCGCGATCTGGTCTCCCGTGTGCACACGGGCCTCTGTTTCAGTGCGCTCAATGATTGCGACCTCACGCGGCCCCAGACCGGAAAGCGCAAAAATGCCGGGAGATGCGATGGGGCGCTCCACTAACATCCGCTTTGCTTCGGTAAAGTCTTCCGCCGTTTCGAACACGTCGCGCAACACGTGTGCAGGCGTTGGATGGAGCATAAGCCAGACGCGTGCGCGATTGGCCGCCCAATCGACCGGGTAAAGTCCCACGGGCCGCCGCATGGGGGCCTGGTTGAGCGCTGCAGCAAAGCGTCCCTTGGCGACAGCCTGCAACACGCCGGTATAGCCGGGCCATGTTAGCGTGAGGAACGGCCCAGCAGCAGCCTCGACCTTTGCCGCGATGATGTGAGCGCCAAGCCCCGGCGTGCGCCAATCGAGCACACGGATGAGGCGGGCGCTGGCATTGTCCGGTGAGGGACACACGCGGACCGTGCAGCCCCATTCATAGTTGACCGACAAAAAGTAGGCCCCAGGCCTTCCGAGACGCACGGCGATGCGGTCAACCTCGGCCAAGTCATCGGCCTCTCGGCGCGCAATCCAACGACGCGATATCGAGTCCAGAACCTGCAGGACGCGATCGGGAGTCCGGCGCGTTGCCACATCAAGTAACGCGTGCGCCCTTTCTTCCTGACGGATAAGGGTCTCCCAGGGGAAGTCGGCTCCAACCTCGATAACCGGTATTTCAGGCAAGTCAGCCTCAGTTACGCGCATGTTTCCGCCTTCACTCCGACCCAGTTGGCCCACCCCTCGAGCATGTTCCCATCACTTGGCCGCTGTTATGTCCGCTAACGGCCTATGAGCCTCGAAATTGCCGGTCGTTATCGTTGACAAATGAGCACTCTTCTCTCATAAGACGTCGGTTCGCGGAGGGTATTAGCCTATCCGCGCAAGAGGCGCTGCCCGAGGCCCTCGCCAGCGATTTTTTTCTCTGGCCCGCTTATGCGAATTAAGTCCGCCAAATTTGCCTGATAATTCAAGGCAATACGGTGGCGCCACAGGGCGCGGAAACCCAGCCGGACGCGGAAGCTGCCGGCGAAGAGATAAAGGCTTAATTCAATGTACGCAGTCATTAAGACGGGCGGCAAGCAATACCGTGTCGCTCAAAACGATATCCTGACTGTCGAAAAACTTTCTGGCGAAGCCGGAGCCACGATCGAATTTGACGAGGTTCTGATGGTCGGCGAAGGCGAAAGCGTCAAGGTCGGCGCGCCGCTGGTTGCAGGCGCAAAGGTTACCGCAGAACTGGTCGAGCAAACGCGCGGCCCTAAGGTCATCGCCTTCAAGAAGCGTCGGCGGAAGAATTCCCGGCGGAAGCGCGGTCATCGGCAGGACCTGTCGCTTATCCGTATCACCGGCATCACCGCCGCCTGATTGAACTACGCCCGCGCCCGATGCAGGGCGACAGACTAAGGAAGGACTTGAGCAATGGCACAAAAGAAAGCCGGCGGCTCGACGAAGAACGGTCGTGACTCGGAATCGAAACGCCTTGGCGTGAAGCGCTATGGCGGCGAGCAGGTTATCCCTGGCAACATCATTATCCGCCAGCGCGGCACCAAGTGGCATCCAGGCACCGGCGTCGGCATGGGCACGGATCATACGATCTTTGCCGTTGTCGAAGGTGCCGTTGAATTCCGCACGCGCGGCAATGGCCGAACCTATGTTTCGGTCAAGCCCAGCGAGGGTGTGGCCGCGGCGGAATGATGCGGCGTGCGAAAGCGGTCCGATCACATACGGTAAAATTCGAATAACCCAACAGGAGGCGCACCGCGTGCCTCCTGTTTTTATATTTTCAAGGATCTTGTTGAACGATCGGCGGCACGAACAGGCGCGCGGATCAATGAATACGAGAAGATCATGGTCGGTCGCTTGTGGCATTTGGTGATGAAGAGGATGCAGGGCAGTGAGATCAGGACCCGGCGCTTACGACTTCGGGAACTGACGCAAGCTGACGCACGGCGCATCGCCGAGATTGGCGCGGATTGGGATATCGCCAGCATGACCTCGCGCATGCCTTATCCCTACAGCGAGGCCGCAGCCGATCAATGGATCAACGGCATTCACGACAAGGAAGTCGTACGCGGCATCGCGCTCGATGGTCAGCTCATCGGAGTAACCGGATACCTACCGGACGAAGACGGACAGAGCGCTGAAATTGGGTACTGGCTCGGCAAATCCTACTGGGGCCAGGGCTATGCGACGGAAGCAGCTGCGGCTTTGATTGCTTATTGCTTTCGCCGCGAACGCTTTTCGCATGTTACGTGTGGACACTATATAGACAATCCAGCATCTGAACGGGTGATCGCCAAACTGGGCTTCACGCCGATCGGCCGCAACAGGTGCTGGTGCGAGGCGCGGAATGCAGAAGTCGACGCTTTGCGCTATGAACTCAAGCGGCCACAGACGGCGTGGCTGCGTTTCCAAGGACCATCGCGCGCCGCGTGAACGTCGGTCGTTGCCAGAATTGGCCAATGATGACACGGCCGTACTACACGGTGCCTAACTCGTCAGGATGGATCGCATTAGCTGACGGCGGCGCTGGACGCCTCCCCTTCTTCGCGATTCCCCGAAGCTCTAATTTTCAAAGACTCGACCATGAAATTCCTCGATCAGGCAAAAATCTATATTCAATCCGGTAAGGGCGGCGACGGGAGCATCTCGTTTCGCCGTGAAAAATTTATCGAATACGGCGGCCCGGATGGCGGCGACGGCGGACGCGGAGGCGATGTGTGGGTTGAGTGCGTCGAAAACCTCAACACGCTTATCGACTATCGGTATCAGCAGCACTTCAAGGCTCGCAACGGTACACCCGGTATGGGCCGGAACCGTTCCGGTCCTGCGGGAGATGACTGCGTCATCAAGGTTCCGCCCGGTACCGAGGTTCTCAGCGAGGACCAAGAGACGCTTATCGCTGACCTTCAAACGCCAGGCCAGCGCGCGCTGATCGCGCGAGGCGGCAATGGCGGTTTCGGTAATGCTCACTTCAAGAGCCCGACCAACCAAGCTCCCCGCCACGCCAATCCAGGCCAGCCGGGACAGGAAATGACAATCTGGCTGCGCATGAAGCTTATTGCGGATGCGGGGCTCGTGGGCCTTCCCAATGCAGGAAAGTCAACGTTTCTAGCAGCTGTCTCCGCAGCCAAGCCCAAGATCGGTGCCTACCCGTTTACAACGCTTCATCCTAACCTCGGCGTCGTGCGCGCAGGTGACTTCGATTTTGTGCTTGCTGATATTCCAGGGCTGATTGAAGGCGCAAGTGAAGGTGCCGGATTGGGAACGCGTTTTCTCGGCCATGTCGAACGCACGAGCGTCATATTGCATCTCATCGATGCGACGCAGGAAGATGTCGCGACCGCATACGAAACGGTGCGCGGCGAACTCGAAGCGTACGGTGCGGACCTAGATGAAAAAGAAGAAATCATCGCACTGACGAAAATCGATGCGATTGGGGACGATGAGCTGAAGGAACGATCGCACGCCTTGGAGGCGGCTTGCGGAAAGCCACCACTCTTGCTTTCTGCCGTGTCTGGGAGCGGTGTTAAAGAAGCACTGTTCGCGCTCGCTCGCGTGATCGAACGATCTCGAGATGAAAATTCCAACGTGCCGGCAGAGCCGTGGCGCCCATAGATTTAGCAATCCGATAGAGAGCGGCTGGCTCTATCCGAGCCAGCCGAAGAGGTTCAGCAGAATGATTATCGAGATCGGGACCCCGAGCAGATAAAGGATAACGCTGCGCATTTGCTTTCTCTTTCTTATTTTTGGCTCATGCTCTCAACGAACGGCGTTAGTGCCAATCGGTTTTCACGCGGTAATAATCGTAAGCCTCTTTACGGGCTTGCATACCGTCATCCGCGATCAAGTCTTCCATGTCGTAGACCGGCGCTTTTTCCAAAACCTCGCGCGTTAGCGGCACGACATAGCCCCCCTTGTCTTCCTGGAAATCCAGCAGCGCCCACGGAACAGCGTGATATTTCTCACCGATACCAAGAAATCCGCCGAAGCTAATCACGGCGAACATGATGCGTGGGGATAGTTTATCCAGGACAATATCCTCAATAATCCCAATCTTTTCTCCACCTGTATTGTAGACATTAGTCCCAACAACACGCGAAGACTTTATTGCAATGGTATGCCCAGAAGGTGTTGGCATAATTTTTCTCCTCAGACGCACATCTAACCTTTGCTCCATAACCACTAGACATGGCATTATGTTCCATAGATCGCAGGCGGGTTGCGTCCCTCTGCTCACGTGTTTCCTTCAGCGCTCTGCCCAAAATGATGAAACTCTGCTATGGGCGGTGCCTGCACCAACGATAAGAAATAGACGATGTCCCTGCCCAGCGAAGCTGAACTCCCTGCCGTAAAAGCACGCCAAGAATGGCGTGACGCCCGACGCATCGTGGTCAAGATCGGCTCGGCGTTGTTGACCAATCAGCAGACCGGCCGGCTCAAGGCCGAGTGGCTCGCTTCTCTGATCGAGGACATTGCCGCGCTCAGAGGCGAAGGGCGCGATGTTGTCCTTGTCTCCTCCGGCGCCATTGCGTTGGGACGGCACGCATTGAAACTGCCTAAAGGCTCTCTGGAGCTTGAAGAGAGCCAAGCGGCGGCGGCCGTTGGGCAGATCTCACTCGCGCATGCCTACCAGGAGCTCGCCAACAGTCACGGTCTGACCGCGGCGCAGATCTTATTGACGCTCGGAGATACGGAAGAACGACGACGCTATCTCAATGCGCGCAATACGCTGCAGACGTTATTGCAGCTCGGCGCTGTGCCGGTCGTCAACGAGAATGACACTGTCGCCACCAACGAGATTCGATACGGTGACAACGATCGTCTTTCCGCGCGTGTCGCCTCGATGGTCTCAGCAGATTGCCTGGTTCTGTTGTCGGATGTCGACGGATTGTACACTGCGCCACCCGGCTCGAGTTCCGAAGCGCGTCGGCTCGACATCGTCACGGAGATCACACGCGAGATTGAAGCCATGGCAGGCGACGCCGGGACCGAACTTTCCAAGGGTGGGATGAAGACCAAAATTGAGGCCGCGAAGATCGCACGCGCAGCCGGCTGTCACCTGGTCATCGCCTCTGGCAAAGAGGATCATCCATTGCGGCAACTGAGCGAGGGAGGTCCGTGCACGTGGTTCCTGGCTCCTTCCGACCCGGTGACGGCAAAGAAGCGTTGGATATCCGGGCAACTCGAAGCCAGAGGCGAAGTCGTGATCGACGCGGGTGCGGAACGCGCGTTGATGAAGGGCAAGAGCCTACTGCCAGCTGGTGTTGTAAGGGTCGTCGGAGATTTTGACCGCGGCGACTGCGTCATTATCCGCTCTGAGGATGGCCACGAACTGGGCCGGGGCCTCATCGCTTACGCCCGCGGGGATGCCGAGCGCATCATTGGCAAGAAGACAAGTGAAATCACGGCGATCTTAGGCTATCTCGGTCGTGACGAACTTTTGCATCGCGACGACATGTCGTTACATCGCTCCGCAACAAAACCATCCGGCTCCAACCCATTGTGAGCGCAGCGGGCCTGCCCATGTTAGGCTTTTGCTGCCGCACTCACCCGACAGCCCCGTCCACGGCTTCAAAAAGTCTTGACCAAAATATTGGGAATGTCGGCTCAGAAACTTTATACGGCCAAGAGAACTTAATAAGCTTCCCGCTCAGCCTCATCTCGCTGGATGCGACAACAACGGAAACAATGCGATGACGGCAGCCGTTCATGCCCTAATCAACGACAACAAGATCGAAGCCGCGATGTTGGAGATCGGTCAAGCTGCGCGGCGCGCGGCGGCCGAGCTTGCCGTTGCCGAGCCGGGGCAGAAGGACCAAGCGTTGCGCGTTGCCGCTCAGGAGCTGCGTCACCATACAAGCGGGATCATCGAAGCCAACCGCCGCGACCTTGAAGCCGCTGAAGAAGCCGGCAAGAGCGGTGCCTATCTTGATCGGCTTATGCTCGATCCTGACCGTATAGAAGCCATCGCATCTGGTCTTGAGACCATTGCCGCGCTTGAAGATCCTGTCGGAAAAACAATCGCAGAATGGCAGCGCCCGAATGGGCTGGATATCTCGCGCGTGCGCACGCCAATCGGCGTTATCGGCATTATCTACGAAAGCCGCCCAAACGTTACCGCCGACGCCGGTGCGCTGAGTCTGAAATCCGGCAATGCCGCCATTTTACGCGGCGGGTCAGATAGCCATCATTCAAGCGTAGCGATCCTCACCTGTCTTACGCATGGTCTGCGTAGTGCAGGCTTGCCGGCCGATGCTATCCAGCTCGTGCCGACCACGGATCGTGAAGCCGTTGGACATATGTTGAAAGGGCTTGGCGGAACGCTTGACCTGATCGTTCCGCGCGGCGGTAAGAGCCTCGTCGCGCGCGTCCAAGAAGAGGCGCGTGTTCCGGTTTTCGCGCATTTGGAAGGGATCTGCCACACCTACGTCGATCGCGGAGCAGACATCGACATGGCCGTTGAGATCATCCTCAATGCCAAGCTGCGGCGTACGGGCGTGTGCGGCGCCACCGAAACACTTCTTGTCGATCGGAACGCCGATGACGATTACTTATCGCCTCTCGTGAAAGCACTGTTGGACGCCGGGTGCGAGGTTCGCGGTGATGCTGCCGCGCAAGCGGCGGACGAACGCGTCGTGGCGGCGACGGACGAGGATTGGGGGCAGGAGTTTCTCGATTCCATCATCGCAGTCAAAACCGTTGATGGGGTGGATGGCGCGATTGCACACATTGCTCGCTATAGCTCGCAACACACAGATAGCATCATCACAGAGTGTCACGGAACGGCGGAACGTTTCTTGAAACGCGTTGATTCCGCGATCGTTATGCACAACGCCTCGACGCAGTTCGCGGATGGCGGCGAGTTCGGCATGGGCGCGGAGATCGGTATCGCCACCGGGCGCATGCATGCGCGCGGGCCGGTCGGCGTCGAGCAGCTCACGACGTTCAAGTACGTTGTGCGCGGCAGCGGCCAAACGAGACCGAAGTAACGTGGCGCATAAATCTCAGCCGCACAGCTTTGGATCGATCGGGGTCCGAACACCTCTGGTCGTACCAGGCCAGCGCATCGGCGTCATGGGCGGATCGTTCAATCCTCCGCATGAAGGTCATCTCATTGTTGCGCGAACAGCATTGAAGCGGCTCCAGCTCGATTGGCTCTGGTGGCTTGTGACGCCAGGCAATCCGCTCAAGACGCACGATGATCTTGCGCCGCTTAACGCACGAATGTCAGCAATCCGTGCCATGACATCCGATCCGCGGATGGTGCTCACGAGCTTCGAGGATCAATTAGCTACGCCCTACACAGCAGCGACGCTGGCGTTTCTCAAACTACGCTACGCGAGCGCGCGCTTCGTTTGGATCATGGGGGCGGATAATCTCGCCACGTTTCACCGTTGGCAGAGATGGCGCGACGTTGCGACGGCCATGCCGTTTGCAGTGGTCGATCGACCGGGATGGCGCCTTCGCGCATTAGCCTCCCCAGCGGCACGCATTCTCGAAAAATACCGTATCGATGAGGCCCATGCTTCGGAACTGCCGCTGTGCCAGCCTCCGGCCTGGACTTTCTTAACCACGCGGCTCAGCCCCCTGTCTTCGACCGAATTACGGTCTCGTAGACTCGCAATTGTTGCAGAAAAGCCTCGACCAGACATTGAAACTGTAAAAATAGCAGCAATATAAATCGCGCATAGGTGTTGATCCGTATCGCAGGTCAAGTCTATTCTTGATGAGTGCAACGGCACTTGTTCTACTTCGACGCAATTGAGCGATGGACAAATGCCGGCGATGCCGGATCCATTGCTTGGAACGAACCCAATTGGTTCGATGACGAGAGGACGACCACTACAAGATGCGAACTGCGCATGAAGCGGCCAACAATGGCAAGCTTCCTTCCGAGGTTCCGCCCGAACGGCACACCTCGGCTTCACTGCTGAAGCAGATCGTCCACTGGCTGGACGAAGCAAAGGCAGAGGACATCGTCACCATCGATCTCGCTGGCAAGACGTCCATCGGGGACTACATGGTGATCGCGTCCGGCGGTACCGACCGACACGCTGGTGCCATCGCCGACATGCTCCAGGAAAAGATGAAATCAGCCGGCGAAGGCCGTGTGCGTGTCGAGGGGTTAGAGACCTGTGACTGGGTCCTGATCGACACGGGTGATATCATCGTCCACGTTTTCCGTCCTGAGGTTCGTGATTTCTACAACCTCGAGAAAATGTGGTCTGTCGAACGTCCGGGCGAAGCGATCTCCCACTGATCGCTTCAGGTCCCTGGCGCGTTCTCACGCATTGCTAGCCGCCATCCGCGGGATGGCGGTGTGGGTTCTGTTATCCGCCGAACCACTTTTGCTAGACTGATTTAAAAGCTGCCGACATGTTGGCTGCGCGTCATCGCATTCTCCGACCCAAGGCTTCTCATGCGCCTGTCGATTGTTGCCATCGGCCGCCTCAAGGACGGGCCCGAACGTCAACTCATGGCGCGCTATGCCACGCTCCTCGACGGTCTTGGCCGCGGTTGCGGCATAGGTCCGTTGACAGTTACAGAGCTTCCCGAGGCGCGGGGCGGCGATGTTGCCAAGCGAACTTCTGACGAAGCGCAACGCCTTCTGAAAGCCGCGGGAGCGGCCGATGTGATCGTACTGCTCGATGAACGCGGGAAAGCGATATCGAGCCTGCAGCTTGCACAATCGATTCGGGAAGATCGCGACGGGGGCGTTAAATCGATTGCATTCCTGATTGGCGGGGCTGATGGCCACGGTGACGAAGCCAAAGCTGCCGCACATCGACGCTTATCTCTGTCGACATTGACGCTTCCGCACGGACTGGCACGCATCGTACTTACAGAACAGCTTTATCGCGCCGCGAGCATTGTCGCCGGACACCCCTATCACCGCGAATAACATTGTTTCGTCAGTTGTTGCGCAGGACGCGATCCAGCAAAATGGTCGGCAAGGCGCGACGCAAGACGTTTGCGATGTATGTCGGCGTGGTCACAAAGTATCTCGCCTTGGGACGTGACGCCTCGACCGCATGCACGAGCTTCGCCGCAACGGCCTCGGGCTCAAGCTTGAAGGTCTGCTTCCCGCCAGCCTCCATTTCTTCTAGGCGACGCCTGTAATCCTCCGCGTAGGGAGACCGATCGATATCGATCGAGGCCTTAAAACGGCGCAGTGCGGTTTCGACGAAGCGCGTCCGTATCGGGCCCGGCTCTATAAGCGAGACATGAATACCTGAATCTTTGAGCTCAAGACGCAACGCGTCGGTGAGCCCTTCCAATGCGAATTTTGATGCGCAGTAGGCGCCGCGATACGGCGCTGCGACGAGTCCTAGCACCGACGAACACTGCACAATGCGTCCACGGCCACGTGCACGCATGTGAGGAAGGATGGTGCGCGTCAGTTCGTGAGTTCCAAACAGGTTCACCTCGAACTGCTCACGCAGCAGCGCGGCGGGTAAATCTTCAACGGCGCCTACTTGTCCAAAAGCGGCGTTATTGAAAAGCGCATACAGATCGCCCCCGGTCATATCCATGGCCTGTCTAGCGCAGGTCTGAACAGATCCCTCGTCCCCAAGTTCCAAGGGAATGGGTTCCAAGCCGTGGTCCTGTTTCAGGCGGTCGAGATCGGCTCGTTGTCGCGCGGTGGCGAGCACGCGCCAACCGCGCGCTTTGAGCACCAGCGCGCTCGCCAAGCCAATGCCGGAAGAGCAGCCGGTTATCAGTATCGATCGTTGCGTCATTATTGCTTTACGCCATGAGCTGAGGCGACTTCTGCGTTGTGACGCACGAACGACCGATCCCGATGTCCGTAGGCGCAAATGTCGGAATGAAGGATCTCGGCCACTATCTCCGTGCTTTCGACAAGACGGGGGCCGGGACGGTTGAAGTACGCATTGCCATCGGCCACGAAAACACGCCCCTCGCGAACGGCACGCAATCCTTTCCAAACCTCGTTGTCTTCAAGGACAGCCATTTCACGCAGGGTCGTTGGAACGTCGTAACCGCAGGGCGAAACGAGAATTATGTCGGGATCGGCATCGGCCGCATCGGACCACGCGATCCATGGCGAGTTCGCACCGTGCTCGCCAAAGAGATTGATCCCTCCGGCTGCTTCGATCAGTTCGGGCATCCAGTGGCCACCCGACATCGGCGGATCAATCCATTCGATATACGCGAGCGTTGGACGCTGGCGTCTCGCGACGACGGATGAGACCTCGGCGATGCGTTGCATCATGCTGGCCACCAACGTCGCGCCAACGTCTGCGCATCCGAGTGCTGCCGCGACTTTGCGAATGTCCGCGTAGATGTCCGCCATCGTATGCGGGCGGAGCGACAAGATCTGGGGTTTACTGCCAATCCAGGTACATACAGCGCGCTCAACATCGGCCAACGACACCGCACACACTTCGCACTGATCCTGGGTGAGGATCACATCGGGGTCCAAAGTTTGCAGTGCGTCGGCATCCACCTCGTAGACGGCAAGACCCTGCTCGACGAGGTTGCGAACGGCGTTATCGATTTGGCGGCTTGAGCCCTCGACCTTAAATTTTGGCCGTGTCACCGCGGGAAGGTTTTGAACGGTGGGCGGCCAATCGCACTCGTGCGATCGCGCGACATGCAAATGCCCCATGCCCAGCGCGTGTACGATTTCGGTCGTGCTTGCGATCAGGGAAACAACGCGAGGCCGCTCATGATCGTGCATCGCTCACTCCGATGATCGGTGCGCATGTCTCAACGGACGATCGGTGCCGCACAAGACTGCAGCACCGGATCTGTGCGTTTGAAGTTTTGTTAGTTTGCCCCTTCCAGGAGGCGGCGCGCAATGACCTGTGCCTGAATTTCGGCAGCGCCTTCGAAAATGTTCAGGATGCGGGCATCACACAGGACGCGAGAAATCGGATACTCGAGCGCGAAACCGTTGCCCCCGTGGATTTGCAGCGCGTTATCGGCTGCAGCCCACGCAACACGTGCACCGAGCAGCTTGGCCATGCCGGCCTCGAGATCGCAGCGGTGTCCCTGGTCCTTCTCACGCGCGGCGAAGTAGGTGAGCTGACGCGCGACCATGACCTCAACGGCCATCATGACGATCTTATTGGCCACGCGCGGGAATGAGTAGATCGGCTTGCCGAACTGATTGCGTTCCAGCGCATAGCGAAGGCCGAGATCCATCGCCGACTGAGCGACGCCGACTGCGCGTGCTGCGGTCTGAATGCGTGCGCCTTCGAAAGTGTTCATGAGCTGTTTGAAGCCCTGACCTTCGACGCCGCCCAGGAGTTGGCTCTCCGGTACCGCGAAATCGTCGAAGGAGATGTCGTACTCCTTCATGCCGCGATAACCGAGAACCTCAATCTCACCGCCGGTCATGCCGTCCGCAGGGAATGGATTGTCGTCCGATCCGCGTGGCTTCTCCACAAGAAGCATCGAGAGGCCCCTGTAGCCTTTCTCATCGGGATTTGTGCGGACGAGAAGGGTCATAAGGTCTGCGCGTACCGGATGCGTGATCCACGTCTTCTGTCCGGTGACCTTGTATGTGTCGCCGTTTTTCACTGCACGCGTTCTCAAGGACGCGAGATCAGAGCCGGTGTTGGGCTCGGTGAACACGGCGGTCGGAAGGATTTCGCCGGAAGCGATCTTGGGCAGATATTCCTGCTTCTGAGCGTCCGTCCCATTGTGCAGGATAAGTTCACCAGCAATCTCAGAGCGCGTGCCGAGCGAGCCGACGCCGATGTAGCCACGAGACAGTTCTTCAGAGACCACGCACATGGCCTCCTTGCCGAGGCCCAAGCCGCCCAGCTCTTCAGGGATGGTCAGGCCGAAGACACCCAATTCTGACAGCTTCGTGATGAGATCCAGCGGAATGTACTCGTTGTTGAGGTGCCATTCGTGCGCATGTGGGACGACTTCGGCTTCCGAGAAGCGGCGCATCTGCTCGTGCATCTCAACAAGAAGTTCATCGAGCCCGGAATCGCCGAACGTCGTCGCGCCCTGCTGATCCGCGATCAAAGTGGCGAGGCGGGATTTCACCTGCTCGCTGGAGCCGACAGCAACGAGGTCCGCAACCGCATCTTCAAAGGCACGGATTTCGTCGCGCGCGACGCCCAAGGCTTCCGGCCGGATGATCTCCACCTGGCTCATGGGAATACCGCCGGCGATTTGCGCGCAGTATTCGCTCAGCGCCGCGACCAGCAGCAGCTTCTCCATCTCGCCGTAGCGGCCTTCGCCGTTCAGCCGCTCCGCCCAGGCTGTCATCTGGCGCAGCCCTTCGACGGTGGTTGCGAGCCACGCCAGGCCATGAGCGACGTGCTGGGCGGCGTCGACGCCGCCAACCTCTTCAACGCGAGCCCGGACGCCTGTTTTGGCGAGGGTCAGGATGTGTTCGGCCTTGCCGACTGCATCACGCGCGCGCCCAAACAGGGTGTCCGGGTCGGCCGCCAAAAGGTCGGACACAGGCGAGAGCTCTGCAGTGGTCATAGGCGATCATCCCCTTCTTGAATTTTTAAAATTTGGCAATTGGCTCCGCGCCGCTCCTCATTCAGGAGTGGCGAGCCCGCGCGAGAACACGCATAAAGCCGTGCTTCGCTGCATAGCAGCATAAGCAGCCCACGTTCCGTGGCAAACGTCTTTTGCCATACGGGTTGGCATACAGGGGGCGTCGAACTGTCCCATGTGGCAGCTGGAGACGATCAAGGAGTGCCGTGGTCTTAAGGCATGCCAGATCAGCGGCGTTGCAAAACCCGCAGAAGCCGGGATAGTGCCGGCGCTGGCGTGTCTACCGCTGACTGCAATCGGCTAGCGGCATGCTGGACGGGCCCTACACCTGGAAACGGCGGCGAACGCGGCACGATCTCAACCGCGGCCTCTTCTATCGGTTCCCAATCTGATGGATTGCGCAGGAGCGGACCATCGGCGTGCGCCCATCGTTTGGCGGGTCGTTCTGTTGGCATTCTGCGTACACGCGGGGCCGGTTGCGCACGCGAAATGATGCTGACACCCTCGTCAGTGTCCTCCTCGTATGCCTCATAGTCTTGACGCGGATATTGATCTGCCAATTCCGCGAAATACTCAGGCAATGGCGGCGGCTGGATGTGCTCGATTTCGGCCGGTTGAAGATGCGCCGTGGATGCAGACGCGAGCGGCGGTGGCTGAGGGAGGGGTGGGGGCGTTACCTCGGAAACCACCGGATTCGCTGGTGTTGATTGAGCGGAGCCATTGGCCGGGAACTGAACAGGCGGCGGAGCAGGGTGCAGGGACGCGGTTTCTCCCGCTTTCACCCGTCGGGCATAGGCTGTAGCACAGCCTGTCGCCAAAACGGCCGCCTGTTCGATCCACTGTTCACGCGAGATGCGATTGCCGAGGCCAAAGCGCACGCTGACCATCGCAACCTGATCCACCGTGAAGTGGGCAATGTCCGAGAATTTGAGTATTCCCAATGAATTCAGGTTGGTCGCCACTTTATCGTCAATGAACGCAATGTGGCGCAGGTCATCGCCCGTTTCGTCAACGATGGGCAGAAACGCTGGAGGTGCGCTCGGCACGGGCGCGTCTGGTTGAAATGTCTCTGCCTCCTCCGCGCTGGTTAGTTCGACCGGAGAGGGAATATTGGGCAGCGGCAGCGCTTTCGCTTGGCAAACCAAGCGCGCTAAAGCGTCGTCAATTCTATCAACCGGCTGAGGGGCTGCGGTTGTATGGAGGTGCGCTTTTGAAAGCGGTTTGGCGATTGCACGGCCATTCCTTATCGCCAGAAGCGCCGCCTGCTCGATCCAATTCTGGCGGGAGATCGTGTTGCCCAGATTGAGGGCCTCCGCGACGGTGGCGACATCGTCCGCGCTCCAGGCCGCGATCTTCTCATAGGCCGTGGCCCCTAAAGCCCTCAGGTGCGTGGCAATGCTCGGTGTGATGCCGCGGATCCGCGTGAGGTCATCCGGTTCGATCACAGGAAGATCAAAGCTGGGCTGGAAAGGCTCGTCGGCGGCAGAACGATCAGCCCGGGCGGTGTCCGCCTGCAATAGATCTAAGGCTTCGAGAATGCGCGCACGTGCCAGGAATAAGGAGTTGCCCTTGAGTGCGTTGCATACACCTTCCGGCAAACCCGCTTCCGCGGCGCCATCCAGTTTCGCCGTCATGTTGCGGCCGGTACGCTTTTCAAAATCCCTTAGAGCCTGCCAGTCGGAATCGGCCGACAACAACTCTTCAAGGTTTGCAAGGTCACGCACCAACGCTCCGCGCGCTTGGGCAAGATCTGAAGACATCGTTACTCAACTCCAAGGCCTACCCAATCGAACGATCTGGCGACGCGGCGTTTCGACCGGGCATTCCATGAACGATGAACAAACGCGTCAAACTCGTCCGGCAGATGTACCACAACCTATAATCAGTCTTTGGCACCAATGCCTTCCGTCATTGAGTTTAAACACTGACAGAGTTAAGCGTCTATTACGGCAATGCTACGGCGCAGGCCTTTGCATTACTTTATTTGCGTCAGTATAGGCCCGGCGGCTGCGTGATGGTCATTTTTCGACCATCACCGAATGGTTTGCCGCGAGAAATTCGGTAGCTTCGACGGTTCGAATTGATGACGAGATAGACGTTAGAAACGAGATGCAGCAGCACCAGCCATTCCTCAAAGCAATCTACGAGCTCTACGAGCACTCCGGCTTCTCGATGGCTGGCGCGGTGGCGTTTTCGTTCGTCGTATCTCTGTTTCCATTTTGCATCTTCTTAACCGGGCTTGCCGGTTTGATCGGCAGCCCGGAACTCGCGGGCAAGGCCGTCACGCAACTCTTTCAGGTTCTGCCACGAGACGTTGCCCAGGCCCTAGCTCCGCAGGTGGTTTCAATCATGAGCTCAACCCGGATCGACTTGCTCACCGTCGGTGGCGGTATCGCGCTGTTCTTCGCCACCAGCGCAATTGAAACGCTACGTGCAGCTCTGAACGGCGCCTACCGTGTACGCGAGACTCTCACCTATCCACTGTGCTTGCTGCGCAGCATGCTTTTCGTGCTGATCCTGGCGCTTTCGATGCTTGTTCTGACCTGGGCCGTTATCGTAGGCCCTGCCGTTGCTGCGCGGTTCGAGCCGTCTTGGGTGAAATCGCTGCTCGACTCGACCTGGTTGGCGGTGGGTTTTCGCTATGGGCTTGCGGCTATCGTCATCGCGACGCAATTGTTGGCGCTGCATTTGTGGCTTGTTGCCGGAGAGCGCAGTCTTGCCGATGTCCTACCCGGCATCTTGTTATCGACGCTGCTTTGGATCGGCGCCGGCGCGATGTACTCGTATTATTTGGAGTTCAGCGACTACAGCCGGTTTTATGCCGGGCTCTCGCAATTGATGGTGGCGATGATCTTTTTCCAGGTCACCGCAGTCATCATTATTCTCGGCGCAGAGCTAAACCGCGGGCTGATCGAGCTAAGGAAGCTCTCGGCGAACGGCGAAACGATCACGTCTTAAAATAGTTTAATGAATTATACCGCAAAGGGCTAAAATCCTCAGCCCTTCACGGTGGCGTAGCGGCCAGAGCCGGCCGCTACTTTCAACTCGTCAACCGAAACGCGATTTTCCGGCTTCGATGACGTCTTCGAGCGTGCGCAGCCCCGTTGTCGGCGCCGACACGAGAACCGCCATGTTGCCTGGCTTATGCTCATTCCGGTACATGCGCATGTGCGCCTTCGGAATCTGAAGCCACGGGAAGACCTCAGACATGCTGGGGTCGACGCGACGCTCAATCACCAATCGGTTCGCCTGCGACGCCTGTTTCAGGTTTGCGAAGTGCGAACCCTGCACGCGCTTTTGATGCATCCACAAATAGCGGGCATCCATAGTCAGGTTATAGCCCGTCGTACCGGCACAGATGACGACCATGCCGCCGCGCTTTACGACGAAGACGGAGACCGGGAAGGTCGCTTCGCCGGGGTGCTCGAAGACGGTGTCGACGTTATTGCCCTTGCCGGTGATATCCCAGATGGCCTTACCGAAGTTGCGAACTTCCTTGAACCATTCAGTATATTCGGGGCTGTTGACCTTTGGCAGCTGGCCCCAACAGTTGAAGTTCTTGCGGTTGATGACACCTTTGGCGCCGTGTTGCATAACGAAATCACGCTTGTCGTCCTCAGAGACGATGCCAATGGCATTAGCCCCCGCGGTCGCGCAGAGCTGAACCGCCATCGAACCCAGGCCGCCGGAGGCCCCCCAGATCAGAACGTTATCGCCTGGCCGCGTGATATGCGGACGGTGGCCGAAGAGCATGCGATAGGCAGTGGCGAGAACCAGCGTGTAGCAGGCACTTTCTTCCCAAGTCAGATGCTTGGGACGCGGCAAAAGCTGCCGATCCTGGACGCGGGCGAACTGAGCAAACGAGCCATCCGGCGTTTCGTAACCCCAAATGCGCTGGGAAGGCGAAAACATCGGATCGCCGCCATTGCACTCCTCGTCGTCACCGTCATCCTGGTTGCAATGAATGACGACTTCGTCGCCGACTTTCCAGCGGGTAACCTTCGAGCCGACGGCCCACACGATGCCCGAGGCATCGGAACCGGCGATGTGGTAAGGGTTCTTGTGGACATCGAACATCGAGACCGGCGTGCCGAGCGAAGCCCAGACACCATTGTAATTCACGCCGGCGGCCATGACGAGAATGAGCACATCATGGCTATCAAGTTCCCATGTCGGAACTACTTCGACCTGCATCGCAACGTCCGGCGTACCCTCGCGGTCGCGGCGGATGCACCAGGCATACATCTCCTTCGGCACATGACCGAGCGGCGGGATCTCGCCAACTTCATAAAGGTCTTTCTTGGCCGCTAAGATCGCAGGTGCCCCAGTATTGGTTCCCTTGTTATTGTTTTCTGCGGCGCCTTGAGCTGACATGTCGATCTTTTCTCCTTGTGCTGTCATCCGCTGCACTTGTTGTTAATGTGCGTTGCAACATATGGGCGCATAATTCAGCGTGGCTGGCAAGAGCCGGGTGCCTCCGTTTTCAGCAACGATTTAGCCTTCCTAATTGAGCAAAGAGCTTCAGCCCACAGTTTTTTTAGTCGCTGAAATCTGGCATATTGAACACCATTAACCCGCAATGCTCGATGTGCGAAATGACATCTTCCGCATTGCAGCACAAAGCGATTATCGTGTAGCGGGCAATAGAAAATGCAATCAACTTAGAAGAGTCGATGGGATGGGCGAGAAGCTTAAGGACACCACAGGCAAGCAGTCCGGTGACGCTGCGACGGGCAAGGTTCCGCGCGACCGGCCGTGGATTTTCAGAACGTATGCCGGCCATTCGACGGCCGCGAAGTCTAACGAGCTGTATCGTAAAAATCTTTCGAAGGGGCAGACCGGCCTCTCGATCGCGTTCGACCTGCCGACACAGACTGGCTACGACAGCGACCACGAACTCGCCCGCGGCGAAGTCGGCAAGGTTGGTGTTCCCGTCAGCCACATCGGTGACATGCGATCTCTGCTCGACGGTATTCCGCTCGATCAGATGAATACGTCGATGACGATCAACGCGACGGCCGCTTGGCTCCTGTCACTTTATGTCGCGGTCGCCGATGAGCAGGGTGCGCCCCGCACATCGCTGACAGGCACGATCCAGAACGACATCATCAAGGAATATCTCTCGCGTGGCACGTATGTATTCCCGCCGGAGCCTTCCCTGCGCCTGATCAAGGACACCATCGTCTTCTCTTACGCGCAGGTTCCGAAGTGGAACCCCACGAACGTCTGTTCCTACCATCTGCAAGAAGCGGGAGCGACGCCGGTCCAGGAACTCGCGTATGCACTGGCCACCGCCATCGCCGTGCTCGATACTGTGAAAGCGTCCGGTGAGGTTCCGGCAGACGATTTCGCTACCGTTGTTGGCCGTGTGTCGTTCTTTGTGAACGCTGGGCTGCGCTTCGTCACCGAGATCAGCAAGATGCGGGCGTTCACGGAACTGTGGTACGAAATCACAGAGAAGCGTTATGGCGTCAAAGATGAGAAGTTCCGGCGCTTCCGCTACGGCGTGCAGGTCAATTCGCTCGGACTTACCGAGCCCCAGCCGGAAAACAATGTTTATCGCATCCTGATTGAAATGCTCGCCGTGACGCTCTCCAAAAACGCACGGGCACGCGCCGTTCAGCTCCCTGCCTGGAACGAGGCGCTTGGTCTGCCACGCCCTTGGGATCAACAGTGGTCGCTGAGAATGCAGCAGATCCTGGCTTACGAGACCGATCTGCTGGAATACGGCGACATCTTCGATGGATCGACTGAGATCGCGCGCAAGGTTGCCGAGCTGAAAGACGAAGCCCGCGCCGAACTGGAAACGATCGAAAAGATGGGCGGCGCGGTCGACGCAATTGACTACATGAAGCGCCGTCTGGTTGAGAGTAATACTGAGCGTCTGCGCGGCATCGAAACGGGCGAACAGATCGTCGTCGGCGTCAATCGCTGGACGGAAACCGAACCGTCGCCACTGTCGGCCGGAGAAGGCGCCATTCAGGTTATTGATCCTGCCGTGGAAGCACAGCAGGTCGAGCGTCTTAAGGCTTGGCGTGCTAACCGGGACGGCAAAGCGGTCAAAGCCGCACTTGCTGAACTTGAAGCTGCCGCACGCGAAGGCCGCAACGTCATGGAACCTTCCATCGCCTGTGCTAAAGCGGGTGTCACGACGGGCGAGTGGGGTGGTTTATTGCGCACCATCTTCGGCGAATACCGTGCTCCAACGGGCGTTGCCCAAGCCGGGCCTCAGGGAGAACGCTCGGGTCTGGAAGACGTGCGCTCGCAAGTTGAAATGGCATCGGAAAAGCTCGACCGCCGGCTCAAGTTCCTTGTCGGGAAGCCCGGTCTCGATGGCCACTCTAACGGCGCTGAACAGATTGCGGTTCGCGCGCGCGACTGCGGCATGGAAGTTGTCTACGAAGGCATCCGGCTTACCCCGGCGCAGATCGTTCGGGCGGCGCTCGACGAGAGTGTTCACGTCGTGGGTTTGTCGATCCTGTCCGGATCGCATGTGCCGCTTGTCAAAGAAGTCATGGATCGTATGCGCGCAGAAGGTCTGGACGACATTCCCGTTGTCGTAGGCGGCATCATCCCTCCGGAAGACGCAAAGGCACTGAAGGCTATGGGCGTTGCGGCTGTCTATACCCCGAAGGACTTTCAGCTCAACGACATCATGGCCGATATCGTCAAGCTTGTGATGGGCGTCGCGAAAGCGGCATGATAAGAAGTTGCACATAGCGCGATCGTTTCGTTGACGGACCGGTCGCGCTGAGTATTATGCGCGCCTTCCCGGCCCGATAGCCGGTGTGCCTCTGTGGCGGAATTGGTAGACGCGACAGACTCAAAATCTGTTGTCCGCAAGGACGTGCCCGTTCGAGTCGGGCCAGGGGCACCATGACTTTCCCTCGCGACGGTCTCTCATAGTCTTGCTGAATGTTTAGCAAGACGCCCCCTTCTAATGTCACATCGCTTTCTAGGGCAAATCTCGC
The DNA here is from genome assembly GCF_025698805.1 of Filomicrobium sp. Taxonomy (NCBI): domain Bacteria; kingdom Pseudomonadati; phylum Pseudomonadota; class Alphaproteobacteria; order Hyphomicrobiales; family Hyphomicrobiaceae; genus Filomicrobium; species Filomicrobium sp. The sequence goes on from NZ_JAILWT010000001.1 coordinate 474,236, forward strand.
GCAATCCGGCAGCAGAACTTCGGCGCAGTGTCCCGCACGTGCATCATAACGCCGCAATCGCGATCATTGGCGTTTCTTTCGCCATTCATTACAATGGCTTGCGTCATACTATTGTGGCGGGGAGCCTTAGCAATACGATCCGACGTATCACCGTTCGGCGCCGACGGCTTTGACTGTCGATACGCAAAGGACGACATCGGGTCGTCGACCTTCGTAAACCCTCGTTACATTGACTGCACTGCGACCCACCACGTCCAAAATGGTGCGCGTCGAAAGCTACTTACGGGTGAAGTGTGCTCGCAAAATTACTGCAGTAGCCATGGTCGATTGGCCCAAGGACGACTGTAGCCAAGATTAAAAAAGGACCATCCGATGATCGTGAAAAAAGTTCCAGACGTTACGTTCCAAACCCGCGTCCGCGACGAATCCGTTGGTGGACCCAACCCGTTCCGCTGGGAACAGAAGACGACGGCCGACTATTTCGGTGGCAAGCGCGTGATTCTGTTTTCTCTGCCGGGTGCTTTCACTCCGACATGCTCCACGTACCAGCTTCCGAACTTTGAAAAGATGTATGAGGAGTTCAAGTCGCTGGGCATCGATGAGATCTATTGCATCTCCGTCAACGATGCGTTCGTTATGAATGCTTGGGGCAAGGCGCAAGGCGTCAACAACGTTAAGCTCATCCCAGACGGCTCGGGTGAGTTTACGCGCAAGATGGGCATGCTCGTTGCCAAGAATAACCTCGGCTTCGGGATGCGCTCTTGGCGCTATGCAGCCGTCGTGAACAATGGCGTCATCGAGCAGTGGTTCGAAGAAGAGGGCTTCTCGGACAACTGTGAGACTGATCCCTACGGCGCATCATCTCCGGAAAATATTCTTGAGGCGCTCAAGGCAGCTCAATCCAAGGCAGCCTAATATATAGAACTTGCGGACGCCCCCTTCCGAAGCGTGGAGGGGGCGTCTGTCGTTTGTAGCTCGGTTATTTCAATGCAGGGCTAAGGGCAGTCCAGCTCATTGAGCCGCTCACGCGGCGGGTAGCGTTCGAATGCGCCCGCAATTTCGTATCTTTTAGCGATGATCTGCTCGCCTTTTTTGGCGACAGAAATTGCCTCTGCGCTCCGACCCATCGGGCGAGCCTCGCCTTCGTAAAACATGCGACGCTATAACCTAGCGCCACGCAAATTGCTTCCCTACCACGTTTCCTTCTCGGTTCTCCCCACTCGTGGACGGGGTTGGCTTTGCGCGAAAAAATCAGCCTCGCTCAACCCGGACTGAGGTCATCGCCTATCGTGTGGTGGAAACTCGAAATTTGACACAAACGGGAGCGGCAAACTCTTCGTACACCTCCCTGCTAGACGAAAAATATCGACTTTCTGAAACTCATGCATAAGAATTACCCTGAATGCGTATCGGATCGGGGTGGCTCATGCGCGTCTTGTTGGGGATCGATGACACGGATAATCTCGAGAGCCGGGGGACCGGTTATCGAGCGCGCCAACTCGGGCTACGGCTCGCGGGTGAAGGGCTTGCACAAGTCCGCGGCATCTCACGCCATCAGCTCTTCGTGCATCCTGATATTCGCTACACCTCACACAACAGCGCGCTATGTCTCGACCTTACGTGGGGCGGTCGTCCCCTATCTGAGCTTGCAGAGCTTTGCCGTTCGTTTTTGCGCGCTGAATCGGCGCCAGGGTCAGACGCTGCATTCTGCATCGCGCCCTTCGACGAAATTCCCGACGATGTGGTGACATACGGAAAGAGCGCAAAAAACACCGTCTTAAATCAAGACATGGCCCGTGAGCTCGCGCGGCGAACAGACATCCACCTTGAAGGCGTTACGGGTGATGAAGGCGGCGTGATCGGGGCGCTCGCTTGCGTTGGGCTGCGCAAAGGCGGGCATGATGGACGCTTCGTCTGGGTCGCCGGAGTTCGCGAACTGACGGGCGTGGCTACCGTCGCCTATCTGCTCGGTTCAACCGGCATCGACATCATCCGAACGCCTGACGACGAAATCTTAGCGGCCGATGCGCGCGTGCTCGTTGATCCTTGGCCGCGTCCGGTCCTGCTGGACGATAAGGCCGTATTGCTAATCGAGAAAATAATGGAGGGAGCTCATGGCGACCACGATTGGAAAATCGTCCCCAAAGAGATTATCAAACAGTATTGAGGCCTCCGGGCCGCTGACGTTGCCGCGTCTGATGTTCTTGCTGCTGCTCGGCGCGCTCATTGTCGTGTTACATGAAACCTTTCGGTTTCCTCTGAACCTGCCTGGACGGCACGGCATCGAAGCGATGGGGCTGTTGGTGTTTGGCCGGCTGATCTGCACATACAGATGGTCTGCAACGATTGTCGCCTTCTCGGCTGCCACCACCGCTTTCGCCTTTGGATCATCCGGTCACGACGGATGGTCAGGGCCGATTTTAGACCTTGCTCCGGGTGTTTTCGTCGACCTCGTCGTGATGGCAATTCCGGCTTTGCGGGATCGGCTGGTCTTAGCTCTTCCAGTTTTCGTGGCCCTTGCGTTTGCTACAAAGCCGCTCATGCGCTTTGCGGGGGCGGAATGGCTCGGTATGCACTTCGGGTCTTTGCGGCACGGCGTGCTCTATCCGATTTCGACCCACTTGATGTTCGGATTTGCCGGAGCTTTGGTCGCCGTCTTGATGTGGCTCGCATGGGCGCGCGTCAGTCATAACCAACGGGGCAGCTAGATCCCACTCGTTGTGGTCAAAAGAAAAAGCCCTCTGCTGAACTTCCTGCAGAGGGCTTTTTCATTTTAAGGGGCTGCTTAGAGCTTCGTTCTCAAGCCGACATAGAATGTACGGCCCAGTTCCGGGTAGCCGAAGGAGTGCTCGTAGTTCTCATCGAGAAGGTTTTCCACCTTGCCGTAGATTTCGAACCGGCCATCCGCGATTTCCTGAGCCACGCCGAGATTGATGACGTGATAGTTGTCAAGTTCGAGAACGTCCGCGGGAACGATGCTATCGCGCGTGAGAGCCTTGCTGCCGGCAATATAGAGGTAGTCCGCCGAAAGGCTGAGCCCCGTATCGAAACGATAGAGAGCCGAGAACGTCAATTTGTGCTCAGGTCGATTCTGAAGTTCCTTTGTCGTGGCGCCGGGCGAAAGATTTTCTGAGTCAAGGTACGTGTAGCCTGAGACGAGTTCGAGCCCCGGAATACCTGCATAGTGAGCAGTCGCTTCAATGCCTCTGAAACGAAGCTCGGCAATGTTCTCAAAGCGATTGTTGTTGTTCTCAATGAAGTTCTCGGCATCTGTCTGGAACACACCGAAGCTCAGGAACGCATTCGCGAACGGAATTTGCTGTTCAATCGCAGCTTCGTAGTTCTGTGTGATTTCGGTTTGCAGATCCTCATTGCCGCGATCCACGTCATAGAGGTCGCGCAGCGTTGGAAACCTGATCTTGCGGGCGATCGATCCACGCAGAGCCGTTGTTTCGGTCAACGCGTAGCGCGTACCAAGCAGATACGTGTAGTCGCCGTCGGTTTCACCCGAGCGCTGTTGCGCTGCGTAACCACCGCCAACGACAAAGGACAGCCTGTCGGTTACCGCAAGCTCTTGCTCGAGGGCTGCTGAATAGACCTGCAGGTCGTGATCTTCGTCGAGGGGATTAACGGTGACGCCGGCTCCACCACCGCCACCACCTCCTCCTCCTCCTCCTCCGCCGCCGGAAGATTCAACGGAGAAGCCCGTCGAACGCCAAGACTCATTGCGCGCCTCCAACGCGAGAGTGAGGAGGTTTTCCCCAAAACGATACGCTGTCTGAACCCCGCCACCTGCAATGGTGGTCGTCGCGTCTTCGCTGAAGGCTCTGGCCTTTGCCTGGGTATTAAACCCGGCATCGTCGTAGTTGTTGGTGAGTTCGCGGAGCTGGTTGATGTAGGCCGTCGGGCGAATGGTCAGCCCGTTGCCGAGGTTGACGAGCCCAGACGTTTGTGCGCTGAAATTATCGTAGTCGTCGACGCGTTCGAACCGTGTCCTATTCGCAAAACGGCCCAGCCCCGTACTGCCCTGCAGTTGCGTGTTTGGCGGTTTGCCATATTCGCCGCCGCGGTAGTTGAGGCTGACACCCCATTGGACGTTATCCGATGGCTTCCAGACAAAGTTACCGTAAAGGGCGCGATCTTCGCGGTCGCTGTTCACCCGGCGATCGGTTGTTTGCAGGCTCGTGAAATCGAAGTCGTCAGAAAGATGAAAAGCCTTCTGGTCATAGGCCGATGCTGAGATAAATGCCTGGAAGGAGTCTGACCCATAGCTCGACGTCGCGCGGGCATGTTTCTCGTGACCGAAGCCCGCTCCGATGTCGGTCGTGGCATGCAGGCCTGGCGCGGCGCTCTTTGTGATGATGTCGATAACGGCCGCGTTGCCGCCGGGACCGTATAAGACTGAACTGCCGCCGCGCGTTATCTTGATGCGCGCGATGTTTTCTACGGGAATGGACCTTGGGTCGAACTGACCGTCGAAGGTTGAGTTCAGCGGCACGCCGTCAATCAGCAACAAAACATTTCGCGTGCGGAGACCGCGCACATCGATGCGGGGGACACCATCGCCACCGTTGCGGACGTAGAGGCCCGGGACCAAGCCGATGGCCTGATCCAGAGTCTGCGCATTGGAGCGTTTGATTTCCTCAGCCGTGACTTCCTGGACCGTAGTCACCTGCTCGACGACTCGATCAGATTGCGTGCGGCGAAAGCCCGTTTGGCCGATTTGCTCTGTGCTGCTTGCCGTGGCGGGAGCGGGAGCGGCTGGGAACGAACCTTGGTCGGGCTGGGCGGAAGCGGCGGTAGAAGAGCCAGAAGAACTCGCCGCCGCTGGGGCCGTCGGCTTGCTGATTATGATCGCGGGGAGTTCGTATTGCTCTTGGGCAACTGCCGGGGACAGGACACAAACATTAGCCGCGAGCGTTGCGACAGTTACGCCGTACTTACGCATGGTACGCACTACCCTTATTTTTTATGTAATTTTCGACATGATATGCAGTGCCCCTATGACGCCGCAATCGTGCATTGGCGGAATGCTGTATAGTGTTGCTTTGCTCCCACACATTTTCATCATAACGGAATTCATGCAGCTTATTGGCACGTTGCGCCGAGCGTTGGCCGCCAACCGATGCGTCTCCGCAATCCTGTTCGTGATCGCGTTGCATTTCTTCCGGATAGAACAGCGAGCGATTAGGTTTGACGTTTTAGATCGCCGCTTAGACTTCTATCGACGGGCCGCGATATCTCAGGGGGGCATATGAGGGTTCTCGTTACCGGTGCAGCGGGCCTGATCGGTTCTGGAATTTGTGCCCGCTTGGCAGCGGACGGACACGAGGTCACCGCGCTTGTCCGGCCGGGAACCAAGATTGTTCCGGCCAGTGCCCAACAGCATCGCGAGTTGAACGTCGCAAAAGCGATCACGCCGGAGGATTGGCTGGAGCCGCTGGCTGGTATCGATGCCATCGTCAACTGCGCGGGCGTCCTACAAGACAGTATCCGCGACAGCACGCACGATGTTCACGTCACCGGTGCGATTGCGATGTTCGCTGCGTGCGAAAGACTTGGACTCCGCAAGGTCATCCAGATTTCAGCGATCGGCGCCGACCGCCAGCAAGTGTCGGCCTTCTCGGAAAGTAAAATGACCGGCGACCGAGCGTTGATGGATCGCGACCTTGACTGGGTGGTCTTGCGGCCCTCCGTCGTATTGGGGCGGCAAGTGTATGGCGCCAGCGCGCTGATGCGCGGTCTCGCATCTTTGCCGTTGCTACCTCTGATGCCGCAAACCGGCGCGCTACAATCCGTTCAACTGGAAGACGTGGCCGCTACCGTATCATTCTTTCTCGATCCCTCTGCGCCGTCTCGCGTGGAACTGGATCTTGTTGGTCCGGAGCGGCAATCGCTTGAAGACGTCGTGGGCTTATATCGGAAATGGCTCGGATGGCCACCGGCGCGAACCATCGCGTTACCCGACTGGACGATGACACCGCTTTATTGGCTGGGCGATCTTGCCGGTTGGCTTGGGTGGCGGCCTCCCCTGCGCACAACCGCTCGGCGCGAGTTGGCGCGCGGCGTCGCGGGTGAAGCGCAAGCGTGGAGTGACCTGACGGGCATCAAGCCAGCGTCCCTCCCCGCCGCTCTCGCGAAGTATCCGTCGACGGTGCAGGAACGCTGGTTCGCACGGCTCTATCTTCCACGCGTTGCTGTACTCGTTGCGTTGGCAATGTTTTGGGTTGCAACAGGCCTCATAACGCTGACTACGGGTTTCGCTGCTTCCGTGGAAACGATGTACCGAGCCGGTGCAGGAGCGCTCGCCGAGGTCGGTGCAATTGCGGGAGCTCTCGCCGATATCTGCGTAGGACTTGCCATTGTCTATCGTCCAACGGCGCGACGCGGGCTCTATGCGGCAATGGGACTGGCTGCGGTCTATCTCGTAGCAGGAACGGTCCTACTGCCGGACTTATGGAGCGATCCGCTCGGGCCGTTCGTGAAAGTCGTGCCGATCTTCGTGCTGCACTGGGTCGCGCTCGCGATCCTAGAGGAGCGTTGATGGATTACTTTCTCCTGAAGTTCCTGCACATCATCGGTGCTGCCGTACTTCTCGGAACGGGCGCGGGGATCGCGTTCTTCATGCTCGCCGCACATCGCACCGGCAACACCGCGACCATTGCTGCGGTCGCGCGTATCGTCGTCATCGCGGATTTTGTGTTCACAGCAACGGCTGTCGTTGCACAGCCTATCAGCGGCGCTGCGCTCGCGTGGCAGGCGGGGTACTCACTCTTGGAAGGATGGATTGTCGTATCCTTGCTCCTGTATGTGGTGACGGGTGCTTTCTGGCTGCCTGTCGTCTGGATGCAGATCGAGATGCGCGACCTCGCCTGTGCTGCGGCCTTGCGTAGTGAAGAATTGCCATCGCGTTATCACGCGCTGTTTCGGCTATGGTTCATTTTCGGGTTTCCAGCCTTCGGTGCGGTGCTGACAATCCTGTGGCTGATGATCTCGAGACCCGCGATCGTTTGGTAGTTTCCGCCATTTGGTTGGAGCCAATGTTGCGGCGATGGAGACGAGTAAGTGAGGGAAAATGCGTATCTTGGTGTTTCAACATCTCGCTGTGGAGCACACGGGAGTCCTCGGTGACTTCTGGCGTCAAGCCGGACACGAGGAGCATGTCGTTGAACTCGGCGAAGGAGAAACGATCCCGGCGCTTGAAGACTTCGATATCTTGACCGTCATGGGCGGCCCGATGGATGTCTGGCAGGAAGACGCCCATCCCTGGCTCGTTCCTGAGAAGGCTGCAATCCGCCGTTGGGTCCGTGATATGGGGCGCCCTTACCTCGGCATCTGTCTTGGTCATCAGCTTCTCGCCGATGCACTTGGCGGTGAGGTCTCGTTGATGAAAGCATCCGAAGTCGGTCTTGCCACAGTCGCCCTTACCGAGGCGGGGCGTGCCGATCCTGCTCTGGCTGGCGTTCCGCCTGAGCTTGAAACCTTCCAATGGCACAGCGCAGAGGTCTCGAAGTTGCCGGCGGGGTGCGAAGTCCTTGCCGCCAATGCAGCATGCCCGACGCAAGCGATCCGATGGGGCAAATGGGCTTACGGCTTTCAGTACCACATGGAAATAACCGGCAGCACCGTCAGCGACTGGGAACAAATTCCGGAATATAAAGCTAGTCTTAATGAGGCTCTCGGACCTGAGAAGGCCGCCCGCCTCTCGACTGACGTTGAAGCACAACTTCGGGGCTTTCACCGGACGGCGCGGCTGTTGAGCGATAATCTCTTGTCGTTAATCGCCTCAGCTCGGCCAACAGCGTCAGAAAAAGCCTGAGTTTTGGGGCCGCACGGAAGGTTTGCGTCCGTTTTGAAGTGCGGCTTCATGTCCACAAGGGTAAAAGTGTTCGCCGCGCACGCATTGCCCGGCCTTTGGAACCTGTGTTACTTCCGATTTTATGGGAACACTCTTGCGACGTCTGGCAAGCTCTGGGATTTCGATTATGCGCTATCTCATCGCGGCATTGGTGCCGTTCGTCAGTGCAGCGCTGATGAACGAGACGGCGGCGGCCGGCCCTGCTCTGCTGTTTGAAGCCAGCACCGGCAAAATTCTCTATTCCGAGAGCATGGATAACCAGTGGCATCCGGCATCACTGACGAAGATTATGACGGCCTATCTCGTCTTCGAGGATCTCAAGGCTGGTAAAATCAAGCTCGACACTAAGATCACCTGTACCGAGCGCGCTTATCAGGAGCCTCCCAGCAAGGTTGGTCTTCCCGTTGGCGCTGAACTAACGATCGACACTGCGCTTAAATCTCTCATCGTCAAATCCGCCAATGACGTTGCGGTGATGCTCGCTGAAGAGCTCGGGCCTACGTACGATCAATTCATCAATCGCATGAACACCACGGCCAAGCGGCTCGGCATGACGCGGACGCATTTCAACAATCCGAATGGACTGCCTGATGATGCGCAGGTCACCACGGCGCGGGACTTAGCTAAGCTCTCGCGCGCCATTGTCACAGAGTTCCCGGAATATTCGGCTTATTGGTCGATGTCGGCCTTTCAGCTCGGCAAGCAACGGCTCGGGTCGCACAACGGGCTGCTCAACACCTTTGAAGGCGCGGATGGCTTGAAGACCGGCTTCATCTGCGACTCCGGCTTCAATGTCGTGGCGAGTGCGACGCGTGACGGGCGCAAATTAATGGCCGTTGTTCTAGGTGAGCCTTCTGGAAAGGACCGCACGATCCGCGCGGCCAGTCTCCTGGAGCACGGCTTTCGCCACTACGGCTGGAAAGAACTTTTCAACACCACAAGCATCGACAATATGCCTATCGCCGCAGACGCGGAGGGGGTGCACAGCGTGCGTCACACCGTGACGGCCTGGACGTGTGGCAACCGTGCGCAGGCGAGGAAGCTTCGGGCTGCGAAGGTCAAAGTCAAGCAGGCCAGGGCGGCACAGAGGGCTAAACCCGTGCAGGCCTCCGTTCCTCCCCCCGCAAAAGCTGCATCCGTCGCCAATTGAGAAGAACTTACTGGTTGCCGAGACAGAGACGGGATTTGCTCTTCAGACAATAAGATCCAACGGGCCTTCCTCATAGGGACAACCGGGCGCCGGGAACTCCCATGGCTGGTCGGAGCGGCCTGCCTCACTGCCACCGTTGGGGCCGGCTAAGCCGCTGTCAGCATCGGGGCTGACTTTTGTGGATGGAGCAGGGTCATCTTTCTTTGCGGACGGCGGCACGTCGACCGATTGAACCGTAACGATCTGTGTTATCGCCTTTGCATCCGCCGCTAGAGCGGGACTTGCCGCAATACTGATCTGCACGGCTGCAACCACCGCGCAAATGACGTGCCCTGCTCTTACTCTGTTCAAGACACTGGCCACGCTTTCGCCCTCCATACGGCGCCTCCTCACGAGGGTACGCCCGGCTCTACATGTCAAGTTGTAAAGCTCACTGCATGCGCCGTCCAACGCTGTCTGCGCAGCAAAGCAATCCAATCGTAATCTTAGCACGCTAAACAGGTGAACGCGCATTCGTTAGGCGGCGGGCACTTCTTTGAATCATCACATCAAAATATGTCATCGCGCGTACTACGCTCAATTCACGGTACGCCGCGATCCTTTGGCTCCGAACTTGCTTTTTCGTTGCTCAGAACAGCAAACAGAAAGAAGCACAGGATGGAGACCAACTGGAAATCAGGCGAAGCTGCCGACGAGTCCGCATGCGAACATGAATGCATGGCGGCCACTCTTGAAGCCCAGCACGGCATCTATGCCGCTGAAGTCGCAGACTTTTTCTCCAGCCTCCACCATCGGCAAGGAAATGCCGTTCGGGCTTTGGCATGGGCTGGAGTCGCCAACCTTGTCCGGCGTCGGGCGAGGGAACGTACGGGGCAGGATATCCAAACAACGGCCCTGCTCGCGTCCTAATTCGAGACACCTTGTATGACCTCACGTGACACACAGTCAGCGGCACTCGCCCCTGACGGCAAGCTTGTTGGCACGGCCAATACGATCTCGCACAGGCATCCGGTCGCCGCTATCGTGGCGCGTGGTAAATCATTCGTTGCGAGCGTTGCCTCTGGTACGGATGAGCGTGCGCGTTCTCAACGCAACGCTGTGACCGCTTTTGCGATCCGTGTCATCAGCGCGGGCCTGCTTTATATCACACAGATCCTGCTCGCCCGCTGGATGGGCGGGTACGAGTACGGCATCTACGTGTTCGTGTGGACGTGGGTTCTCGTGCTTGGCGGACTATCGCCGCTCGGACTCAATATGGTCGTCATACGAATGGTGCCTGAATATCGCGAGACCGGTGATTTGGCGCGACTACGCGGCCTCACGCACGGCTGCAGTCTTTTCGTACTCACGGTCGGAAGTACCGTGGCCCTCGTGGGTATCGCCGGGCTCTGGCTCTTACAGGATTTCGTCGCCAGCTACTATTTGCTTCCTGGCTATCTGGCCCTGATCTGCGTGCCTCTTTACGCGCTCGGCGATCTTCAGGATGGGCTTGGCCGTGGCCGCGGCTGGATGAGTTCAGCGTTGGTCCCGCCCTACATCATCCGCCCGCTGATGCTGCTCATCGCAATGGTCGTAGCGCATGATATCGGGCTTGAGATGTCTGCCGCGACCGCGGCAGGTGCTGCCATTCTCGCGACCTGGTTTTCCGCAATCCTTCAAACCGTGCTGATCGGGCGGCGCGTTGCCGCTGAGATCCCGGCCGACCATTCTCCTCCCAGAGCGTATGACTTCCGGCGCTGGCTAAAGACCTCCGCGCCTCTTTTTGTGATCGCAGCCTGCGAGTTGATGCTTCAGAACGCTGACGTACTTATCGTCTCGACGTATCTGAGCCCGACGGAGGTTGGAATTTATTTTGCCGCCGCCAAGACCATGAGCTTGATCATGTTCGTTCACTACGCGGTGGGCAGCGCGGTCGCGAACCAGTTTTCAGCCCTTAATGCACGCGGTGATCGATCCGCGCTTGTTGCTTGCGCCCGCGATGCCGTGCATTGGACCTTCTGGCCTTCACTTGCCGCTGCTGGCGTCATCCTGGCGCTTGGACACCCGCTCTTGTGGCTGTTCGGGCCGCAGTTCACGAGCGGTTTTCCTGTGATGCTTATCCTCGTCGTCGGCTTTCTCTTCCGCTCGGCCCTGGGACCAGCGGAGTTTCTTCTCAATATGCTGGGGGAGCAGACGCGTTGTGCGGCTGCGATGGTGGTGACCGCAGCGTTCAGTGTCGGGCTCAATCTGATCCTGGTGCCACGCTATGGATTGATAGGCGCGGCCATCGGAACGTCTACCTCGCTCGTCCTTCTGTCTGTGTTGCAATACATGATCGTCCGCAAACGGCTTGGATTGGATATTGCCATCTGGCGTCTGGGGACGCGTTAGCGGAATTGGCCGGACGCCGAGCGCACACGACGCGGCTACGACTTGGGAAACAAAGCCAATCCCCAATCCGCAACTTGGTAAAGTTGCCGTTTTCTCAAAGGTGGAGTTTGGCTTTTGTGTTGGGCAGACCGACCCACAGGGCGCCAGATGCGCGCCCTATCCGACCGAAATCACATGGACGCGCCGATGACCAACGTCCAGAAGGACTTGAATTCCGTGCGCGGATCTTGAACGAGGGCCACGCCTGCGTGGCGCGCATCGGCCAGCAGAAGATTCTTATTGTGGCCTGCGCTTTCCTTCCAGCCGCGTAGAACTTCGTCAAACGTCGACTGGCCCGTGCCGACATTCTCGGCCGCCAAGCTCGCCTTGTACCCTGCCCGCTTAACGCGATCCCAGGGGTTCGAACCGTCGGAACCAAAATGCGAAATGCGGTCCCACTTCGCGAGATCGCGCGCATGAGCCTTAGCAGCTGCTGTTAATTGTGCGTTGAGCTTCAGCGGCTTTAGGCCTTTGTCAGCGCGATACTGATTGATAAGCGCCAGCGCTTTTGCTGGATCCAGGCTCGTGTGGGAATAATCCCGGTCAGCAAGAGCGCCTTTCGGTGCCGTTTCATAGGAACCAGGCGGCATGCGGTCATCGTGTGCGGCGACCTGCGTGCCCGGCGCGGGACGGCCCGTCGCTGATTTGCCGCCAAGGCCTAAGGACGGCGACATGGGTGTGAGGGAGGAAGTGTCGCCGGTATCGGCGAAACTCGTAGACACGGCGCTAGGGCCGATGCCGCAGCTAGCGGTCAGCACGCTCACAAGAATTAGTACTGCTACTCGAACCATCTATCTAACTCCCGCATTGGTACGCGCGGTGACACCCGCCAACCATTGCAGCTAGCTGTTAACGCCGCGTTAACGCTAATAATTTCAAATAGAAGGGAATCTAATTCAGGTTCTATGCAACGTTTACTGTCGTTACCCGCACCGTTACCGGCTCCACCTTGGCGAGCAGCTCAATACACGTGCGATCAAATCCCCTCTCGGCAGCGTATTTACCCGTAACAAGTTGTCGCGAATTGGGCGAAGAGCGGGCAAAAGGCCGACGAAGCTAAGCACTGAACCCGTGATAACTCGCGTTAACTTCCTGGGTACCGAGCATAAAATAGGATCAACCTATTTCGGTGCCGTACCCCAGCCATCTGGCCCTACAGGAAAGATGCACAGCTCAACAATAAACAGGGCATGCAACCCAGGGGGGTTGGAACAGCCGCGTCAATCGACGACAATGCAGGCGAATCGTCCGGTGATTCGCGCGTCCGGCCCGATCCGATTGCGCCTGAACTGCCCTCGAAGCAGTCGCGAAAAAAGCTTGAGGAGTCGACGGGGATCCACGCGAATGACAGCTGCCAGCAGCACATTTCGCAATAGCGACAAGAACGCACCGGCGGTGCCGTTCAAGCGCGCACTCATGCTCGTGCGGATTGCCTGCAGCGGTGGCGCAACCCGCGCGGAAATTATGCGCGACCTCGGGCCAATCTTCACACACAAGCTTTCTCCTGGCGAATGGCGGCAACTCGTTACAGACGCAAATGCTGAACTCCTCGCGCAAGGTCTTGCCGTGCAGTCGCGCGGGCGAATGACGGTAAGCTCGATCGGTCGCGAAGCCGCAGACACCTTCCTCGGGCGCAAAGGATCGACATCGGGCTCGTGGCAGGACGTTCGCGACGGGCGGCTGGTCGCCAAAGCGCTTGGGCTCAATGACCTCGGTCCCAAGCGCATCAAGGAGTTGCAGCGACCAGATGGCCTTCGTGCCTTGATTATCCAGAAGGCTTTCGGTTTGCCGCTCAATGGCTCTCAAACCGTAAGCAAACTGCGTGCTCAGTTGGCGGTCGTGGCGCTGGAACGCGCTTTCGGAAACAAGATCAAGACAGGGCTCGGCGCAGGCTCTGGTTTTTCGGCGCAAGCGGGGCGCATGCTCGCCGGTCAACTTTCGATACGTCCCCGCGACTTCGGCTCTGATGCCAAGCTCGTCGCGGCGCTGGCGGCAGAGGCCGTTGACGCGCGCCAAACCGACTTAGAATCACTGCGCGGCGCGATTTTACGCCGTCTCGCGCAGTCTGCCCTGAGCGAACGCGTAGACACCGACGTGCCCGCGCCGGTATTGCGACAGGCGGCAAATGATGCCGGATTGCCTGGCGCGGCGATGCCCGCAAACAGGCGCCCTGATCCGGCAAGCTTTGCGCGCCACGTTCAGACCGCAGCGCAGGGATGTGCAGAAGGCTGGTCGGGGAACCGTAAGGCCCTCATCATGCGGGTTTGGAACGCAATAGCCGCACAACATCCCGAGTGGGGGCTATCTGAAATCGAGTTTAAATGCATGCTTGGGGAAGCCCATCGGGCGGGGCACCTTGCTCTCGCCAGCGCGGACCTTAAAGACAAGCGCAATGCCGACGAGCTCAATGCCTCTGCCGTAACCTACAAAAATACGGTCTGGCATCTTGTCCGCGTCGAAGACGTGGACTCGTGACAGCGACGCAAATTGGCCATTCAAGGAATCATTGTTTGATGCAGCAGCGGGCGCAAGAAGCTATCGCACCGGACCGGATGGCCGAGGCTTTCGAGCATTCGATCACCTGGGAAGACGATATCTGGCGGGCTGACCCAGTCGATGTCGAACAGGTGCACGCGAAAGCGCGCAAAAAGTTCGCCGACGTCATCGAGGCTGTCACGAAGGACGGCACCGCGCAGGCGCGTATCCTTTTGTTTCACGGACAATCTGGCGCCGGTAAAACGCACCTGATCCGCGCGCTACGTACGAGCGCACACCGGCAACAGAAGGCGTACTTCGGCTACGCTCAGATGACGCCGGACGTGAGCAACTACGCCGACTACTTTCTGCGCCGGCTGATTCATTCACTGGAAAAGTCCTATAACCCGGATGAAAGTAGCGATAGCGGACTGACACGCCTGACGGATCGCTTGCTGGCGACATGTACGTCGTTGGCCCAAACCGACCTCACAGCGCTGCGCGAAAAAGATCTGGACAGCGCGGACCTTGCACGGCTCGTCCTGAAACTTTCTGACGAAATCGTTGCTTCACCGGAGTTCAGTGCGGAAGAGCCGGACGTCAATATCGTTCGCGCATTGCTTTATTTGCAGCGACGTGACCCGCGCATCGATCAGCGCGTTCGCCAATATCTGTACGGCCGGCAATTGACGCCCCTTGCTCACGAAGCGGTCGCGGCCCTTGACCCGAACGAGGGAGAGGGGCGCGCCTTCGAGATTATCGCGGCGCTCGGTCAGCTTATGAAGATCGTCGACGATGCGGCGCTCGTCTTCTGCATCGATCAGGTCGAAGATTTGATCAACTTCCCGGATCCGGAAGTGCGCTTCCAAAAGGCGATCGGCGATCTCATGCAGATCACGAACCGGGTCGGCAGCGCCATCATCATCATTTCATGTCTCGATGATTTCTATGACCGCGTGCGTGAGCCGTTGGCGCAATCCTTTAGGGATCGTATCGAGAAGTCTGGCCCTGTCGCGCTTTATGAAAGCCGCTCGGCGGAAGAAGCGCGACTCATCATCGCCAAGCGGCTCGAGCATCAAGCCGAAACCCAGGGGGGTGGCCTTTCGTTTCCAGATGCGAGCGCATTTTTTGGCCCCTCTTTCTTCGAGGAGTTCGCCGGGCTTTCGACGCGACGTTTGTTAGAGCATGCACAGAATCGGTTGAGCGCTCAGACAAATGACGGGGACTCCGCGGAAGAAGTGGAGGAGCGTGAAACCACAAGCTTCATCTCCACCCTTGCGGAAGCTCTCGGCTTTGGCTCCGGACCGGCCGAGCGCGCACCTCACCCATTTTCGAAGATCGACTATCGCGAGATCTGGGAGCGCTTCCAAAGCCAATCCGAAGCCGAGATTCCGTCCGACGATGGCGAGATGATGGATGCGATGGTCGCGGCGCTTCAGTTGGCACGCGAAGAGTGGGGTGGCGCAATCACGCTTAATGTCGAGCGTGTCGAAGTGGCTGACGATCTCCCGGCCATTGATCTTTCGCTGCGGCATGCGTCAGGATTGGAATCTGAAACTCGAGTCTTCTTGTGCAACCGGCCGACGCAAGGTGGCGGCCTGAAGCGACAGCTCGACAAGGTGCTTGGCGCGATGCACGCCAAGACATGCTTCATGCTGCGCGCCTCGGACTTCCCTCCGAACAAGAAGAACCAAACTGCCCAGGCGTTCCGCAAATTCCGGGATGCGGGCGGCCGATCGATTCTGGTTCCCATCCCCGAATGGGAGCGCATGATCATGGTCCGCGAGTTTTATGCGCACCATCGCGCAGATCCTGGCTTCACGAAATGGTTTGAAAACGCGAAGCTCCTGTCAAATCTGATCGCAGTCATTCAGCTTTTGCGTCTCGACCTTCTCGGTCGCCCGTTGCCAGCTACGACTGGCGGCGTGAAGGCACGCACCAAGCCTAACCTGCGCGCGGTGACGTCAAATGAGCCCGCACTGATCGATGGCTATGAGAGTGTTACCGAGCCTGAGGCTCTTGCGCTCGCCGGTGGCAGCGAAGCACCTTGGGGGCCGGCCGAGAGCCTCGACGCGCCGCCAGTCCCGGCCAATGATGACGATCTGCCGATGTCGCAGATTCTCGACGAAAACGGCTTTGAGACAGGAAGTATCTATTCAGGCCGCGAACTTACGGCACAAGGCAGGCCGATTACACTTAATCTCAATGTGATGAAGCGCCACTCGGCGGTGCTCGGCGGTTCGGGCTCCGGTAAAACGACTCTCGCACTCACGCTGATCGAGCAGCTTCTGCTACGCGGCATCCCCGCTGTATTGATCGACCGGAAGGGTGACCTTTGTTCTTATGCGAACCCAGATGTCTGGCGCTCTTTGGTTGATGAATGCACAGAACGACAATCGGACCGTGAAAAGCTTGCGGATGCGATTGACGTCGCGGTTTACACACCGGGGCGTGCGTCTGGCCGGCCGATCTCGATCACGCTTCTCCCCAACGGGATCAGCGAACTTCCCGAACATGAGCAACAGTTGCTCGCGAACCTATCGTCCGCGGCGCTTGGCGAGATGCTGCACCTGAAGAACTCGGCAACTCACCAGAAGCAGTCCGGGACGCTTTCGGTTGCACTTAAAATTCTCGGCAGCCGGTCCGCTAAAGAAGTGACGCTAAGCGATCTCATTTCGCTGCTCGAAGAAGAAGATCCAGAATTAACGGATCTGACGCAGCGTATGGATCCGTCCGGCAAGATCCGCCGCGATCTCGTAGCTCAGCTCGATAGCCTCCGCCATCGCAACTCCTCGCTGTTTGACGGAGGCGGCGAGCCGATGAGTATGGAGTCCTTCCTTGGTCTGGGTGCGTTCGCGCGGCCTAACCGCACGCGCCTGTCGATCATCTATACTGGCTTCCTGGGCGACAACGAGAACATCCTGTTCTGGGTTTCGCAGTTTTTGTCGGAAGCGCTACGTTTTTGCCAGCGCAACCCGAACGACGAACTGCAGGCTGTCGTGATGTTCGACGAAGCCGACCTGTATATCCCTGCCAACGCAAAGCCGGCGACCGCCGAGCCACTGCAGAGCCTTTTGAAACGCGCCCGTTCGGCCGGTCTCGGCTTGATGCTCGCAACTCAGTCACCGGGCGACCTTGACTACAAGAGCCGCGATCAGATCACGAGTTGGTTCATCGGTCGCGTTCGCGAAGATACGGCCCTTCGCAAACTCAAAGCCGCTTTCCAGAGCGAAAGTGGGCTTGATCCCGCTGCCGTTCTTCCTGGTCAAACGGTGGGCGAATTCCACCTCGTTCAGGAAGGGCTTGTACGCCCGATGAAGGCTCAACGATCGCTTATCACCGCCGAACAGGTCCCCTTCGACCGCATCGAACAGCTGTCGCGGGAAACGAAGGGGTTGGACGAGGGGCAGCTGCGTCTATTCGACGTGAAGTAAACCCTTCACAGATCGCATCATGATGGGGGGCGATGCAGCCTCCCGCATGTTCTTGCTAATGCTCATCACGGAGAAAAATCTGTGTTTCGGGCTTTCGCAAGCGCGAAGGCAACGATGTAAATTTGCAACAAAATTGCCAAGCTGGTGAAAATTTCGGCTGAGTTGCCTCGTTTTCCCACAGCCTCAAAGATAGTCCATGGCGCGTCAGTTGTTGCGCCGCAGCACTAGACCAAGCCCATGATTTGCAAGTAGATTAGGATCTGCTGTTTTCGGTGACACTTTAAGCCGTGACGCTTTTTTCCCCAAGTTGTGCAGTTGCACAGCTCGATGTGTCGCATGGGCAAGAAAGTTCGTGTCAAGATAAAGCTTCCGCGATAACATGATTATGCGGTGTGCAAAGTAATGCGTAGGGCAGATGAGGGGTCGGACTGTCCGCTGCAAGCTTTGGCTAGCGCGTTTTGTAAGCGGGGTTTGTTATGATGGCTGCCAAATCTTTTTTTGTTGTGGTGCTTGTCACCTTAGCTGGACCAGCGATCGGGATCGGACTGTTCGTCCTGTTAAACACTTTGTAACGGGGTTAGCCTCGGACGCAAGTGGCAATCTTATCGCCTGTCGATATGTCATGCGAATGAAGGTCTGATCTGACGCCATAGCGGTGCGTTAGATCTTGCCCACGACGTGGGGGCGTGTACGATGACTGTATGGTATGACCATCTGGTTCATCGTGTTGGCGCTGCGCTTGAATTCAAGTCGTGGCAATCTGGAACGTAGCTGCGCCAACCTTCTTCAACCTTCTTGAAACACACGCGAGCGTGACACCCCTCATGTCACAACGGCCTATCGACGACTGCTTCCGCCCCCTTGAACCTCGAATGAAGCACGACAAAGCCATTGCGCTTCTCAAAGAGCGCATTGTGCCCGTCGTAGACACCGAGGAAGTTAATCTCACGACTGCTGGCGGACGCGTGCTTGCGAGGAATGCCGTCGCGAGTTTCGAAATACCCGCGCACACGAATGCAGCCGTTGATGGCTATGCTTTCGCGTTTTCCGATTACGACGCGGAGAAAGGCGTCGATCTGCCCGTGGTAGGTCGAGCCGCCGCAGGGCGTCCGTTTGAGGACACAGTGAAATCCGGTACCGCGGTGCGCATTTTGACCGGTGCTGTGCTTCCCGGCGGCGTCGACACAATTGCGATGCAGGAAGATGTCTTACGCACCGAAGCTGATGTCATACGGGTTCGAATCCCCGGCGGTCTCAAAGCAGGAGCGAATGTTCGCCGCGCTGGCGAAGATGTAAAGACCAGCGAGACGCTGTTCGAGGCCGGCCACATTTTGAGACCGCAAGATTTGGCCGCACTCGCCTCAGCCGGCATTGCGGCCCCTCTCTGCTTTAAGCGCCTTCGCCTCGGGATTGTTTCCACGGGTGACGAGGTTATTGCTGTCGGGAGCCGTGCGCTCGACCATGGCGAAGTTTATGATGCCAATTCGCCGATGTTGTCTGAACTCACGCGTCTCGCGGGTACAGAGACCGAATACCTTGGTATCTGGCCGGACAAGCCCGAAGAGGTCGAACAGCGGCTGAAAGCAGCAGCCGAACGTTTCGACGTCATCCTCACGACCGGTGGCGCCAGCCGCGGGGAGGAAGATCATATATCCCGCGTACTTGAGCGTTTGGGCACACGACATTTCTGGCAGCTCGACGTCAAGCCTGGCCGTCCCATGATGTTCGGCCAGATTGGAAACACGGTTGTCGTCGGGCTCCCGGGCAATCCCGTCGCCGTTTTCGTGTGCTTCCTGATGTACGTGTTTCCTTTGTTGCGGAAGCTGAGCGGTGCTCAATGGTTCGAGCCTCACCGTATACGTCTTCCCGCTGACTTCGAGGTTGCCAAACGCAAAATCGGACGCCGCGAATTCTGGCGGGGCATGATGGTGCCATCCGACACTGGCCTTCGCGCAGGTAAATTCAAGCGCGACGGATCTGGGCTCATCTCGGGATTGCGGGCGGCCGACGGCATCATCGAAGTTGCAGAGGACGTGCCACACGTTCAGCCCGGCGACATGGTTCAGTTTATTCCTTTTTCCGAGTACGGCATTCCCTCCCGGTGATTGCGTTTCGCGTTTCAGCGCGCCCGAGTAAGGCCTCAACCTCATTCTCTCAAACGCTCAGACGTCGTGCGGTCGCCACAAAGAGCGCCTAAACGCGCAATGAGACGTGCGGCGTTTTCATTTCGCCACGCGCCCGTTGGCGAGCCATTTTTCAATGATCACTATCGCGAAATTGCTGATGCTGCTTCTCGAGCTGGCGGTAGCGCTGCCGGTGAGGATGGTGCGTTTCGCAACGGACTGGATCTTCTTCAATCCACGGATTGGTCCGTTGCGTTATGTGGCATGGGCCGCGTTTGCGTATCTCTTTTTCGCGCTCACCCTTGTTTACATCATCGCGCCGATCCGCGGCTATGCGGGCCAAGCGTATCTGTCCGAAAGGCTGCGCTACGATGCCGAACGTTGGCTCGCGACTGCGATCTACGATGCGGAAGGCAATTTTGTTGGCACGTTTGATCCCCGCCTCGACAGCCGACAAGACGTGAACTGGACGGGCCAAGCCATCGAGG
This sequence comes from Filomicrobium sp., assembly GCF_025698805.1. Taxonomy (NCBI): domain Bacteria; kingdom Pseudomonadati; phylum Pseudomonadota; class Alphaproteobacteria; order Hyphomicrobiales; family Hyphomicrobiaceae; genus Filomicrobium; species Filomicrobium sp. The sequence goes on from NZ_JAILWT010000001.1 coordinate 494,173, forward strand.
TCGGGCACTACGTCGCCAATCCGGATCACAAATCTATACCGGTCCGCGATGTACCAGAGAACTACTGGAAGTGCCTCACCTATCACGAGGATCGCTACATCGGTACGCCGCTCAATCCTTTCGGCATCGACCTTCTGGGTGTGCTCAAGATCCCCTATTCGACGATCCGACGCTCCATCGCGCTCAAGCGCCTTAGCCTCGGCGTAGGCGGTTCGACGTTGCCGATGCAGCTGGCCCGCGTGATCTACAAAACCCCACCGCATCTGAAGGAAAGCACCGGTGAGAAGATCCGGCGAAAGCTCGCGGAATGGTGGCTGGCGCCCGTCATCTACTTCGAACTGACGCGGGATGGCGATGAAACCGCGCTGAAACAATGGGCTGCCAATCATCTTTGGCTGGCCCAGCGCACCGGTGGCCAGTCCCTCCACGGTGTCGAGGTTGCAAGCCAGATCGTTTTCGGGAAGGAAGCGAAAGATCTTTCGGTTGCTGAACAGTTCATTTTGGCTTCGGCAGTCAACAAGCCGATCATCCTGCTGGAAGGCAGCGAACGACTGAACGCCGTGCGGCTTGATCGCTGGCGCTATATCGCGGAAGTCCGCGCCCGCACCTGCGCAGAAGCCTTGATAGACGACCCGGCCGAGCAGGCGCGCGTCGTTTTCGATCTCGTTGGCCTCGCGGGTGGGCCGCCCGATCCGCAGGTCAAACCTAAGCTGGAGGCGGCACTAGAACTCAACGCGCCCGACCGTGCCGCGCGGGCGCGGGCAAACCCCGTTATTCGCGCCAATACGCTGATGCCATCAGCGCGGTTCGGTATTCGCGAAGAGATGAAACAGATCTATGGCTTCGACTGGCGTAACCACGTACGAGGGGTGACGACCACGTTTGATGCAGCTGAAAATCTGGCGTTTCACGGCAAAATCGAACAGACGCTCATGCGGCTAAACCACAAGTGGGGCAACCGGCTCAACCCCGGTTACACGTTGGACCCGCAAAAGACCGGACCCGATCTCAAGATCCCTGACGTTACCGTTGTCGCCGCGGATGCTGCCGGGAATATCGTGCGGTACTACGAGAGTGGGGAAACAGCAGCCTATTTCGGATCACCGTTTGCGCGCGATACGGAAAACGGGTCTTACGTCGCCAGCCGCGAAGGCCGCATGCTGGCCTCCACCGGCAAGGTTCTGGCCGCAATTGCAATCGCAAACGAAGGCAAGGATGGGGCGGATTCGTTGTACCTCGATACGAACGCTCCGGCTCGTGGCCTAGAAACCTGCAGTCATCATGGAAATCTGAGACGTGGCCGGCAGGCGCGCGTCGTATTTGCCTGTTCTCTCAACGAGCCGCTTATGATCCGCACGGCGCAGATTGGGCAGGCGCGGGTTAAAAAACTCATCGACGCGTTCGGTTTCAACATGCCGCCTACTGATGTGAGCGGGGCGGGGACTCCTCCATCAACCGCAGTTGTCCTAGGGCAGATTGCGGGGTCGCCACGGCGCGTGCATCAGATGTCCGGCGTCGTCCTGGCTTCGCTCTTAGGCCGAGACCGTGCTGGAGTTCGGCCCCCGTCTCTCATTAGAGATTACGACTACACCAACATCGCAGAGGACCAGTCGGAAACGAGCCGCCCTAAAGGCATTATCGTCCCCCGCGACGTGATCGCGCGTGACGCCCGACCCCTTCTCAAATCGCTCCTCGAAGCACCGCTTTGCTATGAATCCAATAGGACGTCCCATGGAACGCTCAAGAGCCTTAATGCATGGTGCGCTTCCCGCCGCAACGGCCTGCGTTTGCATTTTGCGAAGACCGGCACGCAGGTCTCGGAAGACCCCAACGCGACGGTTGATGGCTGGGTAACGGGCGGATTGCAGTTCGACAATGGCGCTGCGTACTCCTACGTCGTACTCGTTGGAACTGGGACTGCCTCCGAGCCGTGGGCACGGTCGCTTCATTCCTCCCAGATCGCTGCTCCATTGGTCGCGACATTACTTGGTGACCTGGAAGCACACGCGCGCCAACATCCACAATCGCATTTGCTCCCGGCATCAAATCGGACGCTCGACAGAAGGCCGGTCACAGAGCCGAAACTGTCAAGCCACGCTCCGCAACCGATGAGCGAAGCCGAACGTCAGCGCGTGTTCAATCTGAACTAACGTGCAAGCCGCACTCGGCACTTGGCGTTCACGTTATTGACAGTTGCATTTTGACGTCACATTCGCGCCGCGCTCAAGCCTAAAACCCTCCGTACTCCTTGTAACCGATCACGCACGCCAGGAAGGCCGGGCGCACACGATATTTCGAGGCAACACGCCGCGTACAAGGCATCGCGGAACGGCTGCGGCGGGAATCCGGCGCTGTTTCCGAAAAACGAGAACGTGCCTATCGCGACAGAGTTTGACAGGTCTATCCGATGGCGTTTTCAGATGACGCGCGGCGGCAGCAGGATTTGGCTCGTCCGCAGCATGGCCGCTTCAGTACGAGTGACGGCGACTGGGTCGACCCAGACGATACGCCACGTGATTGGAAGAAAGTAATTCTGGTTATCGGGCTCGGCGCGTTGTCGTGGGTGGCGACGTATGTCGGCATGCTCGAACTCATTGAGTCGAACCTCGGTTCGCTGCCAATCGGGCACCGCATTATCATTGGCTTTTCGGTCGCTATGCTGATGACGATGATCATCTGGCTGCTTGACCAGATTTTCAGCCCAATCAATACCTCAACCAAGATCGTCTACATTGCCGGCTACCTGTTCTTGAGCCTTATCTCGATCGGCTTCGGCTTTGGCTTCTACTGGAAAGTTTTGGAAAGTCGTCAGGAGTCGACGCGATCGGCAGAAGCTGCGGTCGCGCAAGTTCAAAACTCGTTGCACGCTGGCTCAACGCGCCTGGAACAACTCAACGCGACGCTCGTGCAATTGACCGAACTTTCCTCTGCGAAGGCGATCGAGGAGAGGGAGAAGGGCACGACGTGTCCCAATAGCCGCCCCGGCGACGGCCCCCGCCGTAAGCTGCGCGATGATGATGCGCAGCGTTTCCTCTTTGCATCTGAATTCGTCAAAGGCCGCATTGCGACGGTCAAAGCGGAGCTATCGTCATTGGATGGCGATCTCGCGAAGGTGGTGAAAGGCGATCCCTCAACGATCGATGCCGAGACAGGAACGCGCAATGATTTTCTAAACGGCCTCAACCGGAGGCTCGATATGACCGTGACGGGTTTCAACGCGTTCCGGGGCGATCCTCAGCTGCGCCAAATCCGTGCTGATCTCGATGACCGAGCCGGAAAGACGATATTTCCAACGTCGAGTGGAGGCACCTTCACTTGCCCCGATCCACAGCTACAGACAGCATTGCGTGGTGTGGTTCGTGCCATCGATCAGTTGCCGCAACTTACCAAGCCGCGCATTGCGGCCGTTGAAGGTTCGGAGGCCACCATCGAAGCGTTTCGCCGTCTGACCGCAACGCTTCAAGGCGCACTCGTTCTTGACCTGCCGCCCTCCGCTGAAGAGCTACGGGAGTTGCAGAAGAAAGCGGTGCAATCCGTTTCGGAAGCGAGCACCAACGGGCAAGCCCCACCTGGCGCTCGCATTTCGGCAGGCCTTTCGCCGCGTGATTACATTCCGCTCGCAATCGCTGCGTTCGTCGACCTCTGCCTCTTGCTCGTCTCCATGGGGCGTCCGATGAACCGGCTCAATAATCTGGTACCGATCATGCGTGAGGCCGAGCGCGGTCCCATGATCAAGATCTTGTCGCGCTTCAATGAGATCCATCGCGACCCAGAAATCCGGCAGAACTTCGAGGTCTTCCGGCATGTCGTGTTTGATATGTATGGCGCGTACTATGTCGCCGTGCCGCTTGACGCACCTTACAAACCACATGAGCGCAACGGCGCAAATGGGTTCGGCTTCGGTGCGAGCGATGCGCAGGACCTCCAGCATGAAGCTCACTTGCTGGCAAACCTGTTTTCCGGTTTCGAGCAGCAGCGCATTTTCTCGCGCGTCTACAATCCGTTTTTGTCGACCCGTGCGATCCAGCGCAAGCTTTGGCGGCAAGGCAGCAAATTTGCCGGTTGTCATGCATTTCGCGTCTATCGTTTCCGGGACGGTGCCTGGTCGGACATGATCCTTCAGGCGGTCATGGGCGCTGCGCGGCGCGTGGAAGAGGAGAAGCGTCGCAGACAGAGATTGGAAGACGAAGCCGCAGTACAGCGCGGTCCGGAATTAGCGATGGGCACCTCTGAGCAAAAAGCTGAAAACGGCCGAACACGTGAGCCGCAAGACAGGAAGGACCGCTGGCCGCATCTCGATATACCGGCGCCGGATCTGCGCGATAGCGGCGCTGAACGCGCGAAGGCGTATGCTATTTCCGGTCGACGTAAGACGCGCAAGGCCAATGGCCATTTCAACGGCCACCGTATTCCAGTCGCCTCTGCCGAACTAAATGGCAGTGCCACCGAATACGCGAACGGTTCAGGTCTGGCGGCAAACGGGAACGGCCACGCGGCAAAGATTGCGAACGGGGCCGCACGTAGCGGCGCGCGCATCAACGCCGATGCAGAGCGCGAAGCCACTTTGCGTTCTGCCTTCGGCCGCTATGCCGCAACCGCCGCCTTTGAACTCAACAACAATGACGCGTTCTATGCGGACCTGGAAAATACCCTCGACGAACAACCCGAAACTCATTCGAACAAACAGGATGTCAGGGTAGAGACCGAGACCATCCGCACCACTGCTGACGACGAGGCCATGGAAAAGCGAAACGCTGCCGATGTTCTTCCTTTCAAACCACCGGCGTCCGCGTCCAACGACACCATCAAACAAGCCGCCACTTCGCTCGTGGAGAAAGTCCGTGAGGTCATGCCGTCGGAGGCGCGCGAGACGACCGTTACGATGACGCGTGAAACGGCGACGTTCAGCATCCCCGTAACCGAAGCGCGTTTGCCGATTATGTCCGCCGAGCGCGTTCCGCACGATTCGGTCGAAACTGAAATCTCTGAAGAGACGGTTGTTTCGCTCGTCCCACCTCCGCTGCCTTCATCCGCGCAACAAATTGTAACGGATGTAGAGGTCGTGGAGGACGCAAACACTGAGACTCAAGACGATGATGAAGCCCGACTTGTCACGCTCGTCAGCCGACTTCGGCCCGCTCCGGGGGGAGAAGTGCTTTGAATACGCTTGATATGCGCGAAGCGTGCCTCATTCGATGCAATCCGCAACGGTTGCTTAACCGTCTTCAGCGATTAATGGGCTTCAGAACTTCGGGGCCTGCCGAACCCTATCAACCGGCAGACCGGACATCGCACTGAATAAAGGAAAAGCTTCTATGCGCGCCAAGTCTCCATCGGGTTGCCAGGTCGTCAAGAAAGATCAGAAGTGCGCAGTCCTAAGAGCCTTTGTATTGCGCAGCCTAGAGTCGCGCCGACTGAGTGGCGCCGACTGCAGCTCTATCTGCCTCGTTGCGCGTTCCCTCGAGAGCCCGGCTGCACGCGTATTGGCCTCATTGGCCGACGAGATCGCGGCACTTCGCATTAACGTTCGCGCTGTCATCACGGCCATCGACAGCAACGAATTCGGCGGCGACAGCACTGTTAAACTTTGCGCTCCGTTTACCGCTGAAAGTACCCGCGTCGTGCATGATGCCCGACTGTATGATGCCCACGAACAGCTCATCCTCGACGATGCTACGACATGGGTCGGCGATTGCATGCGGCGCGAGCCTTCAAAAACCGATGCCTTCGAACGCTTCGCGGAGAACTGCGCCGTTTCGACGAAGTGGAGCCAGCAGGCCTTCAATAGCCTATGGCGTGCCGGCCAACCCGCAAAGTTTGACGCGACGCCGAACGTTGGTATCGCCGCGATGACAGACGCACTTAAGGCCATTGCTGTACCCGGCCAAAGCGTCAAGGAAGTTCTGCTGAACTCCGCTACGCGCCACTAACCTTAGTGAGACAGTGGATTGCCGCTGCAGCGCAACGCTGCGGTGGCGAGGCCGCCGGAGAAGGGATGGAACCACGCACGTGGCGCCGAGCGCCGATTCATGGCGTGATCTTTCTTGCGCAGATGCGCACGTCCCGTTGGACCCTGGCGTTTAAATAGGCCGGATCAAGGTCTTTGGCGCATCTGCGTCCAGCCCACGTCCGCCCGGCGGCCTCTCTATTTTCCAGAAACAAGCCCTCCCTTCTCACGGAAGGGCAGCGCCGCATTTTTACGCCAGCGTAGTCGGGGTATCTTGCCAATATTCCTCGCGTGTTCTTGCGATCGATCCACGTCGCGCATCACAATGGCACCGGTTGGAAAATTCACGCAAATCCCGGCAACACCGGATAAGTCAGTTTACTGTCAAGCTTCGGCCATGCGGGTCTGATGGGCTTCAACTTCGCACGGCTTGGTGATCTAGTCGTGCAGGATCGCAAATTGTGATTGTGCTCCCTGGCTTTATTTCGAGGTTGCCCCCCATGCACTCATTTTCGCCGAGGCGTTTTGTCGAGGCCGCGTTGCTGCTAGCGACGGTTACGGCCGCATTCCTAATCACCTTTCTTCCAGCTGCCGCTCAGGAGGCGAAGTTCGCTCATCAGCAGTTGGAGGAGGATGCGAAGCGCTACGAGTCCTATCTCGTAGAAAACTGGGCGGACAGAAACGCGAATATCAAAACACTGTTGGCGAAGGGCGGACAGGACCTCGGAAAGGATCCACGCGCAGCATCTCGCTCGTTTGCCGCAGCGGCCGGCAGCGCGCGAAGCAACAGCGCAGCTTGGCTTGGACTCGCGCGTTCATTAATCGCCATCAATCCCAATCAGCTCAATGGTTCGGAGCGCTACGATATTCCGGTCAACGCCTCCGGCGCCGCATATCGCGCCTATCAACATGCCAGCGGAAATGCGCAGAAGGCGGAAGCGCTGAGCGTACTTGCTGACACTTTGCAACGCCGCGAATTCTGGCGGCCGGCACTGGAGGCCTTGAAGGTCAGTCTCGCGCTTGCGGACAACCCAAAGGTGCGCGCAACCTATGACAAGCTGCACAGCGCGCACGGCTTCCGCATGACGGACTACTCGACACAGACGGAAACGAATTCGCCTCGTCTCTGCCTGCAGTTTTCCGAAAGCCTAGCGCGTGGTCCGGTCGAGTTCGCAGACTTTATTTCTGTCAACGGCAAGGACGCACAGGCCGTGACGCCGGAAGGCAGCCAATTGTGCATCGATGGGCTTGCACACGGTCAGCGCTACGAAGTGCAGCTGCGTGCGGGGCTTCCCTCAGAGATTGGAGAGACGCTCGAAAAGACGATCGAAATCGCAGCGTATCTGCCGGATCGCAAACCGACTGTGCGCTTCACGGGACGTGCCTATGTTCTCCCGGCGCGCGGTCAGCAGGGTATCCCCGTTGTCTCCGTCAACACCGACACCGTTCAGGTGGAGGTTTTCCGATTCGGCGACCGTGCTCTGGCTGGCGCTGTGATCAACGGCGACCTGCAAAGGCAGCTTTCGAGCTGGGATCTCGAAACGATCAAGTCGCAATCGGGCGAAAGCGTTTACACCGGGAATCTGACCGTCAAGCGCGACCTCAACAAGGAAGTTACAACGGCCTTCCCGGTCAATGAAGCCATCGGCACGCTTAAGCCCGGTGCCTATGTCATGACGGCACAGGCGGCAACGCCAACCTCGGACTATCAGAATACTATCGCCACGCAGTGGTTCATCGTGTCCGACCTCGGACTGACGGCGTTTTCAGGCCGCGATGGAGTGCATGCCTTTGTTCGCTCACTGAGCGAGGCACACGCGGTCAGAGAAGTCGAAGTCCGGTTGATCGCGCGCAACAACGAGGTGCTCGCCACCGCCAAGACCGATGCGAATGGCTATGTGAAGTTCGACGGCGCGCTTGCACGCGGAGAAGGCGGCCTGCAGCCGGCTATCCTGGTCGCGCAGAATGGACTGTCCGACTATGCCTTCCTCGATATGACGACGGCGGCATTTGATCTTTCCGATCGCGGCGTCAAGGGTCGGGAGCCATCCGGCCCCATCGACGCATTCGTCTATACGGAACGTGGTGTCTACCGCCCCGGTGAAGACGTACACGTCGCTGCGCTTGTGCGAGACGACGAGGGCAAATCTTCCAACCTTCCTGTCACGCTGATCGTGACGCGGCCGGACGGTGTCGAACATCAGAGGCTCACGCTCGTCGATGAAGGTTCCGGCGGTCGCGCTGCATTGCTTCCGTTGTCGCACGGCGCGATGACGGGTACTTGGCGTGCGCAAGTCCATGTCGACCCGAAGGCCGCCCCGATCGCGCAGGCCGCGTTCCTGGTCGAAGATTTCGTCCCTGAACGACTGGACATGACGCTCAGTCCAAAGTCCGCTTCGATCGGCGTCAACGATCCGGCAACGATTGCAGTCACCGGACGGTACCTCTATGGGCCGCCTGCTGCGGGTCTCAAAATGGAAGGCGATGTCATTGTCAGAACCTCCAGCTCAGGCGTGCCGGGCTATTCCGGATATCGCTTTGGCCAGTCTGATGAAGAGATTACGCCGGTACGCGAGTCCCTGAACGAAATTGCCACGACCTCGCAGAAGGGCGAAGCCGACCTCAGCATTTCCCTGCCGAAGGTCGTGAAGACGGCAAAACCTCTGGAAGCCAAGGTCCTCGTGCGGCTTGCCGAACCCGGCGGACGCACGATCGAACGGCAGGTTACGTTGCCGGTCGATCTCGGATTGGAGCGCATCGGCATCAAGCCGTTGTTTAACGGAGACCGGCTCGGAGAAAGCGAAACGGCGCAATTTGACGTGCTCATGCTTGGAACCGACGGCAAGCCTGAAGCTGCTTCGGGGCTCGTATGGCAACTCAATAAGCTGGAAACGAACTGGCAATGGTATAGCCGCGGCGGTTATTGGACGTTCGAACCCGTGACATTGACGCGCAAAGTCGCGGACGGAAAACTTGAAGTGGCTGCCGAAAAGCCGAGCCGGCTTGAGATGCCGGTCAAGTACGGCCGCTATGTCCTCGAAGTTCAATCCGCCGGTTCGGCCGAGGTCGTAAGTTCCGTCGCCTTCACGGCCGGCTGGTATTCCGGAAGCGACCGGCCTGACAGTCCTGAACAGCTCGACATCGCACTGGACAAGGAAACCTATCAACCCGGCGATACAGCAAAGCTCAGGATCGCGGCAAAGCAGGGCGGCAAGGCCTTGGTCGCAGTCCTCGGCAACCGTCTTTATGCGATGCAGGAAGTTGATGTGCCCACAGGCGGCGGCGATGTCAGCATACCGGTTGGCGACAACTGGGGGCCCGGCGCCTACGTCACGGCCATTCTTTACCGGCCGATGGACGAAGCTCTCAAGCGCATGCCACAGCGGTCTCTTGGGTTGCAGTGGCTTGCTCTGGATCAGACCAAGCGCACGCTCAATATCGCGCTCAACGCTCCGGACAAGATTGAATCCGGCGCGACACTGCGTGTCCCCATTAAGGTGTCAGGATTTTCCGCGGGAGAGACCGCGCGCCTGACTTTGGCGGCTGTCGACGTCGGCATCCTCAATCTCACGAACTACAAAGCGCCTAAGCCGCAAACGTGGTTCTATGCACAAACGCAGCTTGGCCACGACATCCGGGACTACTATGGGCGGTTGATCGACGGCATGCGGGCAGAGCGTGGCACGCTGCGTTCGGGCGGCGATGCGGATGCCGGCATGCAGATGCAGGGCAGTCCCCCGGTTGAAGCCACTGTCGCAAAGTTCTCCGGCATTGTGGAAGTCTCCAGCGATGGTTCAGCGGAAGTAGAATTCGACCTTCCTGAGTTCAACGGCAGCGTTCGTCTCATGGCCGTCGCGTGGAGTGACAGCAGTGTCGGTTCGGCGACGATGGATGTAATTGTACGTGATCCAGTGGCCCTGACCGTGGCAGGCCCGCGTTTCTTGACACTCGGCGACAAGGCCCAGCTCGCTCTGGACGTCCACAACGTCGAGGGACCGGAGGCCACCTATGTCGTAAACGTTGCGCATGAGGTGACGGCCGGTGCCCAGGTTTCTCTTATTCAACGCGATGTGGCGTTGAAGACCGAGGAACGGCGAAGCGAAAGGTTGTCGCTTGAGCCAAAGTCCGTGGGACTCCAGACCTACCATGTGAACATCACAGGGCCCGACGGTATCGACGTGGCCAGAACTCTGACGTTCGACGTTAAGGCCCCTGCAGGTGATATCAAACGGACTACGATCGCCAGCATCAAGGCCAACGGCGGAAGCCTTTCTCTATCGGCCGACTTGCTACACGATCTCATTCCCGATCGTAGCGAGATCAACCTCTCGGTTGGCCCCGCGGCCCGGTTCGACGTCCCCGGCCTTTTGGCACAGCTTGACCGGTATCCCTATGGGTGCGCCGAGCAAACGGTGAGCCGCGCATTGCCGCTGGTCTATGCCAGTGCAGTGGCCCAGCGCAGCGGCGTGAAGATCGAAGCAGATCTTTCCGACCGAGTGCAGAAGGCTATCGATCGCGTGTTTGAAATGCAGGACGCTTCAGGCGCGTTCGGCGCATGGGGACCGGGCAACACGAACATGTGGCTGACGAGCTTCGTCACAGACTTCCTGACGCGCGCCAAGGAGGCCGGACACAAAGTCCGCGAACCTGGCTTCACACAGGCCCTCGATCGTCTCCAAAACTTCATCGCCTATGCGCAAGACTTTGAATCAGGCGGTGAAGATCGTGCCTATGCACTCTACGTGCTGGCCCGGAACGCCCGCGCACCCATCGGTGAACTGCGCTACTACGTCGATACGCGCCTCGACCGGTTCTCAACACCGCTCGCCAAAGCGCAGCTCGGCGCAGCCCTCGCGATGATGGGGGACAAGGAACGCAGCGGCATTGCCTTTAAAGCGGCGTATGCAGACCTAACCGGGTCGGAGGCGCAGGTGATTTCACTGCGCGATGACTATGGCTCGCGGTTGCGGGATGGGGCAGCACTCGTCGCGCTGTCTGCGGAAACAGGTATGGAGAATGAGCGTATCCCACACCTGATCGACGTCGTCGCGTCGGGCTACACCAACAGGCGGTATACCTCGACACAAGAACAGGCTTGGTTGCTTCTTGCGGTGAAAGCCCTCGGCGACGAGTCCGCTTCGGCTTCGCTGACGATCGGGGGCACTGCTCACAGCGGTCCTCTTGCACGCAAGCTGACGGCGGAAGAACTCAACACGGGATCTTTCAAGGTCACAAACGAGAGCGACGCTGATCTTGATGCCGTGATCTCAGTCGTCGGCGCTTCGCTCAACGCGGAACCGGCCGTCAGCAACGGGTTCTCCATCGAACGCAGCTACTTCAAACTTGACGGAACCGCAGTCGATCTTGCCAGCGCCAACGGTGGTAAAGCATCCATCGCTCAGAATGAGCGTCTAGTCACGGTGGTGAAGATGACGGCCGACAATGCCGGCGGACGAGTTCTTGTTGTCGATCGCCTGCCAGCAGGTTTCGAGGTCGAGAACCCCCGGCTTGTCGCGTCGGGTGATCTTTCGAGCCTGAGCTGGTTGAAAAGCGACGTCTCGCCAGAACACACCGAGTTCCGGGATGACCGCGTCGTCGCCGCCTTTAACCTCTTCGGACAGAGCCGCAGCGATGTGAAAGCTGCTGGGATGACAGCTACAGTTGCCTATATCGTCCGCGCTGTGACGCCGGGAGAGTTCGTGCACCCGGCCGCAACCGTGGAGGACATGTACGTCCCTGAACGGCATGCGCGGACGGAAGCAGGCACCTTGACCGTGACCGGCAAGAACTGAGTGAGCCTGAGGATACGCCTATGAGCCGGGCTCGACCCTTCCTAAAGATCGCGGCAGCAGGAGCTGCCGCGATCATCCCTGCCGGACTTTCCGCCGTGGCGGCATTCGAGATCGCGATTGCTCGGCTCGATCCACCGCCGCTTCAGGTTGCCGATCAACTCTCGGTCACGGTGCTTGACCGAGAAGATCGACTGCTTCGCGCGTTCACCACTGAAGATCACCGCTGGCGTCTCCCCATCACACATACCCAGGTGGACCAGCGTTATCTGAAACTTCTGTTCGCCTTCGAGGACCGTCGGTTCTGGACGCATGGCGGTGTCGATATGTATGCCGCCGGGCGGGCTGCGTTACAGCTCATCCAAAATCAGCGGATTGTGTCCGGGGCTTCAACACTCACCATGCAAGTCGCGCGACTTCTCGACCGACGTCATGAACGCACCGCCGCGGGAAAGTTCTCGCAAATCCTGCGCGCGGTTCAGCTAGAGCGTCAGCTCAGCAAAGGGCAAATCCTCGACATCTATCTAAGGTTGGCCCCCTTCGGCGGAAACATCGAGGGTGTGCGTGCGGCTTCCCTCGCCTATTTCGGACGTGAGCCAAATCGCCTGTCGCTGTCGCAAGCTGCGCTGCTCGTGGCGCTTCCACAATCGCCGGAGACGCGACGGCCTGACCGGAACTGGAAGGCGGCACGCATTGCACGAAACCGGGTGCTTCAACGCGGCGTCGCGGCTGGCGTCATTTCGCGTGCGGAAGCCGAATACGCCATGGCCGATGTGGTGCCGCACTTGCGTCGTTCGTTTCCTATGCTGGCGCCGCATCTGGCTGAAGCCGAACTGGTCGCTCATCCGGATCGCACCGTTCATCATCTGACCATTGACCGAAACGTCCAGGCCGCTCTTCAGACGTTGGCCACGCAGCACGCAGGCGCGCTCGGCCCTAAACTTTCAACGGCCGTGATTGCCGTAGATCACACAACGGGTGAGATCCTCGCACAGGTCGGGTCAGCGGGTTACTTCGACGGTGAGCGATTTGGTGCGGTCGACATGACGCGCGCTATCCGATCACCAGGATCGACACTGAAGCCGCTCGTTTACGGTCTCGGGTTCGAGGCCGGACTCGCGCATCCTGAGACGTTGATTGAGGACCGTCCCACGCGGTTCGGTTCCTACCGGCCAGAAAACTTCGACGATTCATACCATGGCACCGTCACGATTCGGGAAGCGCTAGGGCACTCCCTCAACGTACCGGCTGTCGCGATGCTCGATGCTGTGGGACCTGATCGGCTCGTCGGCCGTCTTAAAAGGTTCGGACTCACCCCGGTTCTGCCTGATGACGCGCACCCAAGCCTCGCTATTGCCCTCGGCGGCCTCGGACTGACGCTTGAGGATCTGGCGGGTCTTTATACGGGGTTGGCCAACGGTGGCCGTTACGTCGCGCTCACCCATTTGCGCGGAGACGCACAACGGCGCCACCTCACCGGCGCCGTCGCAGATGATGGAAAGCGCCGCCTCATGTCGCCAGTGGCGGCATGGTATGTGGGGGACATCCTAAAAGATGCGCCGCCGCCGGCCAATACGCGCGGCGGACGTATCGCCTATAAAACGGGGACGTCTTATGGCTACCGTGACGCGTTGGCGATTGGCTATGACGGCCGCTATGTCATCGCGGTCTGGGTTGGACGACCTGATGCGACCTCAACGCCGGGCTTGACCGGACGCACAGCCGCGGCACCCATCCTTTTTGATGCCTTCTCACGTCTGGAAGAACAGCGCGTGCCGCTCGCTCCAGCACCTGCCGGCGTACTCAGGGTTTCGGGCGCCGAGTTGCCGCCTCCCCTAAAGCGTTTCGGTCGCGAAGCGACAGAAGCCAGCTCAGGGGGATTCCTGCAGCAGCCCGTCGTTATCGCGTTTCCACCCGACCGCTCCGAACTCGAAGTCGGAGCAGGTCAACAGCCCGCTGAGCCTCTACTTCTGAAAGCGGAGGGCGGCCAATTGCCGCTCACCTGGCTTGTGGATGGACGCCCTCTGGATTCTTCGCCACACCGGCGCGAGGTCCTGTGGCAGCCTAATGGTCCTGGTTTCGCAAAGGTTTCCGTGATTGACGCGGAGGGTCGTGTCGATCGTGTCACGGTCCGCTTACAGTAAAACCCTAAATCCTACCCCACGCCATGCCTGCCGCTCTGATCGGCTCGGTGTGGCACTGCTTGGTCAGCGGGCTTATTGTCACGATAAATCCCGCCCGCGATAGACGCGTAGAAAAAATTCATGCGTGGGCAGGCGGAATAGCAGGCGGGGGAACGATGAGCGTACTCTTAAATCTGTGGGCTCGGTGGTGGATGATGGCGGTCGGGATAATGCTTCTCGGCCTACTCTTCCTGGCCGGGCCAATGGGTTGGGATGCGCCAAGTCGCAAACCTGCAGCGTTGCCTGCCTTAGCGGCGCAACTTCATGGTACAACCGTGTCCGGGATATCATCCGGCGCCTATATGGCGGGACAGTTTCAGCTCGCCCACGCGGATATCGTCAGTGGGGCCGGCATTATAGCCGGCGGGCCCTATGCTTGTGCTGAAAGTGCCTTCGCAGGCGTTGTACCCGATAGCGGAACCGTTTTTCTAAATGCTTCCCGCGCAGTGAATGGCTGCATGCTCAATGCGCTCGCTATGTGGGGCATCCCTGATCCGGCTCTTCTTGCCGGCAAGGCGCGCACCTTCTCTAACGAAAACAAAATCGGCGCGATTGCAGACGTCACAACGGATCGCCTCTACCTCTTTTCAGGCCAGGAGGACACTGTGGTGAAGCCGCCCATCGTAGCGGCTGCGGTGGCCTTCTATCGAAATCTTGGCGTTCCTGACGGGAACATTCTTTATGTCAGTGATGTGCCTGCGGGGCATGCGTTCGTCACTACCGATTCCGGCGGCGAATGTTCGGTGTCGCGCTCTCCGTACATCACGGATTGCGACTACGACCAAGCCGGGGTCATGCTCAAACAGATTCTCGGTCAGCTGGCCCCGCCGCAGGAGCAGCTTGCAGGTCGGTTCCTCGAATTCGATCAGGACCCCTTTACCGAGAATATTTATGATCATGGTATGGGGCCATCCGGTGTCGTGTTCATTCCGGACTCGTGCCGCGACGAGGCCGGATGCCGGTTGCACGTCGCTTTTCACGGCTGCCTGCAAAATAGAGCTGCTGTCGGCGATGCCTTCATAAAGGAGAGCGGCCTTGCACGTTGGGCCGCGTCCAACCGGCTTATCGTTCTGTTTCCTGAAGTCAGTACCGGTGCGCTTAATCCCCAGGGCTGTTGGGATTGGTGGGGCTATACCGGTCGTCAATACCTGACCCGGGATGCCGCCCAGATCCGTGCTGTTCGAGCCATGCTAGACCGGCTGGCCGGGCCTGCAGCAAGTGCGTCTTTGTAGTTGACGCAGATCAATGCGACGAACGGCGTGGTTACGGTTTTGTGCCCACGGGCACTAGAAGAAGACAACCGTCATCTGCCGGCCATTTCTCTGGCATCGTCGTGGCGTGACGGATGGGCTCGATTTGGGGGATACACGCTTTGCCGAATACCTACCGCCTTTCCGAGTTGGTGTGGTCTCGGCCTGCGGCCCCCAGCGCAGCAAGCGGCTGGTTTGAGACGGGGTCACGCGCTCTGGCGATCCTGGCTCTCGCGGTATGGGTCGGCGCGGGTGTCTGGCAATCAGATGCGGGCGAACCTGAGCGCGTCGCAAGCGATACTCCGCAAGCTGCCACGCCAAAGTCCAAAAGCTCCGCACCGACAGCGGAATACATGGTCGCCGCCTATGGCGGGATGCCATACACCTACGACAGTCAGGTAAATCTCAAGAAAGCTGGCCAGCACGACTTCAGCGCCGAGCCTGTCGCATGGCGCGGCGAACCGTTCATCGACCCGATCTACTACGGTGTTCGCGTGCTGCGTTGGTTCGGCGAAGGGCGGACGGGCACCATGCTGGACTTCACGCACTCGAAGACAATCGCGGAACTCCAGAACGATGCAAAATTCAAAGGGCTTCTGAACGGTAGCCAAGCACCAGAAGTCGCGAAATTGAACGACGTCTTCAAGCGGCTGGAGTTCAGCCACGGCCACAACATGTTGACGCTGAATGGCCTGCTTCGGCTGGCGAACTTGCACCCGCGTCTGTCGCCCTACGTCGGCCTCGGCGCCGGTATCAATCTGCCGCACACTGAAATTCAGTTGCAGTCAGACAAGCGTCGCACCTACGAATATCAGTTCACAGGTCCCGTGGTTCAGGCACTCGTCGGACTCGAATTCCGGCTGCCGAGGATGAGCTATTTTCTAGAGTATAAGTTCTCATTCGCGAGCTATGACGTGCCTCTGACGGGGCTTGATGGCACTAAGATCGGGTTGTTTGCAGATCTATACCGGCAAGCCATGCGGTGGTTCTCAGGCGAAGAGCCGGCGCAGGGCCGCTTAACAACTGAGCTTGCCAGCCATCAGGTCATCGGTGGCCTCGGCGTACGGTTCGCGGTGCGGCCTGCCGCAGCAGCTACCCCTTAAATGGTGTCACTCATGACATATTACGCGCGCTTCGCAGTCTTTTTCCGGGGACGCGGGGCGCGCTTGCGTGCGGGCGCTGGCGTTTTGGAACGGGTCGGCTGAGGGGCAGCGGCCTGCTGGTTTTCCTTTGCCGACCGAATGCGCCCGCCGTCGCCAGATACGGGGACGTCCTTGCACTGATGATCCTCATCGACGGCGGCACGCGTCCAGGCCGCGAAGAAATCGACGAACGAACGTAAACGCGGCAGCATGTGACGGTTCCGCGGATAGACTGCCCAAACGGCACTGTCTCCGGTCGTATCGTAATCCTCAAGCACCGTCCTGAGGCGACCGTCCGCGAGAGCCGAGCGAACGCGCCCGCTCGATACGCGGATCAGCCCATGTCCATCGAGGGCAGCTCGCATCAGGAGGCGATCGTCGTTCGTGCGCAACCTTCCTGTGACACGCACACTACGCTGTGCATTGCGCCGGGCGAACGGCCATGCCCAGTCTTCACCGTGAACCAGACAACAGTG
Organism: Filomicrobium sp.; assembly: GCF_025698805.1. NCBI lineage: Bacteria > Pseudomonadati > Pseudomonadota > Alphaproteobacteria > Hyphomicrobiales > Hyphomicrobiaceae > Filomicrobium > Filomicrobium sp. The sequence goes on from NZ_JAILWT010000001.1 coordinate 510,960, forward strand.
GCGCTCCAGCTCGTTGGGTGTCTTTGGCACGCCATGCTTATCGAGGTAAACTTGTGAGGCTGCGATAACATGCGGGTTGGTCGCCAAACGTTTCGCGATCAAAGCGCTGTCAGCAAGGACTCCCGTCTTGATCGCAACGTCGAAGCCCTCTTCCTGGAGGCTGACGTTGCGGTCCGTTAATTCAGCGTGAATTTCTATTTCTGGGTGCTGGCGCATGAAGGACGAAATACCTTCGCCGACTTCGCGGCCGCCTATGTGCACGGGCGCGCTGATCTTCAGCTTTCCTCGCGGACTTTTGACGTTGCCGTCGACGCTCGCACGGGCCAGCTCAAGCTCCGCCAGGATGCGATCGACATGCTCTAAAAAGAGAGCACCTTCTTCTGTGATCCGGATTGAGCGTGTCGTGCGATCGAAAAGACGAACGCTGAGTTCATCTTCGAGAGCCTGTAGCCGCTTCGAGATTGTGCCCGGCGTGAGCGACATCTCTGTGCCCACCGCAGAAAGATTCTGCATCGCCGCAACGCGCGTAAAGATGCGCAGATCCTGAATGTCCATCAGCCTTCCCCGCCGACCTATGCCCCAAGGTCAGGCGCGGTGCCCGAAAACGAGTCCCGTTGTAACGCAGCGGTATCGCTGCGCATCGATTGGCTGACGGCCACGTGCCGCGTGCCAATAACCGACGTCATGAGAATCATCACTCCCGTGCACCACCATCGGCGGACGCTCCCTGCGCCGCCGCACCTCAATTGTCCTGGTCTCCCCTTTTTTGGTTCTAATGGTGATGGCTGGGATGGGCAAACGTCGATCCGTTCACTGCTGCTCAAGAATTGTGAAGCATGTCGCGATCGCCACAGGCGGTTTTGAAGCTCTTGACAGGAGCTTCAGAACCAGCCTGCGATCTGAGAATCAATATGCTTGCTTTGATCAGAAGCGCTGGAGCAATCGCTCGATATAATCGAGCTCAGAAGGTGGGCGTTGGGCTTCACCCAAACGGCGGCGTAATTCTTCAAGAATTTGCCGTGCCCGCTGCATGTCGATCTCGTCAGGTACTTTTACAGACGTCCCCTGATCGGGACCCTGCGAACGTTGCGGCCGTCCCAGAGGGTCACGCGGTGCATCGCCATTCTGGCCGTAGCGCTGCGGCATATTCTGCATCATCTGCCGCGCCATCTCCTGCGCGCCCTGCCGCATCTGATCTAGCGCACGCGCCTGCTCCTGAGTAGCTCCGGCATAGTCCCCATTCTTCAGGGATTCTTCTGCGGCCTCCATGGCTTCGCGCGCACTGTCGAATTGATTGGGTGTTCCGCCCATACCACGCTCCTGCATGTCGCGCTGAAGCTGGCTTAATCGGTTGCGAAGCTCGGTCTGCCGGTCGCCGAGCTGCCCTGGTTGCCCCTGCTTACCGGGCTGGCCTTGTCCCATCTGGCCCTGTTCGCCTTGAGGGCCGCGCCGCTGGCCTTGTTGGCGGCCACCTTGGCCCATTTGCCCCTGTTGACCGCGCTGCCCGTTTTCGCCCTCGCGCCGTTGTTCGCCAAATGTGTCATCCATGAGCCGTTGCTGCTGGCCGACGATGTCACCCAGCTCGCTCATCATTTCCATCATTTGCTTGTTGGCTTCGCCCTGAGCCTGCGAATTTTGACCCGACTGCAGGCGGTCAAGCAAATCGCGTAGTTCACTCAGCATCTGCTGAGCCTGATCGCGCGAACCAGACTTAGCCATTTCCTCGATCTGCTTCATCATGCGCTCGAGGTCCTGCTGGGTCAGCATCTGGTTCTGCTGATCCGTGCCCTGTTGGGTCGGATTGTTTTGGGCATCTTTCTGAAGCTGCTGGAGATATTCGTTGAGTGCCTGACGCAACTCCTGCATTGCCTGCTGAATTTCCTCGTCGGAACTGCCATCCTGAAGCGCTTGAGACAGCTTGTCCTGCGCTTCGCGCAGGCGCCGTTCCGCATCGCTCAGGTCTCCATCTTCGATGCGCAGAGCGACGTCCCAGAGCTGATCAATCACGCTGTCCAGTCCCGGGCGTGTGTCGTCGCGCTTCAGGCGATAATACGCGGTGCGCAATCCGAGATAGACCTGAACGTCATCGATGAAGCCTTCGGGCTCCAAGGTCAGCGCACTGAGCGCACGCTCTACGGACACCCGATGCCGCGAATCTTCGACCAATTTGCGACGCTGCTCGATGACAGCGCGTGCCAAAGGGTTGCGGAAAATGCGCTGCGGCAACACCATCTCGATGGGCTTGGCTTCGCCAAGTTGCCCGGCAACATCAGTTGCCTGCAACGTCATGATCACGCGCAGGCCGGCCCAAGGATGTGATCCGAGCTCAAGATGCGTGATCGCTTCGCCTTCCTTAGCATTCGCCCGCGGCAAACGCAGATCAAGTTCGGGCGGACGCTGCAGAGGCAGACGTGGGCCGGTCAAAGTTTCCGGGCGAGCCCACGCCGTTGCGGGATCTTCTTCAGACTGCGGGGCGCGCACGACCTTGGCCCGGGCAGACGCCACGCCGTAGTCATCGGAAATTTTATAGGCCAACTTCATAGAGCCGCGCGGCGTCGCTTTCGGCTCTTCGGTCAATGCGATCTCGGGAGGTTGATCGGCAATGACTGCAAAGGTCCATGCCGCAGTTTCACTGCCATCGATCAATAAGCGCACGCGGGCGGGTTGCGTCAGCTCATGGCGCAGCTCCACAACGTTGGCAATGGTCCGGCCGGGCGCTTCGACGTTGTCGGCCTTGACGAGGATCGGCTGCTCATCTTCCGACTGGATCTCCAGGCTTATCGCCCCGAGATCAACGCCGCTGGCGCGGACGATCAATTGACTATTGTCTGGAATTTCCAAAAGCCCGGGGCGGTTCGCGTCGGCTTGCTGTTGCGGAGATTTTCCGCCATCGGCAAGCATAATGGGCGGCTTCGACGTGTAGGCCGGTGGCGTGATCCACGCGTCTACGCGTGCCTGAAGCACGGATGCTTCCGAGCGGAAGCGAAACGCACTTTGCAGTCTGTCTGAAAATTCGCTGCCCACCAGCGCCGTTGCAGCCACGACGCCAAACAACAAGAGAATGCGCAACGCCCAAGGGTCCTGCCGGGGGGTATCGGGGTGAGGCGGCGCAACGCGCAACTTTTCGAGCGCATTTGCCAAGCGCTTGCGGTGCGCCTGCCAGATCGCGAGCGTTGTGGCATTTGTTTCGCCCGCTGTGAGCGTATCTTCGTAGGACGTGGCGGGTCTGTGGGGAACCGTGGATTCAAGATCCAAACGCCGGATCGCGGCATCGCGTGTCGGCCATGGCGTACGGACGGCCCAGCCTATCGCAGCAACAAGCGCAACCGCGCTCAGCGCCAATACGATGAGATGAGCAGTGCTCCCCAAAAGCGGCCAAAGACCTAACAGGGAAGCGATGATGAACACGGCTACGACAGCCGCAATCATCCAAAGACGCGGCCAAAGCCGTTCAAAGAACAACGCCCACCGGCTACGACGGATTTTGCGCTCCAGCATCACGTTGATGCTGTTCTGCGTCGGATGGGTCGTCGCGGGTCCTGTTCCAGCCCCTTGCTGAGAACGAATTCCATCTGTCATGCGGCCAGCCTATCATGGCAAACGATCAGCGCATCCGGCAAATACGCTTGCGGATGTCACAATCTATTGCATGTAATAGAGGCGAGGCGCAGGCACCAGAGGCTTCTTTTCACGCCTTTCCCGTAGCTCTTCAGCCTTTCGACAGCCAGGGCGGAAGCGTGTCCATCGCAATCAAGTCATCATATGTCGGCCGGCTCCGGATCACAGCATACGCATCTCCTGAGACCATAACCTCAGGGATCAGCAATCTAGAGTTGTAGGTCGATGACATTACCGCACCGTACGCGCCGGCGCTCATAACGGCGATCAGATCGTCCGGCTGCAAGAGCGGTAATTTGCGATCTTCGGCCAGAAAGTCGCCGGTTTCGCATACCGGGCCAACGACATCCTGCATGACAGCGGGATTCTGGGCGCGCGCTTCAAGGACCGGCCAGATATCGTGATACGCCTCGTAAAGCGTCGGCCGGATCAAATCGTTCATCGCGCCATCTACGATCGTGAAGGTCTTGTCAGATCCTTCCTTGACGTAGATTACGCGCGTTACGAGCACACCAGCGTTGCCGACAATCATTCGTCCCGGCTCAAGAACGACCTTCAGACCAAGATCTCCGAGAGCCTCCCGCACGACGCGCGCATATTCGTCGGGATGGGGTGGTGTATCGTTCGTCCCGCGGTAGGGGATTCCGAGACCGCCCCCAATATCCAGGTGGCGCAGATTATGCCCCGCGGCGCGCAGCATGACGACGAGTTCATGCATGCGGGCGAACGCCGCTCGAAATGGCGCTAAATCGGTGATCTGGCTGCCGATATGCATGTGTACGCCGGTGATCTCGATGCCCGGCAGTTTTGCGGCCTTGGCGTAAAGTTCGGGTGCCGCAGCAAAAGGCACGCCGAATTTGTTCTCGGCCTTGCCCGTAGAAATCTTAGCGTGAGTTCCAGCGTCTACGTCCGGGTTTACGCGGATCGCTACGGGGGCTCGCAGCCCCATTTCCGCAGCGACATCGCTTAGAGCCAACAACTCCGGTTCACTTTCGACGTTGAACCCGAGAATGCCCTCCGAGAGCGCGTAGGCCATTTCGGACCGCGTCTTTCCGACTCCGGCGAAAATGATTTTACTTGCGGGGACACCTGCTGCCCGCGCCCGCCGCAACTCGCCTTCAGACACGACATCCATGCCCGCACCAAGGCGCGCCATCGTGGCCAGGACAGCTTGGTTGGAGTTCGCCTTGACCGCGTAGCAAATCAATGCGTTCTGACCATCAAAGGCCTGGGACAGAACCTCGTAGTGGCGCGTCAACGTCGCGGTCGAATAGCAATAGAAAGGCGTGCCAACGGCTTCCGCGATATCGACGAGGCTGACGCCTTCGGCGGTGAGGACGCCGTCCCTATAGGCAAAATGATGCATGATGAATTTTATCGCAGATCAGGCCGTTTTTTGGAACGTGAGCCAGTGCGATCTGACACCGGACCCGGCCCCCGGTGAGCGATCCTAGCGCAACAGACCGTCGAGAATGAAGGGCCGATGCTCCTTTTCCGGTGCAGCGGAGTTCTTGCCCGGATCCTGGGCTTCGGGTGAGGTTGCGGTGCCGGCCGCCTTAGCTTCCGCAGGCGCCTCTAGCGAGCCGCGTATGCCGCATCCCGCAACAGCTAACGAAACAGCTGCAAGCAGGAGGCCTTTTCGAAACGCGCTCAACATGTTGACGCTGTCCCTCATTTGCCGTTCAGCCTTGATGCCCGCCGCTTCCCCAATGCCCATGAAACGGCAAGGCATGCCAAAGCATAGCTTGGGAAGCCATGCCCATGTTGGGCTTTTCTAGCCCGAGTTGGCTTCCGTTTCCAACCTCGCGACCCAATCCGCAGCTGTTTTTGCTACGTTCTGTGGCGCAGTTCCACCATAACTGGAGCGGCTTTTCACCGAATTTTCCACGCTGAGCACCGAAAACACGGCTTTCGTGATGCGGTTTTCCACCGCCTGCATCTCGTCGAGCGTGAGGTTTTCCAACGCTACGCCACGGCGTTCAGCAATGGCCACAATCGCTCCTGTGACGTGGTGCGCTTGTCGGAAGGGCAGATTGAGTTCGCGGACAAGCCAATCGGCCAGATCGGTCGCAGTGGAATAACCCGCCCCGGCAGCCGCATGCATTGTCGCCGGGACTGGCTCCATATCCTCGACCATGCCAGCCATTGCCGCGACGACGAGGCGGAAGCTGTCAAGCGCGTCGAAGGTGACTTCCTTGTCTTCCTGCATGTCCTTTGAGTAAGCGAGCGGCAGCCCCTTCATCACCATTGCCAGGCTTTGCAGAGCGGCAGCGATACGACCGACCTTCGCGCGGCAAAGCTCAGCGGCGTCCGGATTCCGCTTCTGCGGCATGATTGACGAGCCCGTCGTGAAACGGTCGCTCAGTTTGATGAAGCCGAACTGCGGCGTTGACCAGATCACGATTTCCTCAGCGAAGCGCGACAGGTGCAACGCGCAGATCGTGGCCGCGGAGAGCGTCTCAAGGGCGAAATCGCGGTCGGAAACACTATCGAGCGAATTCGCCGTCGGCCGATCGAAGCCTAGCGTCTCTGCCGTCGCGTGACGGTCGATCGGGAACGAGGTGCCGGCAAGCGCAGCGGCGCCGAGCGGACATTCATTCAAACGTTTGCGAGCGTCAGCAAAGCGACCCCGGTCGCGCGCCAACATCTCGACATACGCCAGCAAATGATGGCCAAAGGTGACGGGCTGGGCGGGCTGCAAATGCGTGAAACCGGGCATGATGGTGCCTGCGTGTGCTGCGGCCTTCGTCACCAATGCATGCTGGAGGTTACGCAGAGCCACGTCGAAGGCATCAATGCAGGCCCGAATGTAGAGGCGGAAATCCGTCGCAACCTGATCGTTGCGCGAGCGCGCCGTGTGAAGGCGCCCCGCAGGCTCTCCAATCATCTCCTTCAGGCGCGACTCTATGTTCATGTGAACATCTTCCAGCGCGCGAGAATATTCGAACTCGCCACGCTCGATCTCACCGAGAATGCGATCAAGCCCCTCGCTGATGGCTTTCGCATCCTCAGCACCGATGATGCCTTGCGCCGCCAACATGGCGGCATGTGCCTTGGATCCGGCAATATCCTCAAAGGCCATGCGCTTGTCGAACTCAATGGAGACGTTGATGTCCTCCATGATCTCAGAGGGTGACATCTGGAAGCGGCCACCCCACATGCGGTTGGCGTTAGTATCGGTCACGGTTTAGCTCCGGCTAGAAAAGCGGATGAGACAAGAAGACTGAGGACCATGAGCAAAGATAGTTCGACTGCGGTGAAACGAACATCACCAGCCAGCTACCTTTGGATTGCGGCGATCGCAGCCGTCATCGGGTTTGCGGCGGTATACTGGACGATGGCACCGTCTGACAACGGCGAGGGCATCGCCAATTCTCCGACGACCGCCGAGGCAAAGCCTATGGCGGCTCCGACAAAGACGGGCGAGACGGCCGCTCCAACCCCAAATGCCATGCCTAATGAGGGAGGAAAACTCAATTCCGGGCACATGGCGGCCTTTATTTTCAAGCCGGAGCCTGAAACGCTCGGGGATGTCTCGTTCAAGGACGGCACTGGCCAGTCGGTAACCCTGGCTGATTTTAAGGGCAAAACTATCCTTCTCAATCTGTGGGCGACTTGGTGTGCACCGTGCCGGGAAGAGATGCCGGCGCTCGATCGTCTGCAAAATCAACTGGGTAGTGATAAGTTCGAGGTCGTGGCTTTGAGCGTTGATCGCGGAGGCGCGGAGAAATCCCAGCAGTTTCTCGACAAAATCAACGTTCAGAGTTTGACCCTCTACGTGGACGAGAAGGCTGGATCTTCGTCTGTTCTGAAGGTTATCGGCATGCCGACGACCTTGCTCATTGACGCGGACGGCCGCGAGATTGGACGGCTTGTCGGCCCGGCGGAGTGGGACAGTGCTGACGCCGTGCGCCTCATCAAGGCGCACCTACCCTAGCGGCCGGCGCTAAGGTTACGCAGCGAATGCCCGAAAAATGCGGGTTATCATCCAAAAAGCCAGCCGAATGAGCGCCCCAACAGCGAGCCCAATGAGCAATAGAAGGATGGATTTAGGCCCTAGCTCACCGAGTAGCGTCGCATAAGCGGCATTCGCTGAATCTGGGAAAAACGTCTCGAACTGGGTGCTGAAGACATCAAGAACCTGTCTCGCTTCTCGCACGAGATATCCAAACAGTTCGGTGTTGTAGATGGCCAAGTAGATATAGGCCAACATAGCTGCGACAAGTTCGATGACGAGCAATACAGCGAAGCCCGCAATCGCCATGATTGTCGTCACGATTCCCAGAAAGAAACTCGCGGTCAGCGATCGATCCTGACTCATGGCTAATGATCCTTATGCTCTCTTGGGTCTTAATTTCTTCGGCTTGACGCCCGCTAGCACGGCGGACCGTCAACAATAAGACGGCAACTGAGCGCTTGAGCCGTTAGGACTGATCACATCTGCCCGCAGGAACAACGGGACCGGCGATTGACACCTTCGCGGCTTCCCGCCACAACGCGTTTCACTCAAGTGACTCTTAAGAATAACGAGGGAGCGCGCAATGTCGCACGACGACTTGCAGAAGACGATTGAGGCCGCATTCGAGGCCCGCGACGACGTTACACCCCAAACCGTGGGCCCCGTGCGGGAAGCCGTCGAGGAAGCGCTCAATCTGCTCGACAGCGGAAAAGCCCGTGTTGCCGAGCCGACTCCGGGCGGAGATTGGCAGGTCAACCAGTGGCTCAAGAAAGCTGTCCTATTGTCATTCCGTCTCAATGACATGACGACAATTTCTGGCGGTCCTGGCGGCGCTGCCTGGTGGGATAAGGTTCCATCCAAATTCGCCGGGATGACCGAAGCCGATTTCAAGAAGGCCGGCTTCCGTGCCGTGCCCAACTGTATCGTGCGCCGGTCCGCGTATATCGCTCCGGGCGTCGTTCTGATGCCTTCGTTCGTAAATCTCGGCGCTTATGTTGCCAGCGGTACGATGGTAGACACCTGGGCAACGGTCGGCAGTTGCGCGCAAATCGGCCGGAATTGCCATATCTCGGGTGGCGCCGGAATCGGTGGCGTACTCGAGCCGTTGCAAGCCGGCCCCGTGATTATCGAAGACAATTGCTTTATCGGCGCACGTGCCGAAGTCGCGGAAGGTGTTGTCGTCGGTGAGGGATCGGTGTTGTCCATGGGCGTCTACCTCGGCGCTTCGACAAAAATCGTCGACCGGGCAACGGGTGAAGTTTTCATGGGCCGCGTCCCCCCATACTCCGTCGTCGTCTCGGGTACTATGCCAGGCAAGCCTCTTCCGGATGGCTCGCCTGGACCTGGGCTTTATTGCGCCGTGATCGTGAAACGCGTGGACGAGAAAACACGCTCGAAGACGTCGATCAACGAGCTTTTGCGCGACTAACCTGCATTCCGGTGCGCGTGTTTTACGACATGCGCGCCGGACATGATCCGACCTCGTCGCCAGCGCATTTACGGCGAATAAGCGCCGTGATCGCATGCCATCCACGACGCCATGCCATACAGAACGCTGGACCCAGACAAAATTATCGAGACAGTTGCAACGCTTGATCGTCGCATTAGTGAACGTTTTCCTGGCTGCGGACTGCGTAAGGTCTGTTCAGAGCTTCTCGATATCGCCAAGACCAGCCAGAAAAAGGCCGCAGCGGTTTCCGAGCCCAATCTGCCGCTACGCTTTGGTATCGCCCTCGTCCTGGGCCTCGGTGTGGCCTTGCTCATCTATGTCGGTTCGATCATCGAACTCAAACACGGAGACGAAAACCTGTTCGGCGTGTTGGAGGGCATCGATGCCGCGGTCAATACACTGGTTGTTATGGGCGCGGGCGTATTCTTCTTATCGACGCTTGAAGGGCGTTGGCACCGGCAAAAAGCGCTCGATGATCTCCACGAATTGCGGTCCATCGTGCATGTTATCGACATGCACCAATTGACTAAAGATCCCGGCAGGGTTTCGACGGTCGGCACTGCAACGCCCTCGTCGCCGCAACGGGTGATGACACCATTCGAACTCGTTCGCTACCTCGACTACTGCTCCGAGATGCTGTCTCTCGCCGCCAAAATTGCCGCGCTTTATGCGCAGGGCACGCGAGATCCCATCGTTATCGAAACCGCCAGCGATCTGGGCCAGACAACGTCCTATCTCTCCAGCAAAATCTGGCAGAAGATTACCCTTGTGCAGGCGCAGATCGACAGCCCAGCTGCGGGGCCCTCAGCTCTTTCCGAAGGCGTGACGCAACTGGATGGCGCGACGACTGTCTCAACTCCGGCGACTTGACGGCTAAGACCGCAGGTGGGAATCGATCTAAACGCATCGTCGTACCCGTTCAGCCGTGTCATTGCCTCTCGAGGCCAATGGCTCCCTCCGTCGCCATAGAGGCTTGCTTGCATGTCCGCCGATCTGCCGACTGACGTTACCCGTCTTACTCAGGCGTTGATCCGTTGCCCGAGCGTAACCCCGGCTGAGGGGGGTGCGCTGACGCTATTGGAGAACGTTCTCACCGAACTTGGATTCGTCTGCCACCGTCTCACGTTTTCGGAGCCCGGCACGCCGGATATTGAAAACCTCTATGCACGGATCGGAACCAGCGGACCGAACCTCTGCTTTGCCGGGCACACGGATGTCGTACCTCCCGGCGAAGAAGATGCCTGGAGCGTTCCACCCTTTGCAGGCGAAATTCGTGACGGCATTCTTTTCGGTCGCGGCGCCGTCGACATGAAGGGTGCAATCGCCTGCTTCGTTTCTGCGGCGGCGGCCTACCTTGCGCAATCGGACACCCAACGTCGGGGGGCCATTTCGCTCCTCATCACGGGAGACGAAGAAGGACCGGCGATCAACGGCACGGTCAAAGTGCTCGACTGGCTCAAGCAGCAGGGCGAGCAGATCGATGCCTGCATCGTCGGGGAACCGTCCAATCCGCGCCGCATTGGCGATGAGATCAAAGTCGGACGGCGTGGATCACTCAATGGCGAAATCATTGTCAACGGCCGGCAAGGACACAGCGCTTATCCTGCGTTGGCCGACAATCCCGTTCCCAAGCTCGCGCGCATCATCGACCGGCTGTCGGTGCTTCCGCTCGACGAAGGCAGTGAGCGGTTTGAGCGCTCCAATCTCGAGGTCACCATCATTTCGGTCCCCAATACCGTGACGAACGTCATACCGGGGCAGGCGCGCGCGGCCTTCAATGTGCGTTTCAACGACAATTGGACACGCGAACGTCTGGAAGACGCTATTCGTAGCTGTTGCGAAGCAAGCGCGGCAGAGGTCGAGGCCGATATGCGGCTTACGTTCTCCTTTTCAGGCGACGCCTTCTGCACTGAGCCGGGACCGTTACTCGACACGCTGGTTGCCGCGGTTCGCGACGTCAGTGGGGTAACGCCTGCGCTTACTACCGGCGGCGGTACGTCCGATGCGCGCTTCATCAAGAACGCGTGCCCAGTGATCGAATTCGGCCTCGTTAACGCCACGATCCACAAAGTCGACGAGCACGTTCCGGTCAGCGACCTCTCGGCTCTTACCGCCATCTACACGCGCTTCTTGGAGCGATTTTTCGCGGCCGCCTAACCGCTTTCACCCAACTCCCCATTGGACGGTCTTGTTCGGCTCTTTGGGATCATTGAACAATCGCCCGTTAGGTCGCATATTGTCGTCATGCAACGACCGTTCATACATCCGTCCATTGCGGACGTCAGATTAGAGAATGTTCTTTACGCGCTGGCTGATCCCGCGCGTCTAGCGATCGTGCGCACGCTCGCGAACGGTGGATGTCCAATGAACTGTTCCACTGCTGCACCGGCACAGCTTCCGAAGTCGACGCAGTCGCATCACTATCAAGTGCTGCGGGAAGCGGGTCTGATTACGTCGGAGCGGCGCGGGACCGAAGTCGTCAATGTTCTGCGACGGAGCGACATTGACCAAAGGTTTCCGGGTCTTCTCACGGCCGTGCTGAGCTCATCCTCCTAATTCACCCGCTCGCCTCATTCCGACAGCTCATCGGAGATACGCCGCAGCCCTGCCAGAAATTCTGGATAAGCATCTGTGTTGTGATCTTCCGGGTATACTGCGTAGACCGGGTACACGAAGCGGCGGGCGCGCTCGACGAGCTTTAGGCGCTCGTCTTCCAGATAACTTTGGACCAGACGCCTCGGAAAATATCCCGACGCTTCGGTATCAAAGAGGTAGCTTAAGGCAACCGCGCCAAGATCAAAGTGCAGACTGGTGTGCGTCTGATTAGGGTACGTGTCGGCATGATCTGCCGCAAATTCGGGCCCCCAATTGACGAACACGTAGCCTTTACGGCGGCTCCGTGCCGACGACGTGGAGCTCGTTACGAGCACAAGTTCATCGTCGAAAATGTGCTCGACGATCAAACCCGGACGCGACTCTGCGCGGTAAACGACGGCAAGATCCAACGAGCCTTCGAGAAGTTGCTCGATAAGCGCGCGTGACGTTCCCATTCTTGCCGTTACCGCAATATCGCCGCGCGCACCGCGCAGCCACGCCACCCATTTGAGCAGATACCCTTCCCACAGACTGATCTGACCACCGACAGCCAGATGATCCGTGTGATGGTCGGCGAGCGCGACCTCAAGCTGAGCGTGGTTCCATACGCGCAAGAGCGCGCTGGCGTGACGCTGGAATTGCTCTCCGGCCGGGGTCAGACGCGTGCCGCTCTTGGCGCGTTCAAACAGAGTTCGAGCGAGTGCCTCCTCCAGCGCCTTGACCCGCATAGACACCGTAGACTGAGTTACGCACAGCTTTTCGGCTGCGTCCTTGAAACTTCCCGCCTCCACGATAGCCAGAAATGTTTTCGCGAGCGTGATGTCCATGCGGCCCAAAAAAGGGTTATGGCGTGAATAGGCAGGTTCTTAGTTCAAAGATCTTCATTCAAACATTCACATTAATTCGTTTGTACGAATTTACCAACTCACTCATATCTCGAATGTGTTGAGTAGAAATCGCACTCAAAACAGCAAACCTTGGAACCTATTGAGATGAAAAAAACTCAATCAAGCAAACCCGCCGCAAAAAAAGCAGCCCCTGCAGCAGCCGCTGCAGCTCCGCCGGCAAAGGCCGCTAAGGCTGCGAAAAAGCCGGCAGCCAAGCGGGCTAAGTAAGACGACCTCGGAGATCTGCATGACCGCGTTGAAACTGGTGCTGGGTACAGTCGCCGCAAGCGCATTTTGGCTTTCCGCGGCGCAAGCCACGACGATCATCAACCGCGACCCTTCGGCGCACAACCTGCGCATCGTCGAAGGGGATCAGGAGCGTGTCGTCACGGCTGAACCTTCTCAGCAGCTGGATGAATTGTGCTCGTCTTCGTGCAGCCTGTTCTTTGATGATGACCCGGATGCCTACGAAATTGCCGCAGGCGACATCGTGTCAATCGAGGACGGCGAGCTCTACTACGAGGAGCCTTCCGCTCTGCCTGAAGCGCCTAGTATGCCTGCCGACGCCAATAATTATGGCCCGGCAAATCAATAGCTTATAGCGCTGCAAGCCGGTTTCAGCAGGTTTTTACAAATAAGGGCGGCATCCCGGGCGGTGCCGCCCTTTCCTGTTATCGTGTGATCATTTAAGGGCTCGGCTTGCCACACCATGTGATGAAACCCATATGGGCGCCGGGCGTTCGCCATATTCTTAGGTTGCATGTTCCCCAGAGAACAGCACTGCGACGGCTAATGCTTCAGCTTATGCCGCGAAACAGGACAGAGAAGGGCGTAGATCATGCGATCTTATCTAACTACTGCCGGCGCGTTCATCCTTGCAGCAATGACGCTGCCAAGCATCGCGCAGGCGGCGACAGACCCATCCGGTGTCTGGCTCGACGACAAGGGCCGCGGTGCGATTGAAATTAAACCGTGCGGCGACGACTACTGCGGCTACGTGGTTTGGGTCAAAGACACGAACGACACGCGCGGTTGCGGCAAGCAGATCATTGGCAATGTCAGCGCCACGGGTTCAGGCATTTGGGACAACGGCTGGATTTACAGTCCCGAGCGTAAAAAGAAATACAGCGTCGAACTGAAATTGCTCAGCGATAATCAGCTTCGCGTGAAAGGGTATGCGGGTACGAAGTTCTTTTCCAAGACCATGGTTTGGACGAAGGCTCCGGACACTCTCACTCGTTGCGACGATGCCGTGTATGCCAAAAAGACGGAGCCTGCCGCTGAATCGGCTCCGGCGCTGCAACCTGCGACACCGCCCGACGTAACATCAGACGCTCCGCCTGCGACGACAGCAGCCAAACCTGACGCTGCCTCGCCGTCCGCTGCGGACACTGCAGAAGCACCAATGACTGAGCCGCAAAAGGATACCGGAGACGCGGCCTCCCCCCCGGCACAGAAACCTGCTGCTCCCCAGAAAAAAGAAATGGCGAACGCAGCCCCACCTCCCGATGTGGAAGACGGCCCGAGTTTGGGTGACCTGCCGATCGACAAATATTTCAACAAGACCGCGGACGGACGCTGCAAACTCGATCTGCCGTGGGTCAAGCTCGACTTTGCGTGCGATTGATCAGGCTTTGAGTGTCGAAAGTTTTGGCGGCTGGTCCTCTGGGGCCAGCCGTTTTCTTTGTCTGTTCAGCGAAAGTGCTTGGAAAGCTTCAAGCCTTGGGCCTGATAGTTCGATCCCAAATCGCGACCATAGAGTAGGCGGGGAATCTCTGTCAGGCGTTCGTATATAAGGCGCCCGACGATCTGACCGTCTTCGAGGATGAAGGGGACCTTGTGGCTTCTGACTTCGAGCACAACCCGCGAGCCCTCACCGCCAGCTGGCGCATGACCGAAGCCAGGGTCCATGAAGCCTGCATAGTGCACGCGAAATTCGCCGACGAGCGGGTTGAAGGGCATCATTTCGGCCGCGTGTGTCGGGGGGACATGAACTGCTTCTTTCGAGGCCAATATGTAGAATTGATCGGGATCGAGTATGAGCCGTCGTTGCTTGCCGACGTTGATCGGCTCCCAATACTCCGCAATGGCGCAGGAGCCCGGCGCATCCACGTCAACCAGACCGGAATGGCGCTTCGCGCGATAGCCGATAAGGCCCGTTTCAGATCCGGTCAGATCAACGGAAAGCGCAATACCGCCGGAGATATCGGGATTCGCCGTGTTGACGAGTCGTTCGCGTTCATGGAGGGCGGCCAACTCGGCATCGGTATCCTGCGGCATGCCGCGACGGAACCGAATCTGAGTCAAGCGGCTGCCCGTGCGCGCGAGGATCGGGAACGTCTGAGGGCAGATTTCCGCATAGAGCGGGCCTTGGTATCCAGCAGGGATCTGATCGAAGGCCGTCACACGATCGGCAATTACGCGTGTGAAGACATCAAGACGTCCGGTCGAACTTTTTGGATTGGCCGATGCCGACAAAGTCTCAGGTAGGTTTAAACTTTCCAGCAGCGGGACGACGTAGACGCATCCGGTTTCCAACACGGCGCCTTGGCTGAGGTCTACTTCGTGAAGTTTGAGGTCCGCAAGACGCGCTTCTACGGATACTGCTCGCCCCGGCAGGAAGCTTGCACGGACGCGATAGGCCTTCGGGCCCAAACGCAGATCAAGGCTCGCCGGCTGGATTTGGCCATCAATCAGCGGCTCAGCCACAGAGATAGCGCCTTCCGCCAGCAGTTTTTCTATTGCCTGCACGGGCAGTACGCCCGCAGGCTCTATGCCGCTCTGCGCGTTCACGTCTTTATCCTCGATCCGGGCTGGATTGCTCACGTCGCGCCCTCCTTCGATCTCAGTGCCATAGAACACGTGATGCTTGACGCCAAGCGGCAATCGGCGCTAATCCCCGTTCCTACTACCGTGGTGATTTGGCCGGCCGGCTTGCAGCCACGTAAAAACAACTTGCTAAAAGGCCGCGCGCATTTCTGGTGCAGTCCCCCGTTATCAAGCGCCCGGCCCACTTAGTTGCGACGCTCAGCGGGCCCGTTACGTCCGCTCGTTGGGCGGTCCATGGCGATTTCTGCGCGCGATTGCGGTGCAGAGCTTGACTGATGCGAAGGGAGAAGCGCGTGACCAATCCGAAATCGATCGATCCAGAAGCTGATTGCGAAGACTTTGCCATGGCGACGCGGCTGGTGCATGGCGGAACGCTCCGTTCTCAATTCAACGAGACATCGGAAGCCCTGTTTTTAACGCAGGGGTACGTTTACGACAGTGCCGAGCAGGCAGAGCGTCGCTTCAAGAACGAAGAACCGGGCTATCAGTACAGCCGCTTTTCTAATCCGACCGTGACGATGTTTGAAGAGCGGATGCGGCTTCTGGAAGGCGCTGAAGAATCCCGGGCTACGGCCACGGGTATGGCCGCGGTTACGTCCGCGCTTCTTTGCTACCTTAAGGCCGGGGATCACGTGGTGGCGTCGGCAGCAATGTTCGGCTCCTGCCGCTACGTCGTGGAGGATCTTTGTCCACGCTTCGGGATCTCAGCCACTCTGGTCGACGGATCGAACGTTGATGCCTGGGAAGAAGCCGTTCGGCCGAATACCAAGCTGTTCTTCTTTGAAACGCCGGCAAACCCAACTCTTGCCCTAGTCGATATCGCTGCGGTTTCGGCCATCGCGAAGCGGATTGGCGCCGTCACGGTCGTCGACAACGTTTTCGCAACTCCAATGCTGCAGCGGCCGATTGAACATGGCGCCGACGTTGTCGTCTATTCGGCGACAAAGCACATCGACGGTCAGGGCCGCTGCCTCGGCGGTGTCGTTCTCGGCTCAAAGGAGTATATCAACGACCATCTGCACACCTTCATCCGCCAGACGGGCCCATCGATCAGCCCGTTCAACGCCTGGGTTATGCTGAAAAGCCTCGAAACGCTCGCGCTTCGCGTTCGGGCGCAGTGCGACACCGCGGCGCGGCTCGCAGATCATCTGGTCGGACTCTCCGGCGTTCAGCGGGTGCTCTACCCGACGCGGGCCGACTTCCCGCAGGCCGAGGTTGCTAAAAAGCAAATGAAGGGCGGCGGGCAGGTCGTTCCGGTCTATCTGGATGGCGGCAAGGAGGCTGCCTTCAAATTCCTCAACGGCCTGAAAATCATAAAGATCTCCAATAATCTTGGGGATGCCAAGAGCCTCGTTACGCACCCCGCGACCACAACCCACCAGCGGCTTACGCCTGACGCTCGGGCCGAGTTGGGGATCACAGATGGTATGGTGCGGCTCTCGATCGGGCTTGAAGATCCAGATGACTTGGCTGCTGACCTCGAACGGGCTGTGCGCGCGGCACGAAGCTAAAACGCGCATCGGGTTTCCGATGCCGGTGTTGACCGGAAGGCAAGGGTGGCGGACAATCCCCTCTCGGGCAAGCGGGGCGCCGTCCGGTCACACGATCGCGTCACATGGAAAACAGCACTAACATGTATGAGAAAGTCACTCGCGGCATTCGGATTCGCGTCGAGCCAGCGTTCGTCCAAGACCAGTCTTCGCCTGATGAGGGTTATTTCTTCTGGGCCTATACCGTTGAAATAACCAACGAGAGTGAACACCGCGTGCAGCTTCGTTCGCGGTTCTGGCAAATTACGGACGCGCGCGGCGTCACCGAAGAGGTGCGCGGGCCGGGCGTTGTCGGCCAAACGCCCGTTATCGGGCCCGGCGAAACCTTCACCTACACATCTGGATGTCCGCTCGGAACGCCTTCGGGCATCATGGTGGGCAGCTATCAAATGGCCGATCAGGATGGCATCTTGTTCGACGTTGCTATCCCAGCCTTTTCGCTCGACTGCCCCTACGAGACTCACTCGGTGAACTGAGCGCGCCCGGGGTTTGCTGAACTGCGCAATGCCCCTGCCGACGCTCGTCCTTACTTGATCAACTATACGCGAGAAACAACGCGCTCATGCCCGGCCCAACATATTCGGCAAAGGAGCTGCTTGATCGGCTCATCAGCTTCGACACCACCAGCCATAAGACGAACCTGCCCCTGATACGCTTTGTCGAAGATTATCTGGCTCAGCATGGGCTGGCGAGCTCGCTCACCTTTAATGAGGAGCGCGACAAGGCAAACCTCTACGCGACGATTGGGCCGCAGGACATTGGCGGGATTGGTCTTTCGGGGCACACCGACGTCGTTCCGGTAGCCGGCCAGAATTGGGACACCGATCCGTTCCGGATGACAGAGCGTGACGGCCGCATCTATGGACGCGGCACGACGGACATGAAGGGGTTTCTTGCGTGTGTGCTGGCGGCTGTTCCGATGCTGCAAAGCCGGCGCCTCAGCAAACCGGTCCATATCCTGTTTTCCTACGATGAGGAAATCGGGTGCACAGGCGTCCGTCCAATGATTGCTCGTTTGGGCAATGATCTCATCAAACCTGAAATGGTCATCGTCGGCGAACCAACGGGAATGCGTGTTGTAACCGCGCACAAAGGTCCGGTGAGATGGGACGTGGACGTGCACGGCCGGGCTGTCCATTCCAGCATGGCCCCATTGGGCGTCAACGCGATTTCCTATGCCGGCCGACTTTTGGGAGAACTCGCGGCGATTGAAGAGCATCTCGCAAACACCAGTCGGGACACGCGTTTCGATCCTCCTTATTCCACATTGCAGGTTACGCTGATCAAGGGCGGTACTGCTACGAACATCGTGCCCGTCTCATGCAATTTTGGGTTCGAAGTGCGCGCGCTTCCCGGATTGCACACGAATGCCATCGAACAACGCGTCAAGGACTACGCCAGCCGCCTGCTTGCGCCAATGCACGCTGTTGCCAAAGAAGCCGGAATCAGTATCCAGCAAACCAACTGTGTTCCGCCGTTTGCAGTCGATGCCGATTCACCGGTGGTGTCATTGGCGCTGGAATTAGCCGAGAGCAACCATACCCACGCGGTTTCCTATGCGACGGAAGCCGGTCTGTTCCAAGATGCAGGCACGCCATCCGTTGTTTGCGGTCCCGGCGATATCGCGCAGGCGCACACTGCGAACGAATGGATCGAAGCCAGCGAGCTTGACCGGTGTATGGAATTTTTGGGGCGGCTCTCTGATCGGCTATCGGCCTAAGATTCCCGCCTGCCGCACAATAGTGCAGACGCACAGCCGGGTCCCTTAATCGCGAAGGTCAACTGAGGACGAACCCGCTTTAGCCGATTTCACCCGGCTCGAAGCGATAGGTTGTGCTGCAGAATTCGCAGGTTACAGAAATTGCTCCGTCAGGCTCGCGCATCTCATCAAGTTGAGCGCCCTCAAACCTACGCAGGAAGGACTCGACGCGTTCGCGCGAGCAGCGGCACCGTTCCTCGATCGCGTGGGCGTCGTGAACCCGCACACCCTCCTCGTGGAAGAGCCGGTACAATAGCCGATCGGGCGCCAACATCGGGTCGATTAACTCATGATCTTCGACGGTAGCTGCCAAAATGCGTGTGCGCTGCCAGCCGTCATCATCGTCATCTTCGAGCGGTAGTGCCTCTCCATAGGGCTCGGCTTCGCTCTCACTGAAGTTCTCATCCAGGCCCTGGCCGCCCTCTCGCGCGAGATTTTGCAGAAGTAGGCCGCCCGCCCGCCAATGCCAATCATCGGCACCTTCGTTCTCGCCCGGGACATAAACACGAGCAACGGCCAGCCGCAGGAACGTCGGCAGCTGTTCAGACTGACGGAAGTAGGTGAGCGCGGCATCGGTCAGCGGCTGGCCCTCCAGCGCAACGATCCCCTGGTATCTATCCATGTCACCGCCAGGGTCAATCGTCATAGCGAGATGGCCCGTGCCATAGAGGGCCTCTGGATCAACGACACCATTGCCGTTTGAAATCTCCGCAGTGCGCTCTGCATCGAAACTGGCGTAACCGCGTAAATGTCCGGGCGTATCGTAGTTCACGACGACCAATCCGAGAGCTCCATCGCTCTTCGTTTGCAGGATCAGTCGTCCTTCGATCTTCAATCCCGTTCCCAAAAGCGCCGTCAGCGCCAAAGCCTCACCAAGCGCCTGTCCGACAGCCGCGGGATAGCTGTGACGTTGCAGAATACGGTCTACGCTCTTGCCCAGGCGCACAAGCCGCCCGGCTACACCGGAACGGACGGTCCGAAACGGGATGACCAGATCATCTGGGATTGCCGATCCGTTAATCCCGGCGATGCGCTCTGCATCCTGCCCAGCAGCCAATCCCTCTATCCTCCAAGACACCAGGCCAGAATGGCCTTTTGCGCGTGCAATCGATTTTCGGCCTCGTCAAAGACCACTGAACGAGGTCCTTCGAGGACCTCTTCAGTGACTTCATGCCCGCGATACGCCGGCAAGCAGTGCATGAATATCGCGTCGCTTGCTGATTTGCTCATCAATGCGTCGTCCACCACGTATGGCGCCAACAGCGTTTTGCGACGCGGCGCATCGCTCTGGCCCATTGAAACCCAGGTATCCGTCACTACGCAATCGACGCCGTCGACAGCCTCCTCTGCGCTATCTGTGATCAGAACACGGCCCTTCTCGCGCTTGACCCAGGCGGTGACATCAGGATCGGGCCGCAGCTCTTCGGGACACGCAATGCGCAGCTCGAAATCGAACTTCACAGCTGCATGCATCCAGGAGGCCGCGACGTTGTTTCCGTCACCCACCCACGCTACAGACCGCCCCTTCAACGGGCCCTTGGCCTCTTCGAATGTCATCAGATCCGCCATGACCTGACAGGGATGGCTACGGTCGGTCAGACCATTGATCACGGGAACGGTTGCGTAACGCGTCAGCTCCATCACGGTGTCATGACTGTTCGCGCGGATCATGATGGCGTCGATGTACCGCGACAAAACACGCGCCGTATCCGCGATCGTTTCCCCGCGCCCCAACTGCAGGTCCGTGTGGTTGAGCGCGATTGTCTGCCCGCCGAGCTGACGCATGGCGACATCGAATGAGACACGTGTGCGCGTCGAGGGCTTTTCGAAGATCATGACGAGCACGTCGTCTTCAATGCCGGCCGGACGCAATTTGTCTGGAACACGCTTACCGGCGCGCTTCATAGCGTGGGCGGAATCGAGGATCGTGCGCAGAATAGCTGCGTCGATGTTATCTAGATCAATAAAATTGCGAACGGCCATGGCTCGGAGTCGATCTCCAAGTGCGGAAAAGATTAGGGTTGCTAGCGGGCAGGTACAGTAAGCTTCGAAAGGGCACGGGCTATGCGAGCTGTGCCTTCTACGATGTCGTCTTCGCTGATGTTCAACGGTGGGAGAATCCGAACGACGTTGTCGCTCGCGGTGATTAGAAGAAGGTGCTCAGCGAGCGCCGCCTTGACGCAATCGGCTACGGGAACATCGGGATTGAGCTTCAGGCCCATCAACAAGCCTTCGCCCCGAACCTCTAGAACCAGGTCAGAAAAGCGGTCTTTGATTTCAGCGAGGGATTGACGCAAGCGCGCGGCCTTGCGGGACACCTCTTCCAAGAACCCAGGTTCCAAGACAACGTCCAAGACGGCGTTGCCGACAGCCATTGCCAGAGGATTGCCCCCGAATGTGGACCCATGGGATCCTGCGGTCATGCCTGATGCCGCCTTTTCGGTGGCCAGGATCGCGCCAAGCGGAAAGCCGCCGCCGATCCCTTTGGCTATGGCCATAATATCGGGCTCTATGCCTGCGTGCTCGTGGGCAAACAGCCGCCCGGTACGCCCAACACCCGTTTGCACCTCATCAAAAATCAAAAGCAGACCGTGCTCGTCACAGAGCGCCCGCATCAGCTGCAGGTCTTCTGCCGGGACCACTCTGACGCCGCCTTCTCCCATGACCGGCTCGACCATGATGGCGGCCGTCTCGGGACCGATAGCCGCTTGCAGCGCTTCGGGCTCCGATACGGGTATGTTGTCGAAGCCGTCTGCTGCGATGCCGCAACCTTCCAGATATTTCGGATTGGCTGCTGCGGCCAACGCCGTCAGCGTGCGGCCGTGGAAGGCGCCTTCAAAGGTAATGACCCGCCAGCGTTCCGGATGCCCATTAACATAGTGGTAGCGGCGGGCAGCCTTGATCGCGCCCTCGCACGCTTCAGTGCCGGAATTGCAGAAAAAGACCCTGTCGGCGAAGGTCGTCGCACACAAACGCTGCGCCAACCGTTCCTGACCGGGGCTCCGGTAGAGATTAGACGTGTGCCAGAGCTGCGTTGCCTGCTCGGTCAGGGCCTCGACAAGATGAGGGTGCGCATGCCCCAGCACGTTGACAGCAACGCCGGAACCGAAGTCGAGATAGCGCTCGCCGTCAGCGGCAAACAGCCAAGCCCCTTCGCCGCGCACAAAGGCAACATCCTGGCGCGCGTAGGTGAACATTAATACCGGGGAGTTTTGGCTATTCGCTCCTGCTGCCGGCGCAGCTGTCAGGGGCTCAGTCATGCGAACTGATCCCTCCTGTACCAAATAAAAATGGCCGCCTTTGCCGGCGGCCCACGGAAGCCCATGAGATAAGCGGCATATTAGCACCTGTCAACGCAGACCGTTATGGCTCCGCGTACTTTCCGGGGTTAGCTCTATAGCAGTGTTCGGTGCTCGCCAAAACACTGCCGTACGAATCATTTGTGTTGCGAAGACGCCACGTGGCGTTGTCAACGGGTGTCTTACCCGAACCTCAATGCTTGTAGCGCGAAATCTGGATGTTGTACTGTGAAGGGGTCCGGGCACGAGATGTCGCTGAGTTGGCGACGCCACAGAGTTTTCGTCCCGCACGCGTTTGGTGGCTGAGTAGCGCCCCTTTTGTTTCGCGTGAGTTTGTCAAGCGTACTTCCAAGTAGCGTTCGTAATCCGATTGCGTCGGCATGAGTTCCGCTCATTGCGCGCCTTATAGCGCGTTTTCGAGCGCCATTTCGGCCGGTCGGTCTTTTTCCGCGCCCCCTTCGGGTGGAGCGCGATTGTGATGTGATTCTCAAGGGAGCGACAAGCATGGCCTGGACCGACGAAAGAGTTGAGCTTCTTAAGAGGCTCTGGTCGGAGGGGTTGAGCGCGAGCCAGATCGCCGGACGTCTCGGCGGCGTAACGCGCAACGCAGTCATCGGCAAAGTGCATCGGCTGGGATTGTCCGGTCGGGCAACGACTTCGCGGATAAAGTCGCACCGCCCGCGACCCCGCCTGGCAAACGCTGCCAAGCGGCAGACCCGTCCGGCCCGTTTTCCGACCAATGGCAATCCTGCTGTCCGTGCACTTTATTCTCCGGACGCCGAGCCATTCACCCCAACCGTCGAAGAACTTGTAATTCCGATGGCTGAACGCAAAAGCATCCAGACACTGACTGGATCGTGCTGCCGTTGGCCAATCGGCGATCCGCAAACGGCTGAGTTCCATTTCTGCGGGAAGGATAAAGTTCCTGGTCTTCCGTACTGCGAACACCACGCCCGGCGTGCGTTCCAGCCGCCGCAACCGCGGCGTCGCGAGCGCGAGCAGGTCGAAACAGTTCGTGTTGCCTTGGCGCGCAATGAAGCCCGCAATGAAACGGAAACGACTGACGCCTGATTTTGTTTAGAGGGAATTTTGCCAGCACCTCTCAGTGGGCGCTAGGCAGCGGGGGAAGGTTGGTTGCCTACGGGCAACCAACCTTTTTTATTCAAGGATCGGCCGCATCGCTCAGCTGGCGACCCGCGCCAAGCGTGCTCCGCTGCGCGCCCGGCGGCGAACCTTTGCATAGCGCCGGAAGCTCTTGAGGCTCATGCCGATATCATGCTGTATCGCCAGCATGGACGGCGTGACGAGCAGCACGAGCAACATGCCGAAGCCAAGCCCATAGCCGAGTGACAGCACCGTCGGCTTCAAGAACAAGGCTTGCCGGCTCGTTTCGAACGCCAGCGGAGCCAAACCGCCAACAGTTGTTGCCGTTGTCAGGAAGATCGCCCGCAAGCGGTCGCACGTGCCGTCGACGATTGCACTCGTCATGTCCTGGCGCGTAGCACGCTCATCAACAGTCGTTACGAGTACGATGGAGTCATTGATTATGATACCCGCCATCCCGATCAAGCCCACGACCGAAAACATGCTCATCGGGACATCGTGCAGCCAGTGCCCCCAAATCGCGCCAATAAGGCCGAACGGAATAACGAGCATTATGGTAGCGGGACGTGTCCAGGACCCGTTCACCCAGGCCAACACGGCGTAAATTCCCACCATCGCCAGGAGGAAACCGGTCAAAGCCTCGGTGAAGAACTCTCCCTCCTGCTCGGCCAGCCCTCCCATGGACCACTCCACACCGAACTGGCCCGCGATCCCGGGAAGGATTTCATCCCGCAAAGCTCTCATGACTTCTTCCGCGGCGACGGCATCATCAGGGAGATCACCGGAGACGGTTACGCGACGCAAACCGTTCTCGCGGCGGATTGATGAGAAGCCATGCAATTCCGTGATCGTGGCGATCTCATTGATCGGAGCAAAGCCGCCATCGGGGATGGGCAAAAAGGCTTGATGCAAGAAATCTCGGCCTGTGTCGGCGTCGGACAGCCGAACCCTGGCTATAATCTCGCGCGATCCGCGTGCCAGCGTGACGGCCTCGATACCGTCGAGGCGTTCGCGCAATGCCCGGGCCACCGTCTCTGTGGTGAAGCCCAATGCTTCGCCTTTCGGCGTCAAGGTCACGACGAGTTCTGGCTTATCATATGCCAGATCGTCTTCGACGCCGGTGGCTGCAGGGAATCTCGCGAGGCTGGCCTTCAGCGCTTCTGCGGCTGATTTCAAGACGTTTTCATCAGATCCAGCGAGAAGGACGCTGATGTCATCGCCGCCCGGCCCGGATCGGTCCCCGCGTAAAGCGAGTGTCTCCAAGAATGGTGTCGGGCGGACTTCCGCTTCCCAGTCGGCAATAAACTGAGCGGCGGAATAAGGACGCAGATCCGGATCAATCAGCTCGATATCGTAGCCGGCCAACTGATCGGGTTCCTTCGTGTCCGCCCCCTTCAAGCCGCGCCCGGTATTCCCGCCGAGTTTAGCGAGCGCCATTTTCACGGGAGCCGTGCCGTACTCCTTCTCATAGCGGTCATTCACCGCCTTCAACGCTCGGTCCAGTTCGGCAATCATCGCCCGGGTGTCGGCGCGGGTGGCCCCTTCCGTCATCGCGAGGTTGGCCCGCACGGTCGGGCGCTCCGGCGATGAGAAAAAGCGCCAGGTCACTGTACGATCCATCAGCGCCGTCACCGAGAAAGCCAGCAGAAGGACGGCAGCGGCGACGACGGGATAACGCAACGTCATCACGATACGCATCAATGGCCGGAATACGCGTTCGAGAAACCATGCAAAGCCCCGGTTTACGTATTCGCTCGGCAGGTCGATGAAAGAGCGCTGACCTGTATGCATCAAGGCGTGCCGCATGTGGGCTGGCAGGATCAGGAACGACTCCATCAGGCTTGCCAGCAGAACGACCGCAACGGTGAACGGCATATCCGAGAGCATGCGGCCAAAGCGTCCCCCGATCAGGGAGAGCACACCGAAAGCGATGACGGTCGTGATCGCAGCTGAGAACACCGGCGCGAGCATGCGTTCTGCCGCCGTTGTGGCAGCCACCGCAGGCGAGAGCCCCTTACGTGCGAGGTGGTCGGAGTGCTCGCCGATAATGATGGCGTCGTCGACAACGATGCCGAGGCAGATGATCAACGCAAACAGCGAGATCATGTTGAAGGTGAAGCCGAAGGCGTACATCAGGCCCACGGTTGCCGCCATCGCGACGGGGATGCCCGCGGCCACCCACACCGCCGTGCGGGCGTTGAGGAACAGGAATAGCAATACGACAACGATGGCCAGGCCGGTGATGCCGTTGTCAATCAGCAGGTCAAGACGGTCGATGATTTGTTGCGCCCGCGGATGTGCGAGGAAGACCTTTACGCCCTCCGGAAGCGTCGGTTGAAATTCTGCGATCGCGGCTTCCACTTGACGCTGCATGCGGATGGCATCGCCGTTGGCATCGCGACTGATGTCCAGCACCACGGCAGGGACACCCTGGTGATACATGGCGATTTCGCGATCAAGACCTTCTTCGATAATGTTCGCAATGTCGGCAACGCGGAGTTTCGTGCCATCGGGCAACGACCGCACCGCGACGGCGCCGACCGCAGAGGCCGTCAATTCCTGTGCGGCTGTGCGTATCCGTGCAGCACCTTTGTGGATTTCTCCAACGGGCTGCGTCCCGGTCTCAGATTTGATGGCGTTCGCAACCGTTTGAAGGGTGATGCCATAACGCTCGAGCGCTTCCGGGCGAACGTCGATACGGATTTCAGGGTCCGATATCCCGTCGATCTCCGTGTTGGTAATTCCCAGTTGGAACAATCGCGTCTTGAGCTGTTCGGCGTAACGCTCAAGCAATCCGATGCCAACGTCGCCAGAAATTACGACGTCGGTGACCGTGTCATGCCAACGCTTGCGCTTGATGACCGGTTCTTCGGCGTCTTCAGGCAGGTCGCGCACTTCGTCGACAGCCGCTTTCACCTCGTCCATGGCGGTTGCCATGTCCCAACCGGGCTGGAATTCGAGC
Organism: Filomicrobium sp.; assembly: GCF_025698805.1. Lineage (NCBI taxonomy): Bacteria > Pseudomonadati > Pseudomonadota > Alphaproteobacteria > Hyphomicrobiales > Hyphomicrobiaceae > Filomicrobium > Filomicrobium sp. Next base: position 536,971 of record NZ_JAILWT010000001.1, read on the forward strand.
GTGAATGATGCTGCGCCTTCTCGCGCGACGGCCTTTGCAGTTTTGACGCCTTCAATGGCCCGCAATTTCGGCTCGACGCGCGCGACAATCGCGTCATCCATTTCCTTGGGACCGACGCCGCGCCAAACGATGCTTACGGTCGCGGTCTCAATGGCGATATCGGGGAAGAACTGCGCACGGATACGGAGCCCGGCCACGACGCCACAGACAACAATAAGCGTCAGGAGAAGGTTCGCCGCTGTGCGGTGCCGTACGAAGTATCCAATAAAGCCGGTGTTGCTCATGCCGCCGCGATCGTGGGGTGCATTGTGCGCGCTCATGAGCGGCTCTCCCGACGCTGGAGTTGCCGCTGCAGGCGATCAACCAGGTCCTTCGGCGCGGTGGCGTTGGACAGTGCCTCAATTGTTTCCTTGCGACGCTGTTCCGACATGCGCGTGGAGCTGCGAACATGCTTGATCAGGGCGACGCGTTGCTCTTCGCTCAGTGCGACCAGGTTGTCGGGCTGAGGTAGGGCCGCGATCGCGGGGTCTGAGCTGCCGTCCTTCGGTTGCTGCCTTGGTGGCTTCACTTTGATGCCGGGACCAAGATAGGGCATGCGTGTGATCACGTAGCTCTTATCCGCCGGAAAGCCGCTGACGATGAGACCGTCCGATTGACGGCGTTTAATGTCGACCTTGACCTCTGCGAGGCGATCACCCTCGATAATAAGCATGCGCCCATCTTCAGTGGCAGCGGAGTGAGGAACCAGAGCAACGTTCTGTAGCCTTGGCTCAAAAACCTCGACGGTGACGAAGTCACCTGGACGCAACGCCGACAATGCGACGCCCTTCAAGCGCGCAAACACAGTCCTCCCGCCCTGATTGATGTCAACGACGGCAGCAGGCCGATCGAGAACGCCCTCAACTTCGACCGTATAGCCTTGCAGATCCAGACGTGCCTTGATGGGCTGGCGGAGGATCCTATCTGGCGCGTTCGGATCAATTAAGCGCGCAAATTCGCTGTTGCGCACGCGGAAAGAAACCTCCAGAGCGGTGGGATCAATAAGGTCGGCTAGCTTTTCGTTTTGCGAGACGCGGCGGCCGAGGGTGGCTGCGACCGATGTCAAACGGCCGGCAAAGGGTGCGCGGTAGCTTGTGTCACGCAGCGCGCGTTCGGCATCCTTCAATGCGATGCCAGCGCGCTCGAGGTTCTTTTGTGCGCGATCATTGAGAGCTTCACCCGCTACAATTGCCTGCGTCTTCGCCGCGAGCGACTGTTCAGCGGATGAGACCGCCATTGTCGACTCGTCCAGCGTGGCGGCTGTTACGATATCTTTCTTATGGAGTTGCTGCTTGCGCTCTAAATCCGCTTTCCGAACGTCAAGTTGAGTGCGGGCGAGATTTTCGTCGGCTCGCAGGTAGCTTAAAGCGGCCTCGGCTTCGGCGAGTTCGGAGCGCGCCTGCATAAGGGCAGCCTCGGCGTCGGTGACGCGCCGTTGCGCCGTATCGGGGTCAATGTGGAACAACAATTCACCAGCCTCGACTGCGCGACCGTCGCGGAAATTGTCAGCGATCTCAGTGATTGGCCCGGACGCAGCGGCCCGGATTTCCAGCGTCTCCCACGCGTGAATCTGGCCGTATGCAGTAATGACTGGCGTTAAATCTTGCGCTTCGAATTGACCGCCTTGCACGGAAAACTCGCGCTCTCGGGCTTGCATTTTGCGGCCTGACTTCTCGGCCGTCATCACTGAATGCACACGCCACCCCGCGACCCCCAATAGTCCCAAGGTAACGGCGACGATCATAAGCCCCGAAATTGCGCGGGTTATCAGCCGCATTTCCTTCCCCTCCATCACTTTCGCTCTGCTTAACGTCAGAGGTATGGTGATTTCCGTCGCTGGCGCAGAATTTCCGACTGATGACCAGCGTCCCGAACGAACAAAAAGTGCGCCTCATGGTTACCGGCGACGATCATGGAGGAGAAAAATGGCAGAGATCGACTGAACCCGCATGCAATATGGTGTTCATTGGGCATTCAGGCGGAAAAGAAGCTTGCTGATTGCCGCTAATAAACGGCTTTAGACGCCGGGCGCACCTGCCCTGGGCATTGAAATTAAAAAGCAATCAATAATGTGCCACGCGGGAGCCCACATCATCCTAATGTTGGTCCCGCGTTGTAATCTTTCGTCAAAAGTGAAACTGGCGATTGGTTGTGCGCTCACCGAACACGTATCCAGCGCCGCGCACCGTGCGAATAGGGTCGCGCTCTTTGCCGCGGATTAACGCTTTGCGCAATCTTCCGATGTGGACGTCAACGGTCCGCTCATCGACGAAGGCGTTGCGCCCCCAGACGCCATCCAGCAATTGCGAACGGGAGAGGACGCGCCCGGGACTTTCCATAAGAAATTCGAGGAGGCGAAATTCCGTCGGCCCCAAGCGAACTTCCCGAAGACCGCGAGACACCTTGTGGGCGGCACGGTCGAGTTCGACCTCGGCTACGCGGAGAACCTCGGCCGTCCGTTCCGGTGCAGCCCGCCGCAGAATGGCCTTCACGCGTGCCATCAGTTCAGGAAGCGAGAAGGGCTTGACCACGTAGTCGTCGGCGCCGGTAGAGAGACCACGAATGCGGTCAGCTTCCTCGCCGCGCGCGGTCAGCATGACGATGGGGACGTTACGCGTCTCGGCTTTGGACCGCATCCGACGGCACAGCTCAATGCCTGACACTGACGGTAGCATCCAATCCAGAACCATGAGATCGGGCAGTTCCTCAGAGACCATAATCTCTGCTTCCTCACCGGTTTCGGCGTGGCTGACCCGATAGCCCTCGGCTTCCAAATTGTAACGGAGGAGTTCAGCAAGCGGAAGTTCGTCTTCTATGATCAAGACCTTAGCTGACATGATCCAATTTTCCGGTCATTGAGCGATTAGGTATGCGACCCGTTTACTGCACCCTGACTCGTGATCAGCGTCGTACTGGTGTCGTCACTCTTCGGCCTATCGTCGGATATGGCCTCGCCGCTGACCAAGAATTGGATGGTCTCAGCGATATTGGTTGTGTGATCTCCAACGCGCTCAATGTTCTTAGCGCCAAACAGAAGATGCGTGGAAATCCCGATGTTGCGCGGATCCTCCATCATGTAGGTGAGGAGTTCGCGGAACAAAGAGTTGTAGACAGCATCGAGTTTCTCATCATCGCGCCAGACCGCAAGCGCGCGCTCGGCATCGCGCTCCGCGTAGGCATCGAGAACGTCGTTAAGCTGGCTGAGCGCGAGTTCCACCATATGACGCAGCCCCGTGATCAACGGCTTGGGATGGGGCTGACTGGCGATGGCGTGCGCGCGCTTTGCAATGTTCTTCCCGAGATCGCCAATGCGTTCGAGATCGCTCGCGATACGCATGGCCCCGAGGATATGGCGGAGTTCCCCAGCGCTCGGTTGACGCCGGGAGATCATCGCGACGACTTTCGCCTCGATGCCCCGCTCGAGGGCGTCGATCTGCCGATCGGTTTCGACCACCTTCTCGGCGAGATGCGGGTCACGCCGCTCCAACGCATCGAAGGCAAGGCCGAGGACGTGCTCAGCCAAGCCACCCATCTGGGCTATCGATTTGTCGAGGAGGGCAAGCTCCTCTTCGTAAGATTTCACGGTTTGCGATGAATCGCCGACCATGATCGCTCTTCTCCTTTTGGCAAACCACCCCCCTGGGGTCTCGCCGCCAATATCGCGGGTCAGTTCCCGGCCAGTTTAGGCTTAGCCGAAGCGTCCCATGATATAATCCTGAGTCCGCTTGTCCTGCGGGTTTTCAAAGATCTGCTCTGTATCGCCCACTTCCACGAGATAACCGATGTGGAAGAACGCCGTCTTCTGCGAGACGCGACGCGCCTGCTGCATGGAGTGCGTCACGATTACGATCGTGTAGTTCTGGCGCAGTTCATGGATCAGTTCTTCAACCTTCGCTGTTGCGATCGGGTCGAGTGCCGAACAGGGTTCGTCCATGAGGATAACGTCTGGGGTCGTGGCGATGGCTCGAGCAATGCAGAGACGCTGCTGCTGGCCGCCCGAGAGGCCCGTACCGGGCTCATGGACGCGATCTTTGACTTCTTTCCAGAGACCCGCCTTTTCAAGGCTCGTTTCAACGATCTCTTCGAGGTGGGTTTTGTCGCGAACGAGGCCGTGAATGCGCGGCCCATACGCAATGTTGTCGAAGATCGACTTGGGGAATGGATTCGGTTTCTGGAAGACCATGCCAACGCGGGCGCGCAACTCCACGACGTCGAGATCGCGATCGTAGATGTCCTGCTCATCGAGTTCGATCTTACCAGTTACCCGGCAGATCGGGATCGTGTCGTTCATGCGGTTTAAGCAGCGCAGGAACGTTGACTTACCGCAGCCCGAGGGGCCAATCAGCGCCGTCACGGAGTTGCGCGGAACGTCGAGGTTTACATCAAACAGAGCCTGCTTGGCACCGTAGAAAACGCAAACATCACGCGCCGTGACCTTTGGAGCTTCGCCGTTGGCGACGCCGCTCATAGGTGCGGTTTCCGCCGTTGTGCTGGTTGCAATCTGTTCCATATCAGCCGCCAATCTCAATTACCATTTCCGTTCGAATTTGCGCCGCAGGTAGACGGCCGCTGCGTTCATCACGAAGAGGAACATCAGCAGGACAATCGTCGCGCCCATCGTTCGCTCGACGAACCCGCGCTCGGCGGAACTCGCCCACATGTAAATCTGCACCGGCAAAGCCGTCGCCGGGTCCAAGGGCGTTGTCGGATAGTCGACAACGAACGCCACGAGGCCGATCATCAGAAGCGGTGCAGTCTCACCAAGCGCTTGAACAAGACCGATGATGGTTCCCGTTAGAATACCGGGAAGCGCCAACGGCAGTACGTGGTGGAACAAGGTCTGCATCTTCGACGCGCCAACACCTAGCGCAGCCTCCCGGATCGATGGCGGCACAGCGCGAATAGCGGCGCGCGTCGCAATGATCACGGTCGGCAGTGTCATGAGCGATAGCACGAGACCTCCGACCAGGGAAGCTGATCGTGGCAGGCCCATAAAGTTAATAAAAACCGCCAATCCGAGCAGGCCAAACACGATGGACGGGACCGCAGCGAGGTTGTTGATATTAACCTCGATGATGTCGGTAAACGTGTTCTTTGGCGCGAATTCTTCCAGGTAGGCTGCGGCCGCTACACCGATGGGAACCGCAACGAGTGCCACAATCAGCATCATGAAGAATGAGCCGATAAGCGCGACGGCGAGGCCGGCGGTTTCCGGCTGGCTAGATGCGCCATAAGTGAAGAGGCCTGTATTGAACTGCTTCTCCAGGCGCCCTTCGGCTATAAGCTTGTCGATCCACGCCAACTGCTTGTTGTTGAGCTGGCGACGCTCCTCAGGGGTGTTGCGATCGATCGAGCCCTTGATAAGGGCATCTACCTCACCGTTGGCGAGAACCCAGACGGGCACGGTCTGACCGATCAAGCTGCGATCCGATTCGATCTTGTTGCGGATCTGCACATCAACGCCGCGAGACAGCAGACCGCGCAAATCTCGCTTCTCTGGGCGTGTGGGACTTTCCAGACCGAGCGTACTCTGAAGGGCGTCGCGCGCCATCTTCGTGTAGTCGGCTACACGGATCGACTGTTCAGTAATTTGGCCATCTGCGTCCTGAAAGTCCGCCTCGTTGAGCGCGACCTCCAGCTTAATGTTCGTTTGCAGGAATGCCGTCCAGCCTTGAGAGATAATCGAGTAGAAGAGTACCACGAGAAAGAAGAGCGCTATGCCCAAAGCACCGAGCCCGTATGCCTTGAACCGCCATTCCGCTGCGTAGCGGCGCTTGAGCATAGCCGGATCATTGAGCTTACGACCGTCGGCGGCCGCGTGCAGGGTATCCTGTGTCGTCGCCATTATTCGTACTGCTCCCTATATTTGCGCACGATATAGAGCGCGTAGACGTTAAGGGCGAGCGTGATCACGAACAACGTCAGGCCGAGTGCGAACGCAACCAGCGTTTGCGGGCTATTGAACTCAAGGTCACCGGTCAACTGACTGACGATCTTGACGGTGATTGTGGTCACCGACTCGAACGGGTTGAGCGTGAGGTTCGCCGCGATACCAGCGGCAAGCACGACGATCATCGTCTCGCCGATGGCGCGGGACGCCGCCAAGAGGACCGCACCCACAATACCTGGCAAAGCAGCAGGCAGGACGACCTTGCGGATCGTTTCCGATTTCGTCGCGCCAAGGCCGTATGATCCTTCGCGCAGCGACTGTGGCACTGCGGAAATAATATCGTCGGACAGCGACGAGACGAAGGGGATGATCATGATCCCCATCACGATGCCCGCCGTCAGCACACTCGAAGCGGCAATATCCAGACCCACCATGGCGCCTGTGTCGCGTAGGAACGGTCCGAACGTGATCAATGCGAACAGGCCATAGACGATGGTGGGGATGCCAGCGAGGATCTCAAGCAGCGGTTTGGCAAAGCCACGGAACTTCGGTCCGGCGTATTCCGACATGTAGATCGCCGAATACAGCCCAATGGGAACCGCCACGGCCAGAGCCACAAAGGAGATGAAGAGCGTGCCCCACAGCAAGGGCAGAAGGCCGAATTGACCGCTGGCACCACCTTCGCGACCTGCGGACGTAAAGCGTGGGTCCCAGACAGTTCCGAAGAAGAAGTCGAAAGTGGGGACAGATTGGAAGAAGTGGATCGTTTCAAAGAGCACCGAGAACACGATCCCAACAGTCGTCAGAATCGCGACCGTCGAGGCTCCGATAAGGGCCGCGAGAACCACCCTTTCAACTGTGTTTCGGGCCCGCAGGCGTGGCCTAATTTGCGTGAAGCCGTAGACAAATCCAGCCAATGCGGCGAGTGCGGCGAGGCCAGTGATCAACCAGCTGCTCGTATGTCTGTAGATGACCTCGTCGTAGGCCGCAGAGATTATGTAGGGTTCAGGCTCCGCCCCCAGAATCACGCCTTTTTCCTGCAGTAGGCGTTGCGCCTCTAACATGGGCGTAAACCCGAGGCGGGCATTTTCTATGGTTTTGAATTCACTCTGAGACAGTTTTGGCAGGCCTTCGGCGACGGAATTAATGCGGCCCAATGTCAGCGACATCAGTGCATCGTTCTCTACCCCGGCAGCGTGCGCCGGCAATGAGGTCTCGACCAAGTGGCGGATGACTGGCTGCTCTGCGGCAGCCCATATGATCGTTAAGAAAAGTGCGGGAAGAACGGTCCAGATCGCAAGGTAGGAACCATAATAGCCGGTCCGCGAATGCAATTTCGCGACATCACCGCCTGTAGAAGCGCGGCACCGGACGATACCGACGATGTAAGCAAGGGCTGCTGCTATCAGCAATCCGAGTAGGATCATCGAGGTAGACACACGACCCCCTGTGCAAAATATGCCTTCGCCATCGTTTTCACTTTTCCCATTCGGGTCTCTTACCCGGGTCAACCCGGGCCGCGACTTAACCAGCCAGCGACCCGGATCGAAATGCCATGTCAGACATCGCCAGAGGCGGGGCCAAGCTACTCAGGGCAGCCCTGCCCCACCTCCCGGCGAATTACATGATCTCTTCTGACTTGACGGCCTTCTGCAGCTCATCAAGTTCATTCTTCGGCATTGGAACGAGACCGTACTCAGCGAGCGGGCCGTCAGGACCGATCATCTTCGTCGACGTGAAGAATTCGACGTATTCCTTGAGACCAGGGATCGTGCCGATGTGCGCTTTCTTGACGTAGAAGAAGAGCGGGCGCGAAACCGGATACTTGCCGGTCGAGATCGTCTCAACGTTTGGCTCAATGCCGCTCATCGTAGCGACCTTCAGCTTGTCGGTGTTGTTCTCGTAGAACGACAGACCGAACACGCCAACGCCGGTCGGGTTCGACTGAAGACGTGCGAGCGTTTCGGTATAGTCACCGTCGATGTCGACCGTGCCGCCATCCTTACGGACCTTGAAGCAAGCTTTCTCAGCTGCCTTTTTGGCCTTCTTCTCGTCGTCGCCAGCGGCAGCCTTGTGCAGGTCGTAAGCGCCAGAAGCCTTGCAGCCTTCTTCCATAACTTTCACTTCGAAGACTTCGCGCGTGCCGTGCTTTTCGCCTGGAATGTAAGCAACGATGTCCCAATCAGGGAGCTTTGCGTTGACCTGCTTCCACTTCTTGTTCGGGTTGTCTACGAGCTTGCCGTCAACGGGAATCTTGTCAGCAAGAGCCAGATAAACGTCCTTAGGCTCAAGCGCCCAGGCGTCGCCCTTCGCGTCCGTCGCGAAAACGATGCCGTCATAACCGAAGCGGATTTCCATGATGTCCTTAACGCCAGCTTCGGCGCAGGCCTTCACTTCGGCGTCTTTGATCTTGCGCGAAGCGTTCGCGATGTCGATCGTCTTCTCGCCAAGGCCCTGGCAGAACTGCTTGAGACCAGCTGAGGAACCACCGGATTCGACAACCGGCGTCTTGAATTTGTCGTAGGTCTTGCCGAATTGCTCGGCAACGATGTTCGCATAAGGCAGAACCGTCGACGAACCCGCAATCTGAACCTGGTCGCGTGCCGAAGCCGCATTGGCAAACGCGAATGAGCCAGCGACAGCAACTGCTGCCGTCATGGCGAAGAACTTATTGTTCACGCTGATCTCCCTGAGTATCCGGGGTAACTGCGGAACCGGCGAACCGCCGATCTCGCCCAGCGCCCTCTGCGCCGGCAGGGCGAGTCGTACTCCAGGGGTACTTAGGTTTTATGACAGCATAAATAGTTGTTTTATTTTGCGTTTTTCAGGCGCTTGAAAACCCGATGTTTTCAAGTTTCTTGCGGACCTAGTTCATTAAAGATCACCGTGAAGGTCGAACCCTCACCAACGTTGGAAGCGATGCGCAATTGGCCACGGTGGCGAAGCACAATATTCTTAACAATTGCAAGGCCTAAGCCGGTCCCGCCTTTTTCCCGGCTCGACGTGACGTTAGCCCGGTAGAAGCGTTCGGTTAGACGCGGCAGGTGTTCGGGCGCGATTCCCACGCCGTTGTCAGCGACATCAACTTTGAGGCGTGCCGCACGGTTCCCTTGGCTTTTTTCACGCGTAACGGACACCCGCACATACCCGCCTTCGCGGCCGTATCTGACACCATTCTGGACAAGATTTTGAAGAACTTGAACAATTTCGTCTCTTTCGCCCTGTATGCGGGCGGGACCTTCGAGCTTGTTCAGCTCAATGGCTATTTTTTGGGGCGTCGCCAAAGGTTCGAATGTTTGCACGATGTAGGTCGCGACTTCGTTGAGGTCGACAACATCCTTGGGAGGCAAGTGCAAGCGCATCTCAATGCGGCTCAATGACAGCAGATCATCTATCAAGCGCGTCATGCGCTGCGCTTGCTTCCACATGATGCCGAGGAAGCGCTCCCGCGCCTTAGCATCGTCGCGTGCAGCTCCTTGAAGGGTCTCGACGTACCCGAGCAATGACGCGAGAGGTGTGCGCAATTCATGGCTCGCGTTGGCAACAAAATCGACGCGCATTTGCTCGATCTTGTCCTGTTGCGTCAGATCCCGAAACGTTACGAGCAATGCTGGCAAAGTCGGGTCGCGGCTGGCGCGCGACAGTACCGAGACGGTTGCCTGGATGCGGCGATTTACCGGAACACGATCTACGAGATGCACAACGACAGGCTCTGGACTGGCCGTCGGCGCATTGCCGTATTCGCCGACCGCGTCCATCAATTCGGGATTGCGACAGACTTGCGACAGGGCGAGACCATCGCGCGTCCTTGGAAACAAGTCCGTCATTAGTGCATTGTGGTGAACGATGATGTTGTCCGCGTCCAGTGCGAGAGCGGCAACGGGCAGCGCATCGATGACTGCGCGCCAGGACTGGTAGTTTCCTGAGTCGTTTGAGGTTTCTTCTTCCCCGCTTTCGAGACTTTTCGGTGCGGGCGGGAAAATAGCTGCTGCGAAAGCTATGCCCTCCAAACCGGTGCCGGTCGACAAGATGCACCATAGGGTGGCCACAACGGTAGCCAGCAATAGTGCAAGATTACGTGGCGACAGCATTTTTTAAACTTTCGTTGGGTCGCAAACCGTTAACCCGCTCTCGCGGTTGGCTTGTATTTCGATATCGTTTCATCTCATTCCAAGACATAGTTCAACTTTGGATGGCTTAAAGTCCTAGCTAACCTCGTTTCCAATCAAGGTCTTGGCCGCGAACACAGACCGAAGCGACCATTGTGAAGTACCAACATGACAGGCGAACGTCGGATTACAGAAGTGGTAAACTTAAGATGACAGGAAAAAAGATCGTCGCGCGAGCCAAGACTGGAAAAGATGAAATGAATAAACCGGCGGTGGCGATCGATATCGAACAACCCAACCTTCCGGACGGCTTTAACGAGATCGCACTCAAGTCCGGCGGATATCCTTACGACACGCCGCTTAAACGCAAAGTCTACGACGCTGAACTCGACGCGTTGCATTATGAGTTGGTCAAACTGCAAACGCACGTCCGAAAAACAGGGATGCGGCTCGTCATTGTCTTCGAAGGGCGTGACACAGCGGGCAAGGGCGGCTGCATTCGGCGATTTACGCGGCACCTCAATCCTCGGCACGCCCGGGTCGTCGCTTTGTCAAAACCGAATGAGACAGAACGTGGTCAATGGTATTTTCAGCGCTACGCCAAACACATGCCAACGCGTGGCGACATCGTACTGTTCGACCGCTCCTGGTACAATCGCGCCGGCGTTGAGCGCGTCATGGGGTTTTGCACAGAAGACGAACTCGCCGATTTCTTACGGGAAGCTCCGCAGTTCGAAGGCATGCTCGTGCGCGACGGTATATGTCTTCATAAGATTTTTTTGACGATCGGGCGGGAAATGCAGCTGAAGCGTTTCCATGAACGGCGGCATAATCCGCTCAAACAATGGAAGTTGAGCGATATGGACAAGGCCGCGGTCAATCTCTGGGACGAATATACAGAAGCGAAAGACGAGATGTTTCGCTTTACCCACATCAACATGGCACCATGGACCGTTGTCCGATCCAACGATCAGCGCCGCGCGCGGCTAGAGGTAATCCGCTATATCCTCTCGCGGCATGACTACGAGGATAAGGACGCCAAAGCGATCGGAACCGTTGATCCGCTCATCGTGGGAAGCGACACCAGCTTCCTGCATGGCAGCTCAAAAGATGCGCTGAAAACGAAAACTACCTGATGCAGAAAACGGGACAGCGCAGGACGGACGTGAGCGATCTGCAATCTTCGTAAGGCAGGACCGACCCGCCGTGCTTCGCGATGAGGAAACTCGCGGACATGGCACCTACGCGTCCCGCGATGGAAGAAGCCGGAGCGCTCGTCGTATCATTCAACATAATGCTGCAGCGTTTATTGTCGGCAACCAGCAACCGCGCCTGGGCCTCTAGCCAATGAAGCTCATCGTCTCCAGCGGTGGTCAGCAGGAGCTTGATCTCAGCCCCCGTGATAGCCGCGAGGCGTTCGGCCGTCCGCAGCATTGTAGACATCCGGTCTTCGTCTTCGACGGTGACAACGATGGGGCCCTTTGAAAGGCGCGCTCTGCGGGGCACGGTCACAACGCCCGTCGCATCCTGGACGGCGTCGAGGATGCGACCGATCTTTTCGCTGCCAGAGCCATCCATAGGTTCCGGCAGAACAACCACATTCCAGGGACCTAAGGCGGCACAACAGCGAACGAGTGCTGCAATGTCGTCATCGCGTACTGTCTGAACCCGCGCCTCAACGCCCGCAACAGTCGCTGCCTTGGTTATGTGGCGGCGCTCTGCCTCGTAGAGAGCGCGATGTTGACGCTGCAGATCGCCAGCATCCAGCCCATGGACAGCCCCATCGGCCAGGGCAATCTCATGCGCGAATGTGTGACCGGCGAGCGCTAAAATCTGCCGGTTTTCGACGAGCAAGCCTTCAAGTTCGGAGCGGTAAGCCTTGGCGATGTGTAAGGCTACCTTAAGGGCGGCATCGTTTGCCGCCGGGCTGTAGCCACAGTGAAGGACGACGCGACCTCGCGCTTCCCCCGCCTCGGCGACGTGCACGATCATGGCCGGGGCTCCGTCTCAACCGGCGGTACGGCAAATTGTGATTTAGTGCGTTGATTGAGCTGCTGAAGCTGATCGTCGATGTGCCGGTAGGCGTCCCCCTCAGCGAACCCACCGTCGGTTTCGCGATATCCTGCCGAAAGTCCCGTTATGGTTGCAACGCATTCAGTGACGGTCGCAGCAGGCCAAACAGCAAACGTACCGGCTTCGACAGCATCGACGATGTCCTTACGCAACATCAGGCCGGAGAGATTGGCTTTAGGGATCACCACACCCGCATCACTGTTGAAACCGGCTGCGCGGCAGACGTCAAAGAACTCCTCGATTGCGGTGCTCACGTCGCCCGTCGGTCGGACGTGTCCAGATGGGTCGAAGGTTCCAGCTATGGCTATCGACGACGACAGGGTCCATTCGCCAATTGCCGCGAGAACGGCAACCAATTCCGCACAACTCTCTTCCTCGCAGCTGGCACTCTCACCATCAATGAGAGCGGAAAGCGCGATGCGATGCCGGTGGCCGAACTCGGACGCCAGGTATGCGATCACTTTGCCAGCCTCGCGCGTGCCCGATACACCGGTGAGGACTTTGACGTCGAGCGTGTCTGCTCGTGCGAAAGCGGGAAGGACCCGGGCTGAAACGCGCTGGAGCCGCGGTCCCGCGCCATCGGACTTAAGCCCCACGACGCTTCCAATGGCTGCTGGCTCAGGAAATGAGGCTGTCTTCCTCGCGCTCCCGCTGGAGGAGCCCTGAGCCGCACGGGCCTCAACAATATCGTCACGACTGATAAGCTTGCGTGACGCGGCCGCTCTTCGCGCGTTCGCGTGGTGTAGAATGCTGGCGAAATCGCGCACGCACAACGACAATAGACCCGCATCGCGCGCGTTGCGCGAGGACAACTCAATCAATTCCGCGACTGCGCCGGGTTCCAGTGGTTCAACGGCCTCGCGTCCAATCAGCCCGGCTATCGTGCGGGCCATTGCACGCTCCGTTTCGGGGGTCCGCTCGACAACGTCCGCGAACGCCACGCGCACGTTGAATAGCTCCGCAAAGCGCGGATCGACGGACAGGATCTGTGCGAGATGCTCGGCATCGCTCAGCAGCACAACTTTGACGTCGAGCGGGATAGCGGGCGCTAATGTTGAGGAAGAGGAGCCATCGCCCGCCAGAGCCGAACAAACCGCCCCTGCCTGTAACGCGGCCAACAGCCCCGGCCAGGCTTGGCCTGATGCCGTCAAGGCGCGCGCGTCGAGCAACAGAAACCCGCCGTTCGCATAGTGCAACGCACCGGGTACGAGGAGCATATGCGGGGCTAAAGTCCCGCTCGCTATTTCGCTGCCAAACAAGCTCGTGGCGTTCGGCGCCGGCTCCTGGACTACGGGCGCGGCATTCGCGTCAGACGCCCAACTTACGAAAACATTTACGCGGTAGCGGTCGAGGCGGGCTTCATCGATTGAGTTCGACAGATCCGCGTCGAGAATATCCGTGAGATCGATCGTCGGCAAAAAGTGGTTCGCATTGGCGACGACATCCGCTTCGACTCCAGAAAAAAACTCCAAAACCTCCGGATGCTCAGCAAATAGCTCACGCGGTTCGGAAAGCGCAGCCCGAACAATACTGGCTATCACCTCCCGATTGAGCTTCGTCAAACGCGCGCGGCGTTGACGATCTATTTGCGGTGCTTTTTCCAGAAGCTCTGCGAGGTCCGCTTCGAGCGCCGTGATGTGGGCGCGCACATCCGCCTGCATCGTCGGTGGCATATTGGAGAAGGTTTCCTGCAGCACCACACTGCCATCATGCGCCGGGGCGACGGCGTAACCCATGGGCGTGCGCAAAAGAGCGATGCTGTGTGAGTCGGCGGTTCGTGCCAGGGCTTCAAGACCTGCCTGGTGTCTCGCCTGAAATTCTGCATCGATGGCACGCCAGCGGGCCTGATAGCTGTCGCCACGCAATGCTGAAAGAATGGCGCTGCCCATTTCGCTCATGGCGTCATTTACTGAGGTTGCGAGCACGGAGCCAAGGCCAGCAGGCAATTGCAGTGCTGTTGGCGCCTGCCCGTCAGCGAAATTCGCAACATAGACCCAATCAGACGGCGGCGGGCGCTTGGCAGCTATGGTTTGAATCTGGGCCCGGATTGCGGCAACGTCCGCAAGGCTCTCGGCGCCGGTGACAACAATATTGTGGCCTCGCGTTTTGATGCTGGCCCCGATGGCGATAGCCTGAAGTGCCTGGTCCTGCCCCAGCAGCCCCACTGGGGGTTCCAACTCAGTTGTTGTCTTGAAACCTAACGTTTGCGGATTGGTCGTTCGGCGCAGATCCGCTGCTGACGCGGTGGCGGGCCGGATCGCGGGTAAGCGGTGGACGGACGCGATTTGTGAACGTTGCTCAGATCTTTCCTGCGGGGCGGGGGGTGGCGCCGACGGCGGTGTCGCGGCCTCTACGACCTTAAGCTTGTCTTTTCTCTCGCGTTTAAAGAACATGCGTTTTGTTCCAGCCCTCGTACGTCCCGCAGCTTTCGTCCTAGCGGCAGCTTGTTCCCGTGGTCTTCTGGGACACGACGCAGCCGCGCCTCACGCGTTTTGAATAGGCGCAGCTGCGCAAATTGATGAAGTCCGTTTGCACTTGGGGATGGCGTCTAAATGACAATTGCGGCGAGACACCCATTTTCGCCAAAAAGCGAACCACCGTGTGATGGGCGTCAATCGCCTGCGGCGGCTGATATCCAGCGTGGGACCATTCGCGCTTTGCGTGCAAGCGGACTCTCCGCGGTTACTGAATTGCCACTTGCGAATGGTCGTAGGGCCGATGTCGTGGGCGTTTCCGACAAGGGGCAGATCTGGATCGTCGAGATCAAATCCTGCCTCAATGATTTTCGGACCGACCAGAAGTGGCAAAGCTACTGGGATTATTGCGACCGCTTATGGTTCGCCGTGGGACGCGATTTTCCTGTGGATGTGCTGCCGGAGGAAGCCGGTCTGATCATCGCCGACCGGTTCGGCGGCGAGATCGTCCGCGAAAGTCTCACGCAAACGCTGTCCGGCGCCAGGCGCAAAGCGATGATGCTGCGGTTCGCGCGAACCGCAGCTGAACGACTATCCGTTCTGGCAGATCCCGATCTCGTATCGCGCGCAGACGCAGCCCGCAGCTAACTTTCCAGCCTTACTTGGGCGCGCGTTTCGCGAGAATACGCTGGAGCGTACGGCGGTGCATGTTCAGTCGGCGTGCCGTTTCCGAGACATTGCGATTGCAAAGCTCATAAACCCGCTGGATATGCTCCCAGCGCACACGGTCTGCTGACATTGGATTTTCTGGTGGCGGCGCCTGGGTGTTGGCGGGGGCGAGCAACGCGTCTGTTACTTCATCAGCATCAGCGGGCTTCGCCAGATAATCTACAGCACCAAGCTTCACGGCCGTAACGGCCGTCGCGATGTTTCCATAACCGGTCAACACGATGGCGCGTGCATCAGGGCGTAGACGCGCTAACTCAGCAATGACATCAAGCCCGTTACCGTCATCGAGCCGCATATCAACGACAGCGAACGCTGGGCTCGATTGGCGGATCAGATCGATACCTTCCGAAACGGAATGCCCCGTCCGGACATTGAAACCGCGGCCTTCCATGGCGCGGGCCAGACGCTGTAAGAACGCCTTGTCATCATCAACGATGACCAACGACACGTCCTCCGGCAGTTCGTCCTGGCGAAACGACAGATCCTCGTTCACGGTCACTGGCTTTCAGTCCTTCTCATCAGCGGTACTATAACGCAGTTTCGTGCGCGACCAAATCCCGGCCTACAAATATGGTGTCCGCCATTCTTGTTCATGGTTTCAATGCAGATAAACAGCTATCGTCACGTAATTTCAAGAGCTTGATTGCGCCCAAGTTGCTGGGGCTACAAAAAACGACCTTGGCCATGTTATCCTAACAATAGCTCCAGTTCCCTTGTCAGCCGTGCGATTTCCGCACTCCACAGTCGCACCAGAGCGTTCGAGCAGCGTTTTGGCAATGAAAAAGCCCAATCCCAATCCATAGGTTTTGCTACTCCGGCGGGCGGCGTTTTGGCTCTTTGTCGTGAGATAGGGGTCGCCCAGCGCGTTCAAGAGTTCGGGCGGGAAGCCGGGTCCGTCGTCAGAAATTTCAAGGACGACGTGGTCGGCATCCCAACTGGCCGTGACATCAACCCGCGAAGCAGCAAAATCGACAGCATTTTCAATAATATTGCGTACACCATAAAGAACGCCGGGTTGTCGTGCCCCAACGGGCTGTTTGGCAACGGCGTCGTCTTCAACTGCCTCCATCGGGCTCGCAATAATACGTAGCTGCTTGCCGAATTCGAGATAGGGCGAGGCCGCCTCGTCGACCAATTCGCGGACCGACTGGGTTTCGTGCATGGGGTCGGAGGCGCTGGGTTTACGCGTCAATGTCTGCAGAATCTCACGGCAACGCGCCGCCTGCGAGCGCAGCAGTGCAATGTCCTCAGCGTGAGGGTGATCAGGCCCGAACTCGCGTTCGAGTTCCTTCGTCACAAGCACGATCGTGGATAGAGGTGTTCCCAACTCATGGGCCGCGGCAGCCGCAAGCCCATCGAGGGCATGCAGTTTTTGCTCACTCGCGAGCACCAATTCGGTCGCGGCAAGAGCTGCCGACATCTCACGCCCTTCCTTCGCCAGGCGGCGCACATAGAGCGCGATGAACGTCATCCCGGCCCCCATGGCAGTGAAGATGCCAAACTTGTAGAGCACCGGAAGTTCGAACTTGAGGTTTTGATACCAGGGCAGCGGCCAGTAATCGTAGGTCAGCCAATAGGTTGCGAGCAGCGCAATCAGCCCCAGAAAAATCGTGAAGCGAGTCGGTAGCGTGGCCGCCGAAACGGTTACAGGGGCCACGATCAAGACCACGAAAGGATTGCCAATTCCACCTGTGAAATACAGGAGAGCGCTGAGCTGCAGGATGTCATAGGTCAGCAGCGCCGCAGCGACCGGAGGGGAAAGTCGATGGCTGCCGGGAAGCCGGATAGACAAGAAAACATTGAGCCATGCCGACAGAGCGATCAATGTCAGACAATGCGCGAGCGGCACCGGAAACTTCAGCCCGAAAGCAACGACCAGGATCGCTAAGAGCTGGCCGACGACCGCAATCCAACGCAGCCGAACGATCGTGGCCAAACGGACCTGACCATCGGAAATTTGTGCGAGTTTAAAGAGTTCACGCGGCTGGGCTTCTCTCAGCACCCGAGCTACTCCTAGCTTTTCCTTGCTGACCAAATTGGGAATCGGGGGAGCGGTTGCGCGGCAAGCCCTCGCTCATCCTAATTTGGCTATACCGCGTCGCCGCATCTCACGCCAGCAACCTAGAAGAAATGGGCTCAACGGCGAACCTTCTTTCAAATATCAAAGTGTCTCTCGGGAGACAGACAGCAGCCAAGGTTGCCACCAAACTGGATCCTAGCCAGATTGCATTCGCGCTTTATTGCGGATGGGACGTTCGGCTTTCGGCAAACATGCCGTCGACTATCTCACGACCGAGAGCTTTGCTGACATCGCGATAACGCTTCCGGAGAGAAGCGAATCACTTCACGCTGCAAGATGGGAACGTGGCGTCAAAACGACAGGATGACGCACAGTCCACTGACCAAATCATTTTTGTCCACCGTATGAACTGTTGCGTCGCGTCAATGAACGCATGCAAGGGAGAAACAGCACGTGCTCTATCATTGGTACGAGCTGGGCCACGCAGCTGTGAAGCCCGCAAGGGCTGCAGCAGATTCCTATCGAATGTTTTTCAACAATCCGTTCAACCCGCTCTCGCATACAGCCGTTGGGCGGCACGCTGCTGCGGCTTGCGAGGTGTTTGAACGCACAACGCGGCGCTATCACAAGCCTGCGTTTGACATCCCCACCACCCGAATCGGTGAACGAGAGATTGCCGTTCACGAACAGGTGGT
This sequence comes from Filomicrobium sp., assembly GCF_025698805.1. Lineage (NCBI taxonomy): Bacteria > Pseudomonadati > Pseudomonadota > Alphaproteobacteria > Hyphomicrobiales > Hyphomicrobiaceae > Filomicrobium > Filomicrobium sp. The sequence continues at coordinate 554,940 of NZ_JAILWT010000001.1, forward strand.
CTGGCAGAAGCCCTTCTGTCGCCTTTTGCATTTTGCGCGCGATTTACCATCCGAAGTTTGCGCGCGCGATCCGCGTATTCTCGTGGTCGCGCCCATGTCAGGGCACTACGCGACCCTTCTGCGGGGCACCATCGAAGAGCTGCTCCCGAATCACGAGGTCTTCATCACCGACTGGACGAATGCGCGCGACGTTCCTGTAAGTGCCGGGCGCTTCGATCTCGATGACTACATCGACTACTTGATTGAGATGCTGCACCACCTGAATGGTGATGCGCATCTTCTCGCCATCTGCCAACCGAGCGTTCCGGCTCTCGCCGCCACGGCCATTATGGAAGCTGAGGATGATCCTTGCGCTCCACGCTCGCTCATCCTTGCCGGTGGCCCCATCGATACGCGTATCAGTCCGACAGCGGTGAACCAACTCGCTCAGGAACGCGGCACGGACTGGTTCCGTAGCAACGTCATCGAAACCGTACCTTGGCCGAGCGCCGGCTTTGGACGCGCTGTCTATCCTGGTTTTCTCCAGCTCACCGGGTTCATGACGATGAACCTCGACCGGCACGTTAGCGCGCACAACGATTTGTTCCATCATCTCGTAACCGGGGATGGCAACTCAGCGGCAAAGCACCGGGCGTTCTATGACGAGTATCTCGCGGTGATGGACCTCACCGCGGAATTCTATTTGCAGACAATCGATGCCGTCTTCGTGCGGCACTCGCTGGCCAAGGGCCAGATGCGCCATCGTGGCCGCCCCATCGACACGAACAAGATTCGCTCAGTTGGCCTGATGACGATCGAGGGCGAGAAAGACGACATTACCGGTCTTGGACAATGCCGCGCCGCGCACAATCTCACGCCGTCGCTCGGTAGTGACCGGAAGTTTCATTTGGAAGTGCCTGAGGTTGGGCACTACGGTATCTTCAACGGTTCACGTTTCCGCTCGGATGTTGCGCCGCGAATCGCGCAGTTCGTGCGTTGTCATGATCCACGTTCGCGACACATCACCACAATGCCTGTCGATTGGCGCAAAGCTGCTGCGAAAGCGCAGCGCCACAATTCGCTGGAGATTTCGTCCGTAGCATTCACGTTCGCGCCGGCGAACGATCTCGCTCCGGATCCTATGGCTAACCGCTTACGCCGGAGCTTCCGGCCCGAGTATGCCGACGATTCCGAGCCCTCCGAGATAAGCAACGCGTATCTCGAGCCGCTTCGTTTGTGGGGGCTGCTTGGGCGCCTCATGATCGACGGCTGGTTTGGTCCTCCCGGGAAGACTGCAATAGAGAACCATGAGGACTTGGATACACACATCTCCGATTCAGCCGCCCAACATCATCGCACAGGTCGCCCCTCTTGAATCTTCCTATAATTCAATTTACTACCGGAACACGCTCACACTTTAGATCACATTGCGCAGGCACAAACTCGTGGCTCGCAAGGCACATGCCTTGAGGCGCACTTGCAACACCGTTTCAGTTGCGTTTTGCCGATCGACTTTTCCTGCTGGTCTATTGCGGATTGAAGCTGATACGACTCGCTTGCTCGGCGCGTAGCGTTCGTGGGGGAGAACAAGGGTCAAACATATCCTGGCCCAAGTGTCGTGCCCACAAGACTGCCGTCCATCCATTAGTCTCATCGGGGGTTTGCCCATGCGGCGGAGACATGATTCCGCATCGCTGTCGCTTGATGACGCTCAGTTCGAAAATCTTGGCGCACGTGTTGAAGTACGACGCCATCCGCAAGCACGTCGCCTGACGCTGCGGGTGAGTCGAACACAGCGCGCGGTTATCGTAACGCTGCCGTCGCAATGCGAAATCAACGAGGCGAATTCATTTGTCGAACGGCATATCGATTGGGTTCGGGAACGTTTGGGCAGCATCCCCGAACCCGTGCCGTTGGTGAACCGTGCGCTGATGCCGTTGCGTGGCATTCCGCATCGGGTCGTTTTCTGCGGGCGTCGTACGGGCACCGGGTTGGTGACCCCAGTGGAGGGACCGGACTATCGCGAACTCCACGTCTCCGGTCCCTTAGAGCAAGCACCGAAGCGCTTCCGGCAATGGCTCTTCGACGAAGCCCGGCGCGACCTCGACAAGAGCGTCATCATTCACGCCAAACGTCTGGGGCTGAAGCCAAAACGCATCGCTGTTCGCGATCAGAAGAGCCGATGGGGCTCCTGCTCTTCAACGGGCTCGCTTTCGTTTTCCTGGCGTCTCATCATGGCGCCGCCGTTCGTCCTCGATTACGTTGCAGCTCATGAAGTTGCCCACCTGCGCGAGATGAATCACGGCCCTCGCTTTTGGAAGCTTGTCGCGCAGTCTATGCCGCGCATGGATGAAGCAAAGAATTGGCTACAGGTCTACGGCATGGATCTTCACCGATATGGTGCCGAACCCGACGACCTTAGAACCTAAGTCTTCTACCGCTTCGCTAGGCACTGCCGATTAGAATTCCGGCCGAGAACACCAAAGCGCCGCCGAGCACCACCTGGAACGCGGCACGCAAAAACGGTGTCTCCATATAGCGGTTCTGAATCCACGCGATTGCCCACAGCTCGACGAACACAACGACAGCTGCGATGCCAGTCGCCGTCCAGAAATGCGGGATCAGATATGGCAAGGCATGGCCCAATCCGCCGACGGCAGTCATGACGCCCGAGGCGATGCCCCTTTTTACGGGCGAGCCCCGGCCCGAGATCTCTCCATCATCTGAAGCGGCTTCGGTGAAGCCCATAGAGATACCGGCACCGACCGAGGCCGCTAGCCCCACAATGAATGTCGTCCAGGTATCGTGTGTGGCAAACGCCGTGGCAAAAATAGGTGCGAGCGTTGATACGGAACCATCCATCAGGCCGGCCAAGCCAGGCTGAACCCAGGTCAAGACGAACTGGCGATGCGCTTCGTTGTCCTCCTTTGCGCGCGCTTCTTCGTCCAGATATTTGTGCTCAAGGCGGCAAGCGAGTTTTTCATGGCTCGCCTCCGCTGCCGCCAGATCCCCAAGCAGCTTACGTGTATCCGCATCCTTTACGTGCCTGAGCGCAGCCAAGTAGAAATTGTGCGCATCGATCTCCATGTTGCTCACTTCCTGCCGGATGCGATCAATCCCAAGATTCTCGACAAGCCACACAGGACGGCGCGCGTAGTAGCCAGCGACATGCTCGCGGCGGACGAGTGGAATCGTGTCCCCGAAGCGGGCCTTGAAGCGTTCGATCAAACGCTTGCGGTGGACGTCTTCCTCAGCCGCCATGCCCTCAAAAATTGCAGTTGTATCCGGAAAATCCGCGTGCAGCCGTTCCGCATAAGTCCGGTAAATCTGCGCATCGTCTTCCTCAGACGAGATGGCCAGGGCGAGAATCTCCTTCTCGGAAAGATCCGAAAAGTGCCGCCGACCAACGGTGAATCTTGAAAACATTCGTCCTCGCCCCATCCTTATTTTAGAACCGTTCTAATAATGCCGGCATTGGGTACGTGGGGCAAGGCTCAATATTCTGCCTATTCAGTCTGGAGGCGATCTTTCGGCCTCATTTCCTTTTTGTCGGCGCAAAATGCGTCTCCCGCGACGTGAGGAAGCGTGAGGGCGGAGATTAGTAGCGGTTCTTCAGTTTCTCCGTTAGTGTCTTCAACGCACACATTCTTTTTGCGTGGCGTTTCGTGTTCACTTGCAAAAGAATGAAGCCGATCCGTAAGAGGGGTGTTTCGCGTAATGCTTCATCCATCCTCCCTCCCGGCGGTACAGAAGCCCGGCAATCTGAGAACCGTTATTGACGGTCTGGATTGGTCGAAGACGCGTGTGGGCGCCAGACACGGCTGGCCTGCCAGTCTCAAGGCTGCCGTGGATCTCATCCTTCCATCTCCCGTGCCTATGGTGATCCTATGGGGTGAAGATGGCACGATGATCTACAATGATGGCTATGCCGCAATCGCCAGACATCGACACCCTGAAGTGCTCGGCAAAACAGTCCTCGAGAACTTCCCGGAAATAGCTGACTTCCATCGCTACATTCTCGACGAGGTTTTGAGCGGAGCAAGTCTATCTTTTCACGACAAGCATTTCGTGATTGAGACCCACCACTCTCCTAGAGATTTCTGGTTCGACCTCGACTTCAGTCCTATCGCCGACGAAACTGGAAAACCGGCCGGCGTTCTTGCCGTCGTTGTCGACACGTCACCGCGCGTTCGGGCTCAACGCGCACATGAAGAGAGTGACGCACGGCTACGAATGCTTGCAGACAATATCGCCCAGTTCGCATGGACGGCGGACGAAACCGGTAACGTCTTCTGGTTCAACAAACGGTGGTATGAATACACTGGGACAGGGCCGGATGAGGTGGAAGGCTGCGGTTGGCATAAACTCCTGCATCCCGATGATGTCGATCACGTCGTTAAGACAGTTTCTCATTGCTTCGCATCTGGAGAAGCGTGGGAGGACACCTTTCAACTGCGCGGTCGCGATGGCCAATACCGGTGGTTCCTGTCGCGCGCTATGCCGATCCATGATGATGATGGCAGAATTATACAGTGGTTCGGCACCAACACCGACATCACCAAGGAGCGCGAAGCCGCGGCCACCAATGCGCAGCTTGCGACGATCGTCTCGACATCTGCCGATGCCATCATGTCACTCTCACCTGAGGGGGCTATCCTCTCCTGGAATCCTGGCGCGGAACGGCTTCTCGGTTATGGGGCCGAGGAGATCATCGGACGCTCAGAGGCCATCCTGTACCCCAACGGCAGCGAGTCTGAATTTCGCAACCTCTATCTCCAGCTTAAGCAGGGAAAGAGCGTACACCGCGACAGTGTTCGCCGTCATAAGGATGGGACCTCGGTTGACGTCGCGGTGAGTGCCGCGCCTATTCAGCGGCCAGACGGTCGCATCTTCGGTTATTCGGCGGTTCTCCAGGATATCACAGAGCGTAAGCGCGCAGACGCACGTATGCGGCTTGTGACCCGGGAGCTCTCTCACCGAACAAAGAATCTCCTTGCTGTGATTGTCTCCATGGTTCGGCAGACGGCGCGGATGTGCACGGATGTCGAGGCCTATCAAGACGAGTTGGTGCAGCGCCTTCACGCTATGTCGGCGTCACATGACTTACTTGTCGCAGAGGATTGGGCCGGTGCCTCTTTGCGCGAACTGATCGACGCGGTCCTGAAACCTTTCGGAGGTGGTTTCGTTAAAGTCGTGCAAGTTGACGCGCCGAACGCATATCTCAATGCCCATGCCATTCAACATATCGCTCTGGCACTACATGAACTCGCGACCAATGCGGTCAAGTATGGCGCGATGTCCGTTCCAACGGGCCGCGTCCACATCGGCTGGTACTTCGAGGATGACAAAGACCAGCGGCGTTTGAAGTTCACATGGCGCGAGCATGGGGGACCTCCGGTCAAGCGACCGCAGCGCACTGGCTTTGGTCACGTGGTCGTCGCACGCGTTGTTGGACGAGCACTTGAAGCTGATGTCAGCTATGAATTCGCGGAAACCGGTATTATTTGGTCGATTTCAATTCCGACCGATTTCGTCATCACAGAGGGTACTATCCGGCGCGCGGGATGAACGGGCCGCCAATCATCCGTGGTTTGATTTTCCGTTCCCGTGCGAGCTTTTCTCGAAAGAGTGCTTCGCTGCAGAGATATTCCATATTTTGCCCAACATTGGTACTCAATGAGCATGCGCCGCATTCATTCGAAGTTGCCGCGAGAGCTCTAGTGGTCCGTGGCTACGGTCCGTATCGGAGCGGAGTGCTTTATGAGTTACGTCATAGAAGTCGTTACCCTTGAGGCCCAACCAGCTCTTTCCGTTCGCTTCAGGGCGCGACCGGAGGACCTTGGCCGCAAATTTCTTGAATTGCTCCCGCAGGTTCTCGACGTCACAGAATCTCAAAACGGCGAGATGGCCGGCGCGCCTTTTGCGCGCTATCTGGACGTGGCAGGGCCTGAACTCGAGGTTGAAGTCGGGCTCCCGCTGACGACCACGCTTGAGGGCAACGGCCAGGTCCTGAGCAAACCTTTGCCAGGTGGCCCGGCTGTGATGACCTGGCACATTGGGCATTATGAAGAATTGGGTAAGGCGCACGCCGCGCTTGCTGAATGGGTCTCAACCAACCAGCGTGAGGTGGCCGGAGGGCCTTGGGAAATCTATTTCAGCGATCCCAGTGATGACGATGACCCAAAAGGTTGGCGCACACAGGTCGTGCTGCCTCTCATCCCAGAAATCAAGGCTACATAAGCAGGAGCACAGGCCGCCACGGCATGAGCCTACTCGTTGGCTTTGCGGAGTTTTGATTGCGCGAGAACATCCTGCCGTAAGGCGACGGCGTCATGACCCTCAACATCGAGAAGCTGCGCCATAACGGAAACGAGATTACGCTCCTCAGGTCCGATCGTGCCGTCGGCGTTGGCCATCTCCCAGAGTAACCGCACTACGCGCAGACGTCCCTCGCGGTCCATGCTCTTGTGGATCACGCGTGTGAATCTATGCAAATCGACTGCGTTCTCCTGCTGCGCCGTTGCCGTTTCGATGACGGCGTCCACGTCCGAGCCGGAAAGATCGAAGCTGTTGGACAGAATCTCGCGTATTTTTTTGTCTTCAATCCTGCATTGTTCGCCATCCACCTTGGCACAGTGCACGAGAAGGGCCGCGCAGGCGACGTTGAGTTCTCTTTCGTCGAGCTGTTCTACGGTCTGATTCCCGATCAAGCCGTTCAAGAAGTTTTCGATACTGGCAATCATTGTACCTCGATTCATGGCGCAGTAAGAACGCAGCGGCATAGCTCAGGTAAGTTCTAACCAGGTATGAAGCAAGCCCAGTTCAAACGACGAGCCGCCAAAATTAGAGACGCGGAGGAGCTGGAATGACGGAATTGAAAACACTGACCGGTGGCTGCCACTGTGGTGTGGTACGCTTTGAAGCCGAAGCCGATCCCAATCAGGCAATGGAATGCAATTGCTCCCACTGCCAGAGAAAGGGATTCATCCTGACGTTCACTCCGGCTGAAAAATTCCATCTACTCTCGGGCGCAGACAAGCTCACCGAATACCGTTTCAACAAACGTGCGATCGCGCATCGCTTCTGCTCGGTGTGCGGTGTTCAACCCTTCGGCATGGGGACCGGCCCAGACGGTACAGAAACAGCCGCGATCAATCTGCGTTGCATCGACGACATCGATATCGCCACGCTCTCGCCGCAGAAGGTCGACGGGAAAAGCTACTGACGCGTGCAAAAAGCGAGGCCCCGTCAAAGGAGCCCCGCTTTTGGATACGTATGTCAGAAGCTTTAAACGTCGAGATTGCCGACCAGTAGCGCGTTTTCCTGAATAAACGCGCGACGCGGTTCGACCACATCCCCCATCAGCTTCGAGAAGATCTCGTCGGCCTCATCCAATTCGCCGATCTTCACCTGAAGCAGTGTGCGTGTTTCGCGATCCAGCGTCGTCTCCGCGAGCTGGTCGGCGTTCATTTCGCCAAGACCTTTGTACCGCTGCATCGAGATGCCCTTGCGCCCGCTTTCAAAGACCGCTTCGAGCAGATCGCGTGGTCCGAAAATGTCGATCGTACCGGACTTGCGACGCAGTTTGGCCGGTGCGGAATAGACTTCGCGCAATTGCGCATAGTGTTCGTTCAGCCTCCGAGCGTCGAGCGAGCGTAGCAGCCCCATGTCGAGGGCGTGCGCCTCGGTCACGCCGCGAACTTCCCGCGTCACTAGATATCCGTCATCGGTGAAACTGCCTTCCCAGCCCTTTTCCGTCTCGTCGGCCAGCGTATCGAGACGGCGCGCCAGCTCGTTTGCGATCTCAGCGGCTCGGGCAGGGTCGTCCAGCAAAGCAGGATCGAAGGCACCAGCAATCGTCGCTTGCTCGACCACGAATCGGGCATAGCGTGAATGCAGATCATCTAGGCATTTTGCGGTCCGACGCGCCTCTTCGACAATGGCGCGCAGGTCTGCTCCAGCCCGTTCATTGCTGGAACCGTCGATGAGTACCGTTTCTTCGAGACCATTGTTGATCAGGTAATCTTCAAGACCGCGATGATCCTTCAGATATGTCTCCGACTTGCCGCGCATCACTTTGTAAAGGGGGGGCTGGGCAATGTAGAGATGTCCTCTCTCAATAAGCTCTGGCATTTGACGATAGAAGAACGTCAACAAGAGCGTGCGGATGTGCGCGCCATCGACGTCGGCGTCCGTCATGATGATGATCTTGTGATAGCGCAGCTTGTCGAGGTTGAACTCCTCGCGGCCGATGCCGGTCCCCATTGCTGTGATCAGCGTACCGATTTCTTGCGATGACAGCATCTTGTCAAAGCGCGCGCGCTCAACGTTGAGGATCTTACCTCGGATCGGCAGCACGGCCTGATATTCGCGATTCCGCGCTTGTTTTGCGGAACCACCAGCCGAGTCACCCTCGACGATGAACATCTCGGTGTTTGCCGCGTTGCGATCCTGACATTCGGCGAGCTTGCCCGGCAAATTCGCCATGTCCAAAGCGCCTTTCCGGCGAGTCAGTTCGCGCGCTTTTCGGGCGGCTTCACGTGCCGCTGCAGCCTCGGCGACTTTCGAAACGATACTCCGAGCTTCCTTGGGATGCTCTTCAAACCATGTAGCGAGTTCTTCCGACACGGCGCTTTCGACGATCGGACGCACTTCGGAGGAAACCAGCTTATCCTTCGTTTGGCTTGAGAACTTTGGATCGGGCACCTTGACGGACAAGATGCAGGTCAACCCTTCGCGCGCGTCGTCGCCGGTCATGGAGACGCGCTCTTTCTTCGCGATTCCGCTTTCTTCGGCATAGCGGTTGACGACGCGTGTCAGTGCGCCGCGGAAGCCCGCAAGGTGGGTGCCGCCATCACGTTGCGGAATGTTGTTCGTGAAGCAGAGTACGTTCTCGTGGTAGCTCTCGTTCCACCACAGCGCGGCGTCCACCGTAACACCGTCGCGCTCCGCCCGGATCATGATGGGCTCGGGTAGGAGCGCCGTCTTGCTGCGATCCAGATATTTGACGAACGCGCTGGTCCCGCCTTCGTACATCAGCTCAACGCGGCGAACATCCGCATGGCGCCGGTCTTCCAGAACAATCTTGGCACCGGAGTTGAGGAAGGCCAGCTCGCGCAGGCGATGCTCAAGCGTGTTGAAGTCAAACTCGACCTTCGTGAACGTATTCGGGGAAGGCAAAAACGAGACTTCAGTCCCCTGTTCACCGTTCGCATCACCCACGATTTCCAGCGGCGCTACAGGAACACCATCATTGAACTCGATGAAGTGTTCTTTACCGTTGCGCCACACGCGGCATCTCAGCCACGTCGATAGAGCGTTGACGACAGACACGCCAACACCGTGGAGACCGCCGGACACCTTGTAGGAATTCTGGTCGAACTTGCCGCCCGCATGCAGCTCTGTGAAAACGATCTCGACGGCAGAGCGCTTCGGCTCGTGATCATCGTCGTCCTTGATGCCGACTGGAATCCCGCGCCCGTCGTCCCGTACGGTCGCAGATCCATCCGCATTCAAAGTAACGTTGCACATAGAGGCGTGCCCAGCGAGCACCTCGTCGACAGCGTTGTCGACAGCCTCGTAAATCATGTGGTGCAAGCCGGAGCCGTCATCAGTATCACCGATGTACATTCCCGGACGCTTGCGAACAGCCTCCAACCCCTTCAACATCTTGATGGAATCGGCGCCGTAGTCTTCAGCAATAGGGGTGTTTTCGGCGGGCATCGAGCTCATGCCGTGACAGTCCTTGAAATTGTTTCATCTTGTAGCCGGCACCCTAGCACATCGGCGCGCAAAAGTTGCGAAAATCGAGGGGGGGCAGCACAATATTAAGATAGTTTAAAATTCAATTTTTTCAATGCCTTGCATGCTCATCTGCGTAATGCTGTCGCCATAGAGATTCAGGCGTGTACCGAATGCAATCCGGCATCCGCGACTCGCAACATTGTCGCCTGCCCCGATAGTGCAGAAAATGCGCTGAGATCAGTACCCGTCATCCACGCCTGAGCCCCCAATCTCAGGATCTCAGAGAACAATCCGGCACGTCGCCTATCGTCGAGATGGGCCGTGATTTCGTCGAGCAGAAGCAGCGGTGCGGAGCCCGAATGGCGCATCGCTATCAATTCGGCTTCGGCCATAACCAAACCGATCAGCAGGGCTTTCTGTTCTCCGGTAGAGCTAAGGCGCGCCGGCATGTTCTTGGGCCCGTGAGAGACAATGAGATCCGAGCGGTGCGGGCCTTCGAGGGTACGTCCTGCGGCACGGTCGCGTTCACGCATGCTCGCGAGGCGTCGAGCATAGCTATCCTCGACATCGACGGCCGGAGCAGAGGCGAGTGCCGATTCCAAACTGCCTTCGAGTTCGATGCCACTCCAGGGAAAGGGCGAGTCGGGATCGCGTAGACGTCGCGCGGCGATGACATCGCACAGTCTGCGTACGGTCGATATCCGTGCAGCCGCGATGGCGGTGCCCGCTTCGGCCATGATGATTTCCACTCCCTCGAGCCTGGCATTGTCGCGGACACCGTCCGCCAACAGCCGATTGCGGCTCTGGGTGGCGCGCTCGAAGCGCCCTGCAAGGGAGCGAAAGCCGGGGTCGAAGCACAACACCAGACGGTCCAGAAAGCGACGGCGTTCCGAAGCCGGACCTGTAAACAGTCCGTCCATGGCAGGTGTGAGCCAAACGATCTCGACAAAGTCAGCTAGAGCGCCCGAGCCTCCCGCGGGCTCACCGTCAATGCGCACAACACGCCCCGTACCCGCACGCTGGCCCGCAGCGGCTGACGGGCTGAAACCAGTGCCGATCTCGGCCCGGCCGCTTCGGGAATTCACTCGCGCTGCGACAGCCCAGCCACCATTTGCGCCGGCCCGGAGCAAGTCAGGATAGGGCGCGCGCCGCAAGCCTTGGCCCGGCGCGAGCAAGGAAATGGCTTCCAGGATATTGGTCTTGCCCGAACCATTCAAACCGAACAGCACAATCGGTCCAGGCCCCGTCTCGATCACGACGTGGGCATAGTTGCGAAAATCGGTGAGCGAGAGCCGCTCGAGGGACAAGCTTGGAGCCATGCCTATCTCATCTGCGCTTCAGTAACGCATCCGGCACGCATAGCGTGCGGCCAGACGTAACGCAGATTTTCAACAACGGCGATCCTAGACGCGCATCGGCATGACGACGTAAAGCGCGCTGCCGTCGCTACTGTCGCGGACCATGGCTGGCGAGCCCGGGTCCGACAGCATGAAGCGCGCCTGATCGCCCTCTAGCTGGCCAGCGATGTCCAGCAAATAGCGCGCATTGAAACCGATCTCCAGGGCGCTAGCACCATAGTCGACGCCGATCTCTTCCGTGGCGCTACCGCCTTCTGGATTGTTGACCGACAGCACCAGCTTGTTGCCATCGACGTTGAGCTTCACGGCACGGCCGCGCTCACTGGCGATCGTTGACACGCGGTCGACGGCACTCATGAAATCGGAGTTGGAGACTGTTAGCTCTTTATCGTTGGCCTGCGGAATGACGCGTGCGTAATCCGGGAACGTGCCATCGATCAACTTTGAGGTCAGCGTGACCGTGCCGATCTCGAAACGCACCTTCGTGTCGCTCACGCTTACGGTTACCGAGCCTGCCGAAGCTTCCAGGAGACGGTGCAATTCATTGACCGTCTTCCTCGGGATGATGACGCCCGGCATGCCTTCGGCCCCGGAAGGCAGTGGCAGATCTACCTGCGCGAGTCGGTGACCATCGGTCGCGACCGCGCGTAGCATGGCCCCATCATCGCGTGTAGCCATGTGCAGGTAGATGCCGTTGAGATAGTACCGCGTTTCTTCCGTCGAAATGGCGAACCGGGTCTTCTCAATCAGCCGTTTCAGGTCCGCGGATGACATCTCAAACGTATGCGGCAGGGGCCCAACGGCAATGTCTGGGAAATCCTCGGCCGGCAACAACTGAAGAGCGAACCGTGAGTGACCGGCTGTCAACGTCAAGCGTTCACGCTCCGCTTCGCGCTGTAATTCGACCTGCGCGCCATCGGGAAGCTTTCGCACGATGTCGTGCAGCATATGAGCCGGCACCGTCAAAGTACCCGGTGTTTCCACAGATGCGGGTGCCTCCTCGATCACTTCGCGTTCGAGGTCGGTGGCTTTGAACGAGATGGTCGAGTCTGATGCCTTTAGCAGAACGTTGGACAAAATAGGAATAGTCGTCCGGCGCTCGACGACGCTGGTCACGTGGCCCAGGGCGCGAAGCAACTCGCCCCGCTCGATTACTAGCCGCATGGCTGATCCTCGAATCTTCTTTGTTTCAAAACCAGCCTCTCGAAAAAGACCGTAGGCCGTTTGAGAGATCACCGCGAGAAGTGGTGCATCCTGCTCGTAAAATTACTGCCTTTGTTCGGAAGGGATTCGCGCGGATCGACACTTTGATCTGATAAGCGATGTTTTTTCAAGTGGTGCCTGTGCCGTGCCGGCCCCACTCCCTTTCCAATTTTCACCTTCTAGAGGACATTAGAGGGCCCTTGGGGGCCTCCAATAAGCAAATAGCAGAAGGGTGGTGCCTCGGCACCACCCTCCCCCCGCTTAGGCCGGACGTGCATTGTGCCCTCTTCACGCCAAGCCCAAAAACGTTCTCGACGCGTCACCCTGTCTTAGTGACTGAGCAGTTTCTTCAACTCCTCAATCTCGTCGCGCAGCCGCGGATTGTCAGACAATTGCCCCTCAATTTTGCGGATTGCATGCAAAACAGTGGTGTGATCGCGGTTGCCGAAGCGGCGACCGATTTCAGGCAGCGAACGCTGCGTCAGCTGCTTTGCCAAGTACATGCCGATCTGGCGCGGCCACACAACGGAGCGATGCCGCCGTTGCGAGAGCAAATCGCCCTTCGAAACACCAAAGTGTCGCGAGATGATCCGCAGGATATCTTCAATCTTGATGCGGCGTGGCTCGATGCCCTGAACAAGATCGCGGATCACCGTTTCGGCAATATCCATCGTGATCTGCGTGCGCATGTACTGCCAATTCGCGAACAGACGTATGACCGCACCTTCCAGCTCGCGGCCATTATCGGTGAGCCGCTCGGCGAGTAACCGCAGAACTTCAGGGGCGAGAACGAAAGTTGGGTCGACCGCCTGTTTTTCCGCCAGGCGCATTTCGAGCACTTTCAGGCGAAGTTCATAGTCCAGCGAGCCGAGTTCGGTCACGAGTCCGCGTGCCAACCGCGAACGCATGCGCTCGTTCAGACGCTCAATGTGCGCGGGCGGACGCGCCGATGCGACAACCACCTGCTTACCGCCATCCAACAGTGCATTGATAATATGCTCGAATTCCTGCTCCGTCTGAGCGCCATGCATAAATTCGAGGTCGTCGATGAGCAGAATATCTACCTGCCGGAACTTTTCCTTGAAGGCCAGCGGATCTTCACTGCGCAGCGCTTCGACGAAGCGGTAGCGGAAGCCTTCCGCCGTCAAGTACAGGACTTGAGCGTCAGGCTTACGGCGCTTTACTTCCCAGGCGGTCGCGTGAAGCAGGTGCGATTTGCCGAGGCCGACAGGTGCATGGATAAACAATGGGTTAAACCCGGGGCTTACACCGGAAACAGCTTCGGCAACACGTGTTGCTGCCGCATGCGCAATGCGATTGGATGCGCCAACCACGAACGTGTCGAACGTATAGCGCGGATCAAGTGGTGACCCCTCGAAGCCACCGACGCGTGTCGGCTGCGTGGGAGGCACAAAAACTGGTGCCGCTGCATGATGGTTCGTCGCGGCCGAAGCAACCGGATGCGCTTCATAGCTTTGCGCTTGAGGCGCATCCTGCTGCGCTGGTGTGCGCGACCGACCGGCGCCGCCCGGCTGACGCAATACGACTTCGACGCGCTCAGCGCCCTTAAATTCTGCCTGGCAGCACGCCAGCAAATCTTCGCTGTAGTGCGATTGAATCCAGTTGCGAAGGAACTTCACTGGTACTGAGACCTGTACCGTGCCGTCGTCATACGAGTCGAATTCAAGCGCATTGAACCAGCTCGTATAGACTTCGTCCCCCAACCGCGCGCGCAGCATAGCCCGCGCCTTCTGCCCCGCAGTGCCGCGGACCGCTGACGCCGCAGGTTTCACCGACGTCATAGTGGCCCCTTGAGGATTAGCCACATGACGCGCCGAAATGATCTCGAACTCGTCCTTCCGCACCGTCTGCATTTTCGTAGTCCCCGCTTTACTTAGTTAAATCAGTTACTTTTGCCCTCAGTCTCCGCAGTCTCAGACAAAGCTTTCCCGCTGCTTCCAGCCCTCGCGGAAGCCCGTTTTGCTTATCTGATCTTGCGGAAGGGTGCGCGTTAGCCTTGCACCCACGGGAGCCCAGCCGCTTTCCATCCGGCCTGGGTTCCCCTGTGCCGATGCGCATCGAGAGGTCCCTCGAAGCCATCGGCCACATTGCGGCAGCGCTGGTATCCCTGCGCCGCCATTACTTCAGCCGCATGGCGGCTGCGACTGCCCGATCGGCAGATGAAGAGAAGCTCCGCATCCTTGCCGATCCCGGCCGAACTCAAAAACTCGGAAAGCCGTTCGGAAAATGCGGCATCAACCTGGTTCTCCGGAAAGGATTGCCATTCGATCCGCACGACCTGCTTGCCGAGATTCGACAAATCAGGTAGCCCCACAAATGCCCATTCTGCTCGCGTCCGCACATCGATCAGAATGGTGTCCGCTTCGGAGGACAGGCGCGCCCACGCCTCTTCAACCGAAACGTCCTCTATGTGGATGGAATCACAAGACCCCACTTGCCCCTCCACGCTATGTACTCAGTGCCGCTTGCCCTCTCCGACCGCGTACACTCAACAGTTCTCAAGTATTTGACAAAATTTCCCCGCTGCGCACCGAGCTAATTCAGGCGCAAAAGTGAGCTTTGCCAAATTTAGACGACCCAGCGTGGCCCAGAGTACTTACTCTTCTGCACTGGATACACGACACGTCTTTACGCTGGACTGTTAACAAGACCGCGCTGCCGAACGGCGACGCCCTAACGCCTACTGATACGCGGTGGCGCTGGTGAGGGATATTAATAGGACGTTAACCACAGCGGTGGCAAGCATCGTTTTTCTATGGTTGCGTACACATTTTATTTCAAGAGTGCCGTTTCGGCGGGCCGATCACACCCCTTTTCCAGCAGTGGCCGACTGTGCAAAAGCCTACTGAATCCACAGGCCTGCGGCCGTTCATTCACAGCCATCAGATACAAAAACGACGCCTCGAAACGAAGCGCCGCAGGAGAGTAGATTTTACTTGATGAGCTGACCGCCAGCCCCGAGTCGGGTGGCCGCCGTAGTGGCGATGGAATAGTCGGGAGGGGCGTATTTTCCGTTACTTAGTGACACTCAGAAAACCATCTAGCGAGCCCACTCCGAAATTGATTTGTGGCGAACATGTCACAGCCAGTTCGGGAGCGAAGTTGTCACCGTTTACGCTGGTGCCGACATTCCTTTAACGCGCTGCGTAAGACGGGAGATCTTCCGCGAACCCGTGTTTTTATGAACGATGCCCTTCTGTGCGGCCCGCGCAATCAGGGGTGCAGCAGCACCGAGCGCTTCAAAAGCCTTATCCTGATCACCTGCGGCGATCGCTTCCTCGACCCGACGAATCTCGGTACGCATGTGCGAGCGGCGCGACTTGTTGACGGCGGTGCGCGTGGTGATCTTACGGACGGCTTTTTTTGCCGATTTGGTGTTGGCCATTGAAGTTACGTTCCTTTTTTCGATGCCACATCTCGCCGGCACTGCCTAAATTGGCATTCCGTTTCGCCGATAAAACGAGAGGGCGCAATAGATGAACCGCCCGGAGAACGGACTCCAGGCGGCTGTTGGCTGGGGCCCTTATAGAGCGGGGCGATTCCGCGGTCAACGGCGTTGCATGCGGTCCCATTCGGCTTACTGCGACAAAGACGCCGAAGTTTATTCCATCCTTGAGGGTCGGACGTTTTCCCGCCAATTGCTTAGGGCACCTTTTCATTTTGAATGGCCTTCTAAACCGCATTCTGCAGGGATCACCCGATGCTTTTTCAAAGCCAGGAGTTTCTCCTCGGGTTGCTCCCTTGCGTCCTCGCGGTCTGGTACGGACTCGCGCGGGCGGGCAGCGTGGTGGGACGCGAATGGGCGCTTATTGCTCTTTCACTCGTATTTTACGGATGGTGGGACGTCCGGTTCGTGCCCCTTCTGTTGGCGCAAACGATTCTGTCCTGGGTCGTGGCGGTTATATTCATTGCCACCGGCCGGCGGGCGCGTTGGCTGATCTGGCTGGCTATCGCAGCCAATCTCGCCATTCTCGGCTTCTTTAAATACTGGACATTCTTTGCGGAAAGCGTGCTGGTCGGCGTCGGCATCGAGGTGCCGCCGGTTACAATACTTCTGCCTATCGGCATCAGCTTTTTCACGTTCGAGATTATCTCATACCTTGCGGACGTAAGCTGGCATCAAGCCCCGCGCTATCCGTTACGGCGCTTTATCGTCTTTGTATCCTTGTTTCCGCGGCTCATCGCGGGGCCCATCGTCCGGCATCATGAGATTATTCCGCAGCTTGATCTCGATCCGTTGCGAACCGGCGTTGGCGAACGTCTCGCGAAGGGCGCGACGCTGCTTACGATCGGCCTCGCGAAGAAGGTGTTTCTGGCCGACAGCCTCGCCCCCATCGCTGATCGGGCCTTTACGCAGGCCTCCTCCGGCATTCCTGACGTGGCGACAGCGTGGAGTGGCGCCTTGGCGTTTTCATTCCAGCTGTTTCTGGATTTCTCTGCCTATTCGGAGATGGCAATCGGAATCGCGCTGATGCTCGGTCTGACATTGCCCGAGAATTTCCGTGCACCCTATGCAGCCGTCGATCTGCGCGATTTCTGGCGACGATGGCATATGACGCTGTCCCGCTACCTCCGTGACTACGTTTACATCCCTTTGGGGGGCAGCAAACACGGGGTAGGTAGCTACCTTGCCGCAACGATGCTCACCATGGGTCTGTGCGGACTTTGGCACGGCGCGGGATGGACGTTCATCGCTTGGGGTTTCATGCACGGGGTCGGGCTGGTCGTCTGCCGGGCGTGGGGGCAATACGGCGTGCGTCTGCCGTTTTTGTTGTCCTGGGCCATAACGATGGCCTTCGTCGTCATCGGATGGGTTCTGTTTCGCGCTCCGGACTTTTCCACCGCGGCATCTATGCTAGCGGGTATGGCGGGCGCGGGCGGCGGCGCGGGTCAGTTGGAGGGGCTTGGGTTGCTTGCACTCGCAGCGGCCCTATCCACGTTCGGTCCAACGAGCTATGACGTGGTGTCGCAGCGCTTGCGGCCAAATCCGATTTTGGCCGTGGTGACGGCGTTGGTCGCGATAGCTGTCGTCCTTGAAGTGGGCAAAGGGCAGCCGCAGACGTTTATCTATTTCCAGTTTTGACGCGCCTAAGCGGCTGAGGTAGGGAACGGGGCGCGAAATATAGCTTTATCGGCTCGTCCGGGCCGATATGCGCGGAGCGAGACGACGGGGGAAGCAAATGGCATGGGCGATCTGGATCGTCGCACTGACGATTGGACTGGCGGCCATTCTTTGGAGCGCAGCCAACGTCGCGCCTGAGATGCACACGCTGGCCTGCGCGCTGGTGGCGGCGTCTGTTGCGGCAACTGCGATCCTCGACAACCGGAGCCTTTATCGGCGCGCCGCAACGAAGCATCGGATTGCCGCATCGACCGCGACCTATATGGGGCTGGTCTGGACGTGGGGCGCAATCGGGCTTTTCACCACTTACACTCCTATGCTGGACATTCTGCGCTGGAAGGAATGGCTTGTGTTCACGCTGGCCTTCGCAGGCGTAGCCGTCCTCTGCCTAGGATTTGCGTGGGTTATCGCCAGCGACGAAAAACGCGACAGCGGCGAACAGACCATGTTGAACCTCGCCCAGTACCTATCCGTTGGGCAATTGGTAGGAATGGGCATTGCTGCCCTCGGGCTTATCATCGATGGAAAATTCCCCGTCACGGTGAAGAAACAGATCGAATGGCAAGACTGGGCCGCGAACAATATCTTCTTTTTCGGTGCCTTGGCTCTTGCTGCAATCACTGCCAATGCGCTCTATATGACCCGCAAGCAGAGCAAGCAGGAGACTGTCACGAGTTAACTTGGGCAAGGCGCAGAGCGGCAATCTTCTGCGCGCCAACGCCGCGCAGTCCGTCTCCAGGGCTGCTGTTGAAGGAAACACGATGTCACTGCAGCCGCTTATTCCCGGTCTCGTCGTGGTGATGGTCGCCTCGATCGCAATGTTAGTATGGGCTGTCGGCGAGAGCGCCCGGGACCTGGCACTTATCGCGTCGCTCGCGTTCCCTGCGGCGGCAGTCCTGGTCGGGCTTATCGTCAACCGGCGCCTCCCCAAAGGCCTGCCGATCGACGAAACTCATGAAACCATATTTGCTTCGCGGCGAAATGCGCGGCTCATGGCGATGATTTACGCCTGGGGCGCAGCTGCGATCTTTGCCACCTACTCGCTCACGCAACTGTGGTGGTGGCATAGCTGGCAATACGGGTCTGCAATGGCCTTCATCGCCTGTTGCCTGCTTATTTATGTGAACCGCATGGAGAACCTCGATAGCCCCTTAGTGCGGCCGCGTATGCTCGACGCGGCAGCGACGCTTGCGCTCATCCAAGCGGGGGCGATTGTTGCCGGGCTCACCTTTCTCATAGCATCGGGGAAGCTCGGCAGCACCAAGCCGGACTGGCCCGCGAACTACGTCTTTGTTGGCGGCGGTCTCGGGCTCATGCTGGTTTCACTTATTGCGGCACGCACACACCGTAAACTCCGCCATCTTACCGAACGTTCTGCCCAGGTGTCTCCGAGGGCGCATTAACGAGAAGCGCCTCGCATTTGCAGCTCATCGATTTTTGAAGTTCGGTTTGCGCTTCTCAGAAAACGCTTCCATGCCTTCCTTCTGATCTTCCGTCGCAAACATAGAATGGAACACGCGTCGCTCGAAGAGGATCCCTTCGGACAGAGTCGTCTCGTAGGCGCGATTGACGGTTTCCTTCGTCATCATTACTGCGGGCAATGACAGCGATGCGATCTTGCTTGCAACCTTTTCCGCCTCCGTCAACAGATCCGCCGCAGGCACGACCCGACTGACAAGACCGGAGCGCTCCGCTTCCTCAGCATCCATCATGCGGCCAGTCAGGCACATCTCCATGGCTTTCGATTTGCCAACGAAGCGCGTCAGCCGCTGCGTGCCACCAATCCCCGGCATGATGCCCAGCGTGATTTCAGGCTGTCCGAACTTGGCTGTGTCCGCAGCCAGGATGAAATCGCATTGCATCGCAAGTTCGCAGCCGCCTCCGAGGCAGTAACCGGCGACAGCCGCGATGACGGGCTTGCGGCATCGGGCGGCAACATCCCAATTGGCTGCGAAGTCCTCTCGGTAGACGTCCATGAAGGATTTCGGCGCCATCTCTTTGATGTCGGCCCCAGCAGCGAACGCTTTTTCCGATCCGGTAATGACGATCGCGCCGATCGCGTCGTCGCGATCATAGCCCGTCAATGCTTCGGCCAGCTCACCGACCAGCTGCGTGTTCAGTGCGTTCAGCGCGTCAGGCCGGCTCAGCGTGATGATCGCCACGCGTCCCTTGGTTTCGCAGAGGATCGTCTCATAGGCCATGATCTTTCTCCGGTCGTCTCTGGTCTTTGTTGGTCGCACCGTTAGCGCTGGCAGGATGGGCAATAGAATGTCGAGCGCCCAGCCTGGACGATACGGCGAACGGTGCCTCCACAGCCAGTCCGGCTACAAGGCTCGCCTTCGCGGCCATAGACCGCAAAGGTGTGCTGGAAATATCCGAGTTCTCCAGAAGCTTGCCGGTAATCACGCAGTGAGGACCCGCCCGCAGCTATGGCATCATTGAGAACACTCACGATGGCCGGGACCAAGCGTTCGGCGCGCGCCGTTGGAGCGGCCTTCTTGGTCGCCAAGCTCGACGCGACGCGTAACGGCGACAACTTCGCGCGATACAACGCCTCGCACACGTAAATATTGCCAAGACCCGCAACGTTGCGCTGATCCATCAGGAAGGCCTTGAGATCCGTGGTGCGGCCCGTGGCGCGGGCGGCGAGGTGGCCAGCATGCAGCGCGTTGCTCAACGGCTCAGGACCCATCGCGGCAAAGAGCGCATGCGTGTCCAACGCGTTCGCCTCGATCAACAACATGAAGCCGAAGCGACGGGCGTCGTTATAGGTCACGGTTGTTCCGCGATCGGTGTGAAAGACGACATGATCGTGTTTCGCGGCTGGGGTTACCTCATGAGTAAAAACGCCGGGACGGCTGCCATTGCCGTCCATTGCACCAGGTACAATGGTAAACCTGCCGCTCATGCCGAGATGCATGACGAGGCTTTCATCACCTTCCAGATCCGCGATCAGATATTTCGCGCGACGGCGTAGCGCCTCAACACGGCGTCCGGATAGGCGTTCGGCGAACCTATCGGGAAGCGGGAAGCGCAAATCCGGCCGCCGCTGCTCGACTTGCACGAGCCGCCTCCCCACCAACTCCGGCTCCAGGCCGCGTCTTACGGTTTCAACTTCGGGTAATTCCGGCAACGGGCACTCCTGATCCAACGCCCCCAAGCATCGTGATAAGCGTTTTGGCGCAATGGCGTAGCATCGCTCGCAATAGTTGGCTATCACAGGTGGGAGATACGAGATTTGATGGAGACGTGCGGGCCCATGATCGATGAGCGCACAGGCGAACCGGGCGATGCTCAAACCAGCTTTGGCTTTCGCAACGTGGCGGAAGGCGAACGGCAGGGGCTTGTCAACGAGGTGTTTGCGAAGGTCGCCCAGCGCTACGACCTGATGAACGACCTCATGTCCGGCGGTCTGCACCGACTCTGGAAAGACGATTTGATCGGGTGGCTGGCCCCGCCGCGATCGGGCCGCGCTTTCCGGCTGCTCGATGTCGCCGGCGGGACCGGAGACGTTGCGTTACGCTTTGCACGTGCGACGGACACCGATGGAACTGCCGTTATATGCGATATCTCGCCGGAGATGCTCGACGTCGGACGTCACCGCGTTGCAGATGCTGGATTGGACGGGCGCATCGAACTGGTTGAAGGCAATGCGGAGGCGTTACCTTTCCCTGACCGGGCGTTTGACGCCTACACGATCGCTTTTGGCATCCGCAACGTCACCCACATTGATCAGGCGCTGCGTGAAGCCTATCGTGTCTTAAAGCCTGGCGGACGGTTCCTGTGCCTGGAATTTTCCGAATGCCGCATTCCGCTTCTCGACCGCGTCTATGATTTCCATTCTTTCGAGGTCATCCCGCGCCTGGGCAAACTGACGGCAGGAGACGCACAACCCTACGAGTACCTCGTCGAGTCAATCCGCAAATTCCCGAAGCAGGAGCGTTTCGCCGATATGATCCGCGCTGCGGGCTTTTCCCAGGTGAAATATCGGAATCTGTCCGGCGGCATCGCCGCGATGCATTCCGGTTGGCGGATCTAAGGTTGCATCGGCTTTTTGTCAGGCCTGATCTATCTCCTCCGGTGTCCCGTCACCAGCTGAACCAGCATTAACCAGGAATATTGCGAAAATTCCTCGCGGCCTGTTCTTCAGGGAACAGCCGATTTTCCGCGTGTGCGCCATGTTGGGTCTCAAGAACGCAGGGCGCCTTTGAACCTTTTGCCAGCCCAGCGCGACAACAGAGACAGACACCGGCTCAGGAGATACCACCATGTTGCGCTCACTCATCGCACTGACCCTTTCCCTCGCTGTCGCGACTGCAGCTTTCACCCCCAAGGCGCAGGCTGGCGGCAAAGGACTGGCTATCGGCATCGGCGTTGGCATGTTGCTGAGCCATGGCATGCATCAACAGCAACGCCATCACGCGGAACAGCGCCGCCGGGCCGCAGCTTATGAACGCGCCAGGGCTCGCGAGCGGGCTGCTGCGGAACGTCGCGCCGAACAACGCCGGATCGCGGCCCAGCGCAAGGCAGAGGCTCGTCGTTTGGCCGCCCGCAAGGCAGCAGCAGAACAGAAGATCGCTCAGCAGCAGGCCGAAGAAGAGGCGGAAGAGATTGCTGCTATCGATCCGCCGCTACCGGTTCAGAAGGTTGTCGCGCAGGCGGATGCCTCCGATGTCGTGACGGGTTCCACGGTTACCGCCACCCCGGCAGTCATCGAGACGAACACCTCTACAGTTGCTGCTGCTCCAGAACTCGGCTGCAAGAAGTTCATCCCCTCGGCAAATCTGACCATCAGTGTCGTCTGTGAGGATTGATCCAGGGCAGCTGAACATTTTAACTGACTTAACGCCCTGGCGGTTAACCACCAGGGCGTTTTGACGTGCTAGAAGGCCGACAACCCCGTGGGCCGAGCCAACGTTGACCCATTATGCTCACAAGTGGTTGTCCGCGGGTCTTGACCAGGGCGGACTAACCAGCAATCTGCGCGGAAAGTTTACACACTTTCCACCGTCACAATTCACCCAGGAGACATCATCCCCCATGGCCGGCGCCCTGATGAACGTTCTGCGTCTCGCGCGCGCAGGCGTCGTGCTCGCGCAGTACGGCGTGCGGTTCGTGCCGCCTGGAATGAAGGTCCCGGCACCCTTGCTGATCGCGCGCGCGTTGACGGTCCCGATCCGGGCCGTGACATGGCCATTTCGTGCACGGCAGCCGAAATCAGCGCGTATCACGGAAGCGCTCGCATCACTTGGGCCGTCCTATATAAAGCTGGGCCAGTTTCTCGCCACGCGCGCCGATGTCATCGGACCGGAACTGGCGAGTGATCTCTCGCAGCTTCAGGACAAGCTTCCCCCCTTTCCCATGCGCGAAAGTCGTCGTGCCGTAGAGGAGGCGCTTGGCGGAAGGCTTGAAGATCACTTCAGTACGTTCGGACCTCCAGTCGCGGCAGCGTCTATCGCGCAAGTTCACAAAGCAACCGTTGCCGACGCGGCGGGGCCGCGCGATGTCGCCGTTAAGATCCTACGTCCTAGCGTGGAGCGCCGCTTCAAGGCTGACCTCGACAGCTATTACTTCGCCGCACGACAGATCGAGCGGTTTCATCCGCCTTCTCGTCGTTTGCGGCCAGTTGCCGTCGTTGACACGCTGAAGCGTACCACCGAGCTGGAAATGGACTTGAGGCTGGAAGCGGCCGCCATTTCCGAAATGGCGGAGAATATCACCGACGATAAAGGCTTTCGCGTTCCTTCCGTGGACTGGAAGCGGACGTCCAAACGGGTCATGACGCTTGAGTGGATCGATGGGATCCCGATCGCGGACCATGCGCGGCTCAAGGCGGCTGGTCATGATCTGAAATCGCTTGGTCTTATTACCCTGCGATCGTTCCTGCGCCACGCCATGCGCGACGGCTTTTTCCATGCCGACATGCATCAGGGCAATCTGCTCGTCGACAAGAGCGGCGATGTTGTTGCGGTGGACTTCGGCATCATGGGACGTCTTGGCGCCATGGAGCGACGGTTCCTCGCCGAGATTCTGCACGGGCTGATTACGCGCGACTATCGCCGCGTCGCAGCCATTCACTTTGAAGCCGGTTATGTTCCACAGCATCATTCGGTGGAAGTTTTCGCCCAAGCCATGCGCGCAATAGGAGAACCCATTCACGGTCGGACGGCGGAAGAGATTTCCATGGCCGATTTGTTGGGTCAGCTCTTTGCCTACACGGAAGTGTTCGACATGGAGACCCGACCGGAACTCATCCTGCTGCAAAAAAGCATGGTGATTGTTGAGGGCGTTGCGCGGTCGCTCGACCCTGGGCTCAACATGTGGACGGCAGCCGAACCTGTGGCACGCGATTGGATGCAGAGCAATCTCGGTGTCATTGGTCAGATCAAGGACGTGGGGGAAGGCGCTTCGACACTTGGCAAAGTGTTAGCGGATGCGCCGCAGTTCATGCTCCGCGCGCAGGGTACGCTGAATTCGCTCGATCAAATGACGCGTGATGGATTGCGGCTCGACGAAACGACAATCCGCCGCCTTGCGCGCGAGGAAGCGCGTGCGTCCTGGTCGGGACGCGCCGCGCTTTGGATCGGTGCACTGAGCCTCGCCGCGATTGCGGCCCTTCACTTGTGGGGCTGATCGCGAACTGAAAAAATCAGTTTCAGACCTACCCAAGCTCTATCCTTGACTTACACCTTCGTGTCTTCATCCCTATCGGATGAAGGCACAAAGAGTGACGCTGGGAACTCCGCCGCATAGCGGCGCCACTTCGGACGCGGATGATATTCCGGCCGACGGCTATGATCCGGCTCCACGACCCTACGATACAAGTGCCAGGTTGAATGCCCCAGCACCGGCACGACAATCGCCAATCCCATGAAAAATGGGATCGCGCCTAGGATCAGTGCTGCGATGACGATCAATCCCCACAGCGCCATCGTGAATGGATTTTTGAGGACCGCCTTCATGGAAGTCGCGAGTGCCGTCGGCAACCCGACATGGCGGTCGAGCAGCAAAGGAAAAGAAACGACGCTCAGCATCAGGGCCAGAACCGCAAACACAAGACCGATCGCATTGCCGACAATGATGACGTTATGCCCTTCCTTGGTCGTTAGGAGATCTCGCAGGAAAGCAGAGAATGAAACGGGCTCGACGTAACCAAAGCTCGCAACAAAGACCGCGCCCGCCAAGGAAATCCAAACAACCACCAGTGCCAACATGAGCAGTCCGAGACCGACGATTGCTGGGAACGATGGGGAGTGCGCAAAGTCCATGACGTGCCGCCAAGACGTATCGCGACCCATCTCACGGCGACGGCTGAGCTCGTATAAGCCTATGGCCGCGAAGGGGCCGATGAACGCGACGCCGGCCGCAATAGGGTAGAGAAGCGGTATCATTTCGTATGCGAACACGGCCCGCCCTAGGACAAGACCGACAATTGGATAGATGAGACACAGAAACACGACATGCGTGGGCATCGCCCAGAAATCGTCTATGCCCTTGGATATCGCATAGCTTAGATCCGACGGCGAAATGGAGCGGACGACCGGTGCTGCCCCACGTGGCTCGGCGGTTGTGATGATGTCGTAATGTCCGGAATGACTTTGAGCCATAATTTCTCCTCCTGAACTTCATCGTTCAAGGGATCACGGCTCTCACGCGCGCTGGCATCCGAATTGGCGGCGGCCAAAACAAGCCGCGATCAAGTTACTAGTCCTAGTCTGACCCTTTCTCTGAGTTTAGCCAAGTCCCCTTTGGCTCACGAATTCGAGCGCTCGGAAAATGCGGTTAACCGATTGAGTGCACTTGTTTCAGGGAACCATGGGGCGAAATGAATGGTTCGCCTAACACCACTCAATAGTCTTGATGCAGAGAGTCGGCTTCAAGACCCTTAACTCACCCCAGGAGGACTTCTTGAATGATCGCCCGCTGGCAATGGCTCCTTCTGCAGCTCAAGCGCAAGCTCTGGGTCCGTGTCAGCCTATTCTGCATCGCGGCGCTCCTAACAGCCATGGCTGGCGTTGTTTTCGAAAGCTACCTTCCTGAGGACGGCGCCTTCGAGTTCGGTTCCAAGTCGATCGACAGCATCTTGACGATCCTTGCATCAAGCATGCTCGCTGTGACCACGTTTTCGCTTACGACAATGGTGTCGGCTTACGCCGCTGCGACGAGTAATGCGACTCCGCGCGCGACGAAACTCCTTATCGATGATCCGACCACGCAAAATGCCCTGGGAACGTTCATCGGCTCTTTCCTGTATAGCCTCGTTGGGATTATCGCCCTGAGCGCCGACGCCTACGGCGATCGGGGGCGGCTGATCCTGTTCCTCGTGACGATTGGCGTCATCGCGTTGATCATCATCACGCTACTCCGGTGGATCGACTATCTGGCGCGGCTGGGTCGCGTGGGCGAAACGACGGATCGCGTCGAGCGCGCAACTCTCGACGCCGTGAAGTTACGGATTGCGCATCCCTTTCTCGGCGGCCATGCACTTCGCGATCCCGAGAACGAGATTCCGAAGGAGGCCAGACCAACGTTTGCAGAGCGGATCGGATACATACAGCATGTCGACATTCGCGCGATTTCCGACTGTGCCCAGAAACATGAGGGGAAGGTCTACATCACAGCGCTTCCCGGCGCCTTTGCCGACCCTGTCCGTCCGCTCTTTCGTTCCGTCGGCATCGACGATGAAGACGCGCTTGAATCGATCCGCATCGCATTCACGATCGATGACGAGCGTTCGTTTGACCAGGATCCCAGATTCGGACTTTGTGTTCTCTCGGAGATCGCATCAAGGGCCCTATCTCCCGCTTTGAACGACCCCGGCACCGCGATCGATGTCATTGGCCGTTGCGTCCGCGTATTGAACGCATGGGCGCCTGGAGAAGCGGACGATGCTGAGACCGACGCTCCTTGCCCCGGTGTGTGGGTCCCGCCAATCCAGACAGCCGAAATGTTCGACGATGTCTTCACCCCGATCGCACGGGACGGTGCCGGGAATGTCGAGGTGCAAGTGCGGCTTCAAAAAGCGTTCGCCGCGCTCGCTGCCCTGGGTGATGAGGCATTCAGGTCGTCGGCACAGCGTCATTCCCGTTACGCGCTCACACGCGCAGAAGCTGCTCTTCACATGGATTACGAAAAAGATCTTCTGCAGAAGTTGGCCGCCGAGGTCGGCGCTTAGAGCCGTGCGATCCGGAGCGACGGTGTCGCAAATGTCGCTCCGGACGCTTCCATCAATGATGGTGGGCGTGGCCGGAGCCGGATTTCGCCTCGCCGATAGGAGATACGTCGAATTCGACCGTGACCTTCCCTGCGTTCTTGAAGTGCAGTTCGATCGGCAGCTTCTTGTCAGAGGTAATCGGCTCGCTCAATCCCATGAGCATCAGGTGAAAGCTCCCAGGTTTAAGTTCCACCGCCTCCTTCGCGGGCAGATCCAGGCCATTCGCCAGTTTACGCATTCTAGCGATACCGTCCTTTTCGCTGGACTCGTGGACCTCCACACGTTCGGCGGAAGCGGCGTTCGCCCCCAATAAGGTGTCCGGCGTGCCGCCCATGTTGCGGATTTTAAGATAACCAACACCGACGGAAGCGCCGGGAGGCGTGGTACGCGACCACGGTTTCTCTATGATCAGATCACCCACTTTGATTTCGGAGGCATCGGCGGCTTGGCCATGGGCATGGCTGCCGTGACCGCCTTCGTGAGCAACGAGATTGAGTGCGGGCGCCGGTGCCTTGAGATCATGAGGATCCTGGCCTGATGCTGGAATTTCCGCCCATTTCAATTCGCCTTTTTCACATTCCTGCGTCACCGGGAAATAGATCGCCGTATCCGCTGGCAATTCTCCAGCAACGAACGATGAAAGGATGAACTCGTCATAGTGCTCGTCGGCCAGAGGGCCGCCGGTCCATGTCACGGTGCGTACGCCCTCCGACAGCATACTGCCGTGGTAGAACTTGTAGGACTTCTCGTAGGGACCGCGCTCGATGGTAAGGGTCCAACCCGGTTTGGGCATCGGCTTGACGCCGATCACTCCCTCGGGAATTTGGACGATGACCTTTTGGGTGGGGGAGCCGGAGCATCCGTGCGGCACCTTGAATACCGCCTTGTACGACGCGCCGACGGTTGCTTGCTTCTGCTCGAGACCAACGTGGGCGGATACCGTGGCGGGAGCGATCGTCGCGATGATCATCCCCGCGGCAGCCAAAGTCATTCGTATTGTCATCTTCTGCATTCTCCTTGGTTGTCTCAACTGACCGATCACCATTTCACCTGCACACCGGCGTAGATGGCGCGACCGTTGCCAGGCTCGAAAAGCGCGCTCGATGCATCAGCACGCGTCGCGATACTGGTGCTGGCGATGTACGTTTCGTCTGTGAGATTGCGGCCTTCGATGTAGGCCGAGATCGGGCCGCCATCGTCGAAACCGATCTTGGCCCCTAAGAGCGCGTAAGCCTTCGTTTCCAACGAGTTTGCGCTGTCGGCATAGTAGGCTTCCGGGACCCATTCGACGTTGGGTCCGACGTAGAACCCGCTGGGGTGCTGGTAGAGCAGTTCGGCACGCACGAAGTGACGGGGCGCGCCGGGAAGCTCGTTGTTTCCGAAGACGGGATCGTCATCGAAGCGGAAGTCGTTGAAGGTGTAGGCGGCGTTCAGCCACAACCTGTCACGGTGCACGAATGCACTCTTGAGTAGCGCTGCACCGCCGCCCAATTCGACACCCTGATGGATCGTCTTATCGAGATTGACCTGGGTGCATGATCCGGTATTTCCCGTCTCAAGACATTGAAACTCGTTGTCGATGTTCATGCGGTAGATCGCGAAGTCCCACCTGTAGTCCTCGCGCCTCCCGCGCGTCCCGATCTCGAAGGTCGTCGCGCGTTGGGCTTCGATGTTTGAGGCCGCCGCTGACGTGAAGCTATTTTCTCCGAAGGATGGTGCCTCGGCGCTCCGCGAGACGTTGGCAAAAAATTGCCAGCCAGGATCGACATCCCAAAGGATTCCGACCTTGGGGCTGAGAAGATCATAGGTTCGCACACCTGAGTCATCCGGATTTGCGTCTGGGACGCCCCAAGACGGAGGATCAGAGAAGAAGCGATCGCGACGCTCGCGCTTGGCATGGAGATATTGCAGCCCCGTGACCAGACCAACGTCCGGCAGGGCGTAGAAGGTATTCTCCACGTAGGTTGAGACGTTTAAGCTTTCATCCAGCGAACTCGACAGCAGGGCGCCCTTTTGTCCGCCGATATTCGCGAATTGCTTGTTGTCCAGCTCGCCGCCGTGAATGTTGACACCAAAAATGAAGCGGTTGGCATGACCACCAATCTCGCGCGCATCAACAGCTCGCACGAAGCCACCTGCGTCCTGATATGCATAGTCGAGCCACTGATAGATCGGATGATCGAGTTTGCGATCGACGTAAAAGGCGCCGAACTCCACCGTGGTGTTGTCGTCGAGCCGTACCGACGTCTTATTGGCAAGGCGAACCGTTTCAATGTTGCGCTGATAGTCCTGCAAGATGTTGTTGGCTGCGGCTGCCTTCGGATCGCTCAGCGCGGCAGTTCGCGTGACACTGCCCGGAATACGCTGCTCGACGTCGTTGGCATTTAAATAGAAGCGCGTTTCAACGTTGCTCGACAGGCGATACCCAACATTGGCGGAGCCCCTGACACTCTCTCCGTCGCTATGCTCTCGGTAGCCGTCCTGCTCCTGCCAAGTGCCTGTGATGAAATAGTCGGCTGCCCCATAGACGCCGCCGGAACCGGTCGCGAATTTGCGGAAACCGAAGCTGCCGACATCGACCCGCGCACCGAACCGGTCTGCGTCATATCCCGTCGGCATCACAAAATTGATTGCGCCGCCGAGCGAGTTGGCACCGAAACGCAGCGCGTTAGCCCCCTTGAAGACCTCGATATAGCGGTAGGCTGTCGGGTCGATTTCTTGAAAATCACCGTAGCCGTCGGCGGTGTTGATAGGAATTCCATCCATGTACAGCTGCACGCCGCGCAGGTGGAAATTTCGTGAGAGGCCAGAACCGCGGATGGAGAGGCGTGTGTCGTCACCCCACTTCGGTTGCACGAACACGCCGGGCACGTAGTCGAGCGCATCCTTGATCGTGGCGGACGGCGTCGAGGCCTTGTAGGCCTTGTCAGAGACGACCTCCACAGCGCCGGGCGTCCGCTGAATCTCCGCAGTGGCTTCTACGGTGTTCGGTACGGTCAGACTGCCGGAGCGCTGTCCAACAGTCAGCGCCAGCGGCATATTGGACAAACTGACGTCCGCAGGCTTTGACGCTGGTGACGCAGCAGATACCGCTTGTTTTGATTGTGCCGGCTTCGTAGCCAGGGATGCTGGTTTAGGCTCCACCTGCTCTACAACGATGGGCGGTAGATCGATATTGTCGGGTTTCGTCGTGGATTGTGCGTTGGTCTCGGCCGTCGACAAGCCAAGGAATACCGCAGCCGTCACGGCTGCGTGCACGGAACATCGCATGGGTTACATACCTCAGAGAAATCGCTGAATGGTCCGGGCACGGTAGGGCGCCCGAGCTCTAGGACTTGGCAGGTCTTCAGGCAATTTGCTGAGGTGGACCGCGGGCCATCGGCGCATAGATGCGTGGATGGCGGGGGAAGACGGCTACGGTGCGCGGCTCGCGAGGTGCAAAGCCGACGCTGGGCGGTGGCGGTGGGAGCTCGGCCGCGAGCGCAAACGGGATGCCCGCGCCCGCGTAACAGAACGGGCAAATGCGCGGCTTACGCTGATCGTCGTGAGAAGATTGGCCATCATTCTCATTAATGGCGATCTGCATGGGGCCGTGCTCGGTGCAGAGCACAACCTCGTAGCCCGCTTCGGCAGGGACACCGGAAATGACGGTCGTTGGGACGAAAAGGAAGGCGACAACAAGACGGAGCGCCATCGCAAATAATGCGACGGCAGATACCATCTTGCGATGTCTCCTACGTGTCACGGAAGCGGGCCCCACTCATCCGACTACCCAATATATCCGTTCTTTATGCTGGAGACGCAACACCAGCCGACCCGCCGAGCTGCGACCGATCCGCTCGCTCGTATCAATCGTGACATCCAAAGTGCCTTACGCTAACGTCCCGGTCGGGAGGGTTTGGAGGAGAACCCATGTTAGCGTCGCATCAATCGTCACATTCGCAGGAACCACCTCAGACTGCACCTTTGTTGCCGACAATGAACACCTCGAAGCGCTCTGGTTTTGATGCTTCGAATATTTCCGGGCCCATGTCCGTGATTGGAAGTGATCTCGCCATTCTGGGCGGTGAGCTGCGTATCATTTCACAGGGGAACCTTACCGTAGACGGCGTCGTCGAGGGTGATGTCATGGGGGCCAATGTAATCATCGGTGAACATGCCGAGGTGAAGGGCCTAATCCATGGCGGCACGGTCGTCGTGCATGGCCGTGTGACGGGCACGATCCAGGGCGTTAACGTCCTCTTGCAGCCGAGCGCACGGGTCGACGCAGATATTCACCATCATCGGCTCAAATTGGTGTTGGGCGCGGAATTCGAGGGAAGTTCGCGCAGTTACGACGAACACACCAATCTTCTACCCAACCTTGAACAGGCCGCAAAAGATCGGCAAAACCCCGTACAAGAAACTCAAACGATCTGATTGGCCGGCGGTGGGCGCGTGCGCGCAAAGCTGGCGACGTACATGAGCCCCTATGTTCAAGTCCAATTCTTCCGGCGTTGCTAACAAAATGCATGGCAGCGTCACACCTCTCGGCAGTCACGTCAGTATCGACGGGGATGTCGAAATCGCAGGAGACGTCACGTTGACGGGCCGCATTGCCGGCTCGCTGCGTTGTCGTGCGCTCGTCGTTGAACCTGATGGAGAACTGCAGGGCTTCGCCGTTTGCGACAGTATCGTCATTTTCGGAACTGTGATCGGGCAGATCTACGCCAACACGATCACGTTGAAAGGTGGGTGCACGGTGGAAGGGGAGGCCTACCACCAACAGCTCATCTTAGAAAACGATGCGTACTTCGAGGGCAAGTCCCGGCGCCATGAAGACCCGAAAAGTCTCGCCGACTTTGAAGACGACCCGCGCTAATCTCTCGTGATCGCCGTCGGAACACGACTGCCGATGGGAAAAGAAACAGCCCGGCCGCATTTTTGAATGCTGCGACCGGGCCGTTTGTTCTTATCGGAAAACTGCTTCACTTTTCCGGAAGCACCAGCCCTTTGTTTAGTCGTGCTTCTTATTGGAAAACCGGTTCCCACTTTTCCGGGGCACTCTAGATCTCTCCCTTGAGACCCTTCTCGAAGTATTTGTGGATGATCTTGTCCTGGTTCTCGAGGAGCCAGTCGATCGAGGGACCGAACGTCATGGCCTTGTGAATGGCCTGTGCGGTCGCCTTGCGATGAATATCGAACAGGATTTTGTGGTCGAGATCGTCGATCTCTATGACCGAGGGGTTGAGCCAGACCGAAACGATAATACCGAGATCGTTGGCCTTTTCTTTCGGGATATCCCCAGACCGGACGCTATCGAGCACGCCCATCGCCGTCGCGTATTGGACCGTACCCATCAGGATGTTGGTATAGCGCTCGTTGTCGACGGTGACCTTCGATACGCAGATCGTCGGTGGCCGGACCATGACATCGGTATTGAGAAGCGCCAGAACGCGGGAGTGGCCAACGACCTGATCACCCAGAAGGTTCGCGAACGCCGTGCCGAAGGGGCCGTCCATTTCGCCAATGGCGACTTCAGGTTCAGCGGCTGTGCCAGGAGGGCCGCCTGCGACCAAGCTTTCGCCCACGCGCAAGACAATGCGGTCACTCATGTAGATTTTCCCTTGTTGATTTTTCGGTCGAGGCGCACAGGGTCGCCTCAGCGATCGGCCGAACAATAGCCGCGCTCTATATGACCGGGAGAGCGGAGATAGGCAAATCCGCAGCGTCGGAGCTGGAGCTAGGATACCGTCGCGTTCGGAGCGAACACGCGTTCCATCTCTCGCCTGGTTTGGACGGCCGCGTCGGTTTCATCGACTTCGACGTCCTGCCAACGGAGTGCTTTGCCTTCGGAGACCGGAACGGCCAACTTCGCGCCCTTGGCTAAGCCAAGAGGGAAAAACCCTTCGCTCAAGCTCACGTCAGCGGGCGTTTGACGTCCCCAGACCGTGAATCCGCCTTCGCCATCGAGAATCTCGCCAGCGGCCAAATCGCGTTTCGCGACGGCGACTACGTCCGAGTTGAATACGATGGGGGTGCCTGTGGGCTCTTTGCGCAGAACGACATTCGCGACAGAGATGCCGAGTTCAAGGCCGATCATATGTGTTGGTCGGTACAGAGACGCGAAGTCGCCGCTGCTATCAACGAGACAGTTGTATTCGCGCAGGCATTGACGGGAATAAGCGCTATCTGACGTGATCACCACGAAGGTGCCCATGGCGAGATGGTGCGGGACGTCGCTGCCGTCGCGGTTCAAAGAGGATGTGACTTCCGTCACGCCGATACGTTCCAGTGAGCCGCCTTGCGCCCTGGGCTTCAAAACTTCGGCCAACTCAAACCGTGACGCCGGCGGGAAGCGCAATCCGCCCGACTGAGGCAGCAAATCGCAAGCGTTGCAGACCGCGGTCATCTCTACGGCCGACTTCGTCCCATCCAGGAAAGAGTTGAACATCTGCGCATTGATATGGCTGCGGTCTTCGATCGGTAGGTATTGGATCAGAACATCCCAGACCGTATCCGGCGTCAGGCTGTGATAACTCGGAAGATAGCGCGTGCCTTTGCCGGCGGCGACGACTTCGAACCCGCAGGTTCTCGCCCAATCTACCTGTTCGCAGATCAGGGCGGGCTGATCTCCCCACGCCAGAGAATAAATCAAGCCAGCACGACGGGCGCGATCAGCCAAGAGCGGTCCTGCGAGGGCGTCGGCCTCGACATTGACCATGACGAGATCTTTGCCCTGCGTAACGGCTTTCGTCGCTGTTGCGATCCCAACGGCTGGATCTCCCGTCGCCTCAACGATCACGTCAAAGGCGGGATGCTCGATGAGTTCGTCGGGATTGTCGGTCAGGTAAGTCTGGCCAGAGGCTAGGGCGTCATCAATACTTGTGGTTGTAAGGCGCTCTCCGGGATATCCCGCGGCCGCATATCTCTGGCGTGCACGTGTGACAGAAAGGTCAGCAATTCCCAATATATGCACACCCGGAGT
The DNA here is from genome assembly GCF_025698805.1 of Filomicrobium sp. Taxonomy (NCBI): domain Bacteria; kingdom Pseudomonadati; phylum Pseudomonadota; class Alphaproteobacteria; order Hyphomicrobiales; family Hyphomicrobiaceae; genus Filomicrobium; species Filomicrobium sp. Next base: position 588,548 of record NZ_JAILWT010000001.1, read on the forward strand.
CAGACGCGCCTGCGCCAGATACATCGTGCCGAACTTGCCTGCACCGATGAGCGCGACACGAATGGGTCGGCCTTCATCCGCGCGGGCCCGCAACATTGCCGAAAGGTTCATGTGTCCCCTTCCTCCTTCTTGTCGCGCGATACGCGCGGGCGATGGACCTCGTCATCTCTTAGATATCATTGATGATTGATGACGACAGGACAAATGCTGCTTGTTGCGCGAACCGTTTTGCTGTGGCTAGCCTACCGGGAATAACATTCAAAAAACGATCGTGCGCCGTGGGGGCGGAAGGAGAGAAGTATGGAGCAACGTCGGCTCGGCAGGTTGGGATCGCGCGTTTCGGCGGTCGGGCTGGGGTGCATGAACATCGGTGGCAGCTACGGCGCTGCTGATGAAACCGAAACCATGCGTCTGTTCGGGCGTGCGGTCGATCTCGGGATCAATCACTTCGACACAGCCGATATCTACGGAATGGGCACGTCCGAAGAAATGATCGGCAAGTTCCTCAAGCGGGAACGGCCACGTATTGCGCTGGCCAGCAAAGGCGGTGTGCGCTACGTGCGCGCGACGGGCGAACGATTTATCGACAACAGCCCTGCCTATCTGCGCCAAGCTATTGATAATTCGCTGATGCGTCTCGGGCGCGATCACATTGAGCTCTATTACGTGCATCGCCGCGAGGAAAATCGTCCGATTGAGGAGGCGATCGAGGCGATGGCACAGCTTAAACGGGAGGGAAAGATCGGGGCGATTGGTCTTTCCGAAGTCTCACCAAGCACGTTGCGGCGCGCGCACGAGATTCACCCCATCGCTGCGGTTCAAAGCGAATATTCCTTATGGACCCGTTTGCCCGAACGCGGGATGCTCGAGACCTGCCGGGAGCTGGGCATTTCGTTCGTAGCCTTTAGCCCTCTTGGGCGCGGGATGCTGACCGGAAATCTGCCGGATCCTTCCTCGTTCAGCCCCCGCGACATCCGCAACAAGAACCCCAGATTTGCCCCCGGGAACTACGAGAAAAACGCCGCCGCGATCGCAAAGTTTAAGGCTGCAGCGGACGCTATGGATCGGACGCCGGCAGAACTCGCAATCGCCTGGGTTCTGGCACAGGGTGATAATGTTATTACCATTCCGGGCACACGCTACGAACGTCATCTCGAGGGCTTGGTCGCGGGTGGCCAACTGCGGCTAACGGAAGCTCAGCTGCGCGACATCGAAGCCGCTTTCCCGGAGGGTTTCCCTTGGGGCGAACGCTATGCACCTCAGCAATCGTTAGGCGTCGAAAGCTACGATTAGCCACTCGCTCAGCGCCGCAAACCTTCACGCAGGCGTTTTACTCTTCTGACATTGTAAGCGACATCCACCATCGGCTATCAAAGCGCTCTTGCAGCGGTGGACAACCGCCGAGCTTAGCGAAAAAGGCATAAAAATAATGACGCTAGCGACCGAGGGAGCTGAAGACAGCAAACGACGCTCATCCGTGTGGGTCATTCTCCTGATTTTCACCCGGCTTGGACTGACCTCTTTCGGAGGTCCCATCGCGCATTTGGGATATTTCCGCGAGGAGTTCATTGCCCGTCGGCGCTGGATGAGCGAAGCCGAGTACGCCGACATGGTGGCTCTGGCGCAGTTTCTGCCGGGTCCGGCGTCCAGTCAGGTTGGCTTTGCAATTGGCGTCTTGCGGGGCGGCTTTCTTGGGGGACTTGCCGCGTGGGCGGGTTTCACACTGCCGTCGGTTTTCCTGCTCATCGCGTTCGCTTATGGCACCGCTGGCTTTGACAGTCCGCTCGCAGCCAGCGTGCTGCACGGGCTGAAGATTGTTGCGGTCGCGGTCGTTGCTCAGGCTGTTTGGGGCATGGCCCGTTCGCTTTGTCCTGACCGAGAACGCGCTACAATCGCCGTTCTCGCCGTTCTGATCATCGCGTTTGTTGGCGGGTCGCTTGGACAAATCTCCGCAATCGTTCTTGGGGGGCTGATTGGCCTTTTGATTGCGAACCGGTTGCCCGACGCGACGTCAGCTACGAGCGCAGCCTCTTCCCATACGCACTTGGCCATGCCTCTCTCGAGAGGTGCCGGCGCGGCCCTCTTGCTTACGGCTATTGCTCTTCTCGGCGCGCTGCCGCTGCTGCATCATCTCAATATCGGTGGGCAGGAGATTGCCCTGTTCGACGCTTTCTACCGCGCAGGCGCTTTAGTGTTTGGTGGTGGTCACGTTGTATTACCGCTCCTCCAAGACTCTGTTGTTGATGCCGGTTGGGTCACACCGGATGCTTTTATGGCGGGATATGGTGCAACCCAGGCTGTTCCCGGCCCTCTCTTCACCTTCGCGGCTTACCTCGGGTTTGTTTCTGGTCCGGAGCCTCACGGCTGGTCGGGCGCAGCGATCGCGCTCGCTGCGGTGTTTCTTCCGGGTTTATTGCTCATGATGGGTGCGCTTCCCTATTGGGACACTTTGCGGCGCTTCAAGTCGGCGCGGGCTGCCATGGCCGGGATCAACGCAGCTGTCGTCGGCGTCCTCGGGGCTGCGCTTTATGATCCCGTCTGGACCAGCGCCATCCTCAACCTCAAGGACTTCACGCTTGCCGTCATCGCTTTTGTCCTACTGATGGCATGGAAAGCGCCCGCTTGGATGGTGGTCGTTGGCACCGCTCTCGGAGCTGTAGTTTTTGCGCAGATTCCATAAGGCGTTATGGGGTGTACAGATAAAGTTAATGCCACATTAACCCTACAAACCCTAGGATCGCGTCGCCCATCGCGACGTGGCCGCAAGGGGAGAGCTATCAATCCCTCAACCGGACGATGCCACGTTCCGGCAAGTCGCGCGAATGATCCTAAACATGTTCAACGAGGACTTTCTCGACACGCACAGCGAGTTGAAAAAGGAACTCGAAGACATGATCGGCTTCAGATTAAACGGGATTTCCGTTTTGGATCTGTTACGCGCCGTCGTCGAACCCGACAGTAAGCTTGCGGAGAAAATCGAGAATGCACTGGCCGGCATGGAAGGCAGCAAGGTCTCACAGCGACTGGAGCGTGCGGAACAAGGTCCTCAGACGGTTGAAGCTGCTATCGCGGACGCATTGAAGACGTCACCCATCGATGAGGTCGACCCGGAGACAATGGCCGAAGATCAACAAGCCATCGAGAACGCGAAGGTTCACGCCAAGCTCGAGGGTGTCCTCGATATGCAGGACCGCGCGCAGGAAGGTTCAAAAACCGAACGTACAGGGCATGAGGATGACGCGTGGGATATCGACAGCCTGACGCCGCGGGCGTATGCCGATGTTGCGGACACTTCTGAAGACGAGGAAGACGAACTGTCGCCCACGACAACCATTTGATATCAAAGAAATTTCTCGTTGATCCGCTCCGCTATCGTTCGATCGTTCGGGCTCGCTGACAAGCCTCTCCCAATTCCTGTTCAGTCGGCTAGACTTTAGCCGGCTGGGGACGGAGGGGATTATGTTTAAGAGATTGTTTCGTCAGCGTTCGGAGGCATTAGACAACCTTCCAGCCGATGGCCCCATTGTCATAACGGTGCATGGAACCAACGATGCCGATGTTCGCGACGACGGTATGCGCTGGTGGCAGCAAGGGTCGCGTTTCACAACTCGTCTTGTGGAGAAGCTCGGGGAGCTGGGCTTTTCCGGTGCACATATTCTCCCAGTGCATTGGTCCGGCGCGAATTCCGACCACGATCGTCTCATCGCCGCAGAGGAATTGTCTCGCGTTCTCACAAGCCTTGAACGCTCGGGTCGTCCGCACGCGGTGATTGGCCACAGCCACGGTGGCAATGTCGTCATGGAAGCGCTCGCATTGCGCCGACGTCGCCAACCCCTCAGTAGCGTCATCACCTTTGGAACACCGTTTTTTGTAAGACGACTCAAGCCTATAGCAGCTTTGATCGCCATCTTTCAGGTGCTGCTCGGTCTTGTGGTTGCGCCTGTCATGGCGTG